>CBFGPM010000028.1:0-47257 GCA_965650685.1 uncultured Sediminibacterium sp.
GCTTCTAGCCACTAGCTGCTGGCTACTAGCCTTTTTTTGCTATTAATTTAACCATCCGCAAGCGTAAATATTGTAATTAAATATTTATTTGAAATAGGATTTTTACAAAACAAATTCGCAAGCTCTGTCAATTATTCAAATAATAGCAGAGAGCCTAAAACAAGCACCAATCAAAGCTAGCGGCTAGAGGCTAGAAGCTCGCAGCTTATTTTCCCTGGACAGTATTGTCTCCTATTTCGGATCCTTCGACTTATATATTTCAAAAAAAATCATAATAATAACTAACAACTGGCAGCATCTTTAACAAAGGTTATTATGGAAAGCTAAAATGAGTGCATCTAAAGAGTAAGAAGGAAATATTTTATTGTAAAATGAACACTTGATTCTTCTGGTAAATAAAATTATTAACTAAATTGCCCACCCCGGGTACAAAAAATGGTCAATATGGAACTGGATTTTAGAGAGAAACAGCGAAAGAGTTACCGAGTGATGAGGATGATTTATGATCTCTCTATGGCAGTTTTTATCCTGGGGATGGCTTTTATATTATTGTTGGCAGAGCAGTTAAAAATTGAACAGTTAACAATGATAGATCCGATGTACAGGTACCTGATGGGGTCTATATCAGTATTGTATGGAGGTTACAGGTTGTACAGGGGGATTAAGCGGGATTATTAACATGCAAAAAGGAATTGTTTATACAATAGGATGGTTTTGTTTGTTTACCATGGTATGGTCTTGTAACAGTCCTGATAAAGTAAAGACTGAGTTAGACACACCAAATAAGGGGACAATCAGGATCAGTGTGGATGAGAGTTTTAAACCGGTTATTGAAGAGCAGCTAAGGGTACATAAATCTTCTTTTCCTGAAACCAATATCATCGTTTCCTATAAACCGGAATCAGATTGTTTCAGGGATTTGCAGAAGGACAGCACCCGTATGATTATTGTAGCGAGGGGATTATCGAAAGAGGAAGCATCGTTCTTTGAGAATCAGTTGTCTTTTAATCCGCAATACGGTATACTGGCTTATGATGCAGTAGCCATTATTGTAAATAGGCAATCACCTGATAGTGTCTTCACCCTGAGCAAACTTCGCAATATCCTGAGCGGTAAGGATAAAATTACCGCTGTAATGGATGGTAATAAAGCAACCAGTACGGTTCGCTATTTAAAAGACAGTGTATTAAGAAATGGCAATTTTGGCGCCAATGTGGTGGCAGCAAAAGATAGCCGGGATGTACTGGATGTTGTAGCTTCCAGAAAAGATGTAGTAGGGTTTGTAGGTATTAGCTGGATCGCAGATAGTTACGATCCTGTACAACTCGACTACCTTAAAAAGATTAGAATGGGATTAGTGGAATGTGTTAAATGTGAAGAAAAAGATATATTCGCAATGCCCTCACAGGCAACCATTTCACGTGGACAGTACCCTTTGGCACGTCCATTGTATTATATATTAAAGGAAAACGTTGCTGGACTCGGAACAGGATTTATGAATTTCATGAGCCTGGAAAGGGGACAGTTAATTTTCCGGAGAGCATTCCTGGTTCCGGCAAAAATGGGATTTGGGAAAAGATCCGGAAGTATTAAAGATGCAGATTAACACACAACTATAAAAACCGACAAATGAAGAAGACCGTTTCTTTGATCGTAACAGCCTTGCTTGCTGTACAGTGTTTGATGGCGCAGGTAGCTGAGGGAATTAAATTCCTCAACTACGAGAAGTATAAAAGCGCCCGTGAAACTTTGAAAAAGGCTTATGAGGCCAACACAAAAGATCCCCAGACGATCTATTGGTACGGTCAGTCATTGATTGCCGCCGAAGCAGGTGGATTAACCAAAGACATGATTGCTTCAGCCAAAGATGTTTACCAGAAAGGGTTACAGGAAATCGGCAGCGATGCATGGTTATTAGTAGGAATGGGTCACCTCGAAATCCTTGAAGGAGGTGATATCAATTCTGCTAAACAAAAATTTGAGCAGGCTATTACAGCTACCACTGCAACTAGGGGGCGTAATAAAGGTAAAGCCGACCCTGGTATCCTGAATGCTATCGGACGTGCAAATGCCGATGGAGGCAGTAAACTGGGAGACCCAAGTTACGGTATCGAAAAACTGAAATTGGCAGCCGCCACTGATTTAACTAACCCTGATATTTTCATTAATATGGGTATCAGCTACCTGAAACTAGGTGGCGAAAATGGTGGTGAAGCTGTAAAAGCATACCAGGAAGCAATTACACGTGATCCTAAAAATGCGAAAGCTATGTACAGGATCGGTCGTATCTACCAGAGCCAGAATAATAAAGAACTGTTCGAGCAGTTTTATGGTAACGCGATTGCAGCGGATCCTACCTTTCCTCCGGTATATTATGTACTGTATGATTACTATGCAGATAAAGATGTACCTCGTGCAAAAGAATACCTCGATAAATATGTAGCTAACGCAGATAAAGACCCTAACACTGATATGTTTGTAGCTGACTATCTTTTCCGCGCTGGTAAATACAATGAAAGCCTTGAAAAAGCCAAACAAATTGAAGCTGAAGTAGGTGGCATAGATAAATTTCCTAAGCTGAACATCGTTTATGCATATA
The DNA here is from genome assembly GCA_965650685.1 of uncultured Sediminibacterium sp. Taxonomy (GTDB): domain Bacteria; phylum Bacteroidota; class Bacteroidia; order Chitinophagales; family Chitinophagaceae; genus Sediminibacterium. The sequence continues at coordinate 2,600 of CBFGPM010000028.1, forward strand.
ACTACGATAGAACCAATGATTCAGTAAAAGCAAAAGAGGCCATTGAAAAATTCTTTGCAACTGCTGATCCCGCAACAATAACTACCTCGCAATGTGAACTGGCAACAAAAATTTATGCCCGTTTCCCTGGAAGTGAAGAAAAAGCTGTTGCTTATATAGAGAAAGCAATGACTATTGATACCCTGAAAAACAGCAAAATTGCCTATATGGGCAAAGCTGCAGAAATTTATGGTAAAGCAGGTAAGTTCCGCGAACAGTTAAATTGGTTGCAAAAACAGGTAGACCTGAAAGGCGGAGTAATGGGCGAATATGAATACTATCAGTTTACCAATACTGCATTTACCGGAAAAGATTACGCTTTAACCATTGAGTTAGGTAAGAAATACCTTGCGGCATTTCCTGATAAACCACAGCCTTATTCATTCCTGAGAAGAGCTGCTTTTGCTTCAGATCCTGATACCTTAACCGGAGCTGCTATCCCAGTGTTGGATTATCTGGATTCTTTTTACATGAAAGACAAGGAAAAAAACAAGAAAACCATCTTCTTTAATCTTTACTACAGGCTTAAGTATTATGTAGATAAAGCCAAGGAATTGGAGAAAGGCCTGGCAGTAACAGAGCAAATGCTGGCCCTGTATCCAGATGCTGGTGAAGAAAACAAGTTTGCCTTAGATACCAAAGCTGCAATTGTGGAAGGAATAAAAGCTAAAGAAAAACAGGGAAATAGCGGCAAAACCACCTCCGGAAACACATCAAATTCATCCGGAAGCGGGGATTAACGCTAAATGATTAAATAATTCGGTAAAACTCTCCCATTATTGGGGGAGTTTTTCTTTTTATATGCTTCACAGGCTTATTTTTGCGGGACATTAATGTTTTAACATGAACTGGCCGACTTTTTTGTTAGATGCTTCTGCTACAAGTAATGCGTATGGGTACCTTCCGATTGGAATCCAACTGATTTTTGCCGCCGGTTTTGTAGCTACCATGATTGCTGTATCTCAGTGGCTTGGACCAAAAAGAAAGACCTCCGATAAGCTGGAAACCTTTGCAAGTGGTATTGAAAGCCACGGAGATGCTCGCCAGCCTATGGCCATTAAATATTTCCTGGTAGCCATTTTGTTTGTGTTATTCGATGTGGAAGTAATTTTCTTTTATCCATATGCAGTTAATTTCAGGGAACTGGGTTGGGCAGGTTTTTGGGCTGTATTGATGTTTGTTTCCTTTTTCCTGGTTGGCTTCATTTATATTATCAAAAAAGGTGCCCTTAAGTGGGAAGATTAATATGCTGTGAATAATCTTCACGGCTTTTTTGTAAATAGAAAAAGTAGATGGAACATTATTGAGCCATTTATTGTTAATAGAAAGATTATGGCACGTCCGGTACGATTTAATATTAACCCCATCCCAGCCAATACCGCTGATGCAATTTCAACAGTGAAGGCTCCGGAGGGTTTTTCTGGTGAAGGGTTTTTTACCACCCAATTAAGCAGTGTAGTAGGTTTAGCCCGTAAAAATTCCATCTGGCCATTGCCTTTTGCGACATCCTGCTGCGGAATTGAATTCATGGCCACTATGGGTTCGCATTACGATTTATCAAGATTTGGTTCTGAAAGGGTAGGTTTCTCCCCCCGTCAATGCGACCTGCTGATGGTAATGGGTACTATTGCAAAAAAAATGGGCCCTGTTTTGCGTCAGGTTTACCTGCAAATGGCAGAACCCAGATGGGTAATTGCCGTAGGTGCCTGCGCTTCAAGTGGTGGCATTTTTGATACTTACAGTGTGTTACAGGGTATTGATCAGGTAATACCAGTTGATGTGTACGTACCTGGATGCCCTCCAAGACCAGAAGCAATTTTAGATGGCTTTATGAAAATACAGGATCTTGTAGGACAGGAAAGTATCAGAAGAAGAAACAGTGAACATTATAAAGCGCTCCTGAATAGCTACGGCATTCAGTAGATTGTACATAGACCATGGTAGACTAACCATGGACAAAACAAAAAATCAATGGCTTTAACCAACGAATTCATACAAAATGCGCTGAAAGAAAAATTCGGCGAACTGGTTTACAACTTTGAGGAAACCTATGGGATGCTCAGTTTTGAAGCACCTAAGGAGCATAACCTTAAAATTTTACAGTTTTTGTACGATGAAGCATCACTTCAATTTCGCTTCCTGACAGATTTATGTGCCGTAAACTATCCTGATGACGCAGGCAGAGAATTAGCAGTAGTTTATCATTTACATAACCTTACTGAGAATATTCGTATTCGGTTCAAAGTCTTTACATCAGTAGCAAATCCGGATGTTTTCACTGCTTCAAAACTTTTTTCCAGCGCCAACTGGATGGAGCGTGAAACCTATGATTTCTATGGAGTAAACTTTGTTGGACATCCAAACCTGAAACGAATCTTGAATGTGGATGAAATGGATTATTTCCCACTTAGAAAGGAATATCCATTAGAAGATCAGACAAGGATTGATAAGGATGATGAAATGTTTGGAAGAGGATAATTTGGTGAATAGTGAATGCTTTTCATCGCTCATTATTGACCATTCACCATTGATCATTCACAATAATAAATGCAGCAAAGCTGATCAACATAGTAAACATGTTAGCGCAACAACAACATAATATCAAATTACCGGAAGGTTCCATTGAAAAAGAAACCACCACCTTAAACGTAGGGCCTACTCACCCTGCAACACATGGTGTGTTTCAAAATATTATGGAACTTGATGGAGAAAGAGTGGTGTCTACCGAACAAACAGTTGGGTATATCCACCGTGCATTTGAAAAATTAGCAGAACGCAGACCGCTCTACCAGATCACCCCCATCACAGACAGGTTGAATTATTGCAGCAGTCCTATCAATAACATGGGATGGCATCTTACCTGTGAAAAACTCCTGGGTGTTTCTACGCCTAAACGTGTTGATTACCTGCGTGTCATCATCATGGAACTTGCGAGGATTTCAGATCACCTGATTTGTAATTCAATCGTTGGTGTAGATACTGGTGCTTATACAGGCTTCCTGTATGTAATGCAATACCGTGAATTAATTTATGAAATATATGAAGAAGTATGTGGGTCCCGTCTTACTACTAATATTGGGCGTATTGGCGGTTTTGAAAGGAATTTCACAAATACAGCGTTTACGAAACTCGAGAAATTCCTAGCAGAATATCCTAAAGTGCTGAAAGAGTTTGAAAACCTCTTTACCCGTAACCGTATTTTCATGGATCGTACTCAAGGTACTGGTGGAATCAGCGCCGAAAGAGCACTGAACTATGGTTTTACCGGACCAAACCTCAGGGCCGCCGGTGTAGACTATGATGTACGCGTACATAGTCCATACAGCAGCTACCAGGATTTTAATTTTACTGTACCCGTTGGTACTACCGGCGATAATTATGATCGCTTCTTGGTGCGTAATGCGGAAATGTGGCAGAGCTTAAGTATCATCGAACAGGCTTACCAGAAAATACAGGAGTTCAAAGGTGCTGAAGCAGAAGTATACCATGCAAATGTGCCAGAATATTATCTTCCTAAAAAAGAAGATGTATACACAAAGATGGAAGCCTTGATCTGGCACTTTAAAATCATTATGGGCGAAGTTGATATGCCAAAAGGTGAAGTGTACCATGCCGTTGAAGGAGGTAATGGTGAATTAGGTTTTTACCTGATCAGTGATGGTGGCCGAACACCTTTCCGCCTGCATTTCAGAAGACCTTGCTTTATTTATTACCAGGCATATCCTGAATTAATTCAGGGAGGAATGCTGAGTGATGCAATTGTTACAATGAGTAGCTTAAACCTGATTGCAGGAGAGCTGGACGCATAATAAATTTGAGAATTTGAGAATTTGAAAATTTGAAAATGGATTAATTAGTGGTACTCCATTTTCATTTTCAAATTTTCAAATTATTCAATTTTCAAATTGAATAGTATGATAAGATTTTCAGAAGAACAGATGACCGAGTTTAAAAGACTGGTAGCGCGTTATCCGGAGGGAAAACAGAAGAGTGCACTGTTGCCGGTACTGCATCTGGCACAGGATAGTTTTGGTGGTTGGTTGAGTGCCGAAACAATGGACTATGTAGCTGATTTATTGCAAATAACACCGATAGAAGTATATGAAGTAGCAACCTTCTATAGCATGTATAACCTAAAACCCGTAGGAAAACACATGTTCGAAGTTTGCCAGACTGGTCCATGTATGCTTAATGGCAGCGATGATATTATCGCCTATATAGGGGAGAAATTGGGCATTAAACCCGGTGAAACAACGTCTGATGGACTATTCACTTTAAAAACTGTGGAGTGTTTGGGTGCATGTGGCTATGCCCCAATGATGCAAATGGGAAAAACTTATCGGGAACACCTGACAAAAGAAAAAGTTGATGCAATAATAGATGAATGCAGAAAAACTGCAGTAAGTCTAAATTAAAGAGGATGAAAAAAATAATCTATCCACTCTTTATCTGCCTGGTGTTTGTAACCGCTTGTGAGAATATCTCTACCTCGGGTACAACCACGATAACATCAACAGATACTGTGATGGAAGATATGTCGATAGATAAAGTGGATAGCGCTGGCAATCCAATTGGAGCAACAGCGAAAAATTCACTGGATGTAATGGGAAAATATAAGGGTGTTTTGCCCTGTGCAGATTGTGAAGGGATAGAAACGGTGGTCGAATTAAAAGCAGATAGTACCTATAGCAGGGAAATGAAATACCTCGGCAAAAAAGACAACCTGTTTACCGCCAGTGGTAAATGGACCTGGGTTAGTGAATTTGTGATTAGTCTGGGTAGTATTAAAGAAGGACCCAACCGGTATTTTGTAGCGGAAGGGAAACTGTTGCAATTGGATATGAATGGCAAAAAAATCAGTGGGCCTTTAGCAGATAAATATGAACTGAAAAAGCAGTAATGAAAAAAGGGTTAATCATATTATTCACTTTATTTTCTTTATCAGTATTTGCCCAAGGCAAAGCTGAGGGGAAGGTTTTGAATCAAATAAAGGCATTAAATGGCGCCATTTTCATCAACAGGGATAGTGCGGTACTGGCTGGATTAATAGATGAGATGGTTACTTATGGACATTCAAGCGGAAAAATTGAGAACAAAACCGAGATGATCCATAATGCAATGGTAAGTCCAACCACCTACAAAGATTTTGGCATGAGTGATGTCTCAATCAGGATAGATGGTAAAACGGCCATTGTAAGACATGTATTAAAAGCAAGATCATTTGATGCTGCTGGTAAGGAAGGTGTATTGCATCTGAATGTATTGCAAACATGGATCAAGAAAAATAAACAATGGATACTGGTAGCCAGACAGGCTGTTAAGTTACCCTAGTTGAATCATACAAATTCAAAACGCTTTTAGGCGCCGGATATATGAGTAAAAAATTATTATTAGAAAAAGCAGACGTAGAAGGCATCAGGTATTTCGATGTTTACCGTCGTGAGGGTGGGTACCGTAGTGTAGAGAAAGCATTGAAGGAAATGAACCCTGAAACGATTGTGGAAGAAGTGAAAAAAAGTGGACTGCGTGGTCGTGGCGGCGCTGGTTTTCCTGCAGGTATGAAATGGAGTTTCATCGCTAAACCAGAAGGTGTTCCCCGCCACCTGGTTTGTAATGCCGATGAAAGTGAGCCAGGTACCTTTAAAGATCGCTACCTGATGGAATTCATTCCTCACTTACTCATTGAGGGATTGATTGTTTCTTCTTTTGCGCTTGGTAGTAACGATACTTATATCTATATCAGAGGCGAATATGCATGGATTGTTGATATTTTGGAACAAGCCATCACTGAAGCCAAAAACAACGGGTTCCTTGGCAAAAATATTTTAGGTACAGGATTCGATTGTAATATTCATGTACAACGAGGAGCAGGGGCTTATATCTGCGGTGAAGAAACTGCATTGATTGAGTCATTAGAAGGAAAACGCGGTAACCCACGTATTAAACCTCCATTCCCTGCGATTAAAGGGTTATGGGAGAGACCAACCGTAGTTAATAATGTAGAAACACTTGCGGCTGTAGTTCCCATTATAAATATGGGTGGCGATGAGTATGCAAAAATTGGTGTTGGCCGTTCAACCGGAACTAAGTTAATCAGTGCTTGTGGTAACATTAATAAGCCTGGGGTATACGAAATCGACATGACTATTTCTGTAGAAGAATTTATCTACAGCGACGAATATTGTGGTGGTATACCCAATGGAAAAAAATTAAAAGCCTGTATCCCAGGCGGTTCATCAGTGCCTATTCTTCCGGCTAACCTCTTACTGAAAACAGCCAAAGGTGAAACACGCTACATGAATTATGAAAGTCTTGCAGATGGCGGCTTTGCAACCGGATCGATGATGGGCTCTGGCGGATTTATTGTAATGGATGAAGATCAGTGCGTAGTTCGTCATACACTTTCACTTGCACGTTTCTATCGTCATGAAAGCTGCGGACAGTGTTCACCTTGTCGTGAAGGAACAGGATGGATGGAAAAAATTCTGAAGAATATTGAATATGGAAATGGTAAGATGAGTGATATTGATCTGTTATGGGATATTCAAAGAAAAATTGAAGGAAATACGATTTGTCCCTTAGGTGATGCCGCAGCATGGCCCGTAGCCGCAGCGATCCGTCATTTCAGGGATGAGTTTGAATGGCATGTAAAGCATCCGGAAGAAGCGCAGAAAAGAAACTTTGGGTTAGCGCATTATGCTGATCCGATACATGTGCCGGTAGTCTAAGTAAAAAGTCAAAAATAAAAATTCAAAAGAAGAGGGTGTTGATAAGTGAGTTTGATGATTTTGAAGTGAATGAAGGAGAGAAGCCGTATAACATCAGGCATCGGTGTTTTTACTTTTCGAAAGAGCTGATCATATTTGTAGGAGATCATAAATATGATAGGGTTTATAGTTCTTTATTTGATCAATTGATAAGAAGTGGAACATCCATAGGGGCAAATGTAGTAGAGGGGAAAGCTGGAAGTTCTAAGAAAGACTGGAAAAAGTATTTTGATATAGCATTAAAATCGGCGAATGAAACGAAGTATTGGTTATGTCTGATAAGAGATACAATGAATGTTTCTAAGCCAAAAGTAAATGAACTGATCAAAGAAGCGGATGAAATATCAAAAATCATCGCTTCAATAATACTAAATGCTAAATAGTCATAGTCGAAAATAGTTTTTTGACTTTTGACTTTTTAATTTTGAATTAACTGTTATGCCTGAACAACAATTGTTTAAAGTAACGATCGACAACATCACCATTGAAGTGCCTGCAGGAACTACTATTCTGAATGCAGCACGCAAAATTGGTGGTGATGTTACGCCTCCTGCCATGTGCTATTACAGCAAGCTGGAAGGAAGTGGTGGTAAGTGTCGTACCTGTTTGGTTGAAGTGAGCAAAGGTTCTGAAAAAGACCCTAGACCAATGCCTAAATTGGTAGCTTCTTGCCGTACTACCGTAATGGATGGTATGGAAGTAAAAAATATTACCAGTGAAAAAGTAATTGACGCAAGAGCAGGTGTGGTAGAATTCTTATTATTGAATCATCCACTCGATTGTCCAATTTGTGATCAGGCTGGTGAATGCCACCTTCAAGACCTAAGTTACGAACATGGTAAAGAAGGTACGCGATATGAGTTTCAACGCAGAACATTTAAGAAACACGACCTCGGGCCATATATTCAGTTACACATGACGCGTTGCATACTTTGTTACCGTTGTGTATTTACTGCAGATCAATTAACGAATAAACGTGAACATGGGGTGCTCGACCGTGGCGATCATGCAGAAATTGCCACTTTTATTGAAAAGAGCCTTGATAATGATTTTATAGGTAATGTTATTGATGTTTGTCCGGTAGGAGCTTTAACTGATAAAACTTTCCGTTTCAAAAATCGTGTATGGTTTTTAAAACCTGTTGATGCTCACCGCGATTGTCCGACCTGTTCTGGTAAGGTAACTTTATGGAACAGAGGAGATGAAGTGTTTCGGGTAACTGCACGTAAAGATGAGTGGGGCGAAGTGGAAGATGCTGCTGATGGAAAACCTGGCTGGATCTGCAATACCTGTCGCTTCGAGAAAAAGAAAACCAGCGACTGGGTTATTGAAGGACCAAGACTCATTAACCGTCATTCTGTTATTTCGCAAGGACATTATGCCGGTAAAGTGGGTACACACATACCAACGGAAACCTTTGAAGCTGTTAATGACGGCAGACAGCCACAGTTATTAATGGATATTCATTCCGTTAGTGAAGTAAATAAACCCGATGTGCAGTTAAGCCTGATTGATGGTCCTGCACATAATCAAGTATTTAATAAGAACAAAGACTAATCGCATTTTATAATGACACTACTTGCTTTTGACTGGGCCTTATTAATAGAAAAACTCGCACTGATTGCAGTAATTGTATTCGGTAGTCTGGGTATTGCACTATATACCACTTTCGCAGAAAGAAAAGTGGCTGCCGTATTGCAGGATCGCCCGGGACCCAACCGTGCGGGTCCTTTTGGTTTGTTACAACCATTTGCTGATGGCTTGAAACTGATGATGAAGGAAGAGATTATTCCGAATACTTCTAATAAAGTATTGTTTATTCTTGGTCCGGGTTTGGCCATGACTGCAGCATTGATGACATGCGCCGTTATTCCATGGAGCAGTCACCTGGAGTTGTTCGACCGTAAAATTGAATTGCAGATCGCAGATATTAATATCGGTATCCTTTATGTGTTTGGTGTGGTGAGTATGGGTGTGTATGGTATTATGATTGGAGGTTGGGCCTCTAATAATAAGTTTTCCCTTATGGCAGCATTAAGGGGAGCTTCTCAGGCAATTAGTTACGAACTAGCAATGGGGTTGTCTTTAATTGCTGTGCTGATGCTGTCGGGCTCTTTAAGTTTGAAAACCATTGTTGGCGAACAAATGGCTGATGGTAATTTCTGGAATATTGTTTACCAGCCACTTGGCTTCCTCATTTTCTTTGTTTGTGCGCTGGCTGAATGTAACCGTACACCATTCGATTTACCGGAAGCAGAAAATGAATTGAACTTTGGCTATCACCAGGAATATTCATCCATGAAACTGGGCTTTTACCTTTTTGCAGAATATGTGAACATGATCATGAGTAGCGCGGTAATGGCATGCCTTTATTTCGGAGGATATGATATTCCATTCCTGGATGAATCAACCCTCGCACCAAACCTTGCAGCGGTATTGGGAGTAGGTGCACTATTAACTAAGATTGTCATTTTTATATTCATATTTATGTGGATTCGCTGGACAATCCCACGTTTCCGTTACGATCAACTAATGAACCTGGGTTGGAAAACGATGATACCGTTAGCCCTTGCCAATATGCTGATTACAGGGGCTGTGATTTTGTGGAGAGCAGGAGGGTGATGTGAATGGTCAATTGTCAATTGGAGGAAGTTCAAGCTGACTAGTGCCTTTCACAAGCGCGATTTATTGTTGGTAAAAATGGTGGTTAAAAATATTTTTGCGAAAAGTTAAACATCCCGAGGGATAAAAGATATGCAGGCATTAACAAACAGGGCAGAGGAAGTAAGTCGGAAACCCATGAGTTTCATGGAGCGACTGTATCTCCCTGCGATTATGAAAGGAATGGCGATTACATTCAGCCATATTTTCAAAAAGCAGCCAACCATCCGCTACCCGGAAGAGAAAAGACCATTTAGTCCGGTTTTCCGTGGATTACATGTGTTGAATCGTGATGAAGAGGGCCGTGAACGTTGTACTGCTTGTGGACTTTGCGCAGTTGCATGTCCGGCAGAAGCTATTACCATGGAAGCGGCTGAAAGACTTCCGGAAGAAACAAACCTTTACCGGGAAGAAAAATATGCAGCAAAGTATGAAATCAATATGCTTCGTTGTATTTTTTGCGGACTATGTGAGGAAGCCTGTCCCAAAGATGCGATTTACTTAAGTGAAACATTTGCTCCAGCTAATTATACCAGGAAAGGTTTTATATACGGGAAAGAGGAATTGTTGATCCCTAATCCTAAAACCAATCCGGAAGAATATGCAAAAGCAAAAGGATTATAAAATGGATAACCTGTAACAGCCTGTTCTGTTGCTTATGATGAAAGCTAATTAAAACACCAATGAGTATAACTGAAATATTATTCTTTTTCCTTTCTGCCCTGGCTGTATTCAGTGCTATTATGGTACTGGTAAGTAAGAACCCGGTGCATAGCGTTCTTTGGCTGATTGCGGTGTTTTTTGCCATTTCAGGTCACTATATTTTATTGAATGCACAATTCCTGGCCATCGTAAACCTGATTGTTTATGCCGGAGCCATTATGGTATTGTTCCTATTTGTGATTATGTTAATGAACCTGAATAAAGAAACGGAAAGGAATAAGCATGTTTGGATGAAACTGGCCGGTGCAGTATCCGGAGGATGTTTCCTGATGGTATTGATCTCATTGGTGCGTCAGGCAACCGATTTTCAGGATAAAGCAGCGCTGATGGGTACAGGAGATATTGGTTTAATAAAAAACCTGGGTAAAGCATTGTTTAGCGACTTTGTGGTTCCCTTCGAAATCAGCAGCGTATTGTTCCTGAGTGCAATGGTAGGTGCAGTGGTGATTGGGAAAAAAGAGTAAGATTAAGACAATAGTCCATGGTCCATAGTCCATGGAAAATATAATAGCAACCATGGACAATAAACCATGGACTATAAACTAAAGAATATGCCGATACAATATTATATCTATTTAAGCCTAGCACTGTTCAGCATTGGTATCATTGGAGTGTTAACACGTCGCAATGCGATCATTGTTTTTATGTGTGTAGAATTGATGCTAAATGCGGTAAACCTTTTGCTGGTGGCATTCTCAAAAATGCACCATGGTATTGCATTAACCAGTGACCCAGCTACTACGGTGGGTATAGACGGGCAATTATTTGTGTTCTTTATTATGGTAGTGGCGGCTGCAGAAGTAAGTGTAGGACTTGCAATTATTGTAATGATGTACAGAAATGTACATTCAGTAGATATTAATTTTTTGAATCGATTGAAAAACTAATTCCTGAAAAGGAAGCATTGTTGATCCAATCCCAGTAATGGGATAAAAAGACTCCGCCTCAGGCGGAAAGAAGGCTATGAGTAAACTTGTTTATCTGGTTCCACTTTTCCCATTAATCGGATTCCTGATTAATGGACTAGGAAGAAAAGCAATGTCAAAATCAATGATCAGTATCATTGGTTGTGGTGTAATGCTGGCATCCTTTGTGGTTAGCTTATTGGTATTTTTTGATGTAAAAGAACATGGTGCTACAATTGTCAACCTGTTCTCTTTTATCAAAACTTCCGCTTTTCAAATTCCTTTTGCTTTCCAGGTTGATCAACTATCTTCCTTATTCCTCCTGATAATTACCGGCATCGGATTCCTGATTCATTTGTACTCTGCCGCTTATATGCACGAAGAACAAGAACAGCATTTCGGAAGGTATTTTGCCTACCTGAACCTGTTCGTATTTTCAATGTTACTGCTCGTATTAGGTGCTAACTATGTAATCATGTTTATCGGTTGGGAAGGGGTAGGCTTGTGTTCTTATTTGTTAATCGGATTCTGGTTCAAAAATGATCAATACAACTACGCGGCAAAGAAAGCTTTCGTGATGAACCGTATTGGCGATCTGGGTTTCCTGCTTGCCGTTTTCTGGTTGATTTTTAAACTGGGCACCGTTTCTTACGGCGATGTATTCTCCAGTATCGATAAGCTATCAACCTTTGATATAACTGCAATCACTCTATTATTGTTTGTTGGTGCTATGGGTAAAAGTGCCCAATTGCCTCTATATACATGGTTGCCTGATGCAATGGCTGGCCCTACGCCGGTTTCAGCGCTCATCCATGCTGCTACCATGGTTACAGCCGGTATCTATATGATTGCCAGAAGCAATATTCTTTATACACTCGCACCTGTATCACAAACTGTAGTTGCAATTGTGGGATTAGCGACAGCAATTTTTGCAGCAACCATTGCGCTCAAACAAAATGATATTAAAAAAGTACTGGCATACTCAACAGTTAGTCAGTTAGGTTATATGTTTCTTGGCTTGGGAGTAGGCGCCTATACTGGTGCGGTGTTCCATGTTATGACACATGCTTTTTTCAAAGCATTATTATTCCTTGGAGCAGGTTCTGTTATTCATGCAATGCACCATGAACAGGATATTCGCAAAATGGGTGGATTAAAAAAATATATGCCCATTACGCATATCACTTTCTTTTTAGCCTGTTTAGCAATTGCCGGCATACCTCCATTTTCAGGATTCTTCTCCAAAGACGAAATCCTCATGGCTGCATATAACGCCAACCCACTCTATTATTATATTGGAATGGCAGGTGCTTTGATGACTGCTTTCTATATGTTCCGTTTATATACTTTGACCTTCCTCGGATCTTTCCGTGGTACCCATGAACAAGAACATCATTTGCATGAAAGTCCATCAGCGATGACAATCCCCTTAATCGTCCTGGCTGTTTTATCTGTATTAGGTGGATTTGTAGGTATACCAGAAGTATTTGCGTCTGATGCTCATTCTCTGGAACATTTTCTGGCCCCCATATTTGCTGAGTCCACGAAGCATGCTCATGAACATCATTTAACACATACGCAGGAATATATTATGATGGGTGTTTCTACTGCACTGATCGCTGGAATAATTTTCTTCGCGGTTGCTAAATTCAAGAAACCCGGAACATCAACCGAAAGCAGTGGTATCGGAAAATTACTGGAGAATAAGTGGTATGTAGATGAATTATATGATGCAGTTATTATAAAGCCATTACACTTGCTGTCTGTATTCCTGAAAAATATTGTAGAGAAAGCAGGTATTGATGGTTTTGTAAATGGTATTGGTAAACTGGTCGGATATGGGTCCAGACAACTGAGGTTATTGCAAAGTGGACAGGTAGCGAATTATCTCCTGATTATGGTGATGATTATGGTGTTGTTTGTATTGATATGGTTCAATGACCTGACCATCTTAAACTTTTTCAAAAAAATATTTTAACCGCTAAGCGCGATAAAGCATATTTATGATTCCAGTTTTTTTGATATTACTTCCCTTGCTTACAGGTGTGGCAGGATTCTTTATTAAAGAATCTAATGCGGCAAAAGGGTGGGCGCTGTTATCGGCGGCATTGACATTAATCGTGGCAATTGCCGGTATTTATTTTTATCCATCAACGCAACAGTCATTTGACACTGCATGGCTGCCTTCATTAGGAAGCAGGTTTACCCTAACTATGGATGGAATGAGTAAAATGCTTGTATTATTAACGGCTATTTCCTTCCCGATTATTTTTCTGGCTACCCATAAAAATACTTACCAAAAAGCCGGATCATTTTATGCGCTGATGTTATTAACCCAGGCCGGTCTGATGGGTGTATTTCTTGCGAATGATGCATTGCTGTTTTATTTCTTCTGGGAGCTGGCTTTAATACCTGTTTATTTTCTTTGTTCGATCTGGGGTGGAGAAAAAAGAATTGCAGCAACCTTCAAATTCTTCATCTATACTTTTATTGGCTCATTAATGATGCTGGCAGGAATACTCTACATGTATTTCCAAACAGCCGATCATTCATTTGCATGGCAATCGTTTTACACAGTACAATTAGCACCAGCACAGCAATCATTGATTTTCTGGTTGTTTTTTGTGGCATTCGCTATTAAGATGCCCATTTTCCCTTTCCATACATGGCAGCCCGATGCTTATGAGCAATCGCCAACCGCAACAACTATGGTATTAAGCGGTGTAATGGTTAAAATGGGAATCTTTGCTGTCATCAAATGGCTCTTGCCTTTTTTCCCTGCAGCAGCCGATAAATTTGCCCAAATCATCATCATTCTGTCTGTTACAGGAATGCTATATGCCTCATTTATTGCGATCAGGCAGGACGATATAAAAAGATTGATTGCTTATTCCTCTATTGCACATATCGGATTAATGTGCGCCACTTTGTTTACCAATAGCAGGGTGGGATTGGAAGGAGTGATGATTCAAATGTTTAACCATGGTATTAATGTAATTGGACTATGGATTGTAGCCGATGCCATTGAACAACAACTAGCTACACGTAAGTTTAGTGAACTAGGTGGATTAGCTCAAAAAGCTCCGGTACTTGCCATTCTGCTGGTAGTAATGGCATTTGCAAATATTGCACTGCCACTTACCAATGCATTCATTGGTGAATTCATGATGTTTAATGGATTATTCAGTTACAATATCTGGATCACAGCAATCGCAGGTATCAGTATTATCCTTGCAGCAGTATATACTTTGAACATGGTTCAGAAAGTGTTTTATGGAAATACAACTGATGCCACGGTAAATGCAACGGATATCAGTGGCAATATTAAACTGGCATTGGTAGTGTTGGTTATTGTAATTATTGCTTTAGGTGTATACCCTCAACCTATGATAGACCTCACAAAAGATACTGTGGGAGCTACTATGGCGGGTAAATAGAATAGATATTTGATTATTAACAAGTAAAGATGACAACATCTTTACCCAAAATTCCCTCAGGGGATTTGGATATATGAACGCAATTATATTATCGGCATTATTGGGTGTTGTAATGATGTTTAGCGGCATTATTACAAATAATAAATCAGTATTAAAGTATATCGCCGCAACAGGACTGCTGTTGCTGATAGGAGCGAATTTGCTGGATACATATGCATTGTTTAAAATTCATATCAATACCAGGGGCTTACTGAGTTTTGAAAAATTCGGACTCTATTTTAATACCCTGGCTTTCGGAGCAACGTTTATCTATGTATGCCTGAGTGGGAAGGATATTGAAAAGGCCGGTATCAATGTAGCAGAATATTTTGCCCTTATTTTCTTTGTATTATGTGGGGTAAGTATACTGTCTGGCTTTAATGGATTATTGATGCTATTCCTAGGTATTGAAATTTTATCCATCCCTCTATATATCCTTACCGGATCAGATAAACGCAACCTGAAAAGTAATGAAGCATCCCTGAAATATTTCCTGATGGGATCATTCACAACAGGCATTATGCTCATGGGTATAGCCCTTTATTATGGGGCTACCGGTTCATTCGCTTTAAATGCACCTCCGGTAATTCCAACTACCGGCACTATAAATCCTTCCTTTCTTCAGATAGCCGGATTATTACTGCTGTTTGTAGCCATGTGTTTTAAAGTATCTGCCGCACCATTTCATTTCTGGACACCAGATGTATACGATGGGGCACCTAGTGTATTTACTTCTTTTATGGCAACGGTGGTTAAAGCAGCAGGTTTTATTGCCTTTATTCGCTTGTTTCAAAACCAGGCAGTAGCGCTTGGCCCATCATGGAAAATCATCCTGTCATTTGTAATCATAGCAACATTACTCATCGGTAATATTACCGCTGTATTCCAGCAGAGTGTAAAACGTATGTTGGCATATTCGAGTATTGCGCAGGCAGGCTTTATGCTGTTTGCCTTGTTTGCCGGAAACGACCTGGCAAAAGAAGGTATCCTGCTTTATGCAGTGGCATATAGTCTGGCAACCATCGGCATTTTTGCAGTATTGATAAAAATGCCTGATTATACATTCGATGGTTTTAACGGTTTGGCTAAAAAACAACCCGTACTGGCATTCACAACCACCATTTTTCTGCTTTCTTTAGCTGGTATTCCACTTACTGCAGGTTTCTTCGCTAAGTATTATATGTTGGCAGCAGTTGTTAAGAGTGGAGGTGCTTTATGGCTGGTAATCATCGCTCTATTCTTTGCTGCGGTAAGTGTATACTACTACTTTAAAGTAATACAAGCTATGTATTTCAAAGAAGGCGATACAGAAGCCCCTGTAACAAGTGGTGCATTCAAAACCGGACTTGTCTTATTGGCGGCACTGGTAATTCTTATCGGTATTTGGCCATCTTTGATCCTGAACTGGTTTTATTTCTAACCGCTCCTCATTTTTTGGTGCCTGAGGTCTATCCTGACAGCTTTTCTACGTTATCTTTATAGGAGAAATGCTATTATGAAGGGTATGACCATCTTTGATTCTCTATCGCTGGCCTGGCGAACAGTACGCAGTAATAAATTGCGTACCGGCATTACTGTGGCTATTATTGCCTTCGGTATCATGGCATTAATAGGTATCATCACAGCAATTGAAGCAATGAACCAGAGTCTGGTAGAGAGCTTTTCTTCTATGGGAGCTAATGCCTTCAACATTCGATTTAAAGATTCTCGTGTAAGGTTCGGAAATAATTCAGATGTCAAGAAAACAACCAGGGGCAAGAAAGAAAAAAAATCGAACCTGGATAAAGCCATTCTCAAAGAAGAAGCAGAATATTTTAAAGATAATTTCAATTACCCCGGAGCAAAAGTGAGTATTTATAGAAGAGGTCCCGGAGGACAAGAAATTAATTACCGCGACAAGAAAACCAATCCTCAAATAGTAGTATGGGGCGGCGATGAAAACTACCTCGCTGTTACCGGCTATACGATAGAAGTTGGAAGAAACCTCAATTCCCTCGATCAGCAAAGTGGGCGTAATGTTTGCCTCATAGGAAGCAATGTTGCGAAAACTTTGTTTGGAACAAGTCCGGAGAAAAGTTTGGATAAAGTGATTCGTGTAGGAGGACTGCCATACAGAGTAATAGGTTTACTAAAAAGCAAGGGCTCCAGTGCCATGTTGCGACAAGATGATGTAATTGTTACTACCTATACCAATATCCGGCATTTTCAAAACATCAATCGTTCCTATATGCTTGGGGTAATGGTGGGTAATGTAAATGATCTGGAACCCGCATCCGGGGTAGCTACATCTGTCTTTAGGTCGGTTCGAAAACTACAACCCATTGAAGAAGATAATTTTGTGATTGAAAAGAGCGACAAATTCGCGGAAATGTTTATCGGTTTCCTTAGCAGTATTACTGGTTCAGCAGGTGCAATCGGACTTATTACCCTGATCGGCGCAGCCATCGGTTTAATGAATATTATGCTTGTTGCCGTAAATGAAAGAACCAAGGAAGTTGGTTTGATTAAGGCAATCGGTGGGAAAAGTAAAAATGTTCGTCAACAGTTCTTATTTGAAAGCATGATTATTAGTCTGCTAGGAGCCATCTTCGGCATCATCCTTGGCGTACTTGTGGGTAACTTATTCGGACTGGTTTTAAAAACAGGATTTGTTATACCATGGGCATGGGTAATAGTAGGGGTGGTTATCTGTTCTGTTGTAGGGCTTGCAGCGGGCATCTATCCAGCCATGAAAGCTGCCCGATTAAATCCTATCGTCGCACTGCGATACGAGTAGGTAATCTTCTGCCTTATTCTTTAGAATTTGATGTTAGCATTAACAAGTATGCAAAGTTATTTTTGCCTGGCTGCTTGTTTTAATTGGTCGTTGATGTAGTAGATCACATCTTCTTCGGTACTATGCTTCCTTAGCCATTCATAAGTTGGTCTGTTTTGCTGGATGAATGAATGTAGTTTTTCATCTTTAAAACCTGTTAGCGATTGAACCAGTGCAGTATTGAAGCGGTAGTTGATATAGGCTTCTTTTTCATTGGTTTCATAAAATTGCATTGCTTTTCGCTTCTTCTTTTCATGTTTTGAGAACCGATCAATATTCAAGGCAATACCTGCACCGGAATTGGCTTTCGAAACGGTGGGTATGGTATAGTTTACAATATCCTGTAGAAATTCTTTTCTTCTTTCTATGCTATCCAACTGATATCGACTAATGCCACTTCTTGAAGTAACGGTTACATTACCCAGATCACGGGCCAGTGGAGAAAGAAAAGCAGCAAGTGTATCCTGAACAACAAGGTTCTTATTGTACTGCAGTGTGTCAAAAAAATAACCAACTGCTGCAAATGATAAGACATGGTTTTCTGCAGCTTCTATTGCAAATCGCCCCTCATTATTCGTCATAACCGTAGTATTGGTATTCAGGTTACGAACACTGGCAATTTTAATGGGTATATTGGTAACGCTATCTTTCAGGTAACCATAAACAAGCTTTCTTTTTTGCGCATGAAGGCCAAAAGAAATAACCACCGCCAGCATAACCAATACAAACCTTTTCATGATCTTTTTTACAAAGGTACAGGGAAAGGGATTTATGGAGTATGTAAATAATTTGGGGTGAGGTACTGGGTACTAGGTACTAGGTGTTAGGTATTAGGTGTTAGGCTTTAGCGTAAAGAATTTTATAAGCAATAAACATTACTAAATACCCAGTACCCAGTACCTAACGCCTAATACCTAACACCTAACCCCTTAATCATCACTTAACAATGATCACTTTCTGCAAGTATGTCTTCTTATTGTGTAAAATCTTCAGCACATAATACCCATCGCCTACATTACCCACATTCATTTGTTTGGAGAATGTTCCGTTAAAGCCTGGGTATGATTGATTAAACACCCGCTGTCCGGCAGAATTTAATAATTCAATTGCGAGGTCAGCCTTTTCCTTCACTTCAAAACTCAGGTTGAATATTCCCTTATTAGGGTTGGGCGATAAGCTAAGTTTTATTTCTCTTGCAATTACTTCCGGAGGTAATGCAGTAATGGTTACTTGCAATGTATTGGAGGTTTTCTGACAACCTAATGCATCAACCACTACAACTTTATAAACACCAGATTCAATTGGTTTATATTTATTAGAAGTGGCGCCATTGATGCCTACATCATCTTTAAACCATTGCATGGTTGTACCTGTAATACTGCTAACCAGGGTGTCACCTACTTTAGTAATAGCAGGGGTTGGGGCATCACCTACCACTAATTCAACCCGATCACTAGGGCAACTTGTTCCTGTTCTGATCTTCATGTCGTAGAAGAAATAGTAGAATGGGTTAACATCAGCACTTGTATTGGTAAGGTTAACACTATTACCTGTAATCGACATTACGTTAGCAATACTTATAGGGTAAGTAGTACCGGAAATATTATTGTTCCTGAAAATAGTCGCCCCATTTTCATTACAAAGTACCAATAAGATATGATCACCCGTTTCGTTTACTGGCAGATTCAGGTAATAAACAGCCCCTGTATCTGCAGTTGGGTTTCCTGTTACTGCTCCGGGTTGTGGATTTGGATTCGTAGCTGTAACGGAAAGGGTGGTTCTTGATAAAGGCAGATAGGTAAAGCTTCCATCCTGGTTAACTGTTCCCAGGTTGGCTACAATAACTTCTACTGTACCAGGGTTGCCAATATATAAACGAGCACTTTCAATTGTAAGTGGAACTGAATTATTAAACCGTACAAAATTCCCCCTGAAATTATTATATCCTCCCTCTGCATAAGCCATTTTAGTGGTTGGTCCAATATAAGCTTTCACTTCATTCGAAACATAGAAAGTTTTATTGGTAGGAATGCTGGTGGTAGTTACAGCCGCCCCACTTGCAATTGGAGAAGTAGCTGTTGAACTGTTATACCAGAAATAATTACTGTTCGCTACCGGATTATTCACTTTCAATATAGCCGTGGTATTACAGATGGTCCCTATTGGTGAAGGGTTATCAGCTTTCTTACCAATGGTAAGGTTTGTAGTTAATGTATTGTTACTGGTATTCTGATCACCGGTTACATTGGCTGTGGCCAGAATGGTATAGGTAGTGTTTTGCGTAGTTACAAATGGTGTTTGTAAAGTAAAACTTACATTCGATAAGCCAGGTACTGCCGCCGGGTAAATGCCATTAAGCGTAGCTACAGTTGTAGATCCGTTTTTAACTTCTATTGAAACAGGAATATTTGTTTTAGGTACACTTCCATTGTTACGGATACTTACTGTAAGGTATTGTTTGTTATCCGCACAATCGGCAATGGAAGGGGTGAGGATTTCACTGATGGTAAAGTCAGTAGAAGGGTTCACCACAATCAACCTGAAATCTTCTGTTTCTCCTTTGGTATAACTACCACAAGATGATATATCAGTGGCTGTGGCTGTTTCAACCAGTACGATTCTTGTCCGGAATGTACTTCCAATGGTAAGTGTACTAGGAGTTGTAAATGAACCAGAAAATACTTGCGTGTTTTTTAATACACCACTGGTTGCCACTAATTCGTTTGCATCTGCAAAATCACCATCGTTGTTATAGTCGATGAATATTTTTACCATTTTATCTGCATCAGTTGCATCTGAACTATTTACACGAACACGGAATGGAACCGATTGAGAGGGTTCAATACTAGCAGCTAAAGCAGTATTGTTGGTATAAGTAGTAGCTCCGGTAGGATTTGCATAACGAATCGTTTGAAGACTCACGCTATCAATTCTACCACCAGCATTATTTGTTGCTGCTGAACTGCAATGCGCCGTTCCACCCACACCACTTACGATTAGTGAATAAGCCTGTTGTCCTCTTGTTAAGGTACCCAAAGCACCTTTATGTGTTACAGTGATGGTATAAGTTTCTCCTGCAACTGTGCTGTCTATATCAATTCTTTCAACATTATCCACGGTGTTATCACCCTTTACCGCTGCATTGGCAGGGAAAGCTGGATCAAGCTTCCATGGACTGAAAGTTCTGCTTCCGCTGGTAATGCGTATATCCAGGTCGTTGATAAGTTTTTTCTCAGGGTTGTTCAGCACATTAATCTGGTCTACAGTGCCTTTTACATCTGTCCAGCAAATAGTAGCTTTTAAAGGTTCTTTACCTGTTGCAACAACTGTGGTGCTAAATGAATTGGTCGTTCCATTGAAAAGATTTTCGTACATCAGGTGTTCACTGGTAGCACTATTGTTAGATGCTACAGAAGCAGAAATAACTGCTGCTGCTTTTTGTACATTCAATAATCCCCAGCCGTTTTGATAGTCGGGTCCCGGAGTTATACCTGCTTCATCTGCAGTGTGTATGGCAAGTCCCTTAAGGGTTGCCGAACGCAGAAAGTTGCCATTTTTTAATTTTGAATAATGATCCTGCAAAAGGAACAATGAACCTGAAGTATTAGGAGTGGCCATAGAAGTACCACTTAAACTTGAATATGCTGTAGTTGATGATGCATAGGATGATAACACGTTAACGCCATCTGCTACTACATCTGGTTTTATCCTGCCGTCATCTGTTGGGCCCCATCCGCTAAAAGAACTCATCACCACATCTTCTGGTCTGTTATAACCACCGGGAATTCCTCTTACCGCACCAACAGTAAGAATATTTTTTGCATTCGCATCCCATGGAATACTGCCATAACTATCATTGCTGCTGATATCTCCTGGTCTGTTTCCGGCAGCAGTCATCTGGTTTTGCGCATTTAAACGGAAATAGGGATCTCCGACATTCGGACCTGTTTCTCCGCGGTTATTACCTGCTGCTTTAACTATCAGATAGAAAGGTGCATTGTATGCAATTGAATCCAGTAACTGCGCATCTGTACTATAATAACCGAATTTATAATCTTCGGTTTCATTAGGTCTGCCCCAGAACTCCCAACGGTTTTGATCTTCATTAAAATTCCATCCAGAAACTACGTTGTAAGAATGGTTTGATACCAGCAATCCCGCTGCCTCTGTAGCTTGTTCCGCATAACTGTTGGTGAAGTCATAGGCAATCATACCCTGCGCACCATACGACATTCCTTTTACACTTGGATTAACACCAGATGCTATCATAGTACCCGCAACGTGAGTAGCATGGTTATCATTGGTTGAGGGATTATCTTTTTGGGTAATTCTTCCTGTTAATTCCACATGCGATGAAAGTACCCGGCCCCCGTCCCAGATACCAATCTTGTTTTTCAGGATAGCTGAATTCGCAGAAAGATTCAATCCGCTGGCACCACCTTCCCAAAGTTGGTTTGCTCTGGTTGTAGCTGCTGCAATGGTATTGTTATCTGTAATAAAATATTTGGGAAAATTGAATCCATCTACACCTACCAAAGTAGCCAGTCTGCCATCCTTAGAACGTATACTTAGCGGCCAGTTTTTTTGTTTGGCTAATGACATGGCTTTGGTATACTCAAGTCTCTCTTTTAAAGTAATACCCTGGGCTGCTTTCTCCAGTTCCTGAACATTTGTAGCTACCTGACCAGCCGCAAATGTTACGATGGTTAAGCATCCAATAAAAGTGGGTAAAAATCGTCTGAGCATAATATAGTTTAGTTTAACTTCATGATCACCGGCACACCCCCGGGAATATTATTAAAATTAGATACTTTCACCATTCAAAGTGAAGCATGAGAAAGATTCTTTTTAGCCTGTTTATTGCCATTTTAACATTTTCCGCCTGTTCGTCGTCAAAAAAGGCCCAAAATGGTGAAATTAAGCAGGGTATTTCTGGAAACATCACAGAAGTTAAGGGAAATCAGATGCCAAAAGTCGGTGTTCAGCCACCTACCCCCAAACCCGTATCAACCACTCTTTTTGTCTATTTACCCACCCATATCTCACAGGTAACACCGGTAGAACCCGGATCACCCCTATATACGGCAATTAACAGCAAACTGGTTGCTTCTGTTCAATCAGACAGTCTGGGTCGTTATAGTGTTGCTTTGCCAGTAGGATCCTACTCGCTTTTTGTTAAGAAAGGTGCGCATTATTTTGCCAATTTGTTCGACACACAAAACAATATTCAACTGGTACAGGTTGATTCAGGGAAAATTACACCCATGAATATCCTGATTAATTCTAGTGCAACTTATTAACCTAACAAAGGTTACCTTTGCATCCCTGATTTCGGTTTTTAACCGATAGCAGGATTGGCACTATGAACCTGAATGTGTTGTTGGAGCAGTACCAGAATAACCCCCGGCTATTTCAGCTGGTGGACAGGCTTTCTTTTTCCCAACCCCAGCAAATTTTCCTGAAGAACCTGCAAGGTAGTAGCTCCGAATTCGTTGTGAGTAGTGTGTTTAGCCATCCTTCCTGCCAAGAGCTTAATCATTTAGTAGTATTGAATGATGCTGAGGAAGCAGCTTATTTTCATAACACACTCGAAAACCTTACATCGGCGCTTGACCTTTTTTATTTTCCTTCCTCCTTCAAAAACCGCAAAAATTTCCGGATACTTAACAGCTCCCATGTAATGCTTCGTACTGAAGCACTTACCAGACTGGTCGCGGGAGGAAATAAAAAAATACTGGTAACTTATCCTGAAGCGATTTTTGAAAAAGTAGTACTACCGAAAACCCTCAGCAGTAATATCATTACCATCAAAACAAATGATACCATTAATCCAGACAGTTTAATGGAATTATTCGTGATGTATGGGTTTGAACGTACGGATTTCGTATACGAACCCGGACAATTCGCCATAAGAGGTGGTATTCTCGATATTTATTCATTCGGAAATGAAAAACCCTACCGCGTCGAACTCTTTGGCAACGAAGTAGACAGCATCCGCATATTCGATCCGGAAACACAGTTGAGTGAGCGAAAATTATTACAGGTAAGTATCATTCCAAATGTAGAAACACAATTCAGCACAGAAGAAAAAGTTTCCTTATTTGAGTTTCTTAGTCCAAATACAACCATCTGGCTGAAAGACTGGGACGTTATATCCGAGAAAGTACAACAACAATATGATGAAATGCTCGGATTTGTTGAGCTGCTGAAAGACGGATACCAGATGAAAGGCAATGAGGATGATGAAGAGATCAGGGTGCTTAAAGAGATATCAGCAGAGGATTTTGTAACTATATCTTCGATCGAAGAAGCTATTCAACAAAGACATATCATCGAATTTGGTTACAAACCACAGCTGGCTAATTCAATCATTGAATTCAACACAAAAGCACAACCTTCTTTTAACAGACAGTTTGATCTGTTGATACAAAACCTCTCTGTTCATGAAGCTGCTAAATACCAGATTTACATTTTCGCTGAGCAGGTAAAACAGCTTGAAAGACTAAACACCATTTTTGCCGACCTGAAAACGGAAATTCAATTTGTTCCGGTACCAACTGGCATTCATGAAGGCTTTATTGATGAAGACCTGAAAATTCTTTGTTATACTGATCACCAGATTTTTCAGCGTTACCACAAATACAAGGTTAAACAGGCTTACAATAAAAACAAAGCACTTACCCTTAAAACCTTACGGGATCTTCAGCCTGGAGATTATGTAACACATATCGATCATGGTGTGGGGACATATAGTGGATTGCAGAAACTTGAAGTGAATGGAAAACTACAGGAGGCGGTAAGGATTATTTATAAAGACAGTGATATACTTTATGTAAACATCAATTCACTTCATAAAATATCAAAGTATACCGGTAAGGAAGGAACGGTTCCGAAGATCAATAAACTGGGTAGTGATGTTTGGGCAAGATTAAAAGAGAAAACAAAAACAAAAGTCAAAGAAATCGCCTTTGACCTGATTAAACTTTACGCACAAAGAAAAGCACAGGAAGGCTTTGCACATACGCCGGATACTTATCTTCAAACAGAACTGGAAGCATCTTTTATTTATGAAGATACCCCGGATCAAAGTAAGGCAACAGCAGATGTGAAAAAGGATATGGAAAGTCCTTCACCGATGGACCGACTTGTTTGCGGTGATGTAGGATTCGGTAAAACCGAGATCGCGGTGCGTGCTGCTTTTAAATCGGTAGTAGATGGTAAACAGGCTGCCGTACTTGTGCCAACTACTATTCTTGCATTCCAGCATTTTAAAACATTCAAAGAAAGACTGAAAGATTTCCCTGTTACTGTTGATTATATCAACCGGTTTAAATCGGCTAAAGAGAAAAAAGAAACGCTGAAAAAAGTAGAAGAAGGTAAGGTTGATATAATAGTGGGAACACATGGTTTATTGGGGAAAGAAGTGAAATTCAAAGACCTTGGTGTGATGATCATTGATGAGGAACAGAAGTTTGGTGTTGCGCACAAAGAGAAATTGAAAACATTAAAAACCAATGTTGACTGTTTAACACTCACTGCAACACCCATACCACGTACACTGCAATTTAGTTTAATGGGTGCACGTGACCTCAGCATCATAAATACGCCACCACCTAACAGACAGCCTATACAGACAGAAGTGCAGGTGTTTAATGATGATTTTATACGTGAAGCTATTTATTACGAAACAGAGCGCGGTGGTCAGGTATTCTTCATACATAATCGTGTAGTAGGATTATCGGAAATGAGTGCCATGTTGCAGGGGTTATGTCCGGATTTAAGTATTGGGTTTGCTCACGGGCAATTAGAAGGACATGAACTGGAAGAAAGGATCATGGATTTTATTGACAAGAAGTATGATGTACTTGTTTGTACCAATATTGTGGAGAGTGGGGTTGATATACCGAATGTAAATACCATCATCGTTAATAATGCCCACCAGTTTGGATTAAGTGATCTTCACCAGTTACGTGGGCGGGTAGGGAGGAGTAATAAGAAAGCTTTCTGTTATTTACTTGCTCCTCCAATGAGTACTTTACCTACAGATTCGAGGAAACGATTACAAACCCTGGAGCAGTTCAGTGATTTGGGAAGTGGTTTCCAGATTGCCATGCGCGACCTGGATATTCGTGGTGCAGGAAATCTGTTGGGAGGGGAGCAGAGTGGATTTATGGCTGAGATAGGTTTTGAGATGTACCAGAAAATCCTGGAGGAAGCGATCAGAGAACTGAAGCGTACTTCTTTCAAAGATTTGTTTAAAGAAGAGATCAGCAAGCAGGATGATTATGTGAGTGATTGTACCATCGATACCGATCTGGAAATACTCATACCTGATAGTTATGTTGAAAGTATTGCTGAGCGTTTATCGCTTTATTCGAGATTGGATAATTGTGAGAAAGAAGAAGAATTACAGGCTTTCCACCATGAAATGTTAGATCGTTTCGGCCCGATGCCATCTTCTGTAACAGATTTGTTTACCACTGTAAGATGTCGCTGGAGGGCAGTAGAAATAGGCTTTGAAAAAATGACACTGAAGCAGGATACGCTTCGTTGTTATTTTATCAACCGACCCGACTCTCCTTATTTTGAATCGGCATTATTTAAAAATGTGCTTGCTTATTTACAAACAGGAACTAATAAGGCAAGATTGAAACAGGCGGGTAAAAATTTCTTACTGGTAGTAGATGATATCAAAGATATGGATGCCATGTTGCGATTCCTGGATGGTATGCATAAAGGAGTTATTCAGCAACCTGCTGCTAATTAGCTATAAAAAAAGCCGCTCATTTGAGCGGCCTTGAATAAGTTTTTAAGGCAAGTCTTATTAAAATCCTTTTTTAGCAACGCCATCAGCAATTGCCTGTAAGGCTTTGGCTTCTCCAAGTATGGCCGCCATTTTATTTCCTTTTCCATCATGTCCGGCAGCCATATAACCGCCGCGTGCAGTTTTAGTAATCACTGCATCCTGCATGGGAACATTTTTTTCCTTGGTTTTCAGACAGTATGCCTTGATCATTTTTGAAGTGTCCATTTTTTAGCATTTAATGTGTTAGTAAATAAACTAGGGTTATGTTTCCACAACTTAGTCTTTTTTATTGAAAATCAAAAGCAATGGGAAAAATAGTAATCCACAGGGTGGCGGTCAATTGTCAATTGTGAATTGTCAATTTTTAAAACTATTGACAATTCACAATTGACAATTCACATCCCTTACACATCTATCTTGGCATACTTCGCATGGCTCTCGATAAACTCGCGGCGTGGGGCTACTTCGTCGCCCATCAGCATGCTGAAGATGCGATCGGCTTCTGCTGCGCTTTCGATGGTTACCTGTTTCAGTGTGCGACGAGCAGGGTCCATAGTGGTTTCCCATAACTGGTCTGCGTTCATTTCACCCAAACCTTTGTATCGCTGAATGGTAACGCTGTCGTCTTTTCCGCCACCTAATTTTTCGATCCACATTTTCCTTTGCTCTTCATTATAGGCGTATTGTTGATCCTTTCCTTTTTTTACCAGATAAAGTGGTGGTTGTGCTATGTATACATAACCTTGTTCTACCATTTCTTTCATGTAGCGGAAAATAAAGGTAAGGATCAGTGTAGCGATATGCGATCCATCCACATCGGCATCCGTCATGATGATGAGTTTGTGGTAGCGCAGTTTGGTAATATTTAAAGCTTTTGGATCATCAGGTGTACCAACTGTTACGCCAAGGGCAGTGTACATATTCCGGATCTCCTCATTTTCATAAATCTTATGTTCCATCGCTTTCTCTACGTTCAGGATTTTACCCCTGAGTGGAAGAATCGCCTGATAGCTTCTGTCGCGTCCCTGCTTTGCAGTTCCACCTGCCGAGTCTCCCTCAACAAGATAAAGTTCACATTTCTGAGGATCACGTTCACTGCAGTCTGCAAGTTTACCTGGCAAACCACCACCGGTAAGTACAGTTTTACGCTGTACCATATCACGGGCTTTTTTTGCAGCAACCCTCGCCTGTGCAGCTAATACGATTTTAGAGATAACATGTTTGGCTTCTTTTGGATTTTCTTCCAGGTAAGCTTCAAGTACGCGTGCAACGGTGGTCTGCACTACGCCACTTACTTCACTGTTACCCAATTTTGTTTTAGTCTGACCCTCAAACTGAGGTTCTGGTACTTTTACAGAAATGATGGCGCTTAGTCCTTCACGAAAATCATCTCCTTCCACCTGCACTTTTGCTTTTTCAAAAAGCCCTTCTTTATCACCATAACTTTTGAAAACCCTGGTGAGTGCCTGACGGAATCCGGTTACGTGTGTACCACCTTCGATGGTATTGATATTATTTACGTAAGAGAAAATATGCTCTTTAAAATCATCATTATAGGTTAGTGCTACTTCAACCGCCACATTGGTGGTTTCATCATGTCCTTCCACATAAAGCGGATTAGCAATGATAGGGGAGCGGTGTCCGTTCTTGTCGAGCATCTCAACAAACTCTACGATACCGCCTTCGCTGTAAAAATTTTTTGAGTAAACATTTCCTTCCTCATCTTTTTCACGCAGATCAGTTAGTGTGATACTGATGCGTTTATTCAGGTAGCTAAGCTCCCGCAAACGACCTTCCAGTATATCTTTCTTGTAAACTGTTTCCTGGAAAATAGTTGCATCCGGCCAGAAACGAACATGGGTACCAGTTATACTACTTTCACCGATTTCCCTCACAGGATACTGGGGAACACCAATTTTATATTCCTGTTCGAATATTTTTCCTTCGCGGTGAACGGTTACATGTAAAGTGGTACTGAGTGCATTCACGCAACTTACCCCTACACCGTGCAAACCTCCGGATACTTTATAGGTGTTCTTATCGAATTTACCCCCTGCATGAAGTACCGTCATTACAACTTCCAGGGCACTCTTTTTTTCTTTGCTATGCATGGCTGTAGGGATACCACGACCATCATCCTGTACACTGATAGAGTTATCCTCATGAATGGTTACGCTGATGTTTTTACAATAGCCGGCCAATGCCTCATCAATAGAGTTGTCCACTACTTCATAAACCAGGTGGTGAAGACCTTTTACACCCACATCGCCAATATACATGGCGGGTCTTTTTCTAACGGCTTCTAATCCCTCTAAAACCTGTATACTGTCGGCACCATAATTCTTATTCTGGGCCTCGTTACTGTTCAATTGTTCTTGATCCATAAATGCTTGTGAATCCTGTGTTTAAGTGAATTTTCGCAGGTCGACAAAGCTAACGAAAATAACCCTCTTTTTATGCTAAAAAACAGGCTGGTTTTCCACATTTTACAGGCTATAAAACGGCTTTTTGCGACCTGCTTTTTTACAGTGTTATGACATCCCCAGGGTCTTATTTTACGTTAATTTGATGTTTATACATTAATTTTGTAGACTGATGGTAGAAGTAATGGACATATTGAGGGTAGCGCATAAAGGTGGGATTGAGCCAACCATGGATCTTTTATACCAGAAACAGCAACATATTCCTGGTTCAATTCAATACAATATCAAGAGATATTATGCCCAGCACCCCTGGGTAGCTGACGATACAGGAATGATGGTTTACCACTATAATAGCCGTAAACCCGAGGAGAACTATCTGGAACTTCGGTATTGTACCACAGGAAACCGCTACTGCGCCGAAAAAAGTTGCGCACAATGCACCGAACTTCCTACCAATAATTGCAGCGGAAAACACCAGACAGTAGATGTATTCACTTTCCATTTTACTGCTACTTTTTTGCACCAGTTTGTACATAATGTAAAACTGAGTAACCGGAAAGACGAAGTACTCGCGTTCAAACATCCTTATGCTTTTACCAAAGTATTTCCACTTTGTAGCAAGAAAAGAAATGCACTGGATGCATTACTAAACCATAGTTATTCCGGCGCACTTGAGAACATTTTTGTAAATGCCAAAGTGCATGAACTGCTTTTATATAGTCTCGATTGCCTTGTAGATGAAAAAGAAGAAGGCTTTACCTGTAAATTCCTCGCCGATGAAAGTGGACGCGATCGTATTTATCAAGCCCGTGAAATTTTATTGCAACATATCGGCGATCCTATCACTATCAAGGAACTAAGCCGTAAAGTCGCCATGAACGAATGTTATCTTAAAAAAGGATTCAAAGAAGTTTTTGGTACTACAATTTTCGACTTCTACCAGCAACAAAGAATGGAACATGCCAAATACCTCCTTTATGAAAAAGGACTTAGCGTTACAGATGTTTCAGCGCTATTAGGCTATTCTTCTATCTCGCATTTTTCAGCCGCTTTCAAAAAACATACCGGCTTAAAACCCTGCGACCTGCTGCGATAATTATTACCGTTAAATAGCGGAACAAAACCTGAGAAAGATACTTCAAGGCTTCACAAGGGATCTCCATAGACCATAGTCCATAGTTGCAAACCATCCTTGATTCGCATTAATAGATTTATTACCTTCCTTTTCCCAAAGCCATTAAAACTATGAGAAACTATCTCCTTATTGCCTTGCTATTTCTATTAGGTGCCTGCAACAACCACAAAGTTGATACCATCATTCATAACGCTGTGATCTATACGGTAGATAGTGCATTCACTACTGCAGAAGCAATGGTTATTGAAGATGGATTAATTGTTGCTACCGGTACAAATAAAGAGATCATGGAATCCTATCAGGCCGATGAACTGATAGATGCTGGAGGACAAGCCATTTATCCCGGTTTAATTGATGCACACGCACATTTTGTTGGATATGGACGATCATTGTTTCAGGTAGATTTATTTGGTGCCACTACCTGGGAAGAAACCGTGGCAAGGGTAAAAGCATTTGCCGATCAATATCCCGATATATATTGGATACAAGGAAGAGGGTGGGATCAAAACCGCTGGCCCGGTAAAAGTTTTCCTACTAATGAAGCACTGAACCAATTATTTCCGGACAAACCTGTGGTGCTTACCAGGGTTGATGGACATGCTTCCATCGCCAATCAAAAAGCATTGGACCTGGCTGGTATCCAGGCCGGACAAACAGTAGTTGGTGGGTCAATTGAAGTGAAAAACGGACAACTTACCGGAGTACTGATTGATAATGCCGACAATAAAGTATATGCCCAAATACCCGCACCAAATAAAGCTACTTATACCCAATGGCTCCAGGCGGCTGAGAAAAATTGTTTTGCACAAGGTCTCACTACCATCACCGATTGCGGATTACATTATACGGATGTTGAAGCAATAGATACCCTTCAAAGAGAAGGAAAATTAAACATGCGTTTGTATGTTATGCTTAGCGATGATGAATCGAATTATGAAAAATTTCTTACAAAAGGTCCTTATAAAACAGATCGTCTTTTCGTAAAAGGTATTAAAGTATATGCAGACGGAGCTTTAGGAAGCCGCGGAGCCTGTTTATTAAAACCATATTCTGACAGAAAAGATTGGTCCGGATTTCTATTACGTAATAAAAACCATTACGATTCTTTAGCCGCTGTTTTATCAAAAACAGATTTTCAAATGTGTACACATGCAATTGGTGATAGTGCAAACAGAGAAATGCTCAATATCTATAATAAATACCTGGGTGGCAAAAACGATAAACGCTGGCGCATAGAACATGCACAAGTAATACATCCTAACGATTTTAATCTCTTTGCCAGTGCAAGTATAATTCCGTCTGTACAACCTACTCATGGCACCAGCGATATGTATTGGGCGGAAGAAAGACTAGGCCCAGAAAGGGTGAAAGGTGCTTATGCTTTCAAACAATTATTGCTGCAAAATGGATGGATACCCCTCGGCACAGATTTTCCTGTAGAAGATATTTCTCCTTTCAAAACTTTTCTGGCTGCAGTGGTAAGAAAAGATGCAAAAGGATTTCCTGAAGGGGGTTTTCAAATGGAAAATGCACTAAGCAGAGAAGAAACCATCCGCGGTATGACCATCTGGGCCGCTAAAGCAAGCTTCCTCGAAAATGAAGTAGGTAGTCTCGAAAAGGGAAAGAAAGCAGATTTTATTATCCTTGATCAGGATCTAATGAAAGTTGCACCCGAGAAAATATTGTCTACAAAAGTAAAAGCAACTTACTCTGGCGGAAAAAAAGTACATGGGGAATAAAAATAGCCACAGATTCACAGATTAATTCGCTATAATCTGTGAATCTGTGGCTAAATAAAATCCTATGCATTTAGCTAATGAGAGTCAACTTAGCAACTAAATCTCCCCCACCATATCCCCAGGAATAACCCATGCATCAAACTCTTCCGGAGTAAGATATCCCAGCTTCACGGCCATCTCTTTTAAGGTAGTTCCTTCTTTATGTGCTTTTTGCGCAATTTCGGCTGCTTTGTAATAACCGATTTTAGTATTAAGTGCAGTTACCAGCATCAGGCTATTGTCAACATGTTTTTTGATATTGGCTTCCAAAGGTTCAATACCTACCGCACATTTATCATTGAAGCTTACACATCCATCACCGATCAGTCTTGCACTGTGCAGGAAATTATAAATCATTACCGGCTTAAATACATTGAGTTCAAAGTGACCTGTTGCACCGCCTATATTTATCGCAACATCATTTCCTAATACCTGTGCAGCAATCATGGTAAGTGCTTCACACTGGGTAGGATTTACTTTGCCTGGCATAATCGATGAACCTGGCTCATTATCTGGGATAAAAATTTCACCAATACCGCTTCTTGGTCCAGAACTCAGCATACGGATATCGTTGGCAATTTTCATCAGGCTAACTGCAACAGTCTTCAATGCACCATGGGCTTCAACAATGGCATCATGCGCAGCCAGTGCTTCAAATTTATTCTCAGCAGTTACAAATGGTAAGCCAGTAAGATTGGCAATATGTTTGGCAACATTTTCTGCATATCCTTTAGGGGTATTAATACCTGTTCCAACTGCTGTGCCACCCAAAGCAAGTTCACTCAGGTGGGCGAGTGTATTATTGATGGCTTTCAAACCATGGTCTAACTGACTAACATAACCACTGATTTCTTGCCCCAGGGTTAATGGCGTAGCATCCATAAAATGCGTACGACCAATTTTCACCACATGCATAAAAGCTTTGCTTTTAGCAGCCAGTGTATCCCTCAGTTTCTTAATGCCTGGAATGGTTACTTCCAACAATATTTTATAAGCTGCAATATGCATCGCTGTTGGAAAAGTATCATTGGATGATTGTGATTTATTTACATCATCATTTGGATGAAGGAATTTGTCTTTGTCGTTAAGATTACCACCCTTCATAACATGACCACGATAAGCAACAACTTCATTAACGTTCATGTTGCTCTGGGTACCAGAACCAGTTTGCCAAACTACGAGAGGAAATTGATCGTCTAGTTTGCCGGAAAGTATTTCATCACAAACTTCTCCAATCAAAGTAGCTTTTTCTTCTGCTAAAACGCCCGCATCAAAATTGGTAAGAGCGGCAGCTTTTTTCAGGTAAGCAAAAGCCTGGATAATTTCTTTAGGCATTCTGTTGATATCCTGCGCAATGCGGAAATTCTCAATACTGCGCTGAGTCTGGGCGCCCCAGTAAACATGAGCAGGTACTTTAACCTCACCCATCGTGTCTTTTTCAATACGAAATTCCATGTTCCGGATTTTAAATGATCAGGTATAATGAATTGCGGTGCAAAGTTACTAAGAAGGAGAGGTAAATTGGGAAAAAACATTCCTTTTAGCTTGCGGCTGCAGGCCGCAAGCTAAAAGCCTTGATGGGTGCTTATTATAGAAATTCTGCTTTTAATGGTATTAAAGAGGGGGAGAAAATTTAAAGTCAGTTACTTAAAGAAATATTTGGTTGCCGTAAATGCATTATCTGTTATTAATAGAACACGGATTTTCATGATTTTCAGGATTTTTCATGATAGATCTTGACAATCATGAAGATCTGTGTGCCATCCTAAGTGGGACTCGCAGCAAATTTCCCTGTTGCTTTGTATTTACGTTAAATAACGGATAAATACGATGGTTTTGCGTATTTTTCGTTCTTCTAAAATGATTTGATATGTATAAAATCCTTTTATCCCTTTGTTTAATCCTCAGTATTTCCAGCCAGGCACAACAAACGGAAAATATCATTATCATAACCACCGATGGCTTTCGTTGGCAGGAATTATTTAAGGGAATGGATGAATCCCTGGCAAAAGATAAGCGGTTTAACCAGGACGATAGCGCTGGAATTTTTAAGCAATTCGGGGCAGCTACCGAGGAAGAAAAGAGAAGAAAACTGATGCCATTTTTCTGGAATACCATTGCCAAAAATGGACAAATATTCGGTAACAGAACCTTGGGGAGTAAAGTAAATGTTTCAAACAGATATTGGTTCTCATATCCGGGGTATAACGAGATATTATCGGGTTATGCGGATGACAGGATTGATGCGAATGATTATCCAGCTAATCCTAATATCACCATTACAGAATTTTTCAATCAACAACCGGCATTAAAGGGAAAAGTAGGTGCGTTCGGTGCATGGGAGGCTTTTAACAGAATATTGAACGAGAATAGAAGCGGCGTACCAGTAGTTGCCGCTTATGATACCTGTGGTGGTGCATCACCTAACGCCAATGAATTAATGATCAATAAATTACTCAGGGATTCCCAAAAGCATTGGGGGGAAGAATGTTTCGATGTGTTTACCCATCATGCAGCTATGGAATACCTAAAAAAGGAAGCGCCTAAAGTTATGTACATAGCTTATGGCGAAACGGATGAATGGGCACATGGATGGAAATACAAATATTACCTACAGGCTGCACAGCAGGTAGATAAATGGATACAGGAAATTTGGAACTATATTCAATCTACCCCTGGTTATAAGGATAAAACAACTTTGTTTATTACCACCGATCACGGCAGGGGAGATAAGGATAAATCAAAGTGGACCAGCCATGGCAGCGATATTGAAGGGGCCGATGAAATATGGTTTGCAGTTATGGGGCCTGATACAAAAGCTGCAGGTGAATCAAAAAGAGAAGGGCAATATTTTCAGAAACAATTCGCTCAAACCATTGCCCGTTTAATGGGGTATGAGTTTAAAGCTGATCAGCCCATTGCAGAAGCAATAGATCCGCTATTCAGAAAATAAAAAATATCCGGAGATTTATTATTTTCCTGAAGCACTTAAATGCAATTGGCAATTGGCAATTGGCTTTTAGCTATTAGCCATTAGCAATTAACGCGAATTAAAGATTGAAGTATGCATTAAAGCTTATAGCGTATAATTGTTCATTATTGTCTCCAGGAAAGTTGGAATGCGATCTTTAGGTGTCACGTATGATGGAACACAGATTATCATGATTTTCAAGATTTATCATGATAGATCCTGAAAATCATGATAATCTGCGTTCTATCAATAACAAGGAGTGCACAAACAGCAATCAAATATTTCTTTAACCAGCTCATTTTAAATCATCTAATTCGCTTGCCCTGTCATTTATTCGATTAAGAGCAGATAGCCTACAATTACCGCAAATCCTGGCTAACAGCTAAATGCTAAAAGCTGTTTTCCCCCACTCCTCGTTCAACCCTTGATTCGTATTATTAGCCAAATCATTTCCCCTTGAATATCGCTTTTCTTTTTTCAAGAAATGCAGTGGTTCCTTCTTTCATATCTTCTGTACCAAAACAGTCACCGAAGGCATTTACTTCAACAGCAAAACCATTTTTAGTTTCATCAAAAACAGCATTTGCAGCTTCAATACATTTTGCCACAGCGATAGGTGCTTTGGTATTGATTAATGATAATATAACCGTGGCTTTAGCAATCAATTCTTCCTGTGGTACCACATAGTTTACCAGTCCGAGCTGAAGCGCTGTATTAGCATCAATCATGCCGGCACTCATCAATAATTCCAATGCCCTTCCTTTGCCTATTAGTTGCACCAATCTTTGTGTTCCGCCATAACCCGGAATTAAACCCAGGTTCACTTCTGGCTGTCCAAATTTCGCGTTATCCGATGCCAGTCTGAAATGGCAACTCATCGCCAACTCACAACCTCCGCCCAAAGCAAATCCATTAACACATGCTACAACAGGTTTTGGTGAATGTTCTATTTTAAAGAAAATATCCTGTCCCCTTTTGGCGAGTGCCTTGCCTTCTTCTACCGATGCGCCACTGAATTCGCTAATATCGGCACCTGCAACAAATGCTTTTGGACCAGCTCCGGTTATAATAACGGACTTAATAGCCTCATTGCTATATACTTCATTCATTACTGCATCCAGATCGGCCATTACCTGCTGATTTAGTGCATTAAGTTTATCGGGACGATTTATGGTAATAATAAATATTCCATTTTCTAAACTGGTAACCAAAGTTTGATACATGGCAATTTGTTTTCACAAAAATACGATTGCAGACGGGTTCTTTTGTATTTTGTAATATGAATCTGATTGAGGGAATACTCTATACCGGGATTTTTGTTTTTGCTGCAACAGGAGCACTCAAGGCACGTACACATCAAATGGATATATTTGGTGCAACGGTTGTTGCTTTTGCTACCGCTTATGGTGGCGGTACTATAAGAGATTTACTGATTGGTATTCGACCTGTAAACTGGATGAACGATTATTTTGCATTAGGCCTGGTTGTTTCTGCAGTTTTAATTATTTCTCTCCTCAAAACCAATCCTGCACGTTTTCGTAGAACGCTTTTTTTTACAGATGCAATCGGATTGGGCATGTTTACTGCGGGTGGCATTGAAAGAAGCCTGGCTTATGGTGTAAATGAAGGTTATGCCGTAATTATGGGTGTAATGTCTGCCACATTTGGCGGATTAATTGCCGATATGATATGCGGGGAAGTTCCTAATCTGTTGAAGAAAGGAGAGCTATATGCTACTGCCTGTGCAATAGGAGGTGCGATATATATTTTATTGAAGAATACAGGACTGGCCTATAATCCTGGTTTATTTATTTGCGTGGTTATCATAGTTGGCATTCGCATTTTATCGAAAAGAAAAAGATTAAGGCTGCCGGAAATATAGTATAGGCAATTAGCATTTAGCCATTAGCTTTTAACTGGATGTATACAGAATGGTGTTTAGAATAAAGGCCAAAGTGTCTGCTAACAGCTAAAGGCTAATTGCTAATGGCTAATTTAAAAGGTAACTCTTTAAAAAATCCAGCGTTCTTTTCTTCGCAAGTAAATTGGCCTTAGCATCTTCACTTGTTCCTGTACTTCCGTCGAAACTGTGTGCTGCATTATCATACACATGGAGAGACATAGGCGCCGATAAATTAGATTGCTGTGCTTTTAATATCAGTCCATCATACGCGCTGATATTTGTGTTATTGTCGCTATTACTATACAAGGTTGTATATAGCGGATCCTTTCCTGCTGCATGTATCATAATCGGCGCATAAGGAATATATTTTCCATTACTCGGTGTACCCGGGCGACCATAATAACTAAACATAGCAGCTCCGGGATAATAAGATACTGCCGCAACAAAACCACCTTCAGCGGGGCGCTGTGCTGGTGCAAGAACGCCATTTGTATAGGTAACACCTCCACTTATGAGTGACCATGTGGGTTTACTTACAGCTTGTGCATCAACCATGGTGCTCAATACACTGGTACCTCCATGTGAAAAGCCGAGCAAAGCAATTTTATTTGATTTAATCCTGCTCAGTGTTCTCAGGTAACTAAGTCCTGCATAAGCATCTCTGGGACGGATGAATTCTGCGGCAAGGAAAATGTTTTCCGGTGGAGCTTTATCATGAAAATCTTTCACACCCCTGGCAGAGTAGCTGTCGACAAAAAGTGCAGCAATTTTATTAACCCTGAAGGAGTCGATCCAAATACTGAACTGACTGGCTAATTGTGTATTGGTCAGGTCCGAACTACTCCATAAACCACCACTTCCATGTTGTACTACCACTGCAGGTACACTTACTGAAGAAGCTGGTATAAACAGAATGGCTTTTAATGGGTCGCCACCGGTTGGATTGGTTAAACTGATCGTTTGAATTATTTCAGGCTGAGTATTATTGCCACCTGTAGGCGTTGTGTTTTGAGGTGTTTCAACGGCTTTTTTGCCGCAGGAAATCATGGTGAAAACCATGAAAAATCCGATGATTCCTTTGTGTAATATTTGTTTCATAAACATTGCTCCGGGTAAATGGGCTGCAAAGGTCCACATTGGAAATCTGTAAATGAAATTATATTGGTTCGGTCGGAGGAATAACAGGGTGAACGGTTGCTATAAACGGATGAATTACATAAAACCTTATTGTCGTAGAATCTTTTCCATCGCTTTCCCCTTCGCTAACTCATCAATGAGTTTATCCATATAGCGAATTTTTTGCATGAGAGGGTCCTGGATTTCTTCTACCCTATACCCGCATATAACACCGGTAATTTTTGAAACATTGGGATGCAACTGCGGGGCTTCCGCAAAGAAAGTTTCCAAACTTACTTTCTTGTCTATCTGCTTCTGGTAAGCTTTTTCTGTATAACCCGTTAACCAGCAGATAATGGTATCCACTTCTTCTTTTGTACGCCCCTTTTTTGTTGCCTTGGTAATATAATGGGGGTACACACTTGCGAAAGACATTTTAAATACCCTAGTGTTATCCATAGTGTTATTTATTGACATATACTTAGAGAATCCATTATATTATTCAACTTCACCCAATCTAATCCCAATATTATGGTTTGAGTATACGAGCTGTATTATCACGCCTGCCATCCCAAACTGATAAAACAAAGATTGACTTAGGGGTGATATGATAGAAAATCAGGTATTCACGAACTGTCTTTACTCGCACATCAACAATTTCGGTTTTCCTGCCTATAAAAGGGTTCTTACTAACGTCTTTTAAAGCAGCTATAATAAGTTTATTCAGTTTTATACTAAAGGTTTTTGATTTATTCCTTTCTATCCAGTAAGCTAAAATTTCACGACGCTCTGTTTGAGCTGAATCAGTCCAAATTATTTTTCGAGCCATTCACTTATTTCTTTATTAGCCGATGATTCTGTCAGGTATTTCTTTTGTTTTATTTCTTGCTTAGCGTTTGAGATTCGTTTTTTTTGAGCAGTTGTAAGTTTGAAAACACCTTCATTTAATTCAAAGTCAATAAGCCGCTGTAATTCCTTAATTACGGTAGTTTCTTTGATTTGAGTGATTTTATTGATTAACTCAATTTTTAAATTCGCAGTATTCATTTGTATAATGTTATATTATAAAGATACATAATTGCTATTGAATGGGATACTGGTATCAAATGTGTGTATAATTTAGTATAGCTTAGGTTAAGGTTATGTAAGTTGTTATTACAGAATCATTCCTGTTCCTGGAAATTTGATTGCGAACTATAGGAGTTGTGTATGATGGAACACAGATAGTGCATTTGACGCAACCAAAATATTTCTTATTTTTTCCAGCTAGTTCTAAATTATCTAATTCGAAAGCCTCTCTTTTATTCCATTAAAAGCAGAAAGTCTATAATAAGCACCCATCAAGGCTTGTAGCTTGCAGCTAGCAGCTTGAAGCCTAAGTGCTGCGCATTAACTAAAACCCTCTGTTTTCCCGCACCCATTCAGTAATATAACTAGCTATCTCACCTGTTGCTGTGCCTGGTGCAAATAGTTTTCCTACGCCCATATCGTTAAGCGTTTTCATGTCGTCTTCTGGAATAATACCGCCACCAGTAAGTAAAACATCGTTCATTCCTTTTTCTTTCAGTAATTGAATTACTTTAGGGAATACCGTTAAATGGGCGCCACTGAGTATACTGATGCCAATTGCATCAACGTCTTCCTGTAAGGCAGCATTTACCACCATTTCCGGAGTTTGGCGCAGACCGGTATAAATAACTTCCATACCTGCATCCCTCAACGCGGTGGCTATTACTTTGGCACCACGATCGTGACCATCAAGTCCAACTTTAGCTACCAGTACACGTACCGGGCGATTAGAATTACTCATGCAATCGTTTTATCCTGCAAAAATACGAATCATTTCCTTTGAAAGCGAGCTTTCAGTGCGGCTACACTTCTTTCGGTAATTGCTTTTAGCGAGTCATTGCCATTTTCAAATAAGATGATTTTAGTGCCGGTTTCACGGAATAATGGATAATCGATAACATCCTTAACTGTGTGTTTTTCAAATTGCTGAAAAACGATATCATCCTGGTCGGGCATATTTTTACCAATCAGGATGAGATGTTTGAAATTAAAATGGTCTGGCATCCAAAACAGGAATGATGCATTATCACTGTAAACGGTGGGCAGTCCTACTGTTTTACTGTAATAATTTAATGCGCCGGCTGTATAATAACCACGACAATAAATCATGGTTCTTTTTTGTTGACTATCCGGCAAACTTTTATACAATGCCGCTGTTTTCTCAGCAAGTAATTTCCATCCAATCATATCAGCATAATCCTGTGGGAGAGGATGGTATTGCTGGTCTTCCCATTTAAAACTTCCGGTCTTATTTAATCCTCTTTTTTCATACCATGCTGCCAGAGTTTCTGGTTTTTGAATGGGAAGTAATAATCGAAGAATAAAGAAGCCCAAAATGATCGGAATAAAAACAAACACATAGCGCAGCGCGCGGGCCTTAACGACAGTTAATTTTTCCAGGTAAAAACCGCCGAAAGCAAATAGCATAGGATAAACACCGGCAGCATAATAACTTTTACCATTCATATAGGTAAGTAATGCTATTACAAAAAGATAGGATAACCCGATACTGCGATAAGGTTTTCCGGCACTGGTAAACAAAGTGAAATACAAACCTGCTATCCAGATAAATACACAAGGAAGAAACATCATAAACTGATCTGTGAGGAAGTCTAATGGGTTTATAAACTGTAGCTGTTCTTCCTTCAGTTCTGCCATATGTGAAATAATAGGAAAATTATGGTTGTATTGCCACAATATATTAGGTAACATAATGATTAGGGCTAGCGCTGCAGCATAATATAGATGCTTATTGAGTAATACACTTCTTTGTTTTGTCAGTAGCAAACCTGCCAGCAGACTTGCCGTATAAAATGCAACGGAATATTTACTCAGCATGCCAAGTCCAACACTTATACCAAACACATAAAGCCAGGTGTTTTTCGATGTTTGGAAATATCGTATTAAGGCAAAAGCATTAAGGGTCCAGAAAAAAACATCGAGAAAGTTGGGATGGAAATAATAAAACAAACGAATATACCCAGTGCTGATAAATGGAACAAAAGCAAGCAGTATAGCAAATGAGCGACCGCCCAATGCAATTATGATCCTGCCCATCATTATAAAAGTAAAAGATCCTAATAATGCCGGCCACAATTTCACCCAAAAAATGGATGCCCCGAACGCATTACTTATCCAGGCCATGAATGATAGCATTGGCGGAACTTCCAAGAATCCAGCTGCGAGGTGTTTTCCTTCCGCGAGGTAGAGATATTCATCTCTGTGCAATTCATAAAATGGGTGAACTAGAAGAAAGGGGACTATGAATCGAATAATTGCCAGTACATAGAGAAGCCTTACAGGATTTTTCATGCAGCTTGTTTGGAGGAAGATACAAATGATCCTGTTAATAAGTGTATTGATTGCCACTGAAGGCACAGAAAGACACTGAAAATTTCTGTGCTCTCTGTGCCTTCAGTGGCAATTATCTTTCCTTAAGCTAGCAAAGAAAGCGTATGCTTAATCCTTCCCACTGTATCTTCTTTCCCAATCAATGCCGCAATATCAAAAACCCCCGGACCAAATTTGCCTCCAACCAGCATGATGCGAAAAGGAAGCATTAGCTCGCCTGGTTTTAATTGATTGGCCGCTGAGAGTTCTTTGAATTCTTTTTCAAGATCAGCTGTTTCCCAAAGTGTACTTAGTTCGTAGGCGCGAATAAGCTCAGTGAAAAATAAATTTTTCTTTTCATCCCATTTAGGTTTGATTGAGTCCAAATCTACTTGTTTAGGCGCCTCAAAAAAGAAAAGAGTTTGCGCAGCAAAATCAGGTAATAATGTACAACGCTCTTTTACAAGATCAATTACTTTATGTAAAAAAGTAGGGGTGGTTATGGTAATATTTTGGTCTTCCAGCAAAGACTGTACTGCAGGAGCGAGTTTGTCTGCATCTGTTTTTTTTATCCATTCATGATTGTACCATTTGGCTTTTTCGTAATCAAATTTCGCACCTCCTTTATGAACACGATCCATAGAAAACTTTTGGATCAGTTCGTCCAATGTAAAAATTTCCTGATCAG
Source organism: uncultured Sediminibacterium sp. (assembly GCA_965650685.1). Taxonomy (GTDB): domain Bacteria; phylum Bacteroidota; class Bacteroidia; order Chitinophagales; family Chitinophagaceae; genus Sediminibacterium. The sequence goes on from CBFGPM010000028.1 coordinate 44,205, forward strand.
TACCATCGTTCCACCCCAGCATTGCGAGGAGGTTAACAAAAGCCTCTGGTAAAAATCCTCTTTCTTTAAATCCAATGGTTGTTTCATTTGTTTTTGGATCCGTCCAGTCCATGGCAAATACAGGGAAACCCAGTCTGTCGCCATCACGTTTGCTTAGTTTGCCATTTCCATCAGGCTTTAATATGAGTGGAAGGTGTGCCCATTGTGGCATGCAGTCGATCCAGCCAAGGTATTTCCATAATAATAAATGAACGGGGGCGGAGGGTAGCCATTCTTCACCGCGGAAAGCGTGCGATATTTGCATCAGGTAATCATCCACTACTACTGCAAGATGGTAGGTAGGCATGCCATCTGCTTTTAATAATACTTTATCATCCACCTGTGAAGTTTGAAAACTTACTTCACCTCGAATCATATCCGTAAAACTAACGGTTTCATTTTCAGGCATTTTAATACGAACCACATAAGGCATTCCCTCACTGATCAACCTGGTTACTTCATCATCACCCAGTGTAAGTGAGTTACGCATTTTGGTACGTATCTGCTGGTTGTATTGAGGCGAAGGATTTTCAGGTGTTTTAAAGTCATTGCGCATTGCCTCTAATTCTTCCGGTGTATCGAATGCGTAATAGGCATAACCATCTTTAACCAGTTGTTCGGCGTATTGACGATAATTTTCTTTCCTTTCACTCTGTCTGTAAGGTGCAAACGGACCTCCGTGCTTTGGACTTTCATCAGGGGTTAGTCCGCACCATTCCAGTGTTTGAAAAATATAATCTTCCGCACCGGGTACAAACCTGGTTTGGTCGGTGTCTTCAATTCTAACGATAAAGTCTCCACCATTTTGTTTGGCAAAAAGGTAATTAAATAAAACGGTCCTGACTCCTCCGAGATGAAGTCCACCAGTAGGAGACGGCGCAAAACGTACACGTACTTTTCTGTTCATACTGCAAAGATAGCGGATAGAATACAGACCATGGTCAATGGTCCATAGTCCATAGTCCATGGTCAATGGTTAATGGTTAATGGGGAAAGACCAATAGATTTAGTTTGTAATATTGTTCCTATCCAAATACTATGGTCAATGGTCCATGGACTAAAGCCTATCTTTGAAAAATGTATTTAGTCAAAACCCCTTGGTGGCTTAGTGCGCTATATCCTTCCTTGGAATGGCGGGTTCCAACTAAGGAAAAAAAGATCTATTTAACTTTTGATGATGGCCCAAATCCCTTGGCCACCCCTTTTGTGTTAGATCAACTGGCTAAGTATGGTGCAAAAGCCAGTTTTTTTTGTATTGGTAAGAACGTTCAGGCAGAGCCGGCTATTTTTCAGCGGATATTGTCTGAAGGACATTCAATAGGTAACCATACTGATCATCATTTGAATGGTTGGAATACTGCAGATGCCACTTATCTGGAAGATGTTTATAATGCGGATAGATATATTCAGTCAAACTTATTCAGGCCTCCATATGGACGCATTAAGCGATCGCAGATTGCTGCCCTGAAAAATAAATTCCGGATAATTATGTGGGATGTATTGAGTGCTGATTTTGATACAAGATTAACACCACAGGCAAGTTTAGCTTATGTGATTTATCATACTAAGCCAGGTTCTATTGTATTGTTTCACGATAGTGAAAAAGCCTGGGATCGTATGTCTTTTGCATTACCTGCTGTGCTGAAACATTTTTCGGGAGAAGGCTATGTTTTCGAGTCTTTATAATGTGGGGCAGAGATTAATGCTTTTAGGTGTTAGGTATTAGGTATTAGGATTAGCTAAGAAAATATTAAAGCACTAATAATACCTGGCGTCAGGCATCAAGCATCAATCCCTAACCCCTAATACCTAACACCTAACCCCTAACCCAGACGGGGGGAAAGGCAAAAAAATAGCCAGAGTAGACACTCCGGCTTTACATTTTAATCCGTACCCTATGAAAACAATCTTCTATCAGCCTGGAGCTGATACTTAATCTTTTGATCGCCTGTTGACCTTATTTCAAGGTACGCTGATATATAACGAGGGTTTTTGTCTTTTTATTTTTCAGCCGCTAAAAAAATCTACAAAAGCATCTTCTTGCATGCTGGAGATTTATTGTGAACTTTGCCTTATGATATTGATTGATACCCATTGTCACCTGTATTCTACCGAATTTGGTACCGAAAGCCAGGAAATCATTAACAGGGCCAAATCTGTTGGCATTGAAAAATTTTACCTGCCAGCCATTGATAGTGAAGTAATAGATGCAATGTTAGGCCTGGAGGCAGCTAATCCTGGTGTTTGTTTTGCGATGATGGGCTTGCATCCTTGCTCAGTGAATGAAAGGGTGGAGCAGGAGCTTCAAATAGTAGCAGAATGGCTGGCCAAAAGGCCATTTGTTGCAGTTGGAGAAATTGGGTTGGATTTTTACTGGGATAAAACCTTTGCAGAGCAGCAAAGGGTTGCATTTGTGCAACAAATGGAATGGGCCCTCGAAAGGCGAATGCCCATCGTTATTCATACGCGGAATGCAATGCAGGAAACAATTGATATGGTAAAACCTTTTGCTGCCAAAGGATTAAAAGGAATTTTTCATTGTTTCAGTGGAAGTTATGAGTCTGCCAAACAAATTGTGTCGATGGATTTTATGTTGGGTATAGGTGGGGTGCTTACCTATAAGAATGCCGGACTGCCGGAAGCGCTTGAAAACATTGGTATAGAGCACATGGTGTTAGAAACCGATGCACCCTATTTAAGTCCAGTTCCATACCGGGGAAAAAGAAATGAAAGCAGTTATATGCTGGAAGTAGCCAAAAAGCTGGCTGAGGTAAAAAAACTTCCCCTGGAAGATATAGCCGCCATTACAACAGCTAATGCCCAAAAAATATTCGGAAACTGAGTGGTTTAGCGCTATTTTTGCCATCCTTTAAAATTAAGGGGAGTTCCGCCTGAGGCGGATTGAAGGAGCAAGTCTTTCATTTCTCTTAAACAAAATAATACAGAGAGGTGTCCGAGTGGTTGAAGGAGCACGCCTGGAAAGTGTGTATACGGGAAACCGTATCGAGGGTTCG
>CBFGPM010000029.1:0-45987 GCA_965650685.1 uncultured Sediminibacterium sp.
TTCTATTTTCAACTTACGTCAAGATGATTGCTGCAGAAGCATTTCAGAGATAGATGCTTTTTTTTACCGGACAGCAATGGCTTCAGGCTGCAAGTCAAGCGTAGGATGGAACACAGATCTTCATGATTTTCAAGATCTATCATGATAAATCTTGAAAATCATGATAATCCGTGTTCTATTAATAACAGATAGTCTATTTACGGCAACCAAATATTTCTTTAAGCAACTGACTTTAAATTTTCTCCCTCTTTAATTCTATTGCATAAAGGAAAATTGTCCATCTATCAGCAGACATTATCCATTTTTCAGAGGCGTTAATCGAATCAATTTTGTATTGTCAATTTCGACACAACAATTGAAAAATTACAACAATGAAAAATTTTACCGTTCCAACAAGAGATCAAGTATCTGCAGCTAACCAGGCAATTTTCGACAATTTGAACAAAGCACTGGGCTTTGTACCGAATTTATATGCCACAATTGCTTATTCCGATAATGGACTTGGAAGATACCTTGCCTATCAAAATGCTAAAACAAGCCTGAGTAATAAAGAAAAAGAAGCGATCAATCTTGTAGTCAGCGAAATTAATAATTGTGTTTACTGTAAAAGCGCCCATACCGTAATCGGTAAAATGAATGGGTTTACAGATGAACAATTATTGGATATACGCCGTGAAAAAGCAGCAGATCCAAAGCTTGATGCACTTGTAAAACTCACTGGTAGCATTACCCGTAACCGTGGTAATCGAGACAGCGTTTTATTGGATACATTTTATGCGAATGGTTATACCGATGAAAACCTGGTTGACCTGGTTTTACAGATAAGTGAAAAAACAGCGATGAATTACCTGCATAACCTAACGCAAGTGCCAGTTGATTTTCCAGTTGCTCCTGCACTTTAAACTGTAACTTACATTGCTTAATATGGTATTTCCCCAACAAAGAGCCGGCTATATGCCGGCTTTTTGTTAGGGAAAGGGAAAATTGTCCATCCTTTTGCGTCCATCCTCCATTTTTTACTGGTGAGTTTTGAATCATTTTTGTATGGTAAAAGAATTAGCATGAACAACACAACAGCAATCAAAGAAGCTACAAAATCTGACTATCAAAAATATATGGCAGATGGGGTAAGTTATTTGGTATACAAACAACAAATGGCGGCAGATCTTGCCTTGAATCCTGATCAGCAAATTCAATCTTATATACATCTTAACCAAAGCAGAATGGCGAGGGTTGAAAAAACCTATATACCTTCTGAAACTATAGTGCAGCAGGTAATGAACCTGAAACACCAGGTAAACTGGTTGATATTAACAGAGCACTGGTGTGGCGATGCCGCACAAACTTTACCAGTGTTCAATGCTATTGCTGCTTTAAGTAATGGAAAAATTGCATTGAGACTGGTTTACCGCGATAAAAATGAACCGCTCATGAATCAATACCTGACTGAAGGCTCCAAATCGATTCCTAAGTTGGTTCAACTCGATTCAAATTTCAACGTAACAGGTATTTGGGGTCCAAGACCATCGGAAGCGCAAAAATTGGTTAAAACCCTGAAAGCAAACCCCGAAACAAGCGCTACCTACGCTAATGCCTTACACTTATGGTATGCAAAAGACAAACAACTATCCCTTGAAAAAGAGATCAGCCAATTATTGGTTAGGGCAAATTTGTTTTGTGTGGATTGCTTTTCATAAGATAGATCAATAAAAGTTAACATGGAAAAACGATATCCTTTACCCCCATTTACGGAAGAAACTGCCAGACAAAAAATTCAAATGGCAGAAGATGCCTGGAACAGCAAGGACCCCATCAAGGTTTCTGCAGCTTATACACCAGACAGTGAATGGAGAAACCGTAACCAGTTTATCAATGGACGGGATGAGATTATTCAGTTCCTTACGGATAAGTGGCACAGAGAATTGCATTATGTGCTCAGGAAAACATACTGGGCACATGGAGATAATCGAATTGCGGTTCGGTTTGAATATGAATACATGCTAGAAACAGGACAATGGTATCGTGCCTATGGTAATGAGAATTGGGAATTTGACGAAAATGGATACATGGCAAAACGCTATGCAAGCATCAATGACCTGGCAATTGAAGAGAAAGACAGGTTGATTAAATGAACAATGTAAACACTATTTTATATGAATCAGCATAACATAAACCCAGACCTTATCGTAATGGCAGATGAGTGTGGTGATAGCTTATGGGACACTGTGTTAAGTCAGGCAGATAATAAGCATAATGCAAATGAACCCAATAATGCATTACCAGTTCCAACTACAGAAACCACCAAAAATCACCAATAATGGCCAGGAATTTCGCTTCAATAGCATTTACCGATACCATTAAAGCAATGCAGGAAAAATATGGTAGCAGGTTGAGTTATGCCCGCATGGAAAAAGAAGTTTACCAGGAAGGGTTAACAGAAAATGAAATTCAATTTATTGAACAAAGAGATAGTTTTTATATAGCAAGTATTGGTGAACAGGCCTATCCTTATATACAACACAGGGGAGGCCCCAAAGGATTTGTAAAAGTGTTGGATAAGCATAAGTTCGGTTTTATTGATTTTAGCGGAAACCGGCAATACATATCTGTCGGAAATATTTCGGTAAACAATAAAGTTGCTTTAATCATGGTTGATTATCCTTCCAGGACCAGGTTGAAAATTTTAGCCAGAGCAACCATACTTGAACTGAAGGATCATCCGGAAATATTTAACCTGCTTAATCTTACAGATTATAAATTCAAGCCTGAAAGAATGATGGTATTCGAAGTAGAAGCTTACGACTGGAATTGTCCCCAACATATAACTCCCCGGTACACAATTGAGGAGATTGAAGAAGCATTTGCCGGACAGCGCGAACAGATCGTTAAATTGCAGGATGAAATTGCTTTACTTAAGCAAAAATTAAAAGAAAAATGACCAAAGAATTAAAGCGGGTAGTAATAACCGGAATGGGAGCAATTACACCATTAGGAAATTCAGTAGAAACATTTTGGGAAAATATAATGGCAGGAAAAAGCGGAGTAGACTTGATCACAAAGTTTGATACCACTTTGTTTAAAACCAAATTCGCTGCAGAAGTAAAAGATTTTGATGCAGGATTGTATTTTGAAAAAAATGAAGCTAGAAAGTATGATCTCTTTACTCAATATGCTGTGGCAGCTGCAGAGGCTGCCATAAAAAATGCTTCCCTGAATTTTGATACCCTCAACAAAAATAAAATCGGCGTAATCTGGGGATCCGGTAATGGAGGCATCATCACTTTTCAGGATCAACTGGAAGACTTTTTCAAAAGCAATAAAAACCCCAGGTTCAATCCATATTTTATCCCTAAGATTATTGCCGATATACCTTCCGGCGTTATTTCCATACGACATGGTCTGCGAGGTTTAAATTTTTCTACCATATCGGCCTGTGCTTCTTCAACCACAGCCCTCATTGATGCGTTCAATTATATCCGTTGGGGGAAAGCTGATATTATTATTGCAGGAGGTTCAGAAGCAGCCATCAATGAAAGTGGTGTAGGTGGTTTCAATGCGTCTAAGGCTCTGAGTACAAACAATGAGAACCCACAACAGGCATCAAGACCTTTTGATATTAACAGAGATGGATTTGTAATGGGTGAAGGTGCTGGTGCCCTGGTTTTGGAGAGTCTGGACAGTGCATTGCATCGCGGTGCTCACATTCTGGCAGAAATAGCAGGTGGAGGCATGGCAGCAGATGCCTATCATTTAACCGGCACACATCCTGAAGGAGAAGGGGCCTATCTTGGTATGATAGATGCATTGGAAGATGCAGGCATTAATCCTGGAGATATTGATTATATAAATGCACATGCTACTTCTACACCTTTGGGAGATGAAAGTGAATTAAGAGCTATTGAAAGGGTTTTTGGTATTCGAAATGACCTGAACATCAGTGGCACCAAATCAATGACAGGTCATTTATTGGGTGCGGCTGGTGCTATTGAAGCCATCATTGCCGTAAAATCTGTACAAGATAATATAGCGCCCCCTACCATCAATACAGTGGATGTGGAACCAGCCTGGAAAGATAAATTCAACCTTACACTGGGAAAAGCACAGCATAAAGAGATCAACTATGCGATGAGTAATACCTTTGGCTTTGGAGGGCATATTGCAACCCTTATTGTAAAAAAATATGGTTAAAATTTGCCTTAGTAATACGTTACCTGTCTCTCGCTAACTTTAAAATCAAACCATGCTTCAGCAATCTGCATTTACTCTTGTGAATAAGCAAAATGGAAATCTTGCTTTTAAATTATTTTCATTTGAAGATAACGGCCATTTTGATCATATACAGCGCAATAATTACTTTTCGCTAATATGGGTTAAGGAAGGGGCAGGAGTTCTAAAAGCAGATTTTTCTGAGTATCATTTTGAGTCAAATAGTTTATTTGCATTTTCGCCATACCAGCCTTATATGTTTGCTGAAAGTACCAACATAAAAGGAATAGCTATTTATTTCCATCCAGAGTTTTTCTGTATCTACAAACATGATCGGGAAGTTTCCTGTAATGGAGTGCTTTATAATAATATATATAACCCTCCCTTTGTTTCGGTAGACGAAAAATCGGCAAATACTTTTCAACTATTGTGTGAGCAGATAAAAACAGAAATGCAAAACACGGAACTGGCCCAGTATGAATTACTTGTTTCTTATTTAAAGATATTTTTAATCACTGCATCCCGGCTTAAAGTACAGCAGCATCAGGATGTGTTCGATGAAAAGCAAACAGATAAAGAACCTTTTATCCTTCAAAAACTAAAAGATGCAATTGAAGCGCATTTTAAAACCAAACATGCACCATCCGATTATGCTGAAATGCTTTATATAACACCCAAGGCACTGGCTAAAATAACTAAATCGCATTTCAATAAAACACTCAGCAGTATCATTAACGAAAGGATTATTATTGAAGCCAAACGAGAGTTATACCTCACTAATAAGACCGTCAAACAAATCGCCTACGAATTAGGTTATAATGATGAATACTATTTTAGCCGATTTTTTAAAGTAAATGCAGAAGTCTCGCCACAGATATACCGGGAAACTGTTGGTTATGCTAAAGCAATGGGATAGCAGGTGTTGATGGGAGATTTACATTTAAAATAAAAATCCCCCGATAAATTAGCGGGGGATTTTTTATTGGAAACAGGTTAAAGAATTAACCTGCCACTTGTTTGCGAATAATATTCAATGCACCACCTGCTTTAAACCATTCAATTTGTTGTTGGTTATAAGTATGGTTAACACTGATTTTGTCAGAAGAACCATCTGCATGGTGCAATACAACCGTTAATGGCTCACCTGGTGCAAATGAAGTAAGTCCTTCAATATCGATGGTATCATCTTCCTGAACTTTCTCGTAATCGTTTTTATCGGCAAAAGTCAGGGCAAGCATACCTTGTTTTTTCAGGTTGGTTTCATGGATACGGGCAAATGATTTAACCAGTATTGCACGAACACCTAAGTGACGGGGTTCCATGGCAGCGTGTTCTCTTGAAGAACCTTCACCATAGTTTTCATCACCTACCACGATTGAACCAATATTTGCTGCTTTGTAAGCACGCTGTGTAGCCGGTACTGGACCATATTCACCAGTCAATTGATTTTTAACTGAGTCGGTCTTTTCATTGAAAAAGTTCAATGCACCAATCAGCATATTGTTACTGATATTATCGAGGTGACCACGGAATTTCAACCATGGACCAGCCATTGAAATATGGTCAGTGGTACACTTGCCTTTTGCTTTGATCAGGAGTTTCAAACCTTTAAGGTCAGTTCCTTCCCATGCTGCAAAAGGATCGAGTAATTGTAAACGTTTAGAAGTAGGATCAACTGCCACCTGAACGCCACTACCGTCTGCAGCAGGTGCCTGATAGCCGGCATCTTCAACTGCAAAACCACGCTGGGGTAATTCTTGTCCAGTTGGTTCATCCAATTTTACCTGCTCTCCTTTTTCATTGGTAAGGGTATCGGTAATTGGATTGAAAGTTAAATCACCTGCAATTGCCAGTGCTGTTACCAGTTCTGGTGAAGCAACAAAGGCAAGTGTATTTGGGTTACCGTCTGCACGCTTCGCGAAGTTTCTATTGAAAGAGTGTACAATAGTATTGCGTTCTGCTTTTTCGGCACCTACACGATCCCACATACCGATACATGGTCCGCAGGCATTGGCAAATACAGTTGCGCCAATTTCTCCAAAAATATCCAGGAAGCCATCACGCTCGATAGTATAACGTACTTGTTCACTACCAGGTGTAATGGTGTATTGTGCTTTTGTTTTCAATCCTTTTTCTTTTACCTGACGAGCAAGACTAACTGCGCGACTGATATCTTCATAAGAACTGTTGGTACAGCTACCAATCAAACCTACTTCTACTTTGGTAGGCCATCCATTGGCCGCGGCCATTTCTTTCATTTTAGAAATAGGTGTAGCCAAATCCGGAGTGAATGGCCCGTTCAGGTGTGGTTCCAATTCACTCAGGTTGATTTCAATAATTTGATCGAAATATTTTTCAGGATCTGCGTAAACTTCCGGATCAGCATTCAGGTAATCTTTCACGCCATCGGCCATGCTTGCAACTTCTGCACGTCCTGTTGCTGATAAGTAACGGCTCATACTTTCATCATAACCAAAAGTAGAAGTGGTTGCACCAATTTCGGCACCCATATTACAAATGGTACCCTTACCAGTACAACTCATTGCACTTGCACCTTCACCAAAATATTCAACGATAGCGCCGGTTCCTCCTTTAACGGTAAGTATGCCGGCTACTTTCAGTATTACGTCTTTAGGTGCAGTCCAACCACTGAGTTTGCCAGTAAGTTTAACACCAATCAGTTTGGGCCATTTGAGCTCCCAGGGTAATCCTGCCATAACATCACAAGCATCCGCACCACCAACACCGATTGCAATCATACCCAATCCACCTGCATTTACGGTATGTGAGTCTGTACCAATCATCATACCACCAGGGAAAGCATAGTTTTCCAATACTACCTGGTGAATGATACCCGCACCTGGTTTCCAGAAACCTATGCCATATTTGTTAGAAACAGAAGCCAGGAAGTCATACACTTCTTTGCTCTCTGCATTCGCTACTTCAAGGTCTTTTTTAGCTTCCAGTTTGGCAGTAATGAGGTGATCACAGTGAACAGTTGAAGGAACGGCCACTTTAGGTCTGCCTGCCTGCATAAACTGCAACAATGCCATCTGCGCTGTTGCATCTTGCATTGCTACGCGGTCTGGTGCAAAATCTACATAAGATTTACCTCTTTCAAAATTGCTAAGGGCTTGATCCTTATGCAGGTGGGCGAAAAGAATTTTTTCAGACAGGGTAAGCGGGCGTCCCAGCGCCTTACGTGCAGCATCTACCTTGGCAGGCATCTCGGCGTACACTTTCTTGATCATTTCAATGTCAAATGCCATGGAATAATAGTTTAATATTTTTGGATGTCAGATCTCAGATGTCAGATGTAAGGATGATTGAGGGTTTGGAATGGGTCAATCGATGTTTTACCTCTGATTGGGTGCAAAATTACGAAAAAAGAGGGTACGGTGGATGGCTTGTGGTTATCGTCTATGGGCATAGTTATAATTCAAAATTCAAAATTCAAAAATCAAAAATCAAAAGCTAGTGGCCGGACTATGGACTATGGACTATGGTCTATGGTCCATAGTCCATGGACATAAACTAATCGACATTCGCGCTCTCATTCAACAAATTTTTCTATTTTGCAGTACAAGCCCCTTATCAACCGTAGATTATGCAAAAAATCAGAGAATTTTTAGAACTAAGGGCATTTGGTGTTTGCACCGCCATGGGGGAGAAGTTGGGAATCGCCAGCTCCAGGATCCGGATGTGGTTTATCTACATTTCCTTCCTCACCATGGGCTCGCCCGTAATCATCTATATGATCCTCGCTTTTTGGATCAATATCAAAAATTACATCCTCGCCGGAAGAAGAAATCCGTTGAGAAACTGGTAAAACAGACGAACAGAGGAATGTCCAATGTCCAATTTCCAAGTATATACTTCGACGTTGGATATTGGACATTCCTCTGTTCTATACCGCTTTCCTAAGTTTTACCAGCTTTTCCAACAGCGGTTTTAACAGGTCTAGTTTGAGCATATTTGCGCCATCGCTTTTTGCTACAGCGGGGTTGGGGTGGGTTTCGATGAAAAGTCCATCAGCACCTGTGGCAATAGCAGCTTTGGCGATAGTGCCTATTAGTTGAGGGTTACCTCCGGTTACACCGGTGGTTTGATTGGGTTGTTGTAAAGAATGGGTACAATCCATGATTACCGGACAGCCATGTTCCTGCATCCAGGGAATATTACGATAATCAACTACCAGGTCCTGATAACCAAATGTAGTACCACGTTCGGTAAGCATGATTTGCTCATTACCCGCCAGTTTAGTTTTATCAACCGCAAATTTCATGGATGGACCACTTAAGAACTGACCTTTTTTCACGTTTACAACCTTACCGGTTTCTGCTGCAGCAATCAGCAGGTCGGTTTGGCGACAGAGAAATGCTGGTATTTGAAGAATATCGATAAATGGCGCTGCCATTGCAGCCTCATCGTGTGCATGTATATCAGATGTGGTGGGTAATTTGTATGTATCTCCCACTTTTTTAATCAGGGATAAACCATTGTCGTCACCTATTCCGGTAAAAGAAGAAGCACTGGTACGATTAGCTTTGCGATAACTGGCTTTAAATACATAAGGAATACCAAGGTCCGCACAAATCTTTGATACGGTATCACCCACTTCCATTACTAGGTCTTCACTTTCTACTACACATGGACCAGCAATTAGGAAAAAATTATTGGCATCATATTGCTGGTGCTTGAACAGGTCGGCTAAATAGGAAGGAATCATGGTAGTTGTTTAGTAGGCAAAATTAAGGAAATGTTTTAGGTGAATGGTCAATGGTGAATTGTCAATACTGGAATCTGTTCTTCAGTATTCATCATTCACAATTAACAATTCACCATTCACCCAAAAACATTCCTGTTTTTTGTCTTTCTTTGTCCCTCTAAATCCGTATTGCATGTCGCAACAAAAAGAAAAAATTCTTGTTATTGGTGCTTCTGGTCAGATTGGGGTTGAATTGACAATGGCACTTCGCAAATTGTATGGCAATAATAATGTGATAGCTTCTGATTTACGCGAACAGAATCCTTTATTGGAAGGTACTGGTCCTTATGTGAGTCTGGATGTAATGAACAAGGAAATGTTACATGTCCAGGTTATCCGCCAGAACATTACGCAGATATATTTGCTGGCAGCGATTCTTTCTGCTACCGGAGAAAAAAATCCCAACCTCGCCTGGCACTTGAATATGCAGGGCTTATTGAATGTGCTCGATATTGCCCGTGAAGAGCAATTGACCAAAGTTTACTGGCCCAGCAGTATAGCAGTTTTCGGTCCTACTTCACCCAAACAAAATTGTCCGCAACAAACCATCATTGAACCCACTACTGTTTATGGTATCAGTAAGTATGCGGGTGAGTTCTGGTGCAATTACTATTTCCAGCGTTATGGTGTTGATGTAAGAAGTATTCGTTATCCAGGGTTAATCAGTTATAAGTCTGCCCCAGGTGGCGGAACAACAGATTATGCGGTTGAAATTTATCATGAAGCCCTGGAACATGGAAAATATAACTGCTTTCTCGAGGAAAATACTTACCTGCCTATGATGTATATGCCCGATGCTATTCGTGCAACGCTCGAATTAATGGAAGCCCCTGCTTCTAAAATAAATGTTCGAACATCTTATAATGTGGCCGGAATGAGTTTTTCACCAAAAGAAATAGGCGCTGAGATAGCCAAACATATTCCCGGATTCTCAATGGCTTATGCCCCAGACTATCGCCAGCAGATTGCCAATAGCTGGCCACAAAGCATCGACGATAGTGTTGCTGCAAGCGATTGGGGGTGGAAACCTGAGTATGATTTGTCTAAAATGACAAAAGACATGCTGGATAACCTGAAAAAATAGATAGTTGGTGCAACGTTTTTTACCCCGGTCGTATCATTATATACGATTTGACACCTGAAAGGATATCATTTCCATTTCAATCAAATCTTTACCGGGGGGTAAACTAAAAAGAGTCGCAATATTTTTTATTGCGACTCTTACTTTATAAATGAGGTCAGTATTTAATTAGAACCTGAAACCGATATTAATACCGGCTCCACGAATACCTGCCCAAGGGCCATCAGACTGAATACTTGCACCAGTAGAAGTTACAACAGCGTTTTTAAATTTAAATGGCGCTGCATCGATGCCATCCAATTCAGCTTTAACAGCATCTCTTTCCTGTTGAGTATTGAAAGCCTTGGTTACGGCAAGGGTACCGCTACTGCTTCCATAGTGACCACCAATGATCCAGATATCCAAAGTCAACACTTTGAAAATTCTGTGCTGGGTGCCGAACATAAGTCCACCACTGGTAGATTTTATTTTACCTGCAACTGGCGCTTCATCTGTTACATTAGTTGTACCATTATTATAGGTATACTTAACTGGCGCAGTAATATCGAAGCTGGCGAAACGCATATAAGGAGCCACATAGAATCCTCTCATATTGCCTTTTCCAAGGTAGATACGAACTTCAGGAGTAATAGCGGTATTACCCATCTGAAATTTGTTGAAATCGAAATCGGTACCGTCTACCAGGCTTTCAAATGTACTTTTGAAAGGAAGTGTTCCTTTAGCCATGGTTCTAAAACCAATTGCTGCCGAGAAGCGGTTGGTAAGTTTTCTTTCATAAGTAAAGTGAACGTTTTTGGCCACGAGAGAGCTCAGGTTCAGTTTTACAATGTTTTTTCCTTTTAACAACAAAGGAACCTGTGCTTCCGATACAAACGGAATACAGAGTAGGAGTACAAGCCATTTTTTCATACTGTTAGTTTTAGTGGTTACAATATAGCCAGGTCGGCTACAGTTTTATTTTCAAGCACTTTTAGGGTATTGTCTCTAACCTCAATCATGACTCTGTTCAACCCACATTTTTTTTCATTACAGTCATGACATTTTTCATAGAAATTCAAACTCACACAGGGCAGTAAAGCTATGGGTCCTTCGATCAGCCTCATTACAGTGGCTAAAGGGATTTTATGTGGCTCAACATTGAAAAAATAGCCACCCCCTTTGCCTTTTTTGCTTTCTAATAACCCCGCTTTCTTCAGTTCAAGCAGGATATTTTCCAGGAATTTCAAGGGTATTTTCTTTTTGCTGGCTATTTCAGCTATCAATACCGGCCCGTCTTTCTTGCGCTCGGCCATAAAGGTAAGGGCTTTAAAGGCATATTGTGTTTTTTTTGATAGCATAAAATGTTGATTAATGGAATATTCTAATAGCCCCTCGAATAATTTTAATAAAAGGTTATTACCGGGCTATGAAAATAAACTGGCCAAAAATGATTTTCTTTACAAAGAAATCAATCCCATGCGAAAAATATCAAAACTTTCTTTATTTCTCCTATTAGCACTCGTATTTTCTTCTGAAACAGAAGCACAAATCATTAAAAGGCCCAGGGCACTTTTATTCGGTAACCTGGCTTATGTATCGCCATATGGTGCAGGTCTGGATGCTAATTATCGTGGTGGTGTTGCTGGAGAATTTGGCGGTGGACTCGGTCTGGGTAAAACCATGCTCACTGGTAGCATCGGATATCAACTTATCAGCAGTCGCTCAGGAGTGGCAGCAGGAAATCTGCGGATCATTCCTATTAAAGTTGGCATCAGGCGCTATCTTGTTGGGAGCATTTTTCTGCAAGCCAATGGTGGTATTGCTTCACAGAGTTATGCGCACAATGGACCCAGTGGATCATCCTTTGTATATGAATTAGGTGGTGGATTGAAACTCCTGAAATTATTAGAGTTACAGCTTACCACAAATAGCTGGAAACAACCATCGGCATCAGCAAGATCAAATGCATTGTTTTTTAAAGCAGGCTGGTCTATCAGGCTATAAACCCAATACCTCCTTCATACCCAATACACCTTTGTGCTGTATGGCATATTCAGCGGCCAGTACTGCACCGCCAGCAAAACCTTTTCGGTTGTGTGCGGTATGAATGATTTCTATATCATCAATGGGTGAACTGTATTTTATTTTATGAGTGCCGGGTGCTGGATCAATTCTTTCAGAAATGATGGTAAGTGCTTCTTTCTCTGTTGAAACTTCATTAGTCCAATGTTTTTTGGTTGGAATGGAAGCCATGATTTGTTCCGCTAATGTAATAGCAGTTCCGCTTGGTGCATCTTTTTTTTGTGTATGATGGATCTCTTCCATAGACACATCATAATCTGTGTGCTTACTCATTAATTTGGCAAGCTGTTGATTGATTTCAAAGAATAGATTTACACCGATGCTGTAATTACTTGCATAAACCAATGTGCCATTTTGTTGGATACAATATTGTTTTGCTTCATCAAATTTTTCAAGCCAACCGGTTGAACCACAAACTACGGGGAGTCCTAGTTCCAAACATTTCATTACGTTGGTGAATGCGCTGTGTGGACTGGTAAACTCTATTGCCACATCTGCTTTGGCAGCATTTGCTGCGTTGAGTTCATCGGCATTGTCGAGGTCTACCTTGAGGGTAATGCTATGTCCTTTCGCTACTGCAATTTCTTCAATGGCTTTACCCATTTTACCGTATCCAACTAAAATTATATTCATTACACAGGTTTGAATGGTTATCTTATGTTAACTGGTTTTTTATTCGGTTGTTTTAAATTCATGACCAGACCAAATCCTGGCGATTTTGTTACAGGATTAAATGTTGGTGTAACCTGCATGCTTAGGTCGCTGCTCACATCAAAATGTTTGAGGTGCGCAAAAACGGTTGCATCTGCAATTTGTAATCCATAAGCTATAATAAACCAAAGGATAGAATAATCCCGGTCGCGGCGAAACGCATTTCGGTAACTCTGTACCGATGAAATACTTAGGCCCTGCAATTGCGGATCTATTTTCCAGTAATCTGTACTATCTCTATTTGGTACGGGCAACTGTGCCTTAAACAATGCTTCATAAGCAAACTTTGTTTTTTTGTACATGTTGTTATTATAGAAGAAGGTAATGGTAGGAATGGCCAGAATGCCATACACCACCGGTATCTTCCAGTATTGTTTGTTGTATGCCTGTCCCCAGCCCGGTAATAATGCTCTTCTGGTAGCTATTTTAGGGATATGCGGTTTGACAGGTTTCTTCATCTTTGCCAGGCTGTCTTTTTGCACTGTGGTATCGGCTAAGTTGAATGCAGAACTGCCAGCGAGCTGTTCTTTATCAGATTGCGCGTGGAGATTTGAAAGCCCGGTAATGAGGGCGACAGATAGTATGAAGGACCTTAATACACCCATTTAGCTATTAACTCACCGTTACATTCATGGCATCGAGTATTTTATTGAGTTCTTCCAATGAATAATATTCGATGGTGATACTGCCATAACCTTTTTTGTTATGTACCATTTTCACTTTGGTGGCAAAGTGTGATGCTAAGTTATCTTCAATTTTTTTGTAAGCGGGCGGAAGATCTGATTTTGCCGAAGATTTAACAGGTTCATTTTTTTCTGCCTGGTAGAGTTTACGTACCAGTTCTTCGGTTTGTCTAACGCTTAATCCGCGTTGCTGAATTTCTTTATAAACGAATAATTGTTTATCAATGGTATCGATATTAACGAGTGCCCTGGCATGTCCCATGCTTAGGTTTCCGCTTCTAACTGCCAGTTGAATATCAGGAGGTAATTTTAGCAGACGGATATAGTTGGTAACCGTACTTCTTTCTTTCCCCATTCTCTCAGCCACCTGCTCTTGTGTATAACTGAGTTCATCCATCATACGCTTATAGCTGAGGGCTATTTCAACCGCATTCAGGTTTTCTCTCTGTAAATTCTCTAAGAGTGCAAGCTCAAGTAATTGCTGGTCGTTGGCCTGACGTATATAAACTGGTACGTCTTTTAATCCAGCCAGTTTTGCAGCACGAAAACGGCGTTCGCCTGCAATTAGCTGGTATTTATTATTCGCTAATTTAGAAACAGTAAGCGGCTGAATAATATCATGCAGTTTCAATGATTCTGCCAACTCCTTCAAAGCCTGCTCATCAAAATCGCGACGGGGTTGTTTAGGGTTAATCTGTATGTCTGCTAAAGGGATACGACTGATATGGGTAACCTGCTCAACAACATCTGTCTTTAAGGTACCGGCTGTAGTCTTAAGATCCGCATCAATATTCTGCAACAAAGAACGAAGTCCCTTGCCAATGAGTTCTTTATTTTGTTTTGGGTTGGTCATGGTTTTGTTTTTTGGAAGGGTATTGGGAGTCAATGGTAAATAGTCCATAGCGCATAGTAGCAAGAAGGTTTTACCATGGACTATGGACTATCGACTATGGTCTACTCAATTATCCTCTCCTCATTCGACATTTTAGTTAAGCCATTATTTTGCAGTATCTCTTTTGCCAGATTCAGGTAATTGATGGCACCTTTACTTTCTGCATCATATAGTATCACCGGTTTACCTACGCTGGGTGATTCGCTCAGGCGGGTATTTCTGTGTATGATGGTAGAGAAAACCATTTCATCGAAATGTCTTCTAACTTCACTCACGACCTGATTACATAAACGTAAACGGCCATCGTACATAGTCATCAAAATGCCTTCTATCTGTAATTCCGGGTTTAATCGGCTTTGAACAATTTTAATGGTGTTCAGGAGTTTACCCAAACCTTCCAGGGCAAAAAATTCACATTGTACAGGAACAATTACGCTGTCGGATGCTACCAGTGAATTCACGGTAATTAAGCCGAGTGAAGGAGAGCAGTCGATGATGATGAAGTCGTATTTATCCTTGACTGCATCAAGTATCCCTTTCATAACATTTTCACGGTTGGGATAATTGATCATTTCAATTTCCGCACCAACGAGGTCGATATGTGAAGGGATGATATCCAGGTTGGGTATTTCACTTTTCAGGATTACATCTGCAGCAATCGTATTATTCACCATACAGTCGTATAAACTGCTGGTAATATTGTGCAGATCAAAGCCTACACCAGTGGTGCTGTTTGCCTGAGGATCGGCATCAACCAGTAATGTTTTGAATTCTAAAACAGCAAGGCTGGCTGCCACATTAATGGCAGTGGTCGTTTTACCGACGCCTCCTTTCTGATTAGCAACTCCAATAATTCTCGCCATAATTGTCTCTTGTTCGTATGTACGAACTTTTTATAAGTTATAAGTCTATCGCTGTTCCGATTGCAGGAAGAAATAATTCCTTACCTGCTGCTGCAAATGCTTGTTGTGCCGCAGTTTTATCAATTTTAATAAAACCGAAAGTATCGTAATGTACGCCAACCACTTTTTTGCATTGTACAAAATCTGCACATCTTACTGCGTCGGCAACATCCATCGTGAAATTATCACCTATTGGCAGTACACAGAAATCAAGTTTACTCCAGGATGGTATTAATTGCATATCCAAAGTAAGTGCAGTATCTCCGCTGTAATAGAAATTACCTTCTTCTGTTATAAAAAGAAATCCCATTGGATTACCCCCATAACTCCCATCTGGTAAACTACTGCTGTGTTGTGCCACTACGCATTTTACTGTGCCAAAATCAAAGGACCATTTGCCACCTGTATTCATGGGGTGTGATTTTTCAACACCTTGTTTTTGTAACCACTCATGCACTTCCCATGCTGATACTACCTGGCAACCTGTTCTTTTGGCAATCGAAACAGCATCGGCTACATGATCAGTATGACCATGCGACAGAAAAATATAGTCTGCCTGAATGGAGTTTACATCGATATCTTTTGCCAGTTCATTATAAGTAATAAACGGGTCGAAAAGGATTTTTTTTCCCTTCACTTCCACCTGAAAACAGGAATGTCCATAATAAGTCAGTTTCATATCCGCCTAAGTTTTGAAGGAGGTCAAAAATACGGTTTCGGGCATATCTTTTGAAAGAATCTTATCCATAGGGGCGGGGCTTAGTCCTTGGTCATTAGTCAATGGTCGATAGTCCATAGACCATAGGAGGGCAATAATGGTTGAATGTGCTGAAATTGAGTGGTTACCATGGACCATGGACTATAACCCAAAATGCAATATTTTCATCCCCTGGTCGTCTACATATAACATAAATCACCTACATGCGTAACGCGGGAACACTTTGGATCATAGCATTGATCATGCTTTTATTGGATTTTTATGTATTTCAGGCGGTACGTACCGTGTCACAGAATCTCTCTGAAAGGGCCAGGTTTTGGGTAGCGGTTGGGTATTGGGTATTTTCTGTGCTGGCAATACTGGCATTGATTTCCTTCCCTTATGTGCAGGCTTTCCAGGCTTCCCGCTTTTACCGTAATTATGTTTTTGCTATCCTGGTGGGCCTGTTTTTTGCCAAGCTGGTAGCGGCTATTTTCTTCTTTTCCGACGATTTACGCCGCATGGTACTTTGGCTCATGAGCAAAATATTTCCAGGTACAGGTGCTCAATATATGAACAGTAATGGCGGTGGAATACCCCGGTCAACCTTTCTTAGCTGGTTGGGTATAGGCGTAGGAAGCTCCCTTTTTGGCACACTATTATATGGATTTAGTAATAAATATAATTACCAGGTAAAAAGAATCAAGCTCAAATTCCCCAATCTACCTGCCGCATTTAATGGATTTAAACTGGTGCAGATTAGTGATGTGCACAGCGGCAGCTTCCAGAATAAAAAGGCGGTTAACCATGGTATTGACCTGATTTTACAAGAAAACCCCGATCTGATCCTTTTTACCGGCGACCTGGTAAACGACAGGGCCAGTGAAATGGATGAATACAAACCCATATTTGCCCGGCTAAAAGCTCCGATGGGTGTTTATAGCACATTGGGTAACCACGATTATGGCGATTATGTAGCATGGCCAACCCCGGCAGAAAAAATGGCTAACCTGGATGCATTGAAACAGGTTCATGCTGATATGGGGTGGCGACTGCTGATGAATGAACATGTGAAGCTGGAAAGAAATGGCGAACAAATTGCCCTACTTGGTATAGAAAACTGGGGCGCAAAAGGTCGTTTCCCCAAATACGGTAAAATGAACGAAGCCTACCCCGGCACAGAAACCATACCATTTAAAATATTGATGAGCCATGATCCAAGTCATTGGGACGCCGAGGTAAGAACCAGTTACCCGGATATAGACCTCATGCTCTCCGGACATACACATGGCATGCAATTCGGTATCGAAAACCCTTATTTCCGCTGGAGCCCTGTACAATGGATGTACAAGCAATGGGCTGGATTATACGAAGAGGGAAAACAAAAACTCTACGTAAACAGAGGTTTCGGCTTTATCGGTTACCCCGGCAGGGTGGGGATATTGCCGGAGATTACGGTGATTGAATTGGAGATGTGAATTGTCAATGGTGAATGGTGAATATAGATGGTGCTGCTTGAGCTATTGACCATTCACCATTGACAATTCACATCTCCTACAATTTCACCGGTAAAATAAGTTTCAAGTACTCCCATGCTATTGTAATAGCCGCATCCTTACCCTGCTTTTCAATGTCATAGGTAAGTCGTTGGGTCATTTTGTTTTTCAGGGGTTTAACTTTTACCCGAACAAGGTCTTCTGCAGCATTGTATTCATCTGCAAGGTGTTGCTTATTTCTGGAGTTGATGATGATGATCCACTCATTTTTACCCGGGATAGTAAAGAGGGCATATTTTCCTTTAGGAATTTTTTTGCCACCAATGGTTACCGGAGTTGAGAAGTCGACCGTAGTAGCATTATGTGCACCAGTAGCCCAAACCTGGTCATAAGCTACTAATCCGCACCAGATCATCCTGCCTTTTACACCTGGTGAACCATATTCGATATGAATATGCGTGTTATTGATCGTTTCCATGGTCACTCTTTTTGGACTGCTTTTCATGGTGTCTTTGGCAATCAAGCCATTATTTACACTGTCTGCATACCCATTTCCAGCCATGTGGTTGTGTTGGGCATTAATAGTAATAGACAGGATTGAAAAAAGAGTAAGCATGAAGAAGGTTCGCATAAACTGGGTGGTTTATACAAATAAACGAATTATGTACTATCGTTTACTAATCTTATTTCGACTGATATTTCTTTGCCGGGTGCATTTAAAACGTTTAATGGAGGATGTTCTAAGCATCGCATGCTTGGTATTTCTTCCCTTCATTCTCTTTCTCCATAAACGGAAACTAGTTTTTTTACTGAATTGGCGCATCAGCTCAATCACCTCCTGTTCTTTCAAACCAAACTGAAAATGGATGGCTTCAAATGGGGTACGGTCTTCCCAGGCCATTTCTATAATTCTATCAATATTCAGATCCGTTAAATGTTCCATAAAGCTTTAACAATTACAATAAGAAATCGTTTAGTACGTTAACACTATATCCATATTTTTAGTTATAAGACAACGATTTAAGGCTGTCTGGTGTCTGATTGGGGAAGTTTGGCACGGTCATTGAAATGTTAGGGAGTATAAAATAAACCTTATGAAGAAGAAATTAATTTTAGCAGTGTTTACGGTAACAGTGTTAGCCGTTTCCACACAGGCACAGGGTATCAGGCTGGGCGCCAAATTAGGGGCTAACTTAAACAAGGTATCCGGACAGTCATTCAGCGACGGATTTGACCTCGCTTACCACGTTGGTGGATTCCTTGAAATAGATTTTAATAAAAAATGGGGTATCCAGCCGGAGGTATTATGGAGCCAGACTGCTACCAAGCGTTCCAGTTTCAATACCATTTATGCCAGTGAAATAAATCCTTTTAATAATCAGGAGAAAATCAAGCTCGACTACCTGAGTATCCCAATTTTATTGCGTTATAATGTTGGAAGCATACTTACTTTAAACCTTGGTCCACAGTTTGGTATTTTGCTGAATCAGGATAAATCATTATTGCAGAATGGCGAATCTGCTTTTAAAACTGGGGATTTTTCGATGGTCGCTGGTGGACAGCTTAACTTTAAAGTATTGCGTATATATGGTAGGTATAATATTGGCCTGCAAAACATCAATGATATCGATAATAAAGATAAATGGACAAATCAACAGATCCAATTGGGTCTGGGTTTGAGGTTTTAAGATCCAATATCCATCAGGGTTTTAAACCAGGGGTAATCTTCTTTCGAAGGTTACCCTTTTATTTTGAAGGTCTTTTTTACCCCTGCGATTTCCTGTTTAAAATCTGCCAGCTCTTTCATTTGCTGTTGAATAAAACTGTTGTCTTCTAACTTGCCAATCACCGCATTCATTTCAGCCATATTCTCATACACCATTTTACGATAAGGGTTTTGATAGTCTTTAGCCCTTGCATCATAAATTCCCTTGGTCATCCATTCTTTGGTGGTTATTGCATCAGTAAGCAATTGAGATAGCTGGTGCTGGTTTATCTTTTTTAAATTTAAACCACTTATTTCTGCCAATGCAGCAAGTGCATGTGCCGTTTTGTTGGAAGCATATTTGTTACCCAGTAAAATATAATGGGCATGTACTTCATCCCATGATTTTATTTTACCAGACCTTATTCTTTCTTTTAGCTGTTGTAATTCTACCTCTGTTACAAGTTGACCGCCCAGGTTTACCCAATTGGTTTTTTTGGTTTTTGCAGGAAGAGCAGCCAAAAGCGTATCTAGCGATTTTATCTTTTGTTCTTTAACCAGTTTCAATAAATGTAATGTGCCATAATAATGAATCAGTTCCCGAAACAGATGATATGCCATACGCACTTTTATCAGGATTACTTTTCTTTTGCTGTTTTCAAATCCGTCAACAGTTATTTCAAGTTCATCTACCAACTTATCACCGCTTGACAATAATTGTTTTCCGATTTTGGCGGCTTCTGCTGGGGTTAAAACTGTTTTCGCTTTGTTGTGTTGTGTATGATATGCCCTGCCTGTTGCTTCCTCCATAATAGTGAGGGCAGTAAATAATTCGTTGATGGTATCCGGCGCCAGATAGTCGTATTCGATATTTTGTATCCTTTCGGTTCTTTTGTCTCTGTCAACATATTTCCAGGCATTTCTTGCAAGGGCATACATATTGTAACGAAACCAATAGCCTGGCATAATAACCAGTTGATCCTTGCTTACATCATTGCTTACAAGTGAGAATGGGAGTTGGATATTTAATTCGGCAGGGTAGTCGCCTTTGGTAAGAATGGTAAAGCCCGCAAATACAGAATTGTGTTTTAAGCTAACACAGAGTCCAGGCCAGAAACCTCTTCCCATAATGATTTCGCCATCCGCACCGCGACTATTATGGTTTGAGCCAATAGTAGCACCAGCGGCAATATTACTCTGACCCATTACGAGTGAAGCGCAGAGGAATGAATTGTTATGGTGTTGTTCGTGTGCGGGGAAGATTAAAGAGTTTAATACTTCACAGCAGGAAATGGTGGCATTATGACCAAGGTATGAGTTGATAAGTCTAGCACCGTATTTCAACTGTGAGTGGGAAGCCATGATAAAGCGAACGGCTTTAACCCCATAAAACATTTTACAACCAAATCCAATAATGCCATTCACTGCTTCACAGCCTTCACCAATCTGGGTACGACCTTCTTCTCCTGAGTTTACTGTAAGGTTTTTTAGTTTGTTCGCACCTTTTATATAAGCGTCTGTGCCGATCCAAACATCCTTAAGGATATTACAGTTTTTGATTACAGTACGATCACCAATTTTACCGTAATAACCTCTTTTATTATCGTAGCGAGCTTCTGTAAAATCCCTGAATTTATCCTGTAAAATTTTGTCGTGTTTATCCCTGCTCCATAAGAAAGCATCGCCTGCGAGCATTCCGTTAAAGGGTAATACCCTTCTTCCGGTGTTTTCATTGCAGATTTCCATCCAAATCCTTACCTCTTCTGATTCTCCCTGTTTTACTATTCCGTTTCCGAATTTGGCATGGTTTGTTGAAACAACTTCATTTACATTGGTAATGATTACTTCACTGCCAATAATATAGTGAGAGAGATAGTTCACATTATCAATACAAACATTATCTCCAAAATCGCAACTGATGATGGTGGAATTGTAAAGTCCAACAGGCACTTTCAAATCACTAAACCCTAAGCAAAATGGTTCCAGTTTACCAATGCGAACCAATCCAAAGAATTTGCAGTTTTTAACCAGTTCAGGATTAAAAGCATCTGATACCAATATTTTGGTCCAATCATCACTGGTATTTCTGTTTCGCACCAATACTTCTATTTCATAAGCATTGAGCATGCGATAAGTTATACCATTGCGGTTTTGCATGTTCCTTAAATAGTACTCATTCTTACCTTTTGGAAGGTATTCTGGTCCAAGGAAATGATAACCGAGAGAAGATATAGGTGTTTTGGTAATCTTATTTTGCGTCATGCACTGGTTGGTTTTGGTGCTTGAAATGAATGCTTATTCTACTGTAACACTTTTGGCAAGGTTTCTTGGCTTGTCCACATCTAAACCTTTTGCCAATCCAACATAATAACTCAATAATTGTAATGGAATACAACTGAGTAATGGAGCAATTACTTCATCAGTATCGGGAACAAACATAACATCATCGGCCATGCCTGGAATAATATCATCGTTTGTAGTTGCTACCGCAATTACTTTACCCTTTCTTGCTTTGATTTCCTGCACATTGGAAACAATTTTCTCATAATAAGAGTCTTTGGTTGCGACAAATACAACAGGCAGATTTTCATCTACCAATGCAATTGGTCCATGTTTCATTTCTGCAGCCGGATAACCTTCTGCATGGATATAAGAAATCTCTTTTAGTTTTAAAGCACCTTCCAACGCAACGGGGAAATTGTATCCGCGACCCAGGAACAGGAAGTCGCTGGCGTCTTTATATTTTTCTGCTATGCGTTGGATATTTGAAGTGTCAGCCAGAATCTCTTTTACTTTTTCCGGTACCGATTCCAGCTCTTTCATTAATGAGAGATACCTGTTTTGATCGATGGTGCCTTTTGCATAACCAATTTTCAATGCCATCATTGCCAATACAGCTAACTGACCTGTGAATGCTTTGGTACTTGCTACGCCAATTTCTGGTCCGGCGTGTGTGTAGGCGCCTGCATGACTTAATCTCGCTATACTGCTTCCCACAGCGTTAACTACGCCGAAAATGAATGCACCTTTTTCTTTGGCGCTTTCTAGTGCTACTAATGTATCTGCAGTTTCACCACTTTGAGAAATGGCAATAATTACATCTCCCTGGTTTACTACCGGGTTTCTGTAACGGAACTCAGATGCATATTCTACTTCAACCGGAATTCTGCACAATTCTTCTATCTGGTATTCAGCAATTAGTCCGGCATGCCAACTGGTACCGCAGGCGACAATCAGAATGCGTTGTGCATTTTTCAATGCTTCAATATGGTTGTCAACACCGCTCATGATGATCTGTCCTGTTTGTGGCAATAACCTTCCTCTCAGGCAATCAAAAATGGTATCAGGTTGTTCATGAATTTCTTTGAGCATGAAATGATCATAGCCACCTTTTTCAATGGCAGCCAGTTCCATATCAAGTTTGGTAATGAATGGGGTTTGTTTTTCATTACCTAAATTTTTCAGGATCAGTTCATCTGGTTTAACGATGGCAATTTCATAATCGTTTACATACACTACTTCTTTGGTGTATTCTATGATGGGTGAAGCATCACTGGCCAGAAAATGTTCGCCTTTTCCGATGCCAATAACAAGCGGACTTCCTTTTCTTGCCGCAAGAATAGTTTCGGGGTCATCGTTTGAAATGAGCAGGATACAATAGGCTCCTACAATACGTTTCAAAGCAATACGCAGCGCTTCTTCAAGTGTGCAGTTATTGTTTTTTTTGATGTCTTCAATAAAGTTCAACAACACTTCTGTATCAGTATCGCTTTTGAAACTATAGCCTTTAGAAATCAATTCCTGTTTAATAGGGGCGTAGTTTTCTATGATACCGTTGTGTATCATGGCCAGTTCACCACTTTGTGAAACATGCGGGTGGGCATTGCGATCACTGGGTTCACCATGGGTGGCCCATCTTGTATGTCCAATTCCGATATGAGCCTGTACATCTTTACCCACTGTGTCTTCTTCCATTTCGGCCACTTTACCTTTTTTCTTATACACGTTTAGTTTGCCATTATTCAATAATGCTACTCCTGAACTATCATACCCTCTGTATTCCAGTCTTTTTAAACCTTTTAATACAATCGGATAGGCTTCTCTGTGTCCTGTATAACCAACAATACCGCACATAATTTTTCACTTTAATAGGTCAATAATCAACGGTAACTTTCCTTTTTGAAAACTTACCTGAACTGCAAATATTCAACTTAAACTTAAATAAATTCAATGCATTACACATTCAATCTTTCAAAAGAATATGTTTTAGAAGATGATTGCGTTTTATTGCGTCCTTTAACCACGGAAGACTGCGAGAATCTGCGGTATTTTTCCGCGAATGAACCGGATATCTGGACTTACTCCTCGCAAAAAGCAGCAGGAGAGGAGCATTTAAAAAAATATATTGCAACGGCACTGGAAGCAAGGGCTGCTGGTAATGAATATCCTTTTATTGTTTTTGATAAGAGAACGAATGAGTATGCTGGCAGTACACGTTTTTACGATATTCAGTTGCAGCACCATACGTTACAGTTAGGATTTACCTGGTACGGTAAGAAATTTCAGGGAACTGGATTGAATAAGCATTGTAAATATTTACTGCTAAAGTTTGCATTTGAACAATTGGGCATGGAAAGAGTAGAGTTTCGTGCCGACAACCTCAACGCCAGAAGTATTGCAGCTATGAAAAGCATAGGATGTACAGTTGAAGGCATATTACGCAGCCACACCATCAAATCCGACGGAACCCGCAGAGATTCCATCGTTCTGAGCATTTTAAAACACGAATGGTTCGAGCATGTCAAGCAGCGTATCGAAGCTCAGTTATAGCAGGTAGCAGATGGTCTATGGTCCATAGTCCATAGACCATAGTCGATAGTCAATGGGTAATCGTCTATCTGCTATTCAGGTGAATTAAGGGAAAGCAGGACTGGTTTATAATACCTTCAAACTATGGTCCATGGACTATGGACTATCGACTATGGTCTATCTGCGTCTTTTCGCAGTTGACTACTGATAAATTTTAAGTAACTTTGTTCTATAGACAGTCCCCCCCGCTGAATCTATTTTTTAAAGTTATGCAACAGCGGACACTTGTAACCAACACCGAAGACATTCGTAGTATCGCAAGAGAGATCAATATCTTTTCTTGTAAAAGACAGATTTTTAAAGTTCAGTTGAACCAGTTTTCAGAATCGGAGAATTTCGAAGTGGAGAAAAGACTGGTCAGACTTTATTCTCTTGGTCAACACAGAATTTGGGCAGTATTGCCTGTTTATACCATCATTATTTACCTGGCATTGGTTTTTACCAATATCATTCCATATGGTGAACTGGGTATAGTACCAACGATTCTTTTATATGCACCTTTTGCGTTTGGTGCCATACTACTGTTGAAAGTTTTGACAGCATGGTATGCAAAGCGTTCACTGATTAAGTTGTCGCATGAATTAAATGCTGCACCTTCCTTTGTTTTCGGCTAACTTTTCTGAGCATTCGATTGATAAAAGTTTCACCTCAGCCGGTGGAACTTTTTTTATTTACAATAATCATGATAATCCGTGTTCCATCATACGCTCCTGTATAGGTCGTGAAAAATTTCCCCAGAAATCAATAACATATAATTCCTGGCTTTACCATGGACCATGGACCATCGACCATGGACTATAGCGCCAGCTATAAGCTAAAGCAACAACCCCTGCAGAAAGAAATACGCAAAACTGAAATAGATGATAAGTCCTGTTACATCTACCATTGTAGCAACAAAAGGTGCAGATGAAACAGCGGGGTCGGCACCCAGTTTTTTCAGGAATATCGGTAGCATTGAACCAGATAATGTGCCCCAGAGCACAACACCTATCAGGGAGAAGCCAACCGTAAAGGCAATCATCATCCAATGTTCACCATAAATTTCTGGAAAGAAGGAATGCCATACAGAAACACGTATAAAACCAATGATGCCCAATACGGAGCCCAATAATAAACCACTTAAAATTTCTCTTCTCAATACACGCCACCAATCGCTAATGGATATTTCACCAACCGCCATCGCCTGTATTATTAGGGTTGATGCCTGTGAGCCACTATTACCTCCACTTGATATAATCAAGGGTACAAATAAGGCAAGCACAACTGCTTTGGCGATCTCATCTTCAAAATAACCCATCGCAGTAGCGGTAAGCATTTCACCCAAAAAAAGTACAATCAGCCAGCCCACCCTTTTCCGGAAAAGTTTGAATAAAGGAATATCCAGATAAGGTTCATTCAATGCTTCCGTACCACCAATTTTTTGCATGTCTTCACTGAACTCTTCATTGGCTACCCATAACATATCATCGATGGTAACAATGCCCAGTAGTACATTATGATCATCTACTACAGGAAGCGCCACGCGGTTATTCATTTTAAATACCTGATTGGCATGTTCCTGATCGTCGTTTACATTTAGTGAAACTACGCGACCATCTATTATTTCATCAATGCGTTTATCGGGTGGTGCAAGGATAACATCCCTGATCCTGATATCATCAATTAGTGCACCCGTTTCATCGATTACATAAATCACATCAATGGTTTCACTGTTCTTGCCAAATTTCCGGATGGTAGAAAAAACCTCAGAAACTTTATTGTATGCATATACATATACATAATCGGGTGTCATCAACCTGCCTACACTGTCTTCCGGATAACCCAGCATCGCCAGGGTAATTTTACGTTCTTCAGGATCCAGTAGTTTGATGAGATCACGAATGGCTGCTTTAGGAAGTTCTTCTAAAAAGTCGGTCCGGTCATCCGCAGGCAATTCATTCAACAACTCTGCTGTTTTTGCAGAAGGAAGTTCTTTTACAATATCTTTCTGTTGCGCAATATCCAGGATCTTAAAAACACTGGCCGCCCGATGAATGGCCATATTGGCAATAATCTGAGCCTCATATTCCGGGAAATCATTGATCAGTTCAGCCACGTCGCTGATATTCTGGTGATCCAGGAATTCCCTGATCTCCAGCTTATCTTCTTTTGCAATGAGCAATTCGAACTGCTCATTGAT
Organism: uncultured Sediminibacterium sp.; assembly: GCA_965650685.1. Lineage (GTDB taxonomy): Bacteria > Bacteroidota > Bacteroidia > Chitinophagales > Chitinophagaceae > Sediminibacterium. The sequence goes on from CBFGPM010000029.1 coordinate 26,251, forward strand.
TCCGGGATGTTCTAATTCGAGCGACATAGGCGCAATTTACGGGGGATTGTGCAATAGGCAAACCCGAAACCTCTAAATCGTTGTATTTTGCCCTGCGCTAATCCTTACATTTATCTTATGATACTTCCGATACTTTCTATTGCAGCATCCCCTGAGAGAGGAAGGGGTGTGTTTACCACAGCAGATATTGAAACAGGTACCATTGTTGAAATATCTCCCGTACTGGTACTCGATCCGGAAGAAAGAAGCAAGGTAGAACAGACCATGTTGTTCAATTATATTTTCGAATGGGGCGATGACCTGAAAGGAGCCTGTGTTGCGTTGGGATATTTATCGGTTTATAACCATTCCTATACCGCTAACTGTATTTATGAAATGGATTTTGAACATGAATTGATGCAGATTAGAACAGTTAAACCCATTAAGGCAGGAGAAGAACTTTTCATCAATTATAATGCAGACCCGGATGATGCCAAACCCATTTGGTTTGAAGTAAGCTGAAATAAATGGATTACCAAACTTATATACCAAGGGATGATCTGGCTGCATTTATAAAATGCTATTGGACTTTATCTGCACCAGCTTCCGGCACTGAAGAAAGACAACGTATTGTGCCCGATGGCTGTATGGAAATGATTTTTCATTCCGGCGATTTGTACCGGCAATATTTACCAGATGCGACAGCTATTTTACAACCACGCTATTTTGTTTTCGGACAAATTACCCAACCCCTCGAAATAGCCGCAACAGGAGCAACAAAAATCTTTGCGGTACGCTTTCATCCCGAAGGATTTCTGCCTTTTATTCAAATGCCCATTCAGGAAATGGATAACAAAGCAGTAGACCTGACCCATCTATTCGGTACCGAAGGGAAATTATTAGGAGAAAAAATAGTTGGCGAACAAACAGTAGCAACACAAATAAAACTGGTAGAAGATTTTTTACTGCAACAAATCAAAAACCCGCTAACGATCGACCGGATAGCAGCCTCTAGTGTACAAGCCTTACTCGAATTAAAAGGCCAGCTTTCTGTGGACGCACTGGCCGACCAGATTCAGGTGCATCGCCGGCAACTCGAAAGAAAATTTGCCACAGTTATCGGTTTAAGTCCAAAACAATTGGCGAAAATTATTCGTTTACAAGCGGCATTAAAAATGATGCAGGAGAAGAAATTTACACACTTAACAGAACTAGCTTATGAAAATGGGTATTTCGATCAGGCACATTTTATCAAAGACTTCAAAGAGTTTACAGGCGTTACCCCCGGAGAGTTTTATGCAGACCAATTAAAAATGAGTCATTTATTCAGTGGTTCCTGAGTATTGTCGCGATTTTACAATTTTAAATAAGTAGATAATCTCAGTTTTGAAAAAAAATAATAGCATGAAAAGGATGATAGTCATGGTTGCATTATTACTGGCAGGTAATATGGCCCTGGGACAGCAAATTAAAGCCGTTCAGTGGATGTTGGGTAAATGGATAATAAATACACCGCAGGGTGCGATAATGGAAATATGGGAGGCCAAAAACGATAGTACCCTAAAAGGTAAGTCTGTATTTGTAAAATCTAACAATGATACCATTCCTCAGGAGCAGATTGAATTAGCTTTTCGAAATGGCAGTTGGTATTATATTCCAACGGTAGGTAACCAGAACAACGGTCAGCCTGTTTCATTTAAACTGATCTATTTACGCGGAACAGAATTCATCAGCGAAAACCCAACCCACGATTTCCCCCAACGAATAGCCTATAGGCGCATAAAGCAAAACCTGTATGCCAGCATAGAAGGTAAAAGAAATGGGCAGTATAGCAAACAGAATTTTGATTTTATAGCTGAATAGTTTTAGCCACAGATTCACAGATTTTGAACAGATAATCTGTGAATCTGTGGCTAAATAATAAATTTACAGGCGCCTATATAATTCCTGAACCCGCTTCATTTCAAACTTTCCAAAAGTAGCACCATACAAATCTGATATCTGCCATCTGCCATCTGCCATCCTCCAATTCAAATCCGCCATCAGCGATCAGACATCCACCATCAATGAATAATATCCTGCGCATTCTTCCCAATGTTCTCTGCAATTTTTTGCATCGGTAAATCATTGTCGTCTTTGCCAAATGGATCTTCAATTTCTTCTGCAATTAATTCAAGACTTGCAAGTACATAGAATATAAATACCACTACTGGAATGGTTAATATGCCGAGTGAAAGTGCGAAGCCCAATGGTAATGTAATTACATAGAGGAAAATAAATTTCTTGATAAATGCACTGTAAGAATAGGGGATAGGTGTGTTTTTAATTCTTTCACAAGCTCCACAGATATCGAGAAAGGATTGTAATTCATTGTTTAAAAATAATAACTGGTAATCACTGATTACTTTATCGCGGTGCAACAGGTTGATTTTATTCATCAATAACATAACAATCTGGTTAGGTATATGCTTGCTACTGTCGAAGCCTGCTATTTCAGGATGCGGATTTGTATCCAGGGCCAGTCTTGTTTTTTCATTTTGTAAATGCAGTCTTAGCTCCTGTGCAAACAGCGGGATAAGTTTTTTGAAGAAAGTCCTGTTTTTGTCATCATCAATAGGAAGGATACTGTTGATTTTAACGGCAAGGTTTCTGCTATTATTGACCAATGCGCCCCATAATTTTCTACCCTCCCACCAGCGGTCGTAGGCTGTATTGGTTCTGAAAACCAGCAGCATTGAAATGGCAAAGCCAAGCAGGCTATGCATTACCGTAATGTTTTTAGCATAGCTTCCTTCGGAGAGCTTTAAATAGTTTGCCTCGAGGTAAACTATACCCCATGAGTATAATCCGATAAAGATGAGAAGGGGAAAAAGTTGGCGGATGGTTTCTGTTTTATGAAAACTAAATAAGAAACGCATCCAGTCTTTTGGGTTATAGCTGATCATGGAATAAAAGTAATCATCCCAATGCAATCTTGTATACAGTCCGTAACAAAAGCTTAATATTGGTCAACCATCATGAACACAGAATTTTGCAGAAAGCAACCTCTTGCACCAACAGCACGCATTATCTAAATCATCTTTCGGCAGGAACTTTCAGTGGGGTGTAGCCATTTCTGCGGCACAGAATGAAGGTGCATGGAATATTGATGGACGTGGTCCCTCCATCTGGGATCAGTTTGCGAGAAGACAGGGGAAAATAAAAGACAGCGCCAAACCTTACCAGGCCTGCGATTTTTACTATCGTTATAAAGATGACCTGATGCTGGTGAAAGCCATGGGTTTCGATTGCTTTCGCTTTTCCATCTCCTGGAGCAGGATATTACCTGAGGGTATGGGTAGGGTAAACAAAGAAGGAATAGCTTTTTATAACAAACTGATTGATGAGTGTCTGCAGCTTGGGTTAACACCTTATGTTACCTTATACCATTGGGATCTGCCATTGGCATTGCACAAAGAGGGTGGCTGGACGAGTCACCAGATGCTTAAATGGTTTACGAGATTTGTTCAGGTATGTACGCATGCCTTCGGTGACAGGGTAAAAAATTGGATCGTACTCAATGAACCAATGGGGTTTACCTCGCTTGGTTATATGATAGGAAAACATGCACCCGGTAAAACAGGGCTGAGTAATTTTCTTCCTGCTGTACATAATGCTATTCTTTGTCAGGCAGAAGGGGGTAGACTTATTAGATCAGAAATTTCGAGAGCCAATATTGGTACCAGTTTTTCTTGTAGTGAAGTAGTACCATATACACAAAGGGAAGAAGATATAAAAGCGGCAAAAAGAGCAGATATACTGCTTAACCGGTTATTCATAGAACCTTTACTCGGCCGTGGATATCCGCAGGAAGCAGGGTTTGCACTGCTCGATAAATTGCATATTTACAACAAAGCCTGGAAGTACACAGAGCGCATGCAGTTTAATTTTGATTTTATCGGTATCCAGAATTACTTCAGTACAACGGTAAAACATAATCCACTCATTCCATACATACAGGCATCCGAGGTAAAAGCTGCAACACGGAAAGTTCCTCATACAGATATGGGATGGGAAGTAAATGCAGATAGCTTTTACCGCATGATCAAACGTTTCTGGTTATATGGGGGCGTTAAAGAAATTATGATTACAGAAAGCGGCGCATTTTATAAAGACCAATTGATGAATGGCATCATTGCTGACACCCAAAGAATTGCATACTTTGAACAATATCTTTCAGCCGTTCTTCGTGCAAAAAAAGAAGGGGTGAATATCGGAGGTTATTTCGCCTGGACCCTCACCGATAATTTTGAATGGGCCGAAGGCTATCATGCCCGATTTGGATTGGTACATGTTGATTTTAAAACACAGTTGCGCACCATCAAGCAATCAGGATATTGGTTCCGCGATCTTTTGTACAATAAGCTTTGAAGAAGGGACTTAGCTTCAGGCTGCAGGCGGCAAGCAGCAAGCTTCTAGCCACTAGCTTCTAGCTACTAGTTTTTTTCTTTTAATTTAACCATCCACAAGTGTAAATAAGGTAATTAAATATTTATTTTAAATAGGATTCTTACAAAACAAATTCGTACGCACTGTCAATTATTCAATTAATAGCAGAAAATCTAAAACAAGCGCCAATCTAGGCTAGCAGCTAGAGGCTAGAAGCTCGCAGCCTATTTTCACCAGACAGTTCTGGCTTGACGTTAGCAGCTAATATTCCCCCCATTCCTGAATTGTTTCAGTAAGTTTGGAGTCACTAAAAACTAAAGCATGCGGGCAATTATTGGCTTGTTCGGAATCCTCCTTTTCGCAACTACAGTATCAATAGCACAAACAAAGCAGGTACTGCCTTTTTATACGTTGTATGAAACGACCACAGATATCAAGGTTGTAAAAAATCGTTCTTCTTTACGGAAAGATGCATTGGTTTGGACTGATACCACCAAAAGATTGCGTTTCTATATGCACAATGCAAGAACAGGGCAACTTGATATTGCATTGCAGGCAATGGCCACTAAAGCTGTAAAGCAAATAACACTTGAAGTAAAAGGGAAAACCTTTCGATTTTCCGTACCAGTATCTTCTAAGCCGCGTGAAATAAAAATAGGTAGTCTACAACTAACAGATACTGGTTTTGTTGAACTGGTATTATCCACTAAAAAATTATTACCGGGTAATGCAGGCATCGGTAACCTGATACTATCCGGCGAAGCAGCAGAAGGAATGCGTTTTAACGCCAAAGAAAGACTCAATGCCGCTTCTGTTCACCTACGTTATCCATTGGCGGACTCAATTAAAGCGATTGGTTTTTATAATGAAGTAACAGTGCCTGCAGGGTATGATCCTGTGCATAGTTATTATATGGCTAACGGGTTCTCGCGTGGTTATTTTGGCATACAGGTAAACAGCGAGCAGGAACGCCGGGTTATTTTTTCTGTATGGGATGCTGGAAATGAAGCCATCGACCGCAACAAAGTAGCTGATTCTAACAGAGTGAAACTATTGGCAAAAGGAGATGGTGTAGTGGCGAATGATTTCGGAAATGAAGGTACAGGTGGACATAGTCATTGGGTGTATAACTGGAAAGCAGGTGAGACTTATCGTTTTCTGGTAACAGCACTTCCGGATAGTGCATCTCAAACCACTATTTATACGGGTTATTTCTTTGTACCTGAATTACAAAGATGGAAACTCATTGCAGCATTCAGGGCACCAAGAGATGGCAATACACTGAATAAACTGTATTCATTTAATGAAAATTTCTGGGGCGATAACGGACATTTACAACGTCGTGCATTATTTGGTAACCAATGGGTACAACAACAACGTGGAGGAAGATGGGTGCCCTTAACCGATGCGATATTTACAACTGATGCAACAGGAAAGGCAGGTGATCGTTTCGATATTGGCGCTGGTATTACAGGCGAACAGTTTTATATGTGGAACGGTGGTTTTAAAGAACAGGAGGCAAAACCAAACGATCAGTTTAAAAGACCTAATACATCAAAAGCACCATTAATCGATTATACCAAAGATGCAGATACACTGGCACAAGCGAAAAAAAATCTTGCTGAGATTGCTGAAGCTGTTAAAGCCGGTAAGATCGATACTACAGGAAGTATAGAATCTGTGTACTACCATATTTTATCACAAGGCACTGGCGAATACGTATCTGTAACCGATACAGTAACGGTTCATTATAAAGGATCTCTATTATCAGATGGAAGCATATTCGATCAAACCCGCGATAAACCGGCCACATTTCCTTTGCGTAGACTTATACGCGGATGGCAGTTGGCATTGCCTAAATGCAAGGTAGGAGGTAAAGTACGGGTAATCATCCCCTCCGCCCAAGCCTACGGCATAAGAACCCGCAGCAAGGATATCCCACCGAATAGTATATTGGTATTTGATATTGAAGTCGTTGCGGTTATGAAGGCTGCTAGCTACTAGCTTCTAGCTGCTAGTATAGCGAATGATGGAACGCAGATTTTCATGATTTTCAAGATCTATCATGATAAATCTTGAAAATCATGAAGATCCGTGTTCCATCATACTCGACACCTACAACTCACGGTTAAATTTCCCCGGACAACAATGACTTGCAGCTTGCAGCTTGAAGCTTGCAACTCAATTATTGACAACTTATGCAGGTTCGCAACCGAAAGCTTGCAAAGGCCGGAAAAGCTGTTTAACTTAAGACTATCTACTTTTAACGATAAACCTTGCCTATGAAAGCGGCTCGTCAATTAACGATCGCGATGTTGCTGTTGGCAACAGTTGCAGCATTATATGTTGGTTATCAACTCATCGCTGACCCAACAGGAAGTACCTTGAGTATTCCCGTTTATTTTCTTAATGGAACTATGTTCAAAGATTTCGGCACACCCGGCTGGGTCATACTGCTGTCGATCGGGGTACTGGGCTTAATCACACTTTTAACCGTGATAAAAAAACTCAGACACTTTCATGTATTTGTGGTGGTTCAGGGTATCATCATTTGTTTACTGGTTATTGCCCAAATGATCATTATTGGTGAAGAATACATCCTTCAATACATCTTCCTCATGCTCGGCATGGCCATTGCCATTGTAGGCGGGCTGTTGGGGCAGGTGGATAGGAGGAAGAAATGAGAAATAAGGAATAAGAAATAAGGAATAAGAAAGTAATATTTCAACTTTCTCATTCCTTATTTCTTATTCCTTATTCCTCATTTTCATTGCCAGATACACTCCATTCGTCCAGCCAAACCCATCCTGATTAGGGTATTCGCCGCCGCCGGCTTTTGTTTGTATGTTTTGTACATTGTATTTTTCCATCATCTTACCAGTTTCGGCGTAGGTTTGTTCGTTGAGGCCTGTCCATCTTTCTTTTATTGTATCAGCCAGTTCATTTAGTTGGTAATTGCATAGTCCTTGATAGGCTACCCATTGTAACGGGGCCCATCCATTTGGCGCATCCCATTGCTGCCCTGTTTCCAATGTGGTGGTTAATACACCTCCTGCTCCCAATAATTTTTCATTGATGGTTTTTGCCACAGCGATTGCCTGCTCCTTGTTTGAAAGCATGATAAAAAGCGGGAAGCAACCTGCCATGGTAATGCGGTTGCTGGTTTGTTTTGTTTTTATGTTATAGTCGAAATAATAACCGGCTGCTTCATTCCAGCAATACTGTTGTATCGCTTTTGTGCGGTTGTTTATTTTATTGGTGAATGCTTTAACTGCTTCCTCATTTTTATTTTGAAGGTAGGCGCTCAATAATGTTTTTTCGAGGTTCAGTAATAAACAATTCAGGTCAACAGGTATAAGGTCTGTAGTCTGAATGGTATGCATTTGTTTTTCCTCAGCAAACCACCTGCTGCTGAAATCCCAGCCCGATTCTGCAGCGGCCCTTATATGCCTGTATACATCTGTAGCCTGCTGCTTTGATTCCTGTGCAATATGGAGGTCTTCAATATAGGCTTCCGGTCTGGGAGAAGGGTCATCGTCCCAATACCTGTTTAAAACAGTACCATCGGCCATTCTTACAACCCTGCGGTGTGTTGAATGATTTTCTGTTAGCTGGTCTGCGCCATCCATCCAGAATGCATATTCTTTTTCAAGAACGGGTAAATATTCCTGAAGTATTTTATTTCCTTTTTCTTCCTCTAAAATGCCCACCATCATAGCGAAAAATGGAGGTTGCGAACGACTGATATAATAAGTTCTGTTGCCATTCGGGATATGCCCGATATGCTGAATGAGATAGGCAAAATTATTAACCATGTTTTCAATCAGATCATACCTGTTACTCACCGCTAATCCAAGCATGGTGAAATAGCTGTCCCAATAATAGATCTCTCTGAATCTTCCTCCGGGAACAATATAGGGGAAGGGCAATGGGATTAAAGTGCCACCGGTATCAGCGGGCTTTCTTTGTAAAACCTGCCATAATTCCTCTAAATGTTCAGGTAGGGGTTTTTGAGCGGAACTGTAATCAGCAGTATGGTCCTCGGGTAAATCGAAATAATGAATTACAAAACTGTGCAGGTCAAAACCAGGTTTATTCTTTTGAGATGAATAAGCTTCAAGAATATCAGCAACACTGGCTTTAGGAACTGCATCCACAAAATATTTTGAGTCTGAAAATATACCAGACTGCTGAACTGTTTCATACAGTGGTGATAATGAGGTAATATGGAATAAATCTTTACGCATTTGACCCATTTTCCGTTGACTGTTTAAATTTTTTCTGTAGTCTGCTAAATAGAATCAGGCATATTACCAGTATGGCCATAGGAATCAGTGAAAAATAAAAAGCCTGCTTGCCATCGTAATGCTGAAAAATATTCCCGGTAATGATAGATCCTGTTGTGCCACCGAGGGCAGAGAAAATAATGATGAGTCCCGACATCAGTCCATGTTGCTTCACCGGCAAAGTACTCAGGATAACAGAGTTGACAGCAGGATATATAGGTGCAAGTAATAAACCGATCATGGGAAATACAAATGCAGCAATTGGAGCAGTAGACCATCCTGTAATTGATGCACCTGCAGATTTTTCTGCAAGTGGGATAGCAACCAATACCAAAACAGCTGCAAGTATTAGACAACTAATCAATACCAATAACCAGTTTAATCGCTTTAATACAATACCTGCGAGGAAACGACCTATAGCTGTAGATCCAGCAAGTATACTGGCCATTTGTATGCTAAGTGCGGTAGGCAGTAATAATACTTTATTGTTGAATGTTGGCAGCCAACTCATGATACTTTGTTCAATGAGTACATAAAAGAAAGCGCATAAAACAAAGACTAACACAATTGGTTTAGCAACTAAGGCAAACATGCCTTTGAATTCTTCGATCATTGACTTATTTTCTCCGGTATGTGCAGAAGATTCATCCAAAGAGGAAGACCAGAGTAATAAAAATGCCAGTAAAGAAATACCGCCCAACAGGTAATACACATTCAGCCAGGCGGTAGACTGTGGATTGCTATCGTCCACAAAATAACTGAATATGAAATAGCCGGTAAGTATACCAATCATAAAGAACGACTCAATAAAATTCATTAGACTGATATGTTCTTTTTCATTTTTTGTAACCAGTCCGATGGTACTGTAAACCGACATTTTAATCAATGCAAAAGAAGCACCTACTGCTGCAAATAATAATTTCGTTGTAAAAAAGCTGGCAGTAAATGGCATGATAAAACATATGATGGTAATAAAGCCAAGTGCAATCAGCATAGCGCGTTTGTAGCCAATGCGAACGATATAGGAGGAAACAAGGAAAGATACAATGGCAATACTCAGGTCTTTAAAAGCCTCGAGTACCGAAGCCGCACTTTCAGATACCCCGAAATTTTGTTGTACCTGTAAAATGACTGTCCCAACACTATTCAGTAATATGGCAAAAACAAAATAGTTGAGGAAGAGGGAGGTTTTGATTTTCCAGTTTTGCATAAGCAGTAGTTGAAATTATTATTGTTGAACGGGAAGTAGTTTTAAACAAACCGGGTTGGGTACTTCTACCTGTCTGAGCAATTGCTGCAGCATACCTGTTGCCTTGTCTACTTTGTAGACAACGATATTGTTGGTTTTCTGATTGGCAACTAAAATGAAATTGCCATTGGGTGCAATAATGAAATTTCTTGGTCCAGCTCCTGGAACTGCCTGGTAACCTTTGGCAGTTAATTTTCCTGTTTGCGGATCAATGGCAAAAATGGCCAGATTGTTCTCATCGCCTCTGTTCGAAGCGTACAAAAATTTTCCATCTGGCGATACATGTATGTCTGCACTGCCGGGTTGTCCGGTATAATCTGCCGGGTGTGTAGCAATGGTTTGGATGCCTGTCATAAACCCATTATTATAGCGGTAAGCTTTGATGGTGCCACTGAGTTCTTCCAACACATACACAAACCGCTGGTTGGGATGAAAATCAAGGTGTCGAGGCCCACTGCCAGGTGCTGAAGCAGCAAAAGGCATAGCAGCGGGTTTTAGTGGTTTTTTTTGTGTTGGATTGAATTGATAAAGCATTACTTTATCTGTTCCTAAATCCGGTGCAAGAATATATTTATCATCAGGCGAAAAAAATGTCGCATGTACATGGGGTTTGGTCTGTCGGGTTTTGTCAACACTGCTGCCTGTATGTTGTATGAGTTGGGCATAGGGTAATAAGCCGCCTTCCTTATCTAAGGGTAATGCGGCAAGATTACCTCCTGTATAATTACCAACAATAACCCATTTGCCGGTTTTGTCAACGGAAACAAAACACGGATGATCACCACCGCTAGGCTGACTGTTGATATAATATAATTGACCTGTGGCCTGGTCAAAATCGTAGGAACTCAGGTAACCAGGCTGGTCGCCGCCGGTTTCATTTACCGAATAAAGTTTAGAACCATCGGGGGAAACGGCCAGGAATGAAGGGTTGGTAGCGCTGTCGGTACTGCTGACCCATTGTACCTCGCCATTTTGTGAGTTAAAGCGAAACACATAGATCCCTTTACTTTTACCTGAGGTATAAGTGCCGACAAATAGATAATGATCCTGTGCCAGTACAGTAAAGCTGAACAGGCATAGCGTAATCGCAAGCAAGAGTCTCATAAGGGTTGGCTTTGCCCTAAGATAGGGAATTTTGATGGCTGATGTCTGATGGCTGATGTCGGATTTGGATTTTTGGATGTCAGATGGCAGATTTCAGATTTGGTGAGGAGGGTACTTTTGGGAAGTTGTGAGACTTTCTAAGAATTTGAATTGGGCGGGATGTTAGTGGAACACAGATTTTCATGATAATCTGTGGTCTATAGTTTCCCATTGATTTTAGTCGCATGTTCGCAGATTTTATATGAGTAATCTGTGAATCTGTGGCTAAAAATACGCTCCCCCGACTTTATTAACACACTTATTCAGTAGACTATCCTAATTTCGCATCCGAAATGAATATTATGAGACGTATATTTCCAGCAGTAGTATTGTTTTTTGCAGCATGTACCGGCAATCATACAAGCTTAACAACCGGCGAATGGCAGGGGAAGTTATTAAGGGAAGATGGTAACCATATTGTATTCAATTTTGAAGTGCAACAAATAAAGGATAGTATTCGCTGGATTATCAAGAATGGAGAAGAGCGAATTGAAGTAACGGATATCCGAACCGATGGCGATTCAATATGGGTGCAGATGCCGGTTTTTGAATCTTCTTTTAAATTAAAGAAAGAGGGTAATGGAAGTTTAAAAGGTATCTGGACGAAAGCCGGTTCGGCTGGTTTTCTGGATATGCCTTTTGAGGCAGTAGCAAATAAAACAGAACGCTTTACTGTTAATGCTGCCACAACAAAAAATATTACCGGCACATGGTCTGTTCGTTTTTTCCGAGCCGATGGTTCGCCAAGACCAGCTATCGCCACATTTGTACAAAACAATGCGGAACTAACCGGAACTTTTATAACACCCACGGGCGACTATCGTTACCTGAAGGGAGTAGTGGATGGAGACTCACTAAAACTTTCAACTTTTGATGGGAGTCATGCTTATTTATTTAAAGCCTTCATCAATAAAGACAGTGCCATCAGCAATGGTTTTTATTATTCCGGAGCCACCAGTATTGAACCATGGGAAGCGATTAAAAATGATACAGCCAGTTTGCCTGATGTTGCGGCTATGTATTTAAAAGATGGAGAAGAAAAACTCAATTTCAGTTTTCCGGATCTGGATGGGAAAAAAGTATCCATCAACAATGACCGGTTTAAAAACAAAGTGGTGATTGTACAGATCATGGGTTCCTGGTGTCCGAATTGTATGGATGAAACAGCGTTCTTAAGTTCGTTTTATAAGCAGTATAAAGACAAAGGCGTAGAAGTTGTCGCGCTTGCTTATGAATATTATGAAGACTATAACCTCGCAGTGAACAGTGTCAGGAAATTTCAAAAAAGATTTGATGTTCAATATCCGATGCTGGTAACAGGTGTAACGGTTTCAGATACCTTGCGAACAGAAAAAACATTGCCGCAACTCACTAAAATAAAATCTTTTCCCTCTACTATTTTCATTGGTAAAGATGGCAAAGTGGCCAAGATTCATGCAGGCTTTGAAGGTCCAGGAACCGGAAGCAGGCATGATGCGTTGAAGCAGGAGTTTATTGCTACGGTTGAAAAACTGCTGGGAAATGGCTGATGTCTGATGGCGGATGTCGGATTTGGATTTTGGGATGTCAGATGGCAGATTTGGATAGTGATTAACGGCTGGTTTTTTAGTGAGAATAATTAAGCCACAGATGCACAGATTATGAACGATTAATCTGTGAATCTGTGGCTTAATAACTTTTTCTTCTAGTAGTCCCTACTTCGCTCCCTTCACATACTTATCCAGCCACTGCTGCTGTTCCCATAATAAATGCAACAGGTTCTCTTTACCACGATAGCCATGTGCTTCATAAGGTAAGAACACAAAACGAACAGTTCCGCCGTGGCCTTTAATGGCAGCATAGAGGCGTTCGCTGTTGATGGGATAAGTACCTGTATTATCATCACTATCGCCATGTACCAACAGGATAGGGGTTTTCATTTTGTCGGCATAGCTGAATGGACTCATATCATAATACAACTTAGGAGCCTGCCAGTAAGTACGCTCTTCATTCTGAAAACCAAATGGGGTGAGGGTACGGTTATAGGCACCACTTCTGGCAATACCTGCTTTAAATAAGTTGGTATGGGCAAGGAGGTGAGCTGTCATGAAAGCACCATAGCTATGTCCGCCTACACCAACACGATTTTTATCGGCAATACCTAATCCGGATAGATGATTGATAGCCGCTTCTGCATTCAGTTTTAGCTGTGCAATAAAATCGTCGTTGGGCTTTTTATCTGCAGCGGTAGCTACAATTGGCATTTCTGCATTGTCTAATACAGCATAGCCCTGGGTTACATAGAAAATTGGTGAACCCCAGCTAAGTGTAGTAAAACGGTACTGACTACCACGTATCTGTGCGGCATCGGCTGCACTGTTAAACTCTCTCGGATATGCCCACATAATCAGCGGCAGCGGACCATCTTTTTCTTTGTTGTAACCTTTGGGCAGGTATAGATCACCGGTAAGGTCTACGCCATCTGCTCTTTTGTATTTTACTTTTTCTTTTTTCACCCCTTCCAGTTGTGGATATGGATTGGTAAAATTAGTAATGGCTTTATCGGCCACACGTAATACTAAGTTCTTGATATAATAATTAGGTACTTCTGTTTGCGATTCTCTTCTGGTTAATAATACCAGTTTATCTGCATCGATTACATCGTTTACCGTTTCATACACACCTTCCTGACAACGCCAGATGATTTCATTCTTTTTAGTAGCCAGATCGAATTTAGCGAGGAATGGCAGATCTCCTTTTGCTGATGCACCTGTTGTATTGTTCATCAAAATTTTGGTGCCATTGTCTGTTGTTTGAATAGTTGGTCTGCCAAATTTATTGCGTGTTAAAACAGGTGAACCAGGGTTGTTATAAGCGTCGGTTTGGTTTCTTTCAATTAATACTTCGAGTGAACCCGTGCTGCTGTTGAACCTGCTTACACGAATGGTTTGTTTAGACCTTAATACTTCCTGAACCAATGCAAGTGTTTCATTGCCCCAGGTAGTTCCTGCATAACGTGTTTTTGTTTTGAACAGTTCTTTTGCTTCTCCGGTGAATGGAGCACTTAATGCATACACCGCATCATGGTACTCAACTTGCTTTTTAATAAGACCGCTATCCAAAGGCTTTGCCCAGGTAATGGTAGCTGCTTCATCATCACGCCAGTCGAAACCCCTTGGTACATTTTGGGTGTTATCGTAACCTGATGGTGTTCCTTCAGAAGAAGGTAATTCAGCTAACACTTTCACCACTTTACCCGTTAGGTCGTTGATGGTAATGGTTGAAGGGAAACCATTGGCAGTTACCAGATAAGAGAATGGCTTACGAATTGTCCTTACCATCATATATTTTTTATCGGGAGATAAACTAAATGTTGATACTATAGCAGGCTTGCCAAGTACGGTTTCCACCCCATTTTTATTTTGAATAAGTTGTCCGGTTGCATAAAATTCAAACAACTGTTCATCATAGGGCGATTTGATCAGATCCTGGTAGGTAGGACTAGGTGCCGCCTTACCAAGGTTCTGCTGAATGGTTGGTCCTTTAGGGGTAATAGGTTTTTTAGGTGCATTGGCAGCCGATTGTGTGGCAGATTTATAAATGATGGTATTATCATCTACCCAGGTATAAGATGTACCAAGCACGGTATTCAAAGGCTGCTTATTTATTTTGAATGTTCTTCTTCCTGCTATATCAATCATATATAAATCTACCCTGGTGCCGGTTGTATTGGTAAAAGCGATTTTAGTTTCAGAAGGGTTCCAACTCACATTACCCGCAAGCATATTGGCAGGTAATCCCTGCACCTGAATGCTTTGTCCGGTTTTGATATTCTGCAAGGTGAAATTGTTGATGAAATTTTGTCTGCTGGGTGAAAAGTTATTGGGATTTATCCGCAGGCCAGCCACGCGTAATTCAGGCTGTCCCAATTCTTCCACCGTAGGATAACTATTGCGTTCACTCAATAACATCCACTCGGCTTTACCGTCAATACTAACTGATGGGGTTGGTTTTGCCAATAATAGTTCCATCACTTCTTTAACTGGTGTTCGATAGGTATTGTCATCCTGCGCAAACAATGCAGTAGTGCAAAGCAGCAGACAACTTAGGAGCCATTTTTTCATGATTGGTTGATTTATGAATTGTTGATTTGGATATTTTTTTTAGTCCGAGAGTCCGGGGTCCGAAAGTCCGGGAGACAGAGAATTTATTTTTGATTTCTTAGTCATGTAAACCATCTTCCGGACTTCCCGACTCCCGGACTTTCGGTCTTTCTGTTTTCACAGTCCGAAAGTCCGAAGTCCGAAAGTCCGGGAGATAGAGAATTTATTTTTATTTTTTTAGCCAAGTAAACCATCTTCCGGACTTCCCGACTCCTGGACTTTCGGTCTTTCTGTTTTCACAGTCCGAAAGTCCGAAGTCCGAAGTCCGAAAGTCCGGGAGACAGAGAATTTATTTTTAATTACCTAGTCAAGTAAACCATCTTTCGGTCTTCCGGACTTTCGGACTCCTCACTGATACACCCTCACATAATCCACTAACATCCGCTGGGGATAAACGCTTTCATCCACCCCTTTTTGTCCACCCCATGATCCGCCAACTGCAATATTCAGCAGGAGGTGGAAGGGTTTATCGAATGGCCAGGCATCATTTCCGGTGTGTTCGTTTTTATAAGTGAAATAAGGTTTGTTGTCTACAAATACGGTGATGGTTTCGGCATCCCATTCGAGTTTGTACACATGAAAGCTATCACTGCAATCAGGAACTGAAACGGTGGCTGTTTTTTGGGTGCCGATACTGTGAAAATATTTTTTGGTATGTGCGGATGCATGAATGGTGCCCTGGTTATAACCTACATGTTCCATGATATCAATTTCACCATCATCGGGCCAGGTTATTTTTGGAGTGGTACCCAGCATCCAGATGGCAGGCCAGGTGCCCAGGCCTTTGGGTAATTTGGCGCGTACTTCTATTCGTCCATATTTCCAATCGCCCTTGCCCTTGGTAACCAAACGGGCGGATGTGTAGTTATTGTCGCCCATTTTTTCTTTATGCGCTTCTATGATCAAGAAGCCGTTTTCCACCCGGGCATTGCGTAATTGTTTTGATGTATAATATTGTAATTCATTGTTACCCCAGCCATGTCCACCTACATCGTAGTTCCATTTAGTAGAATCGGGTAATCCATTAACCGAAAATTCATCCTGCCAGACCAATTTTCCCTTCTGGCCAAATGATAAACAGGAGCTTAGTAAAAAAAACAGTAACAGGCTTGTTTTTAGCATGTAGTACAGGTTTGGGAGAGGGGAAGTTAGTTAATCCTATTTAGTTCTGCACCTCAAATGGATGGCCGGGTGAAAAAAATTTGCCGATAACGGTGGCAGCATGTATTTTTGCATCCTCATGAAACAATTTGTACATATCCACCATCATCATTACTTACCCAGAGGGTAGGCTGTTGGTGTTATGTATTGATCATAAACATTAAAGGGCTTACCGACAGGTAGGCCCTTTTTACTTTAAACACAGTAGTATGAAACTAAAACTTGCAATCCAGAAAAGTGGTCGTTTACACGATGATTCCATTCGTTTGTTGAAGGAATGTGGCATCGACATCAGTAATGGGGTGAACAAACTCAAAGCGGAAGCTTCTAACTTCCCGCTGGAAGTATATTTCCTGCGTGATGATGATATCCCACAATATGTAGAAGATGGCGTTGCCGATATTGGATTTGTAGGTGAGAATGTAGTGTATGAAAAAAAGAAAAAAGTTTCGGTAGTTGAAAAACTGGGATTCGGCAAATGCAGGTTAAGCATGGCTATTCGCAAGGGAGAGAAATATACGGATGCTTCTTTCCTGGAAGGAAAAAGAATTGCCACCAGCTATCCGGTTATTGTAGATGCTTTTCTGAAAGAAAAAGGAGTGAATGCCGAAATACATGAAATCAGCGGTAGCGTTGAAATTGCGCCTGGTATAGGTTTGGCAGATGCTATCTGCGACCTGGTAAGCAGCGGTTCCACACTCTTCATGAATGGGTTACAGGAAACAGAAACCATTCTTCAATCACAGGCTGTGCTGATTCGTAATAATGAACTCGATGCAGCAAAAGTGCAACTGATAGACAGACTATTGTTCCGTATTCAATCGGTTAAGAAAGCGAAGAACAATAAATATATTCTGCTCAATGCACCCAATGATAAACTGAAAGAGATTATCGGCCTGTTGCCGGGGATGAAAAGTCCAACAGTGTTACCCCTTGCCGATCCCGGATGGAGCAGTGTGCACAGTGTACTCAATGAAAATGATTTCTGGGATATCATTGAACAACTGAAAGCGGCCGGCGCACAAGGAATATTAGTTGTACCTATTGAAAAAATGATCGTTTAAGAAAAGCTTATGAAACGTATTGAATTTCCATCGCGATCTCAATGGCCGGCATTACTGCAAAGACCGGTGATAGACACTGCAACTTTGCAGCAGCAGGTGAAAGCTGTTATGGATGTAGTTAAACAGGATGGCGATAAAGCAGTGCTTCAGTTTACCCGTCAGTTCGATGGTGTACAACTTGATTCGCTCGAAATGAGTGAGGATGCCATTGCAACTGCTATTCAGCTCGTGCCCGATGACCTGAAACGTGCTATTAAACAGGCTGCACATAATATCCGTGTTTTCCATGAACAGCAAAAAGCCCCTGTGGAAGTGGTGGAAACCATGAAGGGAGTTCGTTGCTGGAGAAAATCAGTAGGGATTGAAAAAGTAGGCTTATATATTCCTGGAGGAACTGCTCCGCTTTTCTCCACCATACTCATGTTAGGTATACCTGCACAGATTGCAGGCTGTAAAGAAATTATTCTATGTTCTCCTCCTGATAAAAATGGGAAATTAAATCCGGCGATTGTATATGCTGCTAACCTGGTGGGGATCACCCGCATTTTCACCATCGGTGGTGTACAGGCAATTGCAGCCATGGCCTTTGGTACCGAAAGTGTACCACAGGTATATAAAATATTTGGTCCCGGTAACCAGTATGTTACCTGTGCCAAACAATTGATACAACAAAATGGTATTGCCATCGATATGCCTGCGGGCCCAAGTGAAGTATGTGTATTGGCCGATGATACTGCCAACCCTGCATTTGTGGCGGCTGATTTGTTGAGTCAGGCAGAACATGGTACAGATAGTCAGGTGTTACTGGTAAGTACCGATGCAGCATTACTTGATGCGGTTAATGCAGAACTGGATAAGCAACTGGCATTGCTTCCAAGAAAAGATATAGCAATCAAAGCACTTGCAAACAGTACGTCCATTCTCTTGCGTGATATCAATGAAGCCATTGACCTGGTGAACGATTATGCAGCAGAACACCTCATCATTTCCTGTAAGGAAGATGAATGGATCGCCGATAAAATCATCAATGCCGGATCTGTTTTTTTGGGGAACTATTCTCCCGAAAGCGTAGGTGATTATGCCAGTGGCACTAACCATACCCTTCCCACCAATGGTTTTGCCAAAGCATATAGCGGCGTGAGTGTAGATGCGTTTGTTAAAAAAATAACCTACCAGAAACTCAGCAAAGAAGGGTTGAATGCAATTGCGAATACAGTAGTAACCATGGCCGCCGCAGAAGGATTAGACGCGCATAAAAATGCCGTACTCATCAGACAATCGATTTAAAATTTATAAGTCAGTTATATATGTTTAACCTTGACAATCTTATACGAGCCAATATAAAAGCACTAAAACCCTATTCGTCGGCAAGAGATGAATTTAGTGGTGAAGCAAAAGTTTTTCTCGACGCCAATGAAAACAGCCTGGGATCGCCACTCACCAAATGGTATAACCGTTATCCCGACCCGCACCAGCAGGCAGTTAAACAGCAGCTTTCAAAAATAAAAGGCATCGCCCCGGAGCATATTTTTTTAGGTAATGGCAGTGATGAATGTATCGATATACTTTTCCGTTGTTTCTGCGAGCCGGGTAAGGATAATATTATTATTTGTCCGCCGACTTATGGCATGTATGAAGTGAGTGCCAATATCAATGATGTTGAAATAAGGAAAGCTCCGCTGTTACCCGATTTTCAACTTGATCTTGTTCATCTGGAGAACCTAATAGATGCAAATACCAAAATCATCTGGCTATGTTCGCCAAATAATCCAACCGGTAATTCACTCAACAGAACGGATATCGAAATGGTGCTGAACAACTTCAATGGCATTGTAGTGGTGGATGAAGCCTATATCAATTTTGCACAACAAAAATCTTTTGTGCAGGAATTGGTTGAATACCCCAACCTGGTAGTATTGCAGACTTTGAGTAAAGCCTGGGGACTAGCCGGCTTAAGACTGGGTATGGCATTTGCCTCACAGTCAATCATTGAATTGATGAATAAGGTAAAGCCTCCATATAATATCAATCAGGCCACACAGGAACTGGTTTTGAAAGCACTGGAAGAAGTAGGGCAGGTGAATGATATGATTAAAATATTGGTAGATATGCGTGGCGCTTTGGCAGAAGTATTTGAATCGATGCCTACGGTAGAGAAAGTATATCCATCCGATGCCAATTTCATCCTGGTAAAAATCAAAGATGCCAGAAAGATTTATGATTTTCTCCTTACAAAGGGGATCGTGCTCAGGGATAGAAGTAATGTGGCACTTTGTGAAGATTGC
>CBFGPM010000030.1:0-45179 GCA_965650685.1 uncultured Sediminibacterium sp.
CCATAGTCATCCACAATAAAACAATGGTGAATCTTTGTCTGCTTGAATTTCTCTAATACCTGGTAAGCAGTATTATTCTCGGGAACATACATGGCATCTTTCATCAGGTCGCTGATAGTGCTATCGGGCGCAGCAGCGAATAGATCCTTTAATGAAACCACTCCTTTTATATGATCAATGTCTTTTTCGCAGACCGGATACACCGAATGCATATCTTCCATCACTTCCGACCTTACCTGCAATACGGTATCATCCACTTCCAACCAGATAATATCGCTTCTGTGCGTCATTAAGGAAGTAATGTTGCGGTCACTTAAGTGAAATACCCTTTCTATGATTTCCTGTTCTGCTTCCTCAATTGTTCCCTGTTCTGTTCCTTCGCTGATAATGGCCTTAATTTCCTCCTCAGTAACCTGGTTATCATTCGGCTTCATATTGAGTAAGCGTATGATCAGGTGCGAGGATTTTGTCAGCAACCAGATAAATGGATAAGTAATTATAGAAACGATTCTCATCGGACCAGCCACAGATTTGGCAATTCCTTCGGGGTTACTCAAACCGATTCTTTTAGGAACCAATTCGCCCAAAACAAGGGATAAATAAGTTACAACAATTACAATTAATGTGGTGGCCACGGTACCTGCATAATCAACAGATACACCATACCCCATCAACCAGTTACTCAATGGTTCTTTAAATGTATCGCCGGAATAAATACCGGTTAACACGCCTACAAGTGTAATGCCTATCTGGATGGTTGATAAAAAAGTATCGGGATGATTGGCAAGATCTAATGCCCTTTTGGCATCAGCATCACCTTTCGCAGCCTGGGCCTCAAGCCTTGCTTTACGGGCCGATACCAGCGCTATCTCTGCCATAGAGAAAAAGCCGTTCAGGATTATCAACCCAAGTATGATCAAGATTTCAGTCATAATGTTATCAGTTCAATTATCTTCCATCCAAGTCTATTAAAACATAGGGTATGGTTTCTTTATCCCTTGTTTTTGGGTTAAGAAATGGAAGACTTAACATACTCACGCCGTAATATGTTCCCTCAAATATAGTATTCAGGTCGGGAAACCGCTGTTTAAGGGCTGGAAGACTTTCTTTTTTCGTAAGTAAGATATCTGTAGCATGAATTTGGGCGCTATCTGTAATATGCTTAAAAATGCGTTTCCCGTAAAAATGCAATGCCCGGCTCTCATCGATATTATATTGAACAACCTTTGTTTTATCCACCTTCTTTTCCTCCAGTACGGCTGCTACTGTATTACCTAACTGGTACTTGAGTAATTGCGGATAAAAACCTGATACCAAACAAAGGTTTACACCAATGACAGTAAAAAGGGCCATTTGCAATAGTTTGGGTAATTGCTGAAATGGTTTAATCAGCAGGAACAAATAGCAGACCAGTCCGGTTATGGCCAATATTTTGATGACCAGGTGCATGGCAGGAAAAGGCCAGATCATTAATGCCACAGCGGCAATCCATAATAAGAGAAATAGTATGAGATGTACCCAATATAAAATATTGGTTAATGTTTTATAATTTTTCTCAAAGAGCAGCTGGTAAATAGTTCTTGCAGTCACTATTGCGGCCAATGGAAGCACTACGAAAATATAATGGGGTAATTGAGCCTGACTTCTTGCCAGGATACAATATGTGACGATAAACCCTCCGGTACTGATCCACTCCTCTCCTTTTTCGATCCTGAATTTTTGTTGTATCAGTTTACGAATGGTGAAGATTAATCCGAGTAAGAAAAAAATGATCCAGGGTAAAAAACTCCAGAGCATATTTTCCAGGAGGAAGGTAAAATGATTCATTTCATTATAAACATTCTCACCTGTGTACCTTCCAAAGCTTTGGGTCCAATAGTAAAAACGCAATCCGGATTGAATGGCCCTTCCATGAAAAACTTTACCGGGTTCGAGATCGTACTGCTGGTAGAGGCCAATACTCATAGGAACGAGTAAAATTGCCACTACGATTAATCCAATAATGTATTCCCAACGAAAAAACTGTTTCCATTCTCTTCTCAAAACAAAATGCGGTACAAAGGCAAATACAGGCACCATTAAAGCGATTGGGCCTTTGGTCATCATGCCCCCGGCAATCGCGATAAAACCAAGTAATAAATGTTTCCATTGGTTGGATTGGTACCAGGCGGCCAATTGCCATAAACTGAATGTTACCCAACCCAGCAGCATGGTATCACAACGAACATCATGCGCCATTAAAAAAACAGCCTGTGATGCTGCTAATACAATGGCTGAAAGTTGAGCGATGGTTTTATGGTAAAATATAGATGCCAGTCTGTAAGTGGCATAAATACCCAGTAACAACATGAGTACAGAAGGGATACGATAAGCCCAATCGTGAATGCCAAACAAACGAAGACTTTGTGAGGATAGCCAGAACAACATGGGAGGCTTATCCAGGTAATCCATTCCCAGGTCATACAATTTAAGATATGACCCATTCTCCAGCATTTCCCTGCTCATTGATGCATATTGTGCCGCATCAATATCTATAACGGGTATTTGCCACATGGAGATAATGTACACCACCACGCAGGAGGATAAAATAAAACCAAACAATCTGTTATTCATGAGGTGCAGATATAGAGGGTTGATTGATCTGAATCAATCCGACTTTATTGTTATAATATTTTGCGGTAAGGGTTCCGATGCCGAGTCCTAGTAATGCTCCTACTAAAACATCAACTGGATAATGAACGCCCACATAAACCTGGGCATAGCTAATGGTAGCGGCCCATACAAATAACCACCTGGTCCATTTACCCATAAAATGCCTGGTGGTTAAATACACAAAAACGGCAAATCCAAAATGATTGGTTGCATGAGATGAAGTGAAACTGAAACCACCTGAACAATGTTCGAGTAATAAACGCATTTTTCCAACCAGGGTTTCTTCGTTACAAGGGCGAATCCTCGCAAACCATTTTTTTACCAATGAGCTGCTGGCCTGATCGGTAAGGGTTACATTGATAATGGCAAATAATATCCAGCTCCAGCCCTGTTTACCAAAATTTATGAGTGCGAATACGATGAGAAACAGGTATAATGGAACCCATAATTCTGAGTCGCGCCAAAGTGGTAAAACGGTATCCAGTATAGGATTAGTAAATACGGTATTGATTTGCAGGAATAACCAGGTATCAAGCCCCAGTATCCATTCGAGTATTCGCTGGAAAAATTGTTGGAGTAAGAATGAGTTGGCCATTATTGGATAAAGATAATACAATCTATGTTTTACACAGGTCAGCAGGAATTAATGATCATTGCTTAATTTTAAATACCATGACCCTGTGGCTAAAAATATCCCTCTTATGTATATGCATAGTTTGCTGTAAAGTTGCCTATTCCTCTTATACTGAAGTGCAGGATACTGCTTTAAATCGTGCCATTCTGGAAAAGGTATTATTCAAGGAATATCGTTATGGTTGGGTTGTCGTTAACCATTCAGCTTCCAATGATATGATACAGTCATTTAATGAGCCAATAACCCGGTACAGGAACTTTTACAATAAGCTATCCGATCATTTCAACCTTGGTGAAAAAACACTTGTCGACATACTTCAACAAAATAACTACAAGCTCAATTTTTCCACCTTGAGTAGTCGGATCAAATTAGTTGAACCTCCCAGACACGGTAAATGGATTCATTATTACGATAGTTTATCACACAAGTATAATCGCCCCATCATAACATCAACGACCATCTTATTAAATGATGCGCAGGATCTTTGTCTGGTGTTTTTTCATGCTTTTCAGTCTGGTGGCTCTTCTGCTTTACTAACAAAAAAACAAGGCCTATGGGAACTCTCCTATTATGGCGCTGAATGGTTTGAGTAGGTACGCTTATTCAAACAAACTCATTATCAGACTGTTATTTATTAAGCGCCCCATTTTAACAAATAGCCCCTTGCAGGAATCAAACAAATCGCGTAATTTTCTACTATGAAAACTACACTGCTACTTATTGCCATAATGCTTTTGGGGACCACCGCTATTGGTCAATCGAAAGAAGCCAACAAAGTGCTTGACAGGAAATCTTTCTTTGAACAAAATAATAAGTTTAGCAAACCAATAACTATATCTCCTCAATTATTGAATAAGCAGAAAACTGAGAAGCGGCAAATGAATCTTGCGGATCTCAATTTATTTTATTCACCGGAGAAAAACAGTATCCCGGTTTGGTCGCCAGATAGCAATTATGTTTACAATATGCCTGGCACACATGCATTTGACAGATCAAAATATAAAGTAAGGGCAACTTTTGTGGGAGTAAAAATTGAAGATAAAGCTGCTAAGACTGAAAAATAATTCCTTAATTTTTTCTTGCAATAATAATCATCCTGGGTGAATGATTTACATCATACCTACCAAGTTGGTAATCACCAAAGACCTCCTGCACCTGCATTCCCTGGTATGACATCATATCAGTAAAGTCACCCAACGAAAATTTAGCTACACGTTCTGTATATAAATGATGAGGACTGGTATGTGTCCGATCGGTTATCTGTATCTGTTTAAAAAAATGTTCTTCATCCTGCCATTTGGTTATATGAAAAGATACATCCCCTATATCTGCTTTGAATGATTTTGCCAAATGGTTTTCTGCATAATGCACATTCAGGTAATCGATGATAAAGAACCCTCCTTTTTTTATACTCTGGCTGATGGTTCTTATAGCATTATCATGTTCCCTTCTGGTTCTAAAATAGCCAAAACTGGTAAAAAAATTGAAAGCAAAATCATAATAATTTACCCTGAAAGGCAAACGCATATCATGCTGGTAAAAATGCAGATTTTCTGTTTCTTCTTTTTTTGCAGCGGCAATGGATGCTGCTGAGAGGTCAATTCCGGTAACATCATATCCCATTTCGGCGAGTACCTTGCTATGGCGGCCCTTTCCGCAGGCCACATCGAGCATAAATGCATCAGGAGCAGGCCGGAGATAGTTAATAAGGGTATCTATAAATGCTAATGCCTCCTGATCGTCCCTATGCTGGTACAATAAATGATAATAATGAGAATTAAACCAATCCTTAAACCACGCTTTGTCCGGCATAAAAACACTTTGATGGCACAAAATTACATCAAGCAGGCTTACAAAAATTTTGAATTATGTTTGCAGCCGCTAAAACCCCAAACATGGCATTGATTAAAAGCATTTCAGGCATTCGCGGAACCATCGGAGGAAAGCCCGGAGATACCTTAAGTCCACTAGACGTAGTTCGTTTTACTGCCGCTTATGGCACCTGGCTATTACAACAATCAGATAAAAACAAAAAGATTGTGATAGGAAGGGATGGGCGTATCAGTGGCGCTATGGTTCAGGGATTGGTGGTTAATACGCTGATTGCCTTAGGACTTGACGTGGTTGACCTCGGCCTTAGCACTACTCCTACCGTAGAAATGGCTGTTGTATTTGAAAAAGCAGCAGGCGGCATCATCCTTACTGCCAGCCATAACCCTAAAGAATGGAATGCCCTTAAGTTATTGAATGAAAAAGGTGAATTTATCAGCGGTGCAGACGGAGCTGCCATGCTCGAAATTGCCGCCAAAGATGAATATGTTTTTGCGCCAGTAGACAAACTGGGATCTTATACTACAAATGACCAATCCTTACAACAACATATAGACAGCATTCTGGCCTACCCATTGGTAGATGTGGCTGCTATTAAAAAAGCAAAGTTCAGTGTAGTGCTTGACGCGATTAACAGTACCGGAGCCACGGCAGTACCTGCACTATTAAAAGCGCTGGGCGTAAAAGACATCAGCGTACTAAATGCAGAAGTAAATGGACGTTTCGCGCATAACCCTGAGCCTTTACCAGAAAACCTGCGTGAACTATGTAATGAAGTAGTGAAACAAAAAGCAACACTGGGTATTGCTGTTGATCCGGATGTTGACCGCCTTTGTTTTGTTTGTGAAGACGGTTCTTTGTTTGGCGAAGAATACACTTTGGTGGCTGTTGCAGATTATGTACTGCAAAACAGAAAAGGCAATACCGTAAGTAATATGTCTTCTACCCGCGCCTTAAAAGATGTTACACTGAAACATGGAGGTACATATACCCCGAGTGCCGTAGGTGAGGTAAATGTGGTTACAAAGATGAAAGCTACAAATGCCGTAATCGGTGGTGAAGGCAATGGCGGTATCATTGTACCCGACCTGCACTATGGACGAGACGCCCTTATAGGAATCGCTCTATTCTTAACACATCTTGCAAAAGAGAAAAAATCGGTTAAGCAATTAAGGAATACTTATCCGGATTATTTCATGAGTAAAAATAAAATTGAACTCACTCCCGGATTTGACCTCAATAAAATTTTTGAGCACATCAAAAAGAAATATAGCAAACACCCTATCAATACAGAAGACGGATTAAAAATTGAATTCGAAACAGACTGGGTACATTTGCGCACCAGCAATACCGAACCAATCATCCGTATCTATGCCGAAAGCAATTCCGAAACCGTAGCAGCAAATATTGCAGGGAAGTTGATTAAGGATATACAGGAGGCGATGTGAGATGTGAATTGTGAATTGTGAATTGTGAATGGTCAATTTGCGAGATGTGAATTGTCAATTGTGAATGGTCAATTTGTGAGTATTTATTATTTGGGATTTACTACTGACTACTAACTATTCACCATTCACCATTCACAATTCACTCCCCTCATTCACCATTCACAATTCACAATTCACACCTTACAATTCCTCCCACATTCTCAGTTTTTCGTACTTTTGCGGGATGGAAAGGATTTACCTTGATAATGCAGCAACTACACCGTTGGATCCGGTGGTTTTGGACGCAATGATGCCCTATCTTACCAATCAGTTTGGCAACCCTTCGTCTATTTATAGCTATGGCCGTGAGAGTCGTTTGGCTATTGAAAATGCGCGTAAATCAGTAGCGAAAATCCTTAATGCACATCCTGCTGAAATATTTTTCACCAGTGGCGGAACCGAAAGCAGTAATACTGCTATTACCGCAGCCGTTCGTGATCTGGGATGCAAACACATCATTTCCTCAGTAATTGAACACCATGCTACCACTCATACCGTTGAGCACCTTTACCATACAGGTGAGGCAGCACTCAGTTATGTAAAATTGTTACCTAATGGTCATATTGACCTGGAAGACCTGGAACGTTTATTGGCAGAAAGTGAAGAGAAATGTCTGGTAACCTTAATGCATGCAAATAATGAAATAGGTAATATCCTCGATATCCATGCAGTGGGTGAGTTATGCAAATTATACGGGGCCATTTTCCACAGCGATACCGTTCAAACAGTCGGACACTTCCCTTTCGACCTTCGTAATACACCTGTTCATTTTATTACCGGTGCCAGTCATAAGTTTCACGGACCAAAAGGTGTTGGTTTATTATACATCAATGAGAATGTAAAAATTAAACCATTGGTTCATGGTGGTAGCCAGGAAAGAAATATGCGGGCAGGTACTGAAAACCTTTATGGTATTGTTGGTTTTGCCAAAGCACTGGAAATGGCTACGGCTAATTATGAAAATGACAGTGCCTATATAAAAGGACTTAAAATGTATATGATGGAGCAGTTGAAAAAACACATTAAAGGTGTTGCTTTCAATGGCGATACTTTGGGTCGCTCCCTTTATACTGTTTTAAGTGTAAGCTTTCCTAAGACAGAGAAAAGTGAAATGATTCTTTTCAACCTCGACATCAATAATATATGCGCCAGTGGCGGTAGTGCCTGTACCAGTGGAGCAGATCAGGGCTCGCATGTAATCAGGGCTATTAATAATAATCCCAATCAGGTTACAGTTCGTTTCTCCTTCTCCAAACACAATACCAAAGAAGAGATCGACAAAGTCATTACGCAATTGAAAGAGATGATCTAAACTTCTTTTTTGCTAATCCCATATTTATGTGATTGGGATGAACGGCAGCACTGCCAGACAGCGGAAACTTATCTTCAGGTGTCAGATAAAAAAACTGAACCATGAAGCAATTTATCCTTTCATTACTATGCATTTTTTCAATAGCAACTTGCCTATATGCGCAAGACAGGGGCAATGACTTACCCGATCCTCCTGCCAAGTCTGTTTTTGGTGAAATTGGAGGTCCAGGTCTATTTTCAATTAATTACGATCAACGATTTAAAGGACAGAAAGGTTTAGGATTCAGGGCCGGCATGGGTGGTATTGGGTTTCTTACCTCAGGTATTTTTGCCGTACCGGTTGGCATCAACCACCTGTCCGGAAGAGATGGCCATTATCTTGAACTTGGAGCAGGATTAAGTGCTATTACCATTACCGATGGAGACGAGTTTTTTGACAATAGTAACTCAACCATCTTTGGTTACCTGAATTTTGGCTACCGTTATCAGCCGGAGAAAAAAGGTTTTACTGCCCGTGTATTTGTTTCACCGCTTATTACCGGTGCAGGTGTATTTCCTTTCTATGGCGGCATTTCTGCCGGGTTTAAATTTTAATATCAATAAAGAATAAATCAATGCCCGCTGCTTCTTTACACTTTCAAAGCAGCAGGCATTGATTTTGGTATATACGAATCAAGTTTTTGAATTGGATAAGAGCGGATAATGGAACGCAGATTTATCATGATTATCATGATAATCATGATAAATCCGTGTTCCATCTAAGCAGCATAACAAGTTTACCGGCTATTATTTTGTTACTGGCGTTAAAAGCCACTTCGATTGATGATTTCACATTTTTGGCGAATTTCAATCCTTGATGCGCATTATCTGTAATCATCTTCATTTAAGTCATCATCCTGGTCATCTTCACCAAGTTCAAAATCACCCATATTCATCATACTTCCTATCAGGTCTTTGAAGGCTACTTTACCTTCAATTGTTTTTTTACTAATCAGTGAATAAGCAGCTAATCCATGTAAGACAAATTCCATAAGCAATGCCTGCTGTTTTTCATTGGCCTGTGGGTAATACTTTTTCACGAAGGCAAATAACCCATCAACTTTATACAGATTTTGAATCCTTGCTTCATCTTTACTGTCTATCAGCAAGTCTAATTGGTTACCTCCATCGAACCAACGAATAATGGCTTTGTAAGGATTTTCTATCTCCTTCCCTTCCATTGATTTCTTGCCTGTAGGTCTTTTTCGTTTTGACTGTTCTGGATTGGGGAAATAGGTGATGAATTGTGAACGGATTGCTTTATCAAGTAGATTAAGTGCCACCTGGTAAGGCCCCTCCTGTTCCCCTTCATATACCAGCTCTATTTTTCCGGTAATAGCAGGAATAATTCCACCCAGGTCACTGATCCAAACCTGGGTATTGGTTTCTCCAAACATCAGTGCCCTGCGTTCTGCGGTGCTAACGGCATTTTCCAGTGCAGCAATGGTAAGCCTTGCACTCACGCCGCTTTTCTTATCTACATATTCATTGTTCCTTGCTTCAAAGGCTACCTGCTCTATTAACCTTTTAATCAAGTCGCTTACTTCTACCAGTTTCGACTGACTTTCACTGATAAATGCTTCCTGTTCTGTGATAGACAAAGCATGTTCCAGTGTTTTGGGATAATGGGTCAGAATCTGGCTTTGTATACGATCCTTTAAAGGTGTTACAATACTTCCGCGATTGGTATAGTCTTCCGGATTGGCTGTGAATACGAATAGTATATCCAATGGCATACGAAGTTTAAAACCCCTGATCTGGATATCCCCTTCCTGAAGTATATTGAATAGCGCTACCTGTATTCTGGCTTGTAAATCGGGCAATTCATTGATTACAAAAATACCGCGGTTACTGCGTGGGATAATGCCATAATGTATCACTTCCTCATCCGAAAAACTCAGTTTAAGGTTGGCTGCTTTAATCGGATCGATATCACCAATAAGATCGGCAACACTTACATCTGGTGTTGCCAGTTTCTCGCCATATCTTTCAGATTTATGTATCCAGCGGATAGGAGTTTCATCTCCATGTTCCGCTATAAGATCACGCGCAAACTTACTTAATGGCTTTAGCGGATCATCATTGATTTCAGAGCCTGCAATAATCGGAATATATTCATCGAGCAGGTCTACCATTTGTCTGGCCATACGTGTTTTAGCCTGTCCGCGTAATCCCAGAAACAAGATATTGTGCCTGCTTAAAATTGCACGTTCTGTATCCGGAATCACGGTGTCTTCGTAACCAATTATTCCGGTAAAAACCTGTTCCTTTTGTTGGATAGATTTTACCAGGTTTGCCCTGATTTCTTCTTTAACAGACTTAGACTGGTAACCACTCTTTTTAAGCTGACCTAAAGTATTTATGTTCTGCATCTTCATCATATTATTTTATACTATGCAAGCTTGATTCTCTCTGCGAAAACTTCGCGCCCTCATGTTCTCTGCGGTAAAAAATAACTTCATTGCTTTAAGCGATTTTTCACCGCAGAGAACATGAGAGAAGGAGTTTACGCTGAGGGAATATTTAATAAACTGTTCTTCTTTTCCCGCTTTCAAAATCTTTAAAAATGAATGCACCCAGTTTATCCAGGCTGGCAAAAAATGCTTTGCCATTATTCATTTCAGTAAACTCCTGTACAAATTTCTGCAGGTATGGGTCAGAAGCAATCATGAATGTTGTGATAGGTATTTTCAATTTTTTACATTGAGCTGCAAGATTGATGCATCGGTTTACCACTTTCCTATCCAACCCGAAACTATTTTTATAATACCGGCCTCCTATTTTTAAGCAGGTAGGTTTACCATCAGTGATCATAAAAATCTGTTTGTTGGGATTCTTTCTCCTACGTAGCAGATCCATTGCGAGTTCTAAGCCGGCAACGGTATTGGTATGGTATGGACCAA
Source organism: uncultured Sediminibacterium sp. (assembly GCA_965650685.1). Taxonomy (GTDB): domain Bacteria; phylum Bacteroidota; class Bacteroidia; order Chitinophagales; family Chitinophagaceae; genus Sediminibacterium. The sequence continues at coordinate 10,857 of CBFGPM010000030.1, forward strand.
CCTGTAAATAAGGCAGGTCTTTGATTTCAATACTCCAGGCATCATTGCCAAATACCACAATATCTAATGTGTCTTTGGGGTATTTGGTAGTGATCAATTCACTTAATGCCATGGCCACTTTTTTGGCTGGGGTTATTCTGTCTTCTCCATAAAGGATCATGGAATGTGATATATCAATCATCAACACAGTAGATGTCTGTGTTTTGAAATCACTCTCCCTGATCTGCAGGTCATCTTCCTGCATGGAAAAGCTTTCGATACCGCGGTTAATCTGTGCATTACGGATACTTTCCGTAAAATCTATCTGCTCCAGCATATCCCCAAACTGGTAGGGTCTGGTATCTGGGTTAATTTCGTCGCCCTGCCCGGGTTTAAATGTCTGGTGATTCCCCTGTTTACTTTTTTTCAGTTTACCGAAAATCTCTTCCAGGCTTTTTTTGCGGATGGTTTGTTCAGACTTGGCGGTGATTTTAAAATCGCCACTTGCCGGGTCTTCATTGAGGTAGCCATTCTGTTTAAGCTCCTCAATAAAATCGCCCATGCCATACTCATTATCGGTGAGTTGGTATTGTTTATCCAGTTCATTCAACCATTGCAAAGCCTCCCCTGCATCACCGTTGGTATAGGTAAGTAACTGCATGAAAAGGTTCAGAAGCTGATCGAATTTTTGCTGACTGTTTTCGTTGGGATCGAAATGTATAAAACGGTGTCCTATCATCTACTGCAATTTAACAAGTAATTGCCTTGAATGGTTTGCGAAATGAGAAGAAAAAGCGATAGTAAGACAAATAAAGGAAGAGCAGAATCTGGACTAACCAGCTTAAATAAAAAAGGGTCCGTATTACCGGACCCTTATGGTTTATTATACTTTTTTACTACTTATCATCCCCCGAATCCTTCGCCATCATTTTACCGGGGATCTGCAGTCTAGGATTATACATAGTCTGCATTTGTCCGATTGCCTGCAGGTAATTATCTGCTGCACGTTTCTCCTGCTCCATACCTTCGGCTTTTCTGCCGGTTAGGGAATTGTAAAAACGAAGCTGCTGCTCAAGGTCTTTCTTAACTGATGTTGCAACCTTTTCTGCAAGGGTGGTATCACCTGCCAGATAGCAAGCTTCCAGGAAAACCAGTGAGTTACGGTTATGCAGGTTTCCTCTGCTGGCCATTCCATAGGCGAAATTACCTTGATACATCATGCTGTCTACCTGATGTAATACTTTACGGGCATCCTCTTTCCTGTTTTTGGTAGCAAGATCAAGTGCCAGATCAGCATAAGCAGTACGAATACTATTCAGGTGTCTGCGGTTTTCTTCATCGAAGTAAACGCCTGGCAGATTTGCATTACCGAACCTGAATTTATTGGTTACTTTATCGAGCATGTAATCTGTATTCACACGCTGGTTTTCTACGGGTACCAATCTGTAGGTCATTCCATCCCTACGCAGGAACTGGTCAAGTCCCAGACCATCTGTTTGTGGGGCGGTAAAATAAATCGGACGCTGCCATTTATTGGCCGCAATTACGTTGAGTACTGCAAGATCATTCTTCATCAAACCATTCTTCGCAATTTCAAAACGTAATTCATTAACAATGCTATCTGTAGCATTGGCTGTTCCATTTTTAACTACGAAATCGCGGTCTACAGGTACCGAAAGTTTTTTAACAGGGTAACTGTAATCATTTTGCTCATTGTCTTTACCCACATAATTCTTCATCAGGTCGTATAAATCATAATACCTGTTTTCTGGAATACTTGGATCAGGACGGTATTCGATATAATCTCTTTTACCACCTTCTATTTGTTCAGGGGTCCAGATTACATCAATCGGGGCACTTTCGTTCACTTTGTACCTAAGCTGGTTAATGTACCAGTCGATCCCCAATAAACTATAGTTAATAACCCTAACATCTCTTCTAACACCTTCTACTTCCTGTGCGTACCATAAAGGATAGGTATCGTTATCACCGAAAGTGAAAAGGATCGCATTTGGCGCACAGCTTTCGAGGTAATCGCGGGCAAGGTCTGGCGCAAGTTCTTTTTTACTACGATCGTGGTCGTCCCACTCCTGCTGAGCCATCAGTACCGGCACCGCCAATAAACAAATGACCGTTGCAAACATGGCAGACGCACCTGCTTGTTTTACTGCCTTATTCAGCCAGTCTCTTACTTTCAGTACACCTAACCCTATCCAAACAGCAAAGGCATAGAAACTACCCACATAAGCATAGTCACGTTCCCTTGGCTGGTATCCAGGTTGGTTGAGGTATAATACAATGGCTATACCTGTGAAGAAGAACATCAGGAAGTTAACACCAAAATCATCCCCACGTTTTTTGAGGTGATAGAATAAGCCTATCAGACCCAATATCAGTGGAAGTGCAAATAATGTATTGTGCGCTTTGTTGTTTTTAAGGCTGTCTGGCATTAGGTTTTGATCGCCATAAATAAAGCGATCAACCGGTGCGATACCGGTAATCCAGTTACCATCTCTTACATTACCAGCGAAAAGCCCCTGGTTATCGTTTTGTTTACCAGCAAAGTTCCACATGAAGTAGCGGAAATACATCCAGTTCATTTGATATTGCAGGAAGAACTTAATATTATCAGCCTGATTAGGATCACGTTCCCAACTGCCGTCGTTCATGCGGTTAATTCCGAGGAAGTAGGCATAATAATCTGCGTGATTCTGATCATTACTCATATCCCAAACACGTGGGAACACCATTTTATCAGCCGGAGCAAAAGCATATTTTCTATCCTCACCCAGCTCTATGTATTTATCCCTTGCTTTTTGATAACGCATGCCATTCGACTTAAGGTCAACTGGGCGGGCGGTGAATTTTTGACCATATAGCAGTGGAAAATCTCCATATTGTTCACGACCGAGGTAACCCACAAGACTTATTGGGTTATCTACATTATACATATCCACTGAAGGATTGGCATTACTGCGTATCATGGTTGTTACATAAGTACTGTAACCAACCAGCATAAAGCTCACGCACCATAAACCTAAGCGGAGGTATGCCCAGTTTTTGCGAGCAGCATATTTCAGTCCATACCAGATAAGTGCAGCCAGCAATAAGAAGAAAAAGGTAAAACCTGAGAAGAAAGGCAATCCGAAACCATTTACAAACCAACGGTCGAATGTACCCGCCATTTTAACGGTGTATTGAATAACACCAACCTGAACTGCTCCGGTTATAACACATGCCAGAACAAAAAAGATATAGATGCCTCCGTAAACGGCTTTCTTCTGTTTGTTGATTCCTTCAACAAGGAATAACAACCCGATTGCCACGGCTGTACCCAGTATCATTAAACCTGCGAGGGTGCTATCCATGGAAGGATTTCTCTCTGTTACATCCTTATTGGCCATTATCAGTGCCCCAATAAATGCCAGTCCGCCCCCAATAGCTGTTAGACGCAGGAACCATTTGCGGATGATAGTATAATTGAAATTATCTCTCTTCCTGAAATAGTATACCATTACGATAGCAGGAATGGTAAGGAGGTTCAATAAGTGAACCCCGATTGAAAGACCCATCATAAAGAATATGAAAACGATCCATCTGTCTGCTCCGGGCTCATCAGCATGGTTCTCCCATTTAAGAATGGCCCAGAATACGATAGCAGTAAAGAAAGAGGATAAGGCATAAACTTCACCTTCCACAGCGCTATACCAGAATGAATCACTAAAAGTATAAGCAAGTGCACCTACTACACCGGCACCCATAATGCTCCAAAGTTGACCGCTATTAAGCGTATCCGAGGTTTTAACGCCTACAATACGACGTGCAAAATGGGTAATTGTCCAGAATAGGAATAAAATGGTAAAACCACTGGCCAAAGCGCTCATAATATTTACCGCTTTTGCGGCTGCCATGGGGTTATCGCCAAATACAACGATAAATAAACGTCCAAGTATTACAAACAAAGGTGCCCCGGGAGGGTGCGGTATCTGTAACCGGAAACAGGAGCTTACAAACTCTCCACAATCCCAGAAACTGCCCCCGGGCTCTGCTGTTAGAACATACACGGTACAGGCAATAAAACATACTACCCAACCCACCAGATTATTAATACGGGTAAATTGCATATTGGTTTTGGTTTTTTAAGACTGGCAAACATACCTTATTAATCCTAAAATGGAAAATACCGCAGCCCGTTTCCTTTTTTTTAAGAAAACGTTATCATGATGGAATATCCCTCTATTAAAACCCTATTGTTTTTGGGATGTTAGATATCCCATTATGTAAACTTCAAGACCTGAGATTGGATAATTATCCGACCCAGATCCCCCAATAAATACCCCCTACCGGAAATTTCTCCCAAAAGAACATTTGTTGATTTCCGAATTAAAGGGGTTTAATGAAAGTGATACCCTGAAATATTGCATCAGATTCAGTTATTTACAAACGGGAACCTTAAATGAAAAGTACTTCCTTCCCCTACTTTGCTTTCTGCAGTAATACTGCCATGTATGCTGGTCAAAAGTTCCTTACAGAGCATAAGTCCCATACCTGTTCCTTTTTCCCGATTGGTACCATAGGTAGTTTTGGCTTTGAAGGTGAATAAGTTTTCCAGTTGTTGATCCGACATACCAATGCCATTGTCTTTGATAGACACCACAAAGTATTCTGGTGTTTCATAGGCGTCAATCCGGATACTTCCATTGGCTTTGGTAAATTTGATTGCGTTCTGAATTACATTACGCAAAACCAGTTCCATAATCTTAGGATTTCCGGAAATTGTTTTAGATGGATCAATTTGATTTCTTTCGATTCTAATTTGCTTTTTGTCTGCCTGCTTCTCCAGCAGGAGAAGCACACGATCTATTGTTGCACTAATATTAACCGGTTCTAAAATACTTTGTTGCAAATAGGGTAATCTCGACCATTCCAATAAGTGTTCCAGCATTTCGATGGTTCCGTCTACACTTTCTGCCAACTGTTGTCTCAAATCTCTGGCTTCAGCTTCAGAAAGTATGGTCTGTTCATCCATCAGGTTGAGATAACCTCTGATCATCGACAAAGGACCACGGATATCGTGACCGATAATTGAAAAGAGTTTATTTTTTTGTTCATCAATCTTTTCCAGTTGTACCCTTTGCTGCTCATTAATCTCGGCTCTTTTTTTTGCCAGCATCCGTTCACGGAAATAGTTAAACTTAATATAGGTTGTGGTGATATAAATTACCCCAAGACAACAGGTATAAGAGAAAGCGATATCAGTAAAACGCAGACTTCTACTTTCGTAGGTTATTTGTATAAACCTGTGGTTGGTATATTCAAGCCATAATAAGATCAATACTGCGATTATATTAATCAGCATCCAGAGCCGGTTAAGCTTTTCAGGTGATACCACAAGTATTACCATGGCTGCCAATAAAAACAGTAATAAAGTTGGCCCATCTATTCCTGAATTAAAATAATAGTTCAGTATCAAAAAGCCATATCCGTTAATGGCAAATACAAATAGTGCCAATTTATTTTTAAACCTATGCCTGGATAAATAATAAGCGGTTAATTGGCAAGCCAAAGCAAATAGCAGGTAATATGCCATTCCGTTCAACCCAATAAAAAAATCGAATATGCTCGATATGAAAAATATGGGTGAAAGGATTAAGAGGGTGGCATGAAATATCCGTTGCTCCAGGTTAAACTGCTCTGCACTACCCACCCAATAGTTCCAAATATGTTTTTTCCTCGGTACAAGCATATCAAATAAAAACGGATACTTTAATCCTAAGTTATACAACAAAAGGCGGATTAACCGGATTATACTAACCCTATCTGAATTAAGTACTTTTATCTTCGTTAAACATTGTATTTCAATTGTTTATGCAACTTTAAATGGCTCTTAAAACATCCTGTAACCTTTTTTATCTGGAGAAATTTGACTGCGAACTGCAGGTGTTCTATTAATAACAGCTAGTGCATTTACAGCAATCAAATATTTCTTTAAGAAACAGACTTTAAATTTCCTCTCCCTCTTTTATTCCATTAAAAGCAGAAAGTATAAAATAAGCACCCATCAAGGCTTGTAGCTTGCAGCTTGAAGCCTATTTTCCCCGGACAGTTCTGGCTTGCAGCTTGCGGCCTGCACCTTGAAGCCAATTTCCCCAGACAGTAACGCCTGTTAACTGTTACCCTAATTCCCAAATCCTTACTACCTTTGCGCCCCATGAGTCAGAAACGTAGTGTAGCATTCCATACTTTAGGCTGCAAGCTTAATTTTTCAGAAACTTCCACCCTCTCCCGAATGATGGAGCAGGAAGGTTTTGAAAAGAAAAGCTTTGAGGATCAGGCCGATGTGTATGTAATCAACACCTGCTCTGTAACCGATAATGCCGACAAAGAATGCAGACAATTGGTTAGGCGTATACAAAGACGCAACCCGGATAGCTTTGTGGTGATCACTGGTTGTTATGCCCAGCTTAAACCAAAAGAAATAGCCAGTATACCGGGTGTTGACCTGGTGCTTGGAGCCGCTGAGAAATTTAATATAGCCGAACATATCCGGGAACTATCAAAAGGTGATCCTGCACGAATCTGCAGTTGTGATATAGATGAAGTAAGCGGATTCAATGCCTCTTTTTCTCAAAATGACCGTACCCGCACTTTTCTAAAAGTACAGGATGGTTGTGATTATAATTGTTCTTTCTGTACCATTCCTATGGCAAGGGGGAAGAGTCGCAGTGATAGTATTGAAAATGTACTAAAACACGCAAAACAACTTGCAGCAGATGGTGTAAAAGAAATAGTCCTCACAGGTGTTAACCTTGGCGACTTTGGCAAAGGTCCGGATGGTGGCAGACATGAAGAAGATTTCTTCCAGCTTATTCAGGAATTGGATAAAGTGGAAGGAATTGAGCGGTACCGCATATCGTCTATTGAGCCAAACTTGCTTACCAATGATATTATTGCTTTCGTAGCCAACAGCAATAAATTTATGCCCCATTTTCATATCCCTTTACAGAGTGGGAGCAATGAAATTCTTGGACTGATGCGTCGCCGTTATAAAAGAGAATTATATGCTGAAAGGGTGGCACTCATTAAAACATTAATGCCGCATTGCGCAATTGGTGTAGATGTAATTGTAGGATTTCCTGGAGAAACTGATGCTCATTTTAAAGAAACCTTTGACTTTTTACACAGTCTCGATGTGAGCTATTTGCATGTATTTACTTATTCTGAAAGAGATCATACCAAAGCCCTTGAAATCAAACCTGTTATTCCGGTTCATATAAGGAATGAAAGAAACAAAACCCTGCGCAATCTTTCTTATATGAAAATGCAATACTTCACTTCTCTCCATAATGGACAAAAAAGAAAGGTATTGTTTGAAGCTTTTGAAAAGAATGGTATGATGGAGGGTTACACCGATAACTATATTCGCATCACCACCCCCTACCGGAAAGAATGGGCGAATGAGATTGTTGAATGGCAAATAGCAGGTGGGTGATGTCTGATGTCTGATGTCTGATGTCGGATTTGATCTTTGATTTTTTGAATTACTCCATAAATCAAAGATCAAAGATCAATTGTAGCTTTGTAAGAAATACACCATGATCTATGGTCTATGGTCTATGGACCATGGACTATGGTCCCCTCTCTATAGAACCGACAAGTATTCCGCGGGGAATTCTACTACCATTATTTGACCCAGGCTTTCCAGTTTTACGTAAACTTTCTTTTTGCCTCCTCTTATTACTGTCCCTTCATTTCCCATGAATACTCCATGGTTTACCTTGATTTTCATTTCATTCTGGAACCCTTCTTCCGATAGAATGGCAATGCTGGCATCTTTTTCGGCCAGGTATTTTTTAATGGTATCTACTTCTTCATCTTTTATGATAGCAGGCTTACCCAGGTAATGCACAAAATTGAGCACACCGTCTGTCATCAAAACCTTTGTTTTTTCTTCGGGGGCTATGCGTACAAATACATAAGATTTAAAAAGGGGATCTTCAATAATCTTTTTCCGGTCGCTCCATTGACGTTCTACCTTTTGAAGTGGGCACCAGCTTTCAATGCCTTTTCTAACAAGAACAGAATCAATTTTTTTCTCCCAACGGGGCTTAGTATATAATGCGTACCATTTTTTTTCTGGCTCAACGGGGCTAGGCTTCATAAAAACAGGTGACCTTTTTGGGGTCACCTGCAAATTTACTATAATTTGTCGACTTAATTAGTGCACTGAAGCCGTAGCTTTTGTGATTTCGCTGGCTAGCCCACCAATTACTTTAATCGTTTCACTGATATGCATATCTGTTTTAAGTGAACGCAACCATGCCTGATAACGTTCCCCTTTGTTTTTATCCGGGTTATTAAAAAATTTATCCTTATCTACTTCTGCAGGTACTACACTCATTTCCTGACTAAGTCTTAATAAGGTATTATTCTGATTAACGGTTGAACGAATCTGCTTTTGCAGGTCGCGGTATTTATTGATATTCAAACTTGCCGGCTCCTCACCTAATTTAGAAAGCCAAACAAGGTTATCTTTTAAAAGGTTCAAAGAAGCATTTTGTTTTACCCTTTCATTCTCATTTTGAATAACGAGATCATGGCCGTAATCTTTATGCCAGGTTAGGTATGTTGCTTTATTGATCTGATCCCATGGCAGTGCATTAGGAACATCTTTCTCCCTTATTTTAAGGTACTCATAAGTATCAGGTAAAACGATATCTGGTTCTATTCCTTTTAATTGAGTGGAGCCACCATTAATACGGTAGAACATCTGGAAAGTAAGTTTCACTGCTCCCATATCTGTTCTTCCACTATTCATATCAACCACATTACCGAAAGGAACCGTTTTTTGTACCGTACCTTTTCCATAGGTTGAAGTACTTCCAATAACTACTCCTCTCCTGTAATCCTGAATGGCGCCGGCAAAAATTTCACTGGCAGATGCACTTAATTCATTTACCAATACAGCGAGTGGGCCATCATATAAAGTACCGGGGCGCTGATCTCCATAAACATTTGCTTTTCCATCTCTGTCGCGCACCTGAACTACCGGACCTTGGTTGATAAATAGCCCTACCATCTGGATCACTTCATATAAAGAACCTCCTCCATTATTTCTAAGGTCTATAACGAGCCCTTCAATGTTTTCTTTTTTCAGTTTTACGATTTCTTTTGCCACATCTTCAGAACAACGATTTCCATTTTCTCTTTCATAATCGGCATAGAATTCTGGCAACCAGATATAGCCAATTTTTTTGTTCCCCTCATTTACAATAGCACTACGTGCGAATGTTTCATCTAACACAATTTCATCGCGCTGCATGGTTACCACTTTGATGGTACCATCTGTTTTTTTGATGGTGAGTCTTACTTCAGTTCCTTTATTACCTCTGATCAGTTTCACCACATCTTCCGTTGCATACCCTGCAACATCTACCGGATCTGCGGGTCCTTGTGCAACTTTAAGTATGGCGTCGTTTACAGCAATCTCTCCGGATTTCCATGCAGCTCCGCCTGGTTGAACTGAGGCGATCTTAACACCAAAATCATCTTCCGTAAGTTGAGCACCGATGCCATAAAATCTTCCACTCATTTGTTCATCGAAAGATCTTTTTTCAATCGGAGCAAAATAGTCGGTATGGGGATCCATTAAGCTGGTAACAGAATTAATAAAGGTGTTGAAACGCTCTTCTTCTTTCACCGTACTTTTGATTCGGTCGAATCTTTTATTCATGGCTTTTAAAACCTGAGCCCTTGCTTCACTTTCCAGTGCCGCATCTGATTTTACTTCAAAATCTTTTTTGCCTTTGTTTTGCTCACGCTGATCGAGCAGGTCTACATAACGTTCAAGTGTATAATATTTAAGTAACTTTCTCCACCTGTCTCTTTGCTCTGTTTCATTAGCCGCATAAGGTAATTTAGAACCATCAAGCATGGCCGATTCATCTTTTGTAAAGTTGAAAGGCTCATTGAGCAGTTCTTTATAAAGAGCGGTAACTTCTGCAAGTCTTTTTTCGTAAATAACGCCTACAGCAGGGGCAAACTTTATTTCAGCTCCTTTTATTTCATCATCAAGAGTTAGCTCATGTTTCTTCAATGCATCAATATCTGACTGCAGAAAGAAACTTTTATCATTATCTAATTGATCCAGGAATTTCTGGAACAGCTTTTTGGAAAAATCATTGTTGATATTTTTCGGACTATAGTGTTGCGTTTCAAGCAATGAACCTACAGCTGCCAAAAGACGCTGGCGCTGCGATAACGATACATCGGTTCCACCTGTTGTATACCTGAATGCAAAAAACAATGCGCCGAATAAAACAACGGCGATAAGAATCAACCCTTTTCTACGCTTCATAAAATCCTTGATTTTTTTCATGATACTTACCAAAAATAACTGAAAAGACCGTTCAAACGTCGAATCTTATTACCAATTAACAAAGGTTTTGAGGAGTGGTAGAAAGAAAAAAAACACCCCCTACTTATGTGAAAAATGTCGATTTCCCCCTATTTTTGCACTCCCAATAAAACGGAGAGCGTAGCTCAGTTGGTTAGAGCGTCAGTTTGTGGCACTGAAGGCCGTGGGTTCGAGACCCATCGTTCTCCCTGGTAAAACCTATAGGCTGGTACCTTATAGGTTTTTTAAATTTATAGTACATGAGTTATTACCTGGTTCTTATACCCATTATTGCAGCATTCATTGGCTGGTTTACCAACTGGATTGCCATTAAAATGCTGTTCCATCCGCGTTTACCAAAAAAAATACTGGGTATTACCTTTCAGGGTATTTTTCCGAAAAGACAGCAACAATTTGCTGAAAAACTGGGCAAACTGGTTAGTGAAGAATTATTGTCTTTTACTGATATTGAAAAAAAGATCACCGATCCTAAAAATATCCAACAACTGATGCCGGTTGTGGAGAACCATATTGATCAGTTCTTACGCCATAAACTGGCAGATGAAATGCCGATCATTAGCATGTTTATCGGTGAAAATACCATACAACAGCTGAAAGGCACTTTTATGAAAGAACTGGAAACCCTGTTTCCTTTAATTATGCAGCGTTATATGGGGAATTTACAGAAGGATTTAGACCTTGAACGCATTGTAATTGAAAAAGTGGCGGGCTTTTCCACCGATAAATTAGAATCAATACTAACCAGTATTATGTCGCGGGAGTTCCGTTTTATTGAGCGACTGGGCGCCATACTTGGCTTTATAATTGGCCTTTTACAGGTATTACTCACCCTCCTTTCCTAATACACCGAAATAAAGCAGGGTATCACCGACAACTCATCACATAGGGGGTACCATGCATCAAACTTTATCCTTTTAAAATTGTCATACTACCGTCTGTGTAAACAAAAAATACAAACAACATCAACGTTGCAACTTTGCATCATATAATACAACAATAAACATGAGTAAATTTTTAACAAGTTTGGTTTTCGTTCTTTTTTCAGCGACTCTTTTGGCCCAGCCTCCTGCCGGGATGAGAATGGGTGCTGGTGGTGCCGCTAATATGAATATGGGGCATTTCTACGGAAAAATTGTAGACAGCAAAACCAACAAAGGAATTGAGGGGGTTACGGTTCAGATTTCAGGCAACCGTTTTGATACCGTTACCAAAAAAATGATTTCTGGCGTTATCAATACACAAATTACCCGCGCTAATGGCGATTTTAGCTTTGATAACTTACCCGTTTTTGGTCAATTTAAGCTGACTTTCAGCGCTTTAGGTTATGCAAAACTTGAGCAGAATGTCACTTTTGGTATCAAAATGCCCGCCCGTGGTGAAAATGCCCAGGCTGGCGCTATGCAAAATATGGCCGGTATGATCGACAAAGACCTTGGTAACATCAAAATGGAACCGGATGCTACCGACCTTGGTAACGTAACGGTTACATCTACCGCCAAACCACAATTCGAAATGGGTATCGACAGAAAGATCTTTAACGTAGACAAAAACCTGGTTAGTGCAGGTCAGACAGCTACTGAGATCATGAAAAACATCCCTGCTTTGAATGTGGATGTAGACGGAAATGTTACCCTTAGAAATGCTTCTCCTACCATTTTCATTGATGGCCGTCCAACTACAATTACATTAGATCAGTTACCTGCTGATATCATTGAAAAAGTTGAACTGATTACCAACCCATCTGCAAAATTTGATGCGTCTGGTGGTAATGCAGGTATCCTGAATATTGTGCTAAAGAAAAATAAAAAGGTTGGATACAATGGTGGACTAAGAACCGGTATCGATTCCCGTGCAAGGGTTAACCTTGGCGGTGATATCAATATCCGCCAAAATAAAGTAAACGCTTTCCTTAGCGCAAACTTTAACCAGCGTAAATCAATATCCAACTCACTTACCGATCGTGATAATACCTTCACTACGCCAAGTAATGTGTATACAGTTGGTAAAAGCACCAACAATGGTTATTTTGGATTTTTCCGCGGCGGGTTTGATTTCCTGGTTGATAACAGAAATACGATTTCTGTAGCCGCCAACTATAATAAAGGTCAGTTTGATAATGTGAATGAACAAAGGGTTGACTCAACAGTTCAAAATACTTTCACCGGCTACAATAATATCCTGAATAACAGCCGCAGTAATTTTGAAAACTTTGGTACACAACTCAGTTTCAAGCACAATTTTGCACGCAATGGAGAGAACATTTCTGCAGATGCAAATTTCAACTCAAGCAAAAACGATAATAACTCTTTTGTAAGCACCAATACTTATAAAACAGATAATACTATTAAATTCCCTGCTTTACTACAGCAGACTATCGGTAACGGTACCAACAAGTTTTATACTTTACAAACCGACTATGAGAACCCTTTAACCGATGATAGCAAACTTGAATTAGGTGCTCGTATGGCTATACGTGATTTTGGTAACACGAGTAACCAATATCGCTTTGACTATGGTTCTAATAAATACACCCTTGTTCCTGCAATTAGTAACCGTTATAAGTTCAACGACCAGGTTTATGCAGCGTATGCTACCTATAGTTTCAAAGTGAAAAAATTCAGCTACCAGTTAGGTTTAAGAGCTGAAAGTTCTAACTATACCGGTACTCTGTTAAAAACAACCGGAGTTGATTCTGCACAGTTTAAGGTTAATTTTCCTTTGAGTCTTTTCCCTAGCGCATTTATCACTTATAAGATGACTGATAAGGAAGACCTGCAGTTAAACTACTCACGCCGAGTTAACAGACCTAACTTCTTCCAGTTGATGCCTTTCCCTGATTATTCTGATCCTCAGAATATCAACATCGGTAATGCTGGCTTGAAACCTGAGTTCACCAATTCATTTGAAGTATCCTATAACAATGCGTATAAGCGTGGCGCCAACTTCCTGGTTACTGCATTCTTTAAATACAGCACTAACCTGATTACCCGTTACTCTTATACTGGTAAGAATGAACTGAACCCTGCTGATACAAACCTGGTATTCTATAACTCTTACATCAATGCCGACAATAGTATTACTTATGGCCTTGAATTGAGCAATAAAATGCCTGTTACCAAATGGTGGGATCTGACTTTGAGTGCAAACTTATTTAGCGCTAAAATCAATGCAACCATTCCTGGTCAAAACATCAACAATACTGCTCGCGTAAGCTGGTTCGCAAAAATGAACAGCAGCTTTAAAGTAACTAAAACCCTTTCTATCCAGCTTAGCGGCGATTACCAGGCTAAAACTGTATTACCTCCAGGTGGAGGCGGCGGTGGACGCGGCGGTGGAGGCGGTGGCATGATGTGGGGTGGCGGTATGCAGGGAACTGCACAAGGTTACAACCTGCCACGTTACGGAATCGATATTGCTATCCGTAAAGAATGGACCTGGAAAAATGGTAAAAGCGGTTCTTTAACCCTTGCCATGAACGATGTGTTCCGCACACAATTATTTCAATCATACTCTGAAAGTAATTTCTTCCAGCAAACCAGCCAGCGCAGAAGAGACCCTCAGGTTTTACGCCTGAACTTCAACTTCCGTTTTGGTAAATTTGATGCTACCCTATTTAAACGTAAAAACAACAAAGCAGATCAGGGCGGTGGAATGGATATGATGCAGCAGTAGAGAACAGAGGAACAGAGAAACAGAGGAACATCGAATTTCCAATAGAAAAATGTCCAATGTAAAACATCTATAGATATTTTACATTGGACATTTTTATTTACCTAAACATTGGAAATTCGACGTTCCTCTGTTTCTCTGTTTCTCTGTTCCTCTGTTCTTCTGTCCCCTACCTGTTTTTCCCTGTCAGCATGGGTACAAAAGAGAATTCTTCAAAGGCTTCTTCCTGCAGGGTTCCGTCTTCCATTTTAGTGATACGTAACATGCGCTGGTTTTCCCCTTCGTCTACCGGCAATACCATTATGCCTCCTGTTTTCAGCTGAGCAATTAATTTGGGAGGAATAAATGGGGCCGCCGCTGTGATCAGTATCTTATCGTATGGTTGAAATGCGGGTAATCCTTCAAAGCCATCCCCGAAAAAGAATTTCAGGTTAGGGTAGCGCAACTTAAACACAAAAGCACTGTGTTGGTCATATAATTTTTTCTGGCGCTCAATTGTATAAACTTTGGCTCCCATTTCTGCGAGAACAGATGATTGGTACATACTGCCCGTACCTATTTCCAGCACTTTCTCTAGTTTTTTAACCTGCAACAATTGAGTCTGGTATGCAACTGTATAGGGCTGTGAAATGGTTTGACCTTCTCCTATCGGAAAAGCCCTGTCTTCATAGGCTATTTTATCAAAAGCAGAATCGAGAAAGAAATGCCTTGGAATATTATTCATTGCCTCCAGCACAGACTCATCTGTTATCCCCTTTTCACGGAGTAATTGTATCAGTTGGCGTCGGAGTCCTTTGTGTTGGTAGGTATCGTCGAACTTGGGTTTCATAAGCAGTACGAATATACTGCTTCCATTTCCCTATCTGAATTAATTCGTTGGGCTGTGAAAAGAATTTTATTCTGTGAAAATTACCCACAGTTGTTTTCACTAATCGCGAATCACTATTGTCCGGGTAATTTGGCTTCAAGCCACAAGCTACAAGCAAATATTTAACAGGGCCAGAAATAGAAGCCAAGTGATTAGGGGAGATAAAAATGAATATATAAAATCAGTACCTGTGTACAGACCTTCATTGGCATTGGTGTCGAGCGCAGCGTTGACAGACTAAATCATGCGCAGCAGATTTAGTCAGAGGCCAATGTAGTCTGGGAACAGGTACGGGGCCATTCGGCCCAGGAGTAACATTCAATTTTGAACAACAGGGCGCTCGGTTTTATTCATTGCCAAAATGTGTATAAAGTTGCTTTAGCCATAGTTACGACCAATTAAAAAAAACGGTACTGTTTCCAACTTGTGACAAGATGGTTGCTATTAAACCATTTCAAGGCAGTATACTTTTTTTTTACCGGACAGCAATAAATCGCGAATAATCAAAAAGCCACCTGATCAGGTGGCTTTTGAATTATTGTAGTTGCATATCTGCAATGATTCTTTTGATTTTATCCTGCAATAATGCATACCGTTCGTCGAAATCGGCTTTATTATCCAGTTTTGTATGAACACTGAAATAAAACTTGATTTTGGGTTCCGTCCCCGAAGGTCTTGCCGAAATCTTACTGCCATCAGCAGTTATAAATTGCAACACATTACTCTTAGGTAATTGTATGGCCCATGATTCTCCGGTAACCAGGTTTTTACCTGTTTGAAGTTCGTAGTCTAAGACTTCCGTAACCTGTGCACCATCGATGGTAGCGGGTGGTTGTTTTCGGTATTGCTCCATCATAGCAGCAATTTCCTTCTGTCCGTTCATGCCTTTTTTCGTAATGCTGATGAGGTTTTCATAATAAAACCCATACTGCATATACAGTTCAATCATTTTGTCAAAAAGGGTTCGTCCATTGGCTTTTTCATAAGCAGCCATTTCACACATTAATGCAACGGCACTAACGGCATCTTTATCGCGGATTTGATCACCGATCATTAAACCAAAGCTTTCTTCACCTCCAATCACATAATTTTCTTTTCCTTCTTTTTCTTTGATCAGTTCTGCGATCCATTTAAATCCGGTAAGCACATTGTAACAGGCAACACCATTTTGTCTGGCTACTTCATTAATCATACCAGTGGTTACTATGGTAGAGATAACCATATCGTTTGGAGCGGCAATGCCTTTTGCTTTTCTTGCTTCCATCATATAAGCAAAGGCAAGTACTGCAGTTTGGTTACCATTCATCAGCACCCATTCTCCTTTATGATTCTTTACACCAATACCTACCCTGTCAGCATCCGGATCGGTACCAAGCAGAATATCGGCATCCATTTCTTTGGCTTTTTGTAAACCAATGCTCATGGTTTCACTTTCTTCTGGATTCGGATAAACAACGGTAGGGAAATTACCATCAGGAGTAGCTTGTTCTTCCACAACAGTTACATTGCTGAATCCAAAAGCTTTTAAAACCTGTGGCACCAGCGTGATACCGGTACCATGTATGGGCGTATAAACGATTTTAAGATCATGTTGCTTCGCGATAATATCCGGATATACACTTAAGCCACGTACCATATCAATATACGCTTTATCCATATCAGCTCCCATCAATGTAATATTAGCTTCTCCCCCGGTCCATTTAACTTCATCAACGCTGGTAATAGCTTCCACTTCTTTGATTACATTTTTATCGTGTGGAGGAACCAGTTGTCCGCCATCATTCCAATACGCTTTATAGCCATTGTATTCTTTTGGGTTATGTGATGCTGTACAAACAACCCCACCCTGACAACCCAATGTACGGATAGCAAAACTTAATTCAGGTGTAGGTCTTAATGCTTCAAAAAGAAATACTTTAATTCCATTTGCTGCAAATACATGCGCGGTAGTTTCTGCGAAAAAGCGGCTATTATTTCTGCTGTCGTGCCCTATTGCAACTTTGATTTCAGCATTGGGATAAGATTTTTTCAGGTAATTCGCAAAACCTTGTGTGGCCATACCAATGGTGTATTTGTTTACCCTGTTGGTACCTACACCCATAATACCTCTTAATCCGCCGGTACCAAATTCCAGGTTCCGGTAAAAAGCATCGGCCAATTCATCCGGCTGGGTTTCCTGCAGTTTACGAATAACCTCTTTTGTTTCGGTATCATAATTGCCATTTAGCCAGGTATTCACTTTTTCTAATATGACAGCATCCATAGTTTAGTTATTTGAAGTTTTCTGTAACTGAAAATAATCAATTAAGGGCATTTTTTATGCCTTTGTAAATTTCGCTCTAAATCTGATCAGGAAATATAGGCTCCTTCTATTTCGCCATCGGCTACTTCAACCTGAATATGCTCTTGAATAGTTGTGGCAACTGAAAGGCCCACGAAATCGGGTTTTACGGGAAATAGTTTATGCATTCTTTCCACCAAAACAAGGGTTTGTATCGATTTCGGGTGAAACTGCAATAAGGGTTTTAAAGCATAAAGTAAGGTACGTCCACTATTGGTAACATCGTCGGCTATCACCACATGTACCCCATTAAAATCAAACGCACCGCTGATTTCAACATCTTTGGGCATTGATTTATCTAAAGACAAAACAGCAGTTTGTACCTGGATACTAACATAGTTGCGTAGCGCTGTGGCTACTTTCTCTGCGATTACACTTCCGCTGTTTCGGATACCAAGGATAAAAACAGGTGTTTGGTCGCCATTTAAATGCTCTGCCAGTTCAAGTGCCATGCGGTTTATCTTGCGTGAGCAGGCCGATTTATCGAGGATATAATTACGTTCAGGCATGTATCTGTTTTATTAGTCAAATGTAACAACAATAAAAGCAATCAACAATCATTCGGGCAAACTGCCAAAAGGGCTATCTTAGCATTATTAAGTCCTTACATATGCAGTATATCCAGCAAATATTATTCTTATTGATTTCGGCGGTATCCATCTGGTTGTTTGCAAAAAAAGCCGGTGAAATTCGCCGGAATATTTTATTGGGGAAAGATGAAACGCTGAACGATAACCCTTCCCTCCGTTGGCGCAACCTTATTTTACTTGCATTTGGACAGAAAAAAATGTTTTCGAACCCGCTGGTTGCTGTCATGCATTTTATTATTTATGCCGGTTTTATCATTATCAACCTGGAAGTGCTTGAAATAGTGCTTGATGGGTTATTGGGCAAACACCGCTTATTTGCCGATATGTTAGGCCCTGTTTACAACTGGCTCATCAATGCCTTTGAATTCCTGGCCGTTGGTGTAATATTGGTTTGTGTGGTATTTCTTATCAGAAGAAATCTACTCAAATTGAAACGCTTTATCAATAAAGACCTGGACGGATGGCCACGCTCGGATGCTAATTATATCCTAATTACCGAGATCATTTTAATGAGTCTTTTTCTTACCATGAATGCTACCGACCAATTGCTTCAGGTAAATGGCAATGAACATTACCCACCTACCGGTGAATTTTATTTTTCAGGCATGTTGAGTAGTCTTTTTAGTGGTTTGAGCGAGGGAACGCTGGTAGTAATTGAAAGAAGCTGCTGGTGGTTACATATTGTAGGCATTTTTGCCTTCTTGAATTACCTGCCATATTCCAAGCACTTACATATCATGCTGGCATTCCCAAATGCCTATTATGCCAGATTAGATGTGCCTGGAAAAATGAAAAATATGCCCAGTGTACAGAACGAAGTATTGTATGCGATGCAACCTGAACTGGCGCCTGCAGATGCGGCCCCTCCTGCCCGTTTTGGCGCCAAAGATATTTTCGATCTCAGTTGGAAAAGCCTGATGGATGCTTATAGTTGCACAGAATGTGGACGATGCACTGCAGCATGTCCGGCCAATACAACCGGAAAGTTACTTAGCCCAAGAAAGATTATGATGTCTACCCGCGACCGCCTGGAAGACGTAGGTAAAAACATCAATAACAATAAACAATTTGTGGATGATGGCAAATCGCTTTTGCACGATTATATTTCGATTGAAGAATTACGCGCCTGTACCACCTGCAATGCATGCGTTGAAGAATGTCCGGTAAGTATTTCTCCGCTTGAAATCATCCTCGAACTTCGCCGTTCGCTCATCATGGAAGAAAGCAATGCCCCGCAGGAATGGAACGGTATGTTCAGCAACACAGAAAATAATTTCGCCCCCTGGAAGTTTTCACCCGATGAAAGAGATAAGTGGGCGGTACAATCTTAGGAATAAGGAATAAGAAATATGAAATAAGGAATAAGAAATAAGAAATCAGAAAGTGTTTGACCGAATTACTTTCTCATTTCTTATTTCTTATTCCTTATTCCTTATTTTTTTCTTTTAATTCGCTATATGAAACTATCTCCTTTCCCATTTTCCATTACAGACTTCGCCAGTATTGAACCTGAGGTACACAAGGGGATTACCGGACACGCTGAATGGCGTATTTTTTACAGAGATGATATTCGTATAAGACAGGTAATTTATTCACCTGAATACCTTGCTGATCATTGGTGCAGTAAGGGACATATTATTTTTTGTGTGGAAGGAGCTATGGAAACTACGCTTGAGAATGGTAGTGTACACTTGCTTTCAAAAGGACAAGTATATACAGTTGGCGATCAGGCTGATGCTCACCGCACCTATTCAAAAGAGGGGTGCATCCTGTTTATTGTAGATTAATCAAATCCAGGGTTTGTAAAGCATCCGATATAATTGGATGAGGGCCGTTAGGATAAATATCACCCCCATTATCTGGTTCAATGTTTTATTGCTGGTATTGTTCTTTTTAACTAACCAGTTTCCTCCATGTATATATAGGGCCAAACCGGCAATGGTTCCCAATCCGGCACCTACAGTAAAGATGGTATATGCTTCTGTAGTTACGGGTAATACTTTGGTTTGAATCATGGTAGAGGTCCATAAAAACCAAAAGGGAATTTGTAATGGGTTGAGCGCGCTCATGGTTAGTCCGAGTAAAAACCGATGAACTTTATTATCCAGAATAACCGATTTTTTTTCTGTCTGTTGTTTTCTTGCAGAAAGGAATGCCAATATTCCGAGTAATAAAAATAAGGCCACCGTAATCCAGCCCAATGCCACAAACCAAATACGATGTTGCACTACCCAATCCATTCCGGTAAGCGCAAAACGCAGGTACAACATTTCTACTATCGCCACGCCAATGGCAAACATCCAGGCTTTTTTAAACCCTTCCTGAATACCAATCTGGGTAGCAGTAATGCTCATATTACCCAATGGTAACTGGCCAAGAAAACTAATTAATGCAGCTATGAGAAATATATAGGTCACCCTGCAATAATAGTAATAGGCTTCGAATATTTACACCCGTTTATGAAATAAAGCTGTAAGTCTATGGTCTATGGACCATGGACTGGATGGAAACAAACATTCCTATCAGTAGTAGGCTTTGTTATGGCTCATTTCATTTACATTCGTATAAACTTTTGCTATGCAAGTGAAGACCATGGCCGAAATGGCAATGAATGGAGAAACTCCGGAAGTATTATTCTGGGTAGGTTGTGCCGGCAGCTTCGATCAGCGCGCTCAAAAAATCACCAGGGCTTTTGCCACTATTCTCGATAAAGTTGGTTTCAGTTACGCCATTCTGGGTAAAGAAGAAGCCTGTACAGGCGACCCTGCCCGCAGGGCTGGTAATGAATTTCTTTTCCAGATGATGGCATACCAAAACATACAGGTGCTGAATGGATATGGCATTAAGAAAATTGTAACAACCTGTCCGCACTGTTTCAATACCCTTAAAAACGAATACCCCGAGCTTGGAGGTAATTATGAAGTGATCCATCACACCACCCTATTGCAGCAATTGATAGATGAAGGACGCATCAAATTGAAAGAAGGGGGAACCTTTAAAGGGAAGAAAATTTCATTCCATGATAGTTGTTACCTAGGTCGTGCCAATAATATTTATGAAGCCCCAAGGAAGGTATTAGAAGCCCTGGATGCTGAACTGGTAGAAATGAAACGCTGCCGATCAAAAGGACTTTGTTGTGGTGCTGGTGGCGCACAGATGTTCAAAGAAGATGAACCCGGCGATAAACGTATCAACATCGAAAGAGCCGACGAAGCCCTCGCCACAGGTGCCGGCTTTATCGCAGCCGCCTGCCCTTTCTGTAACACCATGATGACCGACGGCGTAAAAAACCGTGAAAAAGAAAACGAAGTTGCAGTATTGGATGTTGCAGAAATGGTGGCACAAAGCATGGACAACTGATCGCTGATGGCTGATGGCTGATATCTGATGTCGGATGTCGGATATGAGGTTTAGTTATCCAACCAATCTAAATCAGACATCAGCCATCCGACATCAGCCATAAAACCCGGCATCTGAAATCTACATTCTGCTATCTTTGCAGTATGGAACTGAACTATCAATCTTTCATCCCGTCCGATTTTCATGCAACCTCTCGTGTGTGGGTTTATCAGTCGTCCAGACTCTTTCTCATTAGTGAAGCATTTGAAATTGAATCTATATTAAAAGAATTTACCGATAACTGGCTAAGTCATGGCACACCGGTAAAAGGGTATGCCAACCTGCTTTTTGGTCAGTTCCTGGTTTTTATGGCCGATGAAACAGCAACCGGTGTTAGTGGCTGTAGTACCGATAGTTCTGTTCGTGTGGTAAAAATGATTGAAGAACGTTTTAAAGTAAGTATGTTCGACAGACAACAGCTTGCTTTTGTTGTAAAAGATAAAATTCAATTGATTCCGCTCGCCCAATTTAGCTATGCGCTGGAAAATCAATTTATCAATCCTGATACCCTTTATTTTAATAACCTGGCAGCTACTAAAGAGGCTTTGCTGAATGAATGGCTCATCCCTGTTAAGAATAGCTGGTTAAAAACGAGGATGAAGACAATTGCCAGTTAAGCGTTCACTGTTTAGAGGTTAGGTTTTAGGTTTTAGGTGTTAGCCATTAGCTGTTAGCCATTGTTGTCCGGGAAAATTTAACTGCGAGCTGTAGGTATTGCGTATGATGGAACACAGATCTTCATGATTTTCAGGATTTATCATGATAGATCTTGAAAATCATGAAGATCTGTGTTCTATTAATAGCGGAAAACCTAAAACAAGCACCAATCAAGGCTAATAGCAAATGGCTAACTCCTAATCCCTCAATTCATCCCATAAACATCAAACTTTTTTCACTTTTTGCAAGGCAGCCTTCTTGTCCTTTGCACTTAGTTTCGATTTTTGCACAATTCTGTTTAACTGATAACTGACTGATAAACGAAAATTTCGGGTATTGCTTGAATTGAAACTCTCCAGGTTAAAATTGGCCCCGTATGTATAGGTTGTATAACGCTGTGTAGTAAATGGATCTATGGCATTGAAGCTCACTATTAACCTCCTGTCGAAGAAACGATGCTGTACACCAAGGTTCATGTTCACATTACTCCTGCTTCTGCCTTGCGGATTAGCGAAATTGCTGAAACGTACACTTCCTTCAAATGTCAGCACATTGCTTGGCGTAAACGTGTAATTGAAACTACTGTAGAAGCTATTACCATCCCGATATTTATAGAGCGTTTTCTCTGCGTCGCTGTATCGGTTCATGGTATAACCCATGCTTGCATTCACACGCAGTTGCCGGCTAAAAGTATATCCGCCCCATACACTGGCTTCGTATTCTCTTCTGTCGGCAATATTCAACCAGCTAACTTCTGTTTTACCACCACCGATTAGACTACGGATAGAATTAAACACATTTTTTAGCCTGTTGTATCCGATAGAAGTATTGATATAATATTTACCCTTGATCCAGCTAAAGTTCCAATCGAAATTATCCGACAAAGTAGGTCGCAGGTATGGATTACCAAAGCGCAGGTTATAGGGATCACTGTAATCGATATTCGGATTCAGTTCGCCAATACCTGGTCTGCGTATGGTTGCGCGGTATACAAGAGATGTGTTCAGTGTTTTATTGAACTCCTTACGCAAGGTGAAATTAGGTAATACATTCCAGTAGCTGTTATCTACGTTACTGCTGTTGCCTTTAATAAAAGTGAAACCCATTCGCGTCTGTTCGGCCTGTGCACCAAAATTCATTCTCCACCCTTTGCCTAATTGTAACCCAAAGCCAGCTCTAATGGTAAATATCTCTTGTCTGAATTCAAAATCGTTACTCAAAATATCATTGGGAATAAACAAACTATCTGACTTACGAAGAAAACTTGTGTTCAGTGAATTATGAAAATAAGATCGGTTATAGGTAGCACCAGTTGAAAAATTGCTCCCTTTTCGCTTTAATGGCTTATTGTAATCAACACGAATGGTTGCAGACCTGTTATAGTTATCAAAGAACTGCGACTGGGTTGAGTCTACTCCTGTCGGAGAAAAATCGGGACGCAGAAACTCCTGAAAAAAACCACGGTCATTATTGTTCTTATTGAAGTTAGCATTCAAAATTACCCGAATAAATTCAGCCGGATTTTTGGCCTTATGTGTATAAGAAGCCGATGCATTATGTCCAAAACCTTCTCCATCGCTGCTATTGGTTCTGGTACTGTACCGATACACCTGTTTATCCTTATTAATATTCGTGTAGGTACTGAAACTTTCGTTATCGTAAAAGTTCAGGTTACCCTGATAGGTGAGGTTAATCTGATTTCTTTTATTCAATTCAAAATCACTCTGAATACGAAGATTGGGTCTGAGATTTTTATTCCTGAATGAACCGGTTGTATTAAAATAATTGGTTGAATCCTTATACAGGTTCTCCCTTTTCGAATAAGAGTTGCCGGTTAAAATGCTTCCCCCGATTCCAGCAGTAATATTGAGTGAAAAGGGTTGAGTTCTGTAACTGGCATTCATCGCAATATTACCTTCACCCCTTGTACCTCCGCTGACCGTGGTCCTGCCAACCCAGCCGATTTTACCTTTTTTAGTAACAATATTAATAACCCCTCCCGTTTCCGTAGCATATTGAGGTGGTGGATTGGTCATAATTTCAATCTTATCAATGCTACTACCCGGCAAACTTTCCAGCAGATCCTGTAATTGCTGGGCATTCAGTTCTGTTGGCTTATCGTCAATGAGTATTTTAGGTTCTTTTCCTTTCAATAAAATTTTACCCGTAGGGTCATTATTGATCAGGGGCATATTCTTTAACAACTCAGCAGTTGTTGCTCCACCACTCAATGCACTCTCCCCTACATTATAAGTAATCTTATCATCCTTATTTTCAATCAATGGTTTCTCTGCATAAACAATCACTTCATTTAAAGCACTGGCCGCATCATTCAATTTTACATCACCCAGGTTAAAATCATAACGCTCCGGACGAAGATGAATGCTGTCGATCCGTGTTTCGGCATATCCAACCATATTTACCAAAAGCCGGTAATAACCCAATGCCAGTTTACTGAATTCAAAAGCGCCATTCTTATCTGCTACCGTTGCAATATTTTTTGAAGTATCCGCTAATAACTGAAGCCTCACATTGGCAAAACCCAGTGGTTTACCCGCATTTGCGTCAAGTATATTGCCGATAATGAGCCCAAGCTGGGCACGGGGTTTATCTTCCGCTTTTTGTGCAATAAGTGGGGAGGTAATCAATAAGATTACCCATATTAAGTAGATTCTCAAGGTTTATCGATTGCAGCCAACAAAATAAAGATAATTGGTAGATGTTCAGCCGGAATTTCGATAACTGGTTATAAACCTTTAGAAATCGGGGAATATTCCATTTTAATGTTCCCCTCATTATATTCGCAGCCATTTTAATGCTTATGTATACGATTTATGGAATTCCCAACTGTGACACTATAAAAAAAGTGTTAGACTGGATGAAAGCAAAGAAGTTTAATTACCAGTTTCACGATTATAAAACAAGTGGTATCAGCAAAAAAGAGTTGAAAAACTGGTGCGACCAGGTGGGCTGGGAAACTATATTCAATAAAAGATCAACCACCTACAAAACATTAGCTCCTGAAGTTCAGGCATCCATAACCAATGCTACCAATGCCATTAAAATCATGGAAGAACATACCAGCATCATTAAAAGACCGGTTATTACCCAAGATAACAAAGTAATAGCAGTTGGGTTTGATGCGGGGAAGTATGAAACGTTGTTTGGGTGAATGGTCAATTGTGAATGGTCAATATAGATTTTGCGCTCTATTGACCATTCACAATTGACAATTCACGCCTACTATTTCAACAGTTCACTCAATTTCTGCAAAAGAATTTGTTCCCTTAAGTCGCGGGCTATGATTTTTCCCTCGGGGTCTATGAGCATGTTGGCCGGTATACTTTGAATACGGTATAATCTGGCTGCTGCGTTGTTCCAATATTGGAGATCACTTACATGGGTCCAGGTGAGGCTGTCTGCTTTGATGGCCTGCAGCCAACTGCTTCTATCCTGATCAAGCGAAACGCCTAATACAGTAAAGTTTTTGTCTTTATAGGTGTTATATGCCAGCACTACATTGGGATTTTCCATGCGACAAGGCCTGCACCAGCTTGCCCAGAAATCAACCAATACATATTTACCTTTAAAGGATGAAAGACTTATTGGATTGCCATCTACATCATTCTGTGTAAAATCAAGTGATTGAGAGCCAACGCTGCCGACTTTTGAATCGGCAATCATTTTCATTACGGTTTCCGCATAAAACCCCTTTTGTGCATCGGGCTGTATATCATTAAATCTGGCTTCCAGTTCATTGAAGCTTTCGTATAATGGACTAACAGCAAATAACACGAAAGGACTAACAGGTGAAGCCGGGTTGGCTTTTACGTAGGCTGCTGCGTCTGATAATACCAAGGCCTTATAGGTATTAAAAACATTGATAAGAGAATCTCTTTTTCGTGGTTCATTAGTGCCATTGATAACACCTGCCAGATTATTCAGTTTATCTTTTATTGGATTGAATTTAACCCTGAAACCTTCATAATCTTTCTGGGCATTTGACCCGGTGATTTTTGCTTTTTCCAAATTGGCAAAATTACCTGTCATACGAATGCTGTCGTTGCCGATAAACATATCAAGCTTCGCCTTTTTGCCTGCAAAAGCAAGTTGTACCAATTCGGGGTGTTGTAATTTTCCTTTTAATACAAACAGCCCGTTTTTTACGGTAGCGGTGGATATGGTTTGCCCATTAATTCCATTAACCAGAAAAACGGTTGTTTTATTTGGCAAGCCAATCAGTTTGCCATAAATAGCATAGTCTGTTTTTCCTACCTGTGCCATTAAAGCCACGGGCATCAGTAACAAGAACCAAATCTTTTTCATCATTATCGGGAATGTCTTTTTTTCAATATATCAATCACAGACCCTAAGTTATGGCCTTTGGCGTTAAGCAAAAGTAAATAATGGAAAAGAAGGTCTGCTGCTTCATTAAGGAAAAGGTCCGTATTATCGTCTTTGGCTTCAATTACCAGTTCTACGGCTTCTTCCCCTACTTTTTGCGCTATTTTATTCATTCCTTTAGAAAACAATTTCGCCACATAAGATTCTTCAGGAGAAGCTTGTTTTCTCAGTCGAATGATATCTTCCAGATATAAAAGAAAATCCTCGCTATGGTTTCTTTCACTCCAACAGGTATCTGCTCCGGTATGGCAAACAGGCCCAAGCGGATGTGCCTGTATCAGCAAAGTATCTTGATCACAATCAACCGCAATACTTTTCAGCTCCAGAAAATTGCCACTCTCTTCCCCCTTTGTCCATAGTCTTTGTTTACTGCGACTGT
Source organism: uncultured Sediminibacterium sp. (assembly GCA_965650685.1). Lineage (GTDB taxonomy): Bacteria > Bacteroidota > Bacteroidia > Chitinophagales > Chitinophagaceae > Sediminibacterium. The sequence goes on from CBFGPM010000030.1 coordinate 37,560, forward strand.
AAAAAGTTACTTTACCTGACTCTTCTGTTTTAGTAAGGGCCTCCTGGTTCATAAACCCCAGCATCAGCACTTTATGTGTACTAAAATCCTGCACAATTGCCGGCACTAACCCATCTGCATATTTAGCAAAATCTACTTTCATACATTAGTCATTGATAGATCCTTAAAATTCGAGCAACTTTTGAGCCATTAGCTATTAGCCTTTAGCTGTAAGCCATTAGCAATTAGTCACACGAGTTCAAATTAGAATTTAACGGCCTTTCTCCGTTTTTTATTCCCCTTCGACAAACTCAGGGCAAGCCTTATTTCATATTTCTTATTCCTTATTTCTTATTCCCTATTTCTTATTCCTTATTCCCCTTCGACAAGCTCAGGGCAAGCTTATTTCCTCACCCTCACACCTTGCGCTGCAAGATACTCTTTCAGCTCCGGTATACCGATTTCTTTAAAGTGAAAAATACTGGCAGCCAATGCAGCATCGGCTTTGCCTTTGGTAAATACATCGGTAAAATGCGCCATCGTTCCTCCTCCTCCAGAAGCAATTATGGGTACGGGTAAGCTACTGGCAAGGGTTTCTGTAATGTCTAATGCAAAACCTTGTTTTGTTCCGTCATGGTTCATGGAAGTGAGCAATATTTCACCTGCGCCAAGTTCTACCGCCTGTTTTGCCCAGTCGGCACATAATGTATCTGTTTTAACCCGCCCACCATTAAGGTATACATACCAGTTTCCATCCGCTTCCTGTTTCGTATCTATTGCCAATACCACACATTGCGAACCAAACTCTTTGGAGAGGTCTGCAATTAAATCAGGATTCTTAAACGCTGCTGTATTTACGGATATTTTATCCGCACCATTTTGTAATAAAACCTGTACATCTTCCACACTCGAAATACCCCCCCCAACAGTAAAAGGGATATTGATATTTTTTGATATCCTGTTTACTAATTCACTGAGTGTTTTTCTTTTTTCGTTTGTGGCAGTAATATCCAGGAACACGAGTTCATCAGCTCCTGTTTTGGCATACAGTGCCCCCAGCTCTACAGGATCACCTGCATCACGAATGGCTTCGAAGTTGATTCCTTTAACGGTTCGGCCATCTTTTATATCAAGACAGGGTATAATTCTTTTTGTTAGCATGACAATTGAGTGAGACGTTAATTTCCATTAAATACCATTAGCTCTTTTAGTGTGATCCTGTTCTCATAGATCGCTTTCCCAACAATAGCTCCTTTACATCCTGTTTCTCTCAGTATTTCCAGATCATGCATATTACTCACACCTCCGCTGGCAATAAAATGAAGATCCGGAAATTTTTGCAGTACTTGTTTGTATAGGTCTACTGAAGGACCTTCTAATTTTCCATCCTTGCTTACATCCGTACAGAATAACTGCTTAATGCCATGTTTCACATAAGTATCTATAAAATCATAGATCCAGACATCAGTTGTTTCGAGCCATCCGGAAACAGCAATTTTTTCGTCTTTAACATCTGCGCCTAGCAAGAATTTTTCTGCACCATATTTTTTAATCCATGACACAAAGGTCGCTTCTGCCTTAACCGCTAAACTACCTATTGTAGCCAATGCAGCACCTGATTCAAATACAACGGCAAGGTCTGTTTCCTGTTTGATGCCTCCACCAAAATCAATCACCATCGATGTTTTGGAAGCCAGCTTTTCCAGTACTTTCCAGTTTTTCACCTCCCCAGCTTTGGCGCCATCTAAATCAACCAGATGCAATCTTTTCAAGCCTGCATCCTGGAACATTTGTGCTACTTCAAGCGGGTCTTCGTTGTATATGGTTTTCTGGTTGTAATCACCCTGTGTGAGCCTTACACACTTACCATCAATAATATCTATTGCAGGAATTATTTCCATCATTTTCTGGTTCAGATCTTTAAAAAATTAGCAAGAATTTGCTCTCCTGTCTCTGCACTTTTTTCCGGGTGAAACTGCACTCCGTAGAAATTATCCTTATGCAAGGCGGAGCTATATGGTTGTACATAATCGGTTGTTGCAATCGTGTGTTCGCCCAATGCTGCATAAAAACCGTGTACAAAATAACAATAGGATTCTTCGGAGATCCCATTAAACAATGGGGACTTTAAATCATAAATATTGTTCCAGCCGATCTGCGGAACTTTTAGTCTGGTTTCTGCACCGGGCTTAAATTGCCTGACTTCTTCCTCAAAAATATTCAGACAGTCTGTATTGTTTTCTTCGGAATGTTTACACATTAATTGCATTCCAAGGCATATACCGAGCACTGGTTGCTTCAATCCAACAATCAATTCATCCAGTTTTCTTTCGCGTAGGTATTGCATCGCAGTGCTGGCTTCACCAACACCCGGAAATATCACTTTGTCTGCTGCTTTAATGGTCGCAATATCATCAGTAACGGTTGCATTTGCTCCTATTCTCTCCAAAGCATAACGAACCGATTGAATATTGCCCGCATTGTATTTTATGATTACCAGATTCATAATTATTTCAATACCTGATCTAAAAATTGTTTAGTAGTACTTTCGATTTCGTTGCTTTCCTGAATTGCTTTAATATAAGCAGTACCAATAATGGCACCATTAGCATACTTACAGGCTGTATCGAAAGTGTTTTTATCTTTTATACCAAATCCTACCAGTACCGGGTTTTGTAAAGGCACTGCCTGTAATGTTTTCAAATAGGTTTCTACAGCACCAAAATCTTTATCATTACCGGTTGTTGCAGAAGAACTTACTGCATATAAAAAGCCGCTGCTTAATGCATCGAGTTGTATCAGCCTTTCTTTACTTGTTTCAGGTGTAACGAGGAAAATAAAATCCAACCCATGTTGTTTGACTATTTCGCCATACATCGTTTCAAACTCATAAGCTGGCAGATCGGGTAATATGAGTCCATCAACCCCAACCTTCGCAGCATCTGCACAAAAACGTTCAAATCCATATTGCAAAACAGGATTCATATACCCCATTAGCACAAGTGGAATATTTGTTTTGGACCTCAAATCTTTTAACTGCTCAAAAAGGACAGCGATACTCATACCGTTTTCCAGTGCCTTAGTGCTGCTGGCCTGGATTACCGGACCATCTGCTAATGGATCACTATAAGGCATACCAAGTTCTATAAGGTCGGCACCACCTGCCTCCAATGCCAGTATTACCCTGGTAGTATCATTTAGATTTGGATATCCTGCTGTGCAGTACACATTTAATACCCTTTCCTTTTTTTGTTCAAATAGTTTTTTTATCCGGCTCATTGCTTCTTGGTTCTTTATAAATATTGCATGTAAGTTGCCAGGTCCTTATCTCCCCTGCCACTTAAACAGATTACTACCTTGTCTGAAGATTTTAGGTTTAGCTTATCCAATACTGCAAATGCATGAGCTGTTTCAAGCGCCGGAATAATACCTTCGGTTTTGCTAACGTGAAAAGCTGCATTGATTGCTTCCTCGTCTGTGGCACTCAGAAATACACCTCTTCCGGAAGCAAATAAATTTGCGTGTAAAGGACCAATACCGGGGTAATCAAGTCCTGCTGAAATACTATGGGGCTCCACAACCTGTCCGTCAGCAGTCTGCATAAGTAAACTCTTGCTACCATGTAAAATACCCGGTGTTCCCAACTGTGTTGTAGCAGCGGTCATTCCACTTTGCACACCATGACCAGCTGCTTCGACGGCTACTAATTGTACATCAGTTTCATCAAGAAAATGGTAGAATGCTCCAGCAGCATTACTTCCTCCACCAACACAGGCAATAACATGTGTTGGTAATGCATTCCCTGTTTTTTCCTGCAATTGTTTCCGAATTTCCTTACTAATAACGCTTTGAAATTTTGCCACCATATCAGGATACGGATGCGGACCTACCACACTTCCAATTATATAATGGGTATCATTCGGGTGATTGATCCAATCGCGGATAGCTTCATTAGTAGCATCTTTTAATGTTTTACTGCCGCTTGTGGCAGGTATAACCCTGGCACCCAACATTTTCATTCTTGCTACATTCGGTGCCTGTCTTTCAATATCCTTTTCACCCATATACACAATACATTCCATACCCTTCAGGGCACAAACAGTAGCGGTGGCAACTCCATGTTGACCGGCACCTGTTTCAGCTATGATTCTTGTTTTGCCCAATCTGTTTGCAAGCAAAATCTGTCCGATGGTATTATTTATTTTATGGGCACCTGTATGGCAGAGGTCCTCTCTTTTCAGGTAGATAGCTGCACCAAATTCTTTGCTCAATCTTTCAGCAAGAAACAAGGGTGTTGGTCTACCTACATAATCTTTTAATAAAGCTTCAAAAGCCTGAATAAAAGATGGATCATTCATGATACCCAGATATTGTTCACGCAGTTCTGCCACATTCCTGTGCAGCATTTCCGGGATATATGCCCCTCCAAACTGACCATAATAACCCTGACTATCCGGTTGCTGATATGTTACTGTCATTGGTACTTATTTTGTACGATACTCGATCGCTCTTATTATAATTGTTTTATCTCTTTCACAAATTTTTCCACCGCCTGCATATCTTTCAATCCGGGTATGGTTTCAAACTTGCTGTTTACATCTATTGAAAATAAATTCTTCGCTACCGGATCTTTGGCAAATGCTGTGAGCTCGGCAACATCATCAGGACCAATCCCTCCGCTTAAGAAAAATGGTTTCCCGATATTTAACCCCTTGAGCATTGACCAGTTGAATTTCTTCCCGGTACCACCATAGCCCATTCCATCGGTATCGAATAGAAACATGTCGGCTATTTCCTGGTAATCTTTTATTTTCCACAATACCTGATCATCTTCTCTTAGCCTGAATGCTTTGATTACACCAACATAATCGGCAACTTTCTCACAATACTTGGGTGTTTCATCACCATGTAATTGTACCAGGTGCAATCCACAATCATCAACCGTCTGCAACAACTCTTCTACTGGTGCATTAACAAAAACACCTACTTTATTAATATGTTGTCCTTTGATTTTTTTAATCTCAGGCCTGGGCATATGCCTGAATGCATATCTGGGTGATTTGGGATAAAAAATAAATCCGGCAAACTCAACTCCAAAACTATCCAGTTGCATTACTTGTTCGGTATTGGTCATACCGCAGACCTTAATACGCATATTATTTTGCTTTTAATTGATGTATAAAATCAGTAAAAGCAATCGAAGGATCGGCAGTTTTCATAAAATTCTCCCCAATGAGGAATCCAGTAAAACCAGCCTGCCTCAAAGTTACGATAGTATCCACATTACTGATACCACTTTCAGCAATTGCGGGCTTGCCCGCAGGTATCTGTTTAATTAATGATAAGGATGTTTGAATGTCCACCTCGAATGTTTTCAGGTTACGGTTATTCACTCCAATCATATCTACCATATCGTTAATGTGTCCTAGTTCATTTTCATCATGAATTTCCAGTAATACTTCCATACCCAGTGCTTTTGCGCAAGCTCCCAGTTCTTTAACGGCAGTGGTGCTTAAACAAGCGGCTATCAGTAAAATCACATCTGCTCCCATTGCCTTGGCTTCATATACCTGGTATTCATCGATCATAAAATCTTTTCGCAAGATGGGTACTTGGTTAAACCTTGCATTTAACAGATCTTCTGTTGACCCACCAAAAAATTCGGTATCCGTGAGTACAGAAATGCCTGATGCATATTCAGCATAAGCTGCAGTTACTGATGCAACAGTTGCATCGGCATTGATAATACCTTTCGAGGGAGATTTTCGTTTAAACTCCGCGATAATACCCGTTCTGTTTTTATCGGATAAAAATTCCGTGAGTGAAAAGGTTGGTCTAGCAAAGTATGCTTCCTGCTCCAATGCCTTTATAGGCTTTATCGCCATACGTTCTTTTACTTCCAACTGCTTTTTTGCCACTATGGTTTCCAGTATATTCATCTTATTGCAGGTTAATTAAATTTTCCAATGCCTTATACGCTTTTTTACTTTCCAAACTTTCAACGGCAGCAGCATAAGCTGCATCGTAATCAGTGTATCGTCCCGTGCTATATAAAGCCATCGCCGCATTTGCCAGTACAACTGCATGTTGCGCCCAGCTACCTTCTCCTTTGATAATTTTCATAAATAATTTCGCGGCTTCCTCTACTGTATTGCCACCATAGATGTCTTCAGGCATAACCATGCGCTTGCCTAATTGTATAGGTGTCATAATACGCTCACCAGTGTTCGTGATCACTTTCGTATCATTGGTAAGCGATATTTCATCGTATCCATCCAGGCTATGAATAATGGTAAATGCCTTGCCCGTTTCCTGTAAAAGATAGTTATAAATGCGGGCCATCTCCAGGTTGTAAACACCTACTAATTGATAGGCTGGTGAAGCCGGATTTACCATCGGGCCGAGCATATTGAAAAAAGTTCTTACCCCTAGATTTTTTCGTACCGGCCCAACCACTTTCAAAGCCGGATGAAACAATGGTGCATGCAGGAAGCAAATATTGGTGGCATCCAGCTCTTTTTTAAGTTTATCATTATCATTTTTAAAACGATACCCCAATTGCTCCATAAGGTTTGATGCCCCACTTACAGAGGATGCCCCATAGTTACCATGTTTGGCTACTTGCTGACCAGTGCCTGCCACAATAAAACAAGAAAGGGTAGAAATATTGAAGGTGTTTTTTCCATCACCCCCAGTACCCACAATGTCCATGATATTTTCACTCTCAAGGTTAACTTTCACTGAAAGTTCTAACAGTGCATCCCTGAATCCCTGGAGTTCTTCGATTGTAATGCTTCGCATTAAATAAACGGTAATGAAAGCGGCTATTTCCGACTCGTTGAATTGTCCGGCAGACATTTGCAACAATACTTCTTTTGCTTTTTCTCTCGGAAGCGTTTTATGCTCAAATAAATATTGTAATATTTTTTTCATGGTATTTTTCTTCGCAACTTTTAATAAATGATGATCAACGTTTCAACCAGTTTTGTAACATTTTCTCTCCGTCTGGTGTGAGTACGCTTTCTGGATGAAATTGTACACCTTGAACATCGAAAGTTTTATGCTGCAGGGCCATTATATAATTGTGTTTATCCCTTGCCGTAATCTCCAGCTCTTCTGGAAATTCATCTTCACTGATTACCCAACTATGGTAGCGACCAACAATAAATTCATTTTCAAAGCCATCAAACAAATCATTATTGTATTTGTTTTGCCGCTGGTTTGTTAATTGAATGGGTGTAGCTATTCCGTGATATACCGTACTTAAGTTTACCAGCTTACCACCAAATGCCTCTCCGATTGCCTGATGGCCTAAACAAACCCCTAGAATAGATTTAGAAGCAGCATAAGCTTTAATAAGGGGCAAAAGCAATCCTGCTTCCGTAGGAACACCGGGACCCGGTGAAAGAATGATTTTATCAAAAGCAGACACATCTTCCAATGCTATCTGGTCATTTCTTTTCACCGTAACCTTTGCATGAATAATTTTCTCAACCAGGTGAACCAGGTTATACGTGAATGAATCATAATTATCAAAAACAAGAATATTCATGGGGTTGATTTTGGATCTTTGATTTTTGGATCTTTGATTTTTCTGGCCGTTGTGGTTTTCGTGGCGGCCGGTGAGGTAATCGGCGGTGA
>CBFGPM010000031.1:0-44711 GCA_965650685.1 uncultured Sediminibacterium sp.
CTAAAGCTAACATTGTATATAGTATGTGTTTCATTATTGGTACAAGAATTTTTAAAAATATTTAATGCAGAAATGGATGAGAATGTGCAGTTGAAAGGTGATAAATATAAATATTTACGCTTATTCGGAATAGTAGTGGTCGAGTTATTAATATTATTAGGAGTATACTATTTATCTACATTGCTCATGTTCGAAAAAAATATTAGTAAACATTGAGAATTAGCGTAGTTAAGGAATCTAAATTGCATCTTTCAAGTGGATATAAATCCTGAGAAAAGAAGACAAGTACAGAATTTTTAGATCATGGCGGATATAAAGAGGTTGTCTGAAATTTTAGACAACCTCTTTTTCTTAGCAACCAGAATGAATAGAGGTTAAATGTTTTTTGTATTTTAATGTCTGTCGTTTTTTGCGTCATTAAATCTCGCCTAAAAACGGATACTTGTAGTCCACTGGGGGATTGTAAGTTTCTTTGATGGTACGGGCACTTAACCAGCGATAAAGGTTCAGCATGCTGCCGGCTTTATCATTGGTTCCAGAAGCTCTTGCTCCACCAAATGGTTGTTGACCAACTACCGCTCCGGTAGGTTTGTCGTTGATGTAGAAATTACCCGCTGCATTACGCAATTTATTGGTAGCTAATTCAACCGCTGCTCTGTCTTGCGATAATACGGCTCCCGTTAAAGCATATGCAGAAGTGCTGTTAACCAAATCAAGCGTTTTTTCAAAATCCGCTGCTTTATAGGTATAGATGGTTAATACAGGTCCAAAAATTTCTTCGCACATTGTTCTGTATTTCGGATCGGTGGTTTCAATGATAGTAGGTTCAATAAAGTAACCTGCTTTCTTACTATAGTTACCGCCGGCTATAATTTTTGCCTTTTTATCTTTCTTAGCGCCATCGATATATTTAGTGATACTGTTGAAAGCTTTTTCATCAATTACCGCATTAATGAAATTGGTGAAATCTTCCACAGTTCCCATTTTCATGGTCTTTATTGTAGCAACCAGTTTTTGTTTTACTTCAGCAGCAATATTATCTGGCAGGTAAGCGCGTGAGGCGGCTGAACATTTTTGACCCTGATATTCAAAAGCTCCACGTGCCAAAGCAGTTACCACCGCATCTACATCCGCACTTGAATGGGCTATTACAAAGTCTTTACCACCCGTTTCGCCAACAATACGGGGATAGGATTTGTATTTTGCAATATTCTCTCCTATAACCTTCCACATATTATTGAATACGCCTGTAGAACCAGTGAAATGTACACCAGCAAAATCGGCATGTCCAAAACAAACTTTACCAATGGTTGGTCCATCAACATAAATCAGGTTAATAACACCATCTGGTAATCCTGCTTCTTTTAAAATGCGCATAAATAGTTGGGCAGAATAAATTTGCGTATTGGCTGGTTTCCAAACAACAACGTTACCGCACATTGCGGCAGAAGTGGGTAGGTTACCGCCAATGGCTGTAAAATTAAATGGAGTAACAGCCAGTACAAATCCTTCTAAAGCGCGCCATTCCATGCGGTTGTGCATGCCAGGAGCAGAAATAGGCTGTTGTTTATAGATTTCACTTAAGAAATGCACATTAAAACGTAAAAAATCGATCAGTTCGCAAGTACTATCAATCTCAGACTGGTAGGCGTTCTTGCTTTGTCCAAGCATAGTACTGGCATTCATAGTATAACGATACTTTGTAGCCAGCAGGTCTGCTGCTTTTAAGAAGATATGTGCCCTGTTCTCCCAACTCATAGCCGCCCATGCCTCTTTTGCTTTTAAAGCTGCATCAATTGCCTGATGTACATGTTTTTCTTCACCGGAATGGAAATAACCAAGTGTATGTGCTATTTCATGAGGTGGGTGGATAGCAACTTTATTGCCTGTTTTAACTGACTTACCACCGATATACATCGGAATATCCAGTGACTTCTTTTTCAGATCGGCGATTGCTTTTTTAAGTGCCGCTTTTTCTGGTGTGCCGGGGGCATAACTGTTAACAGGCTCATTGGCCGGAATCGGGTAGGAGAAAGTACCAAAGCTCATGTTTCAAGATTTTGAGGATGCAAGGTAGGAAATAAGAAATAAGGAATATGAAATAAGGAATAAGAAATGAAGAAATGGGTTAGTTGTTGGGTAAATTCAGGTGAGGAAGAATTGATATTCCATTGTTTTATAAGGTATTTATGGTTGCTGGATTCTTATGCCATCTGTCAGTAAGCTATCCGGAAGCTATTAATGCAAATCAAGGGTTCAACCTAAATATGGGTAAAAAAATCCCGCCATTGGTCATCATTTATTATAGGGAAATCATATTAGTTCCGTAGTTTAAATCTCTAAAAATTACGCTATGCGTTACCCGCTGCTTTTTATTGCCATTCTGGTATCATCAGCCCTCTGTGCACAAACCAATCCCATTCTGGTTAATCCTAACTGGTTACAAGAGCATAAAGCGGATAAAAACATGGTGGTGCTGCAAACCAATTTCCTACGCCTCGATTTCGAAAGGGAACATATTCCGGGTGCCCGTTTTCTATGGCCCGACTGGCTGGCCGCGCATTCACCAGAGGGTAATTTTAATGTACCCGATCTGATATCGGCCAGGAAAATATTACAAACACTGGGTATCAACCAAAATTCACATATCATATTAGCCTACACGCGCACTGATCTTACGGTTACGGCACGAATGTTTTTAACACTGGAACAGTTGGGACTTTATGGCAAAGTGAGCCTGCTTGATGGCGGACTTGAAGAGTGGAAAAAAGCAGGCTTGCCACTGGAAATGGGGCCTTCGCCCACCGCAGGCAAAGGAAATATAGAACCCAAATACCAACAACTGCTGGTTGATAAGAATTATGTACAGAAAGCATTGACAGGAACAGATAAAATGGTGGTAGATGCAAGACTAAAAAGATTCTATGATGGAGATGTTACGGGTAATCCCCGCGACGGACATATCACCGGTGCCCTTAACCTGCCTTATCCCGACCTGCTAGACAGTACCATGAAATTTAAGCCGGTGCAGCAGTTGGCAAATTATTTTAATGCAGTAAACAAGGATAGGCAAAAAGAAATGATTGGTTATTGTTTTATCGGGCAAACTGCAAGTGTGGTTTATCTCGCAGGAAGAATCCTTGGGTATCCGATGAAAATATATGACGGTTCATTACAGGAGTGGAGCAGGTTGCCGGAGTTACCGATGGAGAAAACCAGTCAGTAATTCAATGGCCCTTTCGGCTGCTTGAACAGCATCTTGAGGAACTGGAATCCGGATCTCTTCAAATGCAAAACCACCCTTTCTTAATTTCCATTCATACCTCACTTCTAGCAAAAGGTCTGATTGGGTTTTAATGAACTTCGCTGCAGCAACACGCATGCCAGAAGTGTTTAAAGGATATATGGTTTGGTTAAAAGCTGCTGATTCAGGTGTGATGATAATACGAACAGCATCGCCAATTTTGGGTAGTTTTGAAACCAGCGTTCGATATTTTATTAAGTAATAAATGACAGCAATCGGAAAGGAGAAGAATAAACTCATTTGAAAATTAACGGGTCTCGAAAAAATCAGGATGACACTTCCTACTATTATGATCAAACCCGATTCAAACAAAAGCCCCTTGGTTCTTCTGGCTTTTTCTGTGTTTAAGAAATGATTCCATTCAGTAGTATTGAGTTGCCAACTCACCGCATCTTCCGGTAAAACTGGGGATTGCGAAACCTGTATATGTTTTTGTTCAATTGCCGTTATTTCTGCTCTCTGCAAAAAACCACGGATAAAGGCCACAAGACAACTGATGCCAGTAAGCAACATAACAAGTCCGCCCAATAATACCAGTCCATCGGCAGAAATAACCACCATTATCGACATGGGAAGCAGTAGTATCGCCAAAAGGAGATAGATAATGCTTGTAATGCGTGAGGTTTGTTTAAAGCTTTGTTGATCCATAATAAAAAGCCCTCTAAATATAAGTTATTCAGAGGGCTTTTCATAAATTCTAAAGGTGATATTATTGCTGCTCTGGTAACATAACCAATTTCACCATATTGTTTTCATTGAAAAGGCGGTTGGCCAGTTCTTTTGTTTTTTCAACAGTGATTAGTTTGATTTTGTCGCCTGCTTTCAATATTTCGGTTGGATCAGTTCCGCGGAACACATGCTGCTCCAGGCGGAAGCGCCAGTAATTGTTTTCCTTCACATCGTTTTCCAGGCTGCGTGTTTGTTCCGCAACCACTTTTTCAATATTTACTTCAGGTACACCATTTGCCTTGGTATTTTTAATTTCTTCCATAACAAGACTAATGAGTTTATCTACATTTTCTGGTGCGCATCCGAATTGAATGCTGATGCTATAGGTTTTGATGGGTTCTTTGCTGAAACCACCATTCACCCCAACACCATACACACCTCCTGCATCTTCCCTCAATACTTCTCGTAACTTAATGCCCATAGCTTTCGTTAACTGCCCGAGTTGCACTTCATCCATGTCATTGATTTCATTTACTTCACCTGTAAAGAACAGGCGTACATTGGCTTTTGGTTCTTTCCCTTTGTAAATTGTTTTATTGATTACACCTTTAGGATAACGGATGCCAACATCTCTCCAGTTTTCTTTTTTTTCAGAAGAAGGCAGCGAAGCAATATATTTTTCAACCAATATTTTCATGCTGTCCAGGTTGAAGTTCCCTACAAATGTGAACACAAACTGACCACCATTGCTGAAGCGCTCTTTATAGATTTCAAAAGAACGATCAAGCTCCAACTGGCTGATACTTTCAACAGAGAAAGGCTTACGTCTGGGGTGGTAGTTCCCCATAATATAGTTCACGGAATCTGCAAATACTGAACCGGGATCTTTGTCTTTATTTGCCATTTGCACTTGCATCTGTTGTTTCAATACTTCAAACATATTAGCATCCTTACGTGGCGCCACAAAGTATCCATGTAATATTTGCAAGGCAGTTTCCAGATCTTTTGTAGTGCTGCTGCCATTAAGTCCTTGCATATAGTTTGCAATAGATGGGGAAACAAAACAGTTCTTGCCAGCCATTTCTTTTTGGAAAGCCTGAAAATCAAAGTCTCCAATACCTCCCAACATAGCAACATTTGATGCGGTGGTAGCATTGATAAAGTCTTTGTCTTCATATAATGAAGATCCACCCCAGCTTATAGCGGAGAACTGGATTTCATCGTTTTTGAAATTGGTTGGTTTTAAAACAACTCTGGCGCCATTAGATAAGGTCCACTCAGTAGTTTCAATAGCAGGATATTTTTTCTCACCAACAATTCTTCCTGCAACCGGGGCAACTGGTAGAATAGAGCCTGTTGTAACCTTATCTTCATAAGGGATTAATTTTCCAACCGGCTTATTTAATAAGGCTGTTACCTGTGCTGAAGTTAACATATCCGCTTTTTCTTTTTCAGGAGCGGTAATTACAACAGATCTGTTCTGATTGGTGATCCATTGTTTAATCAGCGCATTAACTTCTGATAACTGAATGGTAGGCAGGTATTTTTGGTGCATTTCAAATTCCTTCTCAATACCTGGAATGGTTTCTCCTTTTAAATAGTTGCGAACATATTCCTGTAAGAGTTCAACCGACTTGGTTTTGTCGCGCTCATTGTACATGTTTTCCATTCTCGACATAGTAGATTTTACTGCACGGTCGAGTTCTGATTGTACAAAACCAAATTGTTTCACACGCTCATTTTCTTTCAAGAGTGCTTCAATAGAAGCTGAAATAGTCTTTGCTGTTTTTGCAACGGCAATCAGACTAAAAGCATCTTTGTCGCCAATAAATGATCCATAACTACTGCTGCCAAAAAGGAATGGCGCATCAGGTTTTTGGGCGATTTCATCCAATCGGCTACTCATCATCTGGTTGAATACGCCTCGTACAATACTGGCGCGGTAGTCTTTTTCAGTTTTCGCTTGTGGAATTTCAGGTCTTAAATAATAAACCTGAATTACGTTATAGGGTTGCTCAGGGTCTGTAAGAATAGATGTTCTTGTTTCAGGAAAGGAGGGGACGCCAAATTTTGTGCGTGGACGTGGTGTTTTTACTGCCGGTATTTTACCGAAATGTTCACGAATCATCTGTTCTGTCTCAGCAATATCAATATCCCCAACCACAATCACTGCCTGTAAATCTGGGCGATACCAATCTTTATAGAATTTGGTAAGTTGACTATACGGTGATTTTTCAATACTCTGTTTGGTGCCGATTGGAATGCGTTTTGCATATTGTGAACCCTTCAGGAGAACAGGGAAAAATTTATCACGCATACGTGCATCAGCGCCACGGCCAAGTCGCCATTCTTCCACAATAACACCTCTTTCCTTATCAATCTCAACCGGCTCAAAACTTACCTGATGTGCCCAGTCTTCCAGGATCTGCATGGCTTTTTTGAAAACCTGCATACTGTCGGTGGGAACCTGCAGTTCGTAAACCGTTTCATCAAAACTGGTGTATGCATTCAGGTCGGCACCGAAGTTTACACCGCTTTTCTCCAGGAAATCAACCAGTTCCTGTTTTTTGAAATTTTTGGTGCCATTAAAAGCCATATGTTCCACGAAATGTGCCAGACCTAATTGCTGGTCTGATTCAAGAATGGAACCTGCATTTACCACCAGCCTGAGTTCGGCCCTGTTTTTAGGCTCTACATTCTTTCGCAGGTAGTAGGTAAGTCCATTACTTAATTTTCCAATTTTTACTTTGGGGTCAATGCCCAGTTTCTGGTCTGCTCCGGTTTGAGCATAAGTAAATGCTGCAACTAATAATAAGAGCAGGGTTTGTCTGATACGCAACATGACAAGGTTTTAGAATGAAAGAAAAATAAACAGGGATAATGCCCTGTGGCATTTGTGCATTTATAGCTCCGCGAAAATCACGGATGGGGGTGTTATAAAGATACGAAAAAGAAGATTTATTGCCACAGAAAACACAGAATATCACTGAATTGACAGGTATTTTTTGTGGTGAAACTTTACTATAACTGAAAGCCCAGGTTCCGAATCAATGAATCGGGTAATACAGGAAGTTTTCTTCTTTCTATCAGGTAAGTCGAAAGTCCGGAAAGGTCTCTGTACACAAAATGTTTACTCATTGCCCCTTCAAGGTATCCTGCTCCCGAGGTATTTCCTGTTCCTACGCGCATACCAATCATCCTGCGCACCATTACCAGGTGTTTATGTCGCCAGCTACTCATCAGGTGGTCAATTTCAATCAAGCCATCCAATACCTGGTAAGAAGTTTGGAACAATGGAAAATCGCGGTAAAGCATGATAAATAAGGCTGATCGTAATGCCGCCGGAGAAAATAAGGTTTTCATGGCTGCAACCTGCTCATCGGAATAATGTTCGGGTCTGTGTTCAAAAAATACAAGGTCGAAATCGTGGATTTTGTTCTTCTCTCTTTCTGTAAGTCCGGCCTCATAAATCGCGCGATAATCATTCCAGAAAGGATGCAGATTACCATTGTGTTTTGTCTGATAATCTTTCCAAAAATCTTCCCTGAAAAAAGGGATACGTTCCAGCCATTTATTAACCAGCTCTAATAAATTATGTCCTTCTTCAATTGCCGTGATATGCTGATAATCTTCCTTGGTAAATCCTCCTTCATTCGTTCTTTTGTAATAGTCTTTATGGTGGCGATGATCCAATTCCAATCCCAATCTTGCTTCCAATAACCTGAACTGTTTACTTTGGAACCCGGAAGAGGGGGTAAGCAGGTTGCGAAACTCCAGGAAATCAAGTGGCGTCATCGTGTCGAGAATCTCTACTTGCTTATTGAGTAATTGAAGGATATGAATGATCCTGTGCAGTCTATGACGCACCAAGTTCATGTCTTCAGAATTATCATTAATTTTTTCTTTGCTGAAAACGCCGGTAATATAATCCAGTTCAAATAAAATCTGTTTGAACCATAGCTCATAAGCCTGGTGTATAATGATGAACAACATTTCATCATGAGCCGGTTCATTTCCCGGTTCGAAACTTACAGGGTGTTGTGCATTCAAAACCTTATCAAGACCGAGGTAAGTACCGTAGTACATAGGTTGTTTTTCCATAGCAAGGCAAAGAAACAGAGAAATATGAAATAAGGAATAAGAAATAAGGAATAAGGAATAAGAAAGTTGGGGTATAGTTTGTCTACCTGTATGGATTTATTTATGTATTATTCAATATCTATATTTTCTTATTCCTTATTTCATATTCCTTATTTCTTATTCTCTATTCCTTATTTCATATTTTTGTCCTATGACCCGCCAACAACTTGTAGAACAGATAAAACTTAAAGGTTCTTATCTCTGTGTAGGATTAGACACCGATATTGAAAAAATACCTGCTCATTTAAAAGGCAAGCCTGATGGGGTACTAACTTTTAATAAAGCCATTATTGATGCTACTAAAGACCATTGTGTATCCTATAAAATAAATACTGCATTTTACGAATCACAAGGATTGAAAGGGTGGGAAATCATGGCAGAAACACTGGCATATATTCCTGAAACCCATTTTACCATTGCAGATGCTAAACGCGGCGATATTGGGAATACTTCGGCGCAATATGCTAAAACATTTTTTGAGGTATTACCTTTCGATGCGGTTACTGTTGCGCCATATATGGGAGAAGACAGCGTACGCCCTTTTTTGGAGCATAAAGATAAATGGACGATCGTACTAGGATTAACCTCCAATGCCGGAAGTTTTAATTTTCAGCGATTAGTTCTGGAAGATAAGCAGGGTAAGCAATTGTATGAACAGGTATTGCAAACTACCTGTGAGTGGGGTACACCCGATAATCTGATGTTTGTTGTTGGTGCTACGAGGGCAAGCGATCTCGAATATATTAGAAGCATTATTCCAGATCATTTCTTGCTTGTACCAGGTGTAGGTGCCCAGGGAGGTAGTTTGGAAGGAGTGTCGAAATATGGACTGAATAAAGATGCCGGCCTGTTAGTAAATGCCAGCAGGGCCGTAATTTTTGCCAGCAGCGGAGAGGATTTTGCCGAAGCAGCAAAAAAAGTAGCACAGGATTATCAGCATGAAATGAAATCTTATCTAACCATTTAAGTGAATTCATACCCCAATCCTTAAAATACCCATCATGGAGAGAAGGAAATTTTTACAGCAAGGAGCTTTGTCGGCTGCGGCTGTAGCTGCGTTGCCGATAGCATCTGCTGCAGAAACCAATGCTAAACCCTCTATTCGGGTAGCATTTATATCCGATGTACATGTTAAGACAGGTGAAATACCGGAGCGCGGCATGCAGCAGGCATTTAAACATGTGAATGCGCTTAAGCCTTCTGTAGACTTTATCATCAACGGCGGTGATGCTATTATGGATGCTATGAAAGCTACAAAGGCTAAAACACAGGAGCAATGGGATTTGTGGAATAAGATACTCAACGCAGAAAATAAACTGCCCATCTATCATTGTATTGGTAACCATGATGCATGGGGTTGGCAAATGACTGAACCGGAAATTAAGAATGATCCGCTCTATAATAAAGCCTGGGCCGTAAAACAACACCAGATGCCTGGTAGGTTTTATAGTTTCACCCATAAGAACTGGAAATTTATCATTCTCGACAGTGCGCATGAAAACAATGGGGGATATATAGCCAAAATAGATGAAGAGCAATGGATATGGCTGGAAAATGAATTAAAAAATACAGATGCGGATACGCATATTTGTATTGCCTCGCATATTCCTATCGTTTCTTATGTGTCTGGATTCTTTTTTGATAAAACAGAAGATAACGGCGACAGAAAAATATCCCGCGCCTTATTACATACGGATTCATTCAAATTAACAGAACTCTTCCGAAACTTTAAAAATATACGTTGCTGTCTTAGTGGACATATTCATTTACAGGATATGGTTGAATATCGCGGTATACACTACTACTGTAACGGCGCAATAAGCGGAAACTGGTGGGGCGGAGCCTTCAAAGGATTTGCACCTGCCTATGCTGTTTTTGAATTCTTTAAAGACGGGACTTTAAGTAGGAAGATGGTGGAATATTCGTAATTTGGAAATTTGGAAATTTGAAAATTTGAAAATGAGATTATGGTAAAATTTGATTACCTCAAAACTAACACTCATCATTTCCAAATTTCCAAATTTTCAAATTTTCAAATTATTCTCTCAATAACCCCCGCAACTTTCTCCGCCCATACTGCATGTGATTTGGCGGAATAGTGAAGTTGGTCGCTGGCTAAAAGTGTTGTGTCGTTTTTTGCGAGACGGGTTTGTGGAGTGATGTTTATATAATGACCACCCAACTGTTTGGTAGCTTCTTCGCAAACTTTATTGAAATCATCTATTGCATGGCTGATTGAGTTGGTGTCTTTGCCCGATGCAAAAGGAGTTACTCCCCAATCCGGAATAGATAGTACAATAACCCTTTCTGGTTTATTGTCAGCTAAATGAATTGCTTTTTTGAGCAGGTATTGAAATTCTTCTTTAAAATCAGCAACAGGTAATCCACGGTATTGATTATTTACACCAATCAATAAACTAACAAAATCATATTGTTCATTGAGTGTAGTGTGTAAAATATGGTCAGCAAGCTCGAAGCTGGTCCATCCCGTTTTGGCAACAACTTCCGGTGCATGAAAATGAATTCCTTTTTTGCGAAGCAATTGAACCACCTGATAAGGGAAACCTTCATGCAAGGGTACCGATTCGCCGATGGTGTAAGAATCGCCTAAAGCGAGATAGCTGAAATAATGACGTGTCATAACAGAATTTTTCTGTGCCTTTCAGTGTATTCAGTGGCAATCTTCACCGGACTTTCGGTCTTTCTGACTTTCGGACTAATTTAATTTGCCACAGAATACACAGATTAACACTGAGTAAGATTAGAAATTATTTTTCAGTATTTCATAGAAACGATATACATCTTCAAAACTACAATACATCGGAGCAGGGGCAACGCGAATGACGCCGGGTTCACGGTAGTCAACAATGATTCCGCTGCTGATCATTTTATCGTGGATGGCACGTCCATTTTCTTTAAAATACAAACATAGTTGTGCCCCACGCTGTTCCGGGTCCGCAGGAGTGATGATCTCAAAATTAATATGCTTCAATTCTTTTAATAAATATTCAAGATAGGCAGTGAGGTGAATACTTTTTTTGCGAAGCCTGTCGATGCCCGCTGTCTCAAAAAGTTCCAATGAAGCTTTTAGACAAACCGTATTAAATACCTGTGAGGTACTGATATTCCATCCTGTTGCATTGGTTTTAGGAATAAAACCTTTCTCCATTTTGAAGCGGGTTTGTTCATCATTTCCCCACCATCCGGCTAATCGGGGCGTGGCTGCATTCGATGCGTGTTTTTCATGTACAAATACGCCACCAATGGCTCCTGGTCCGGCATTCAGGTATTTATAGCTGCACCATACAGCGAAGTCTGCGTCTATATCATGAAGCTGCATCGGAACATTGCCCGCTACATGCGCAAGATCAAATCCGGCAATTGCCCCTATTTGATGTGCTGTTTGAGTTATTGCTGCCAAATCATATAGCTGCCCAGTATAATAATTAATACCTCCGAAAAGGATCATTGCCACAGACGCTCCAGCCTGTTTAATTGTTTCAATAATATCTTCTGTATGAAGTAATTTTTCTCCTGGTTTTGGTTTTATTTCTATGATTGCTTCATCAGGGTTAAGGCCAAAATGTTTTACCAGTGTTTCAACTGCATATTGATCCGATGGGAAAGCGCCTGCTTCCATGATTATTTTATAGCGGGTAGCCGAAGGCTTATAAAAACTCAGCATGAGCAGGTGTAAGTTTACCGTGAGGGCATTCATAACGGTAACTTCAGACTCCTTACATCCCATCATTTTAGCGAGGGCAGGTGTGCAGAATTGGTGATATTTTAACCATGGATTGGTTCCTCCAAAATATCCTCCGACTGCCAGGTTACGCCAGCTTTCCAACTCGGTTTCAATGGCTGCTGCTGTATTGTGGGGCTGTAACCCTAATGAATTACCACAGAAATAGATCACATCTTTACCATCATGCAGTGGAAAATGAAACATTTGTTTAAAGCCAGCCAATTCATCTGATGCATCGGCTTGTATGGCATAATTGATATCCGTATTAAAAGCAAACATTATGAACAATTTGCTGCTAAAGTAACGTAAATGAGAGATTCTGTACTTCCCCTTAAACATGGTCTACAGGGATGGAGAGGTAGTCTTCACCGAATTTTCATCAAACTTTGTCGGTGAATTGATCGCTTTGGCCTAATTTTCAGGCACCCAAAACGTTATAACTGTATGAGAAAATTCATGCTGTTGTCGGTGTGCATGCTATTTGCATTTGCCACTTTTGCACAACATCCCCCCGTTACCAAGGCCAACTATGCATTGGCGGCACGTTTCTCACCAAAGAAACTGAGTAAAATGATCTTCAGCACCAATGTGGATCCACACTGGTTGAAGAACTCTGAAAAATTCTGGTATGTGTATGAAACTACCGAAGGTAAAAAATGGTATATCGTTGATCCTGTAAAAGGAGAGAAGAAGGTAATGTTCGACAATGCCGACCTTGCAGCCAAAATTACCCGTGTAGTTAAAGACCCTTTTGATGCCCAAAATCTGGGGTTAGACAGCATGCGTTTTGTACGTGACGAAAACTGGATCCAGTTTGAAGTGAAAAGCACACAGGATGAAGTGAAAAAAGATTCAGCAGCTACAACAACAACTGGCCGTCGTGGTGCAGGAGGTGCTGCAGCGGCTTCAACCACAAGTAAAAAAGTATTCTATTTTGAATACAATCTTACCACAGGTGAACTCGTAGAACTTCCAGATTTCAAAAAACCAAAAAGAAAACCCAACTGGGCGAATATTTCTCCGGATGGCAATACAATCATCTTTGGTAAGAACTACAATATTTACTGGATGGATAAGGCTAACTACGAAAAGGCCTTAAAAAATGAAAATGATTCTACCATTGTTGAAAATGCCCTTACAAAAGATGGATTCGATGGATATGGTTATTATAATGATGGTAATCTTTCAGGAAGTGGCATGACGGATGAAGACAAAGAAAAAGAAGCTAAAAGAAGAAGACCTGTATTTGCTTTATGGTCGCCGGATTCGAAATATTTCTCCATGCGCAGGGTAGATAACCGTAAAGTGAAAAATCTTTGGGTAATTAATAGTGTGGCAAACCCACGCCCAACACTCGAAACGTATAAATACTGGATGCCTGGTGAAAAAGAAGCACCGGTAGATCATCTTTATTTGTTTGATATTACCAGCAAAACCAGCAAAGAGTTAAATGTATCTGCATTCAAAGACCAGGGTGTTGGTACCTGGGCAATGCCTGCAAAAGTGAATACACGCGACGACGATTGGAGACCAAGCATCTGGTTGGGAACAAAAGATAAATTCTACTTTACCCGTACAGGTCGCGATCAGAAACGTATAGATGTATGCGTAGTTGATGTTGCTACAGGTACAGTTAAAGCCCTTGTAGAAGAGCGTTTTAACTCATTCATTGAAGTTAATCAGATAGCGCTTGTTAATGGGGGTAAGGAATTTATTCACTGGAGTGAGCGCGACGGATGGGCACATTTTTATCTCTATGATGAAAATGGCAAACTGAAAAATCAAATTACCAGCGGTGCTTTCCATTGTGAAGATATCCTGGGAGTTGATGAAACCAAACGTGTACTGTATTTCTCTGCAAACGGTAAAGAAGCTGGAGAAGATCCATATTATTTACATGCTTACCGCATTAATTTCGATGGTACAGGAATGAAATTGCTGAACAGCGGCGATTTTGATCATGCTATGCGTATGAATGACGGTAATAGCTTTTTCATCGATAATTTTTCACGGGTTAATACAGTACCTAAATCAGTATTGTATAATGCTGATGGTAAAAAAATACTCGATCTTGAAACGGCTGATTTCACTTCATTATTTGCATCAGGATACAAGTTCCCTGAAATTTTCAAAGCAAAAGCAGACGATGGTATTACAGATATCTATGGTGTAATGTATAAGCCTTTTGATTTCGACAGCACCAAACAATATCCATTAATTGAGTACGTATATCCTGGTCCGCAAACTGAAGCGGTGAATAAGGCATTTGGACGTGGATTCGATCGCACAGACCGCCTTGCACAAATGGGTTTTGTGGTTATCACATTGGGTAATCGCGGCGGACACCCTTCGCGCAGTAAATGGTACCACAATTTTGGTTATGGTAACCTGCGTGATTATGGTTTAGCTGATAAAAAAGCAGTAGCAGAACAGTTGGCCGATAGGTTCAAATACATCGACATCAACCGTGTAGGTATTCATGGTCACTCCGGAGGAGGCTTTATGAGTACTGCTGCTATGCTGGTATATCCTGATTTCTTTAAAGTTGCTGTATCATCTGCAGGTAACCACGATAACTCAGTATACAACAGATGGTGGAGCGAGCAACACCATGGTGTGAAAGAAGTAATCAGTGATAAAGGAGATACATCATTCCTCTACAGCATTGAGAAAAACCCAGACCTGGCCAAAAACCTGAAAGGTAAACTCATGTTATCTCATGGGGATATTGATAACAACGTACATCCCGCCAATACCATCCGTATGGCCAATGCACTGATCCGTGCCAATAAACGTTTTGATCTGGTAGTATTACCTGGTCAGCGTCATGGTTATGGCGATATGACTGAATACTTCTTCTGGAGACAAGCTGATTATTTCGCAGAACACCTGTTAGGCGATAAAACTGGTCGTACAGAAACGGATATTGAGGAAATGAATAAGGAAGTAGAGCAGAATGGAAGAGCAGGGAGAAGGAATTAGGAAATAAGAAATAAGTAATAAGAAATAACAAATTAGAAAGTAAGTGTATGACCGTGGCCTCCAAAGGAGGCCACGGTTTTTTGTGGAGGGTTGGCTAGTAAAGATGATAATGAGGAGATTTACATGATTGATTTGATTGATCAAGTATTTAGAAAAGTTGCCTTGCATTATTCAGACAATGGCAGAAGAACGGATTGTTGATTGTCGATTTTAGTTCCTAACTTTCATTAGCCGATCTTACTTTTCGATTTTAGCTTAATTTTTAACCTATGGCAACTGCAGAAAGAAATATCACCTTTGAAAACTATCTAGAGAGTCATTATATCCACCGCAGTAACTGGTTACGCGCAGCAGTACTGGGTGCAAATGATGGTATTATTTCCGTTTCAAGTTTGGCCATTGGGGTTGCTACGGCAAGTACAACCAGAGATCCTATCTTATTGGCAAGTATTGCCGGACTGGTTGCAGGGGCATTGTCGATGGCGGCAGGGGAATATGTTTCAGTAAGCTCGCAGACTGATATTGAAAAGGCAGATATAGCAAGAGAAAAAGAGGAGTTGGAAGAAATGCCCGAAGAAGAATTACATATCCTTGCTCAGATCTATGAAAAACGTGGCTTAAAAAAAGAAACCGCAATGCAGGTGGCCATTGAACTCACCGAATTTGATGCGCTGGGCACACATGTTAGAGACGAATTGGGGATTAATGAAGTTAGTCAGGCAAAACCGATCCAGGCCGCATTTGCTTCTGGAGCAGCATTTACGGCAGGGGGATTATTACCCGTGCTTGTAACAGTATTTGCACCTGTACAACAAATGGAATATTTTCTTTATTGCTTTACCATTCTTTCACTGATAATACTAGGCGCCGTTGCTGCAAAAACAGGAGGCTCTGGTATTGGTAAAGCAATTCTGCGCATCGTTATATGGGGGACCATTGCAATGGTAATATCTGCATTGGTCGGATATTTATTTGGCGTGAAAGTCTAGCAGATTTCCTTATTGAAAATTGAATATTGGACATTCGTTATTAAATAAGCTTTACCTGGTAGTTCTATCCCAGCTTTTAGTCATTTTCACTTTACGGATACTACCATCAGCTTCAAAATACAACCTGTCAATACAGGTAACCCGATGATCTCTGTCAAGGTTAGGAATAGGGCGGCGGTGATAAACAATATACCATTCATCTGTACCAGGAATGTTTATCACTGAATGATGCCCGGCGCCAGTTGCAACCGAAGAATCAGATTCCAATATGGTGCTTTCTCTTTCAAAAGGTCCGTATAAACTATTAGACCTCGCATAAGCAACTTTATAAGTGCCGTTTGTCCAACCACCTTCCGACCACATAAAATAGTACATGCCGTTTCTGATAAACATTGTTGGACCTTCCACATATCCCTTCGGCGTTATTTCTTTTACCAGTTGCCCATTTTCAAAAGGAACAAGTGCGGTAAAGTCTTTATTCAACTTACCAATATTACATCGACCCCAACCGCCATAGATGATATAATACGCTCCGTCTTTATCCTGAAAAACATACTGGTCTATTGGTTGTGCATCATTATAAAACTGGTTAATTAATGGCTTGCCGAGGTGGTCCTTATAAGGGCCTTCAGGTTTACTTGCAACAGCAATACCGATGCCTCCATTATGGTCGTCTTGTACACCATTCCTTTTTTTACTCTGTATATCATTGGCAGAGAAAAATAAAAAGTATTGGTTGTCTTTTTTCACAATTGATGGCGCCCACATTGCCATATAGGCCCATTTGATGATACTCGTATCAATCACCCTGGGATGTTTTTGCCAATGTGCCATATCTGTTGATGAAAAAGCATCCATGAAAACCTGATCCTTGTACTTGGCAGAGAATGTAGGGAAAATCCAGTATTGATTGTTGAATATTACCCCCTCCGGATCTGCGTACCACCCTTCAATAACCGGATTGACGACTTTTTGCGCCTGTAATATGGGCATCACTAAAAAAAATAGAATGATAACAAGGGTAATTTTCTTGAATAAGTATATCATGATCTAAAATAGGCATAAATATAATAGCTCTGTAAATTCCAGGGCATGTTAAATGCAGGGTTATTAGTAGTTGCTTTCTTCAGGGATTAATAATACATTTATCCTGCATCAATTTTAGTCCGATTAAAATTAAATACAAGATTATGGCATTGCATCAGGAGGAGGCTTTAACACCTAAAGTAACGGGCGTAGGAGGTATCTTTTTCTTTTCAAACGATCCTTCAGCTATGAGAGAATGGTATGAAAAAAATCTCGGAATCGTATCGAGTGAATATGGAACAAGTTTTGAATCCAGGAATATGGATAATCCGGAAGAAGTAAATACCCTTCAATGGTGTTTATTTAAACAGGGGAGTGAATATTTTGCTCCGTCGAAAAAGGAATTTATGATCAATTACCGGGTACAGAATATTGAAGGGATGGTTAATAAGCTGAAAGAAAATGGTGTTACCATACTGGATGATATTGTTACCTACGACTACGGAAAGTTTGTACATATTATGGATGCCGAGGGAAATAAAATTGAACTTTGGGAACCCAGTTAAATACAAAACCATGTCTACGCTTTTTAATCAGTACTGCCGGGGAAAATTGGCTGCTAGCTTCTAGCCTCTAGCTGCAAGCCTTGATTGGTGCTTGTTTTAGGTCTTCTGCTATTATTTGAATAAATGACAGGGCTGGCGAATTTGTTTGGTAAAAACCTAATGAAATAAATATTTAATTACCACATCCAAGCTTGTGGATGGTTAAATTAATAGCAAAAAAAAACTTGTAGCTAGCAGCTAGAGGCTAGAAGCTGTTTTTTCTCCGGACAACAATGCTTTTTAATCAAACCGACGTGAATGAATTGATTCAGCGAATCAATAACCTGAAACCTGACAGTGAAAAAAAATGGGGTAAAATGACCGTATCCCAAATGCTAGCCCACAATTGCAAGGGTTTAGAAACGACATTAGGAAAGCACCATATACCGAGGGTATTTATTGGCAGAATATTAGGCCCTTTTTTTCGGAATATGGCAATAGGGGATAAGCCTTTTGCCAAAAACTCACCCACGGATAAAAGTTTAATCTTCAGTGGAGAGTATGATTTTGAATCTGAAAGAAAAAAACTAATTGAATTAATTGAAACCCTACTGAAAGGCGGTGCCCAGGCCTGCACGAAAGAGCCGCATGCATTCTTTGGTCATCTTACACCCGATGAATGGGCGATCTTCCAATGGAAACATCTCGATCATCACCTCCGCCAATTTGGTGTGTAGGTAAATTAAAAAAACAATAATACCCAAATCCCAAATCAGACATCCGCCATCAGACATCAGACATCAGACATTTTCTTCTAAGTATTCTTTTTCACTCTTAGCAATCACCAAAGTCGCTACCCCGTTTCCAATGATATTGGTAATGGCCCTGGCTTCACTCATAAACTTATCTACGCCCAGTAAAAATGCAAGTCCTTCGAGCGGAATGGTTTTAATAGCTGCAAGGGTAGATGCTAAAACAATAAAGCCGCTACCTGTTACACCGGCGGCTCCTTTTGAAGTTAGCATCAGAATCAACAGAATGGTAAGTAGCTCGCCAACACTAAGATGTATATTATATAGCTGTGCCAGAAATATGGCAGCCATCGATAAATAAATGGATGTACCATCCAGGTTAAAGGAATAACCGGTAGGAATTACCAATCCAACCACCGATTTACTGCAACCCATTTTTTCGAGCTTACGCATAATAGAAGGCAAAGCAGCTTCTGAGGATGATGTGCCCAGCACAATTAATAGCTCTTCTTTAATGGACTTTAAAAATGAACCAATCCTGAATCCATAGTAACGCATGATACTTCCCAAAACCAGAAAAATAAAAATGAACATGGTGAGGTATACACAAGCCATTAATTTGGCAAGAGGTAAGAGTGTGTGTAAGCCAAATTTACCAACAGTATAAGCCATGCCTCCAAAAGCACCAAGCGGTGCCAGGTACATTACATATTTTAAAGCAGTAAAAACATAGTGGGAAATCCGTCCAAAAAAGTGAATCAGTTTTAAACGGTGTTTAGAATAATTGAAAAGTATGCCAACGATAATGGCAACAATCAAAACCTGTAAAGTAAGATTCGCCTTGAAAAATTGAACCCAGTCGAAACTACTACCTGCTTGTCTGGTAAATTTACTGGCATCCTGCAGGTCGAGTGAGCTTCGGTCTATATGTCCGGGCTGTGCCACCAGCGCTACAATAATACCGATGCCAAGTGCAAGCGTAGTAACTATTTCAAAATAAACCAGTGATTTAATACCAATGCGGCCTACTTTTTTGAGGTTGCCAATACTGCTAATACCAAGCACAATGGTGAGGAAAATGATCGGTGCAATAAACAGCTTGATAATGTCTACAAAGGTTTTACCAATCCATTCAGTTTTTATGGCGGTCGCAGGTGCATAATGCCCTAACAGTATACCTGCTATGATAGCAATTAGTACGTAAAAGGTAAGATTGGTAAGTATGGTTTGATACCAGGACTTGTTTTTGATTGCTGTATTCAATGGTTTCTTTTTATTCATCCACTGCGCATTGGATTAGCGCAAAGTATAATTGTACTTATAAAGTTTGCTTAGGTTTCCCCGGAACAAAGCTGCCAATAGGCGCTGTATACCATGGACGAATATCGCAAATAAGTCTGCCAGCAGCGACAGCGGGATCTGTTTTCAATAAGTTTTCTACTTCTTCTTTCGTGGGGCAATCAAAAATAAAAATACCCTGCCAGTCTTTTCCATCCCCAAATGGACCTGCCACTTTTAATTTGCCCTCATTGTAGAGTTTATCCATGTTGTCGAGATGACCTTTCTGTATTTTGGCAGCAGTTACGGAATCCTGATTGCGATTGGGGCCTTTAATCAACATAACAAACCAGTATTTGCGGATTTGCTCTTCAGGTTTTTGAGTAGAAGTAT
Organism: uncultured Sediminibacterium sp.; assembly: GCA_965650685.1. Lineage (GTDB taxonomy): Bacteria > Bacteroidota > Bacteroidia > Chitinophagales > Chitinophagaceae > Sediminibacterium. Next base: position 19,824 of record CBFGPM010000031.1, read on the forward strand.
TGTTTTGAGCTATTACCGCAATTGCAGAAAGGAAAAATAACAGAAAAAAGATTCCCTTTTTCATAGTAGTTGTTTTGAAAAGGGAAGATAAGGAAACTCTGTCCTTCCTTCGTCAGGGAGTCCGAAAGTCGGTTCTTCCTTCGTCAGGGAGTCCGAAAGTCCGAAGACCAAAAGTCCGAAAGAAGATTGTGCTCTATTAATCTTCTTTCGGACTTTCGGACTCCGGACTCCCGGACTCTCCGACTTTTCTACAACAACCTCACACTCCCAAAATTGCTCTTAATATTAATCTTCGCATCACCACCAGTTCCGAGCTTGCCGGTGTATCGGTGGTTGAATGTTACTCTTCCGCGAATGTTTTCGGGTTTGTCTTCTTTCAGTTCAAAACTACCTTTACCAGATGCAGTGGCATGGGTAGTTTCTATATTGTAGTCACCGCTAATGGTTTTCGGTAATAAAAGGTAAATACTGGTATGGCTAGTCTTAATGTCAATGTTTTTCACCGCATTTCCTATCGGTAGGTCAATGCTGTTGCAGAAATTTACATTGGCACTTATATCTCCTGTGAGCTCTTCAATATCAATAGATGAATGAGAAAAACTGGCTTCTGTTTTACCTAATTTACTTATTCTCGCTTTACCAAAGTTTACTTTGATGGATTTAATATTTGAAAGTTTCCCTGCTACCAGACTGCCATGACTACTCTGAATATCAAGCTCTCCAACATGGTCGCCGATTTCAAGTGGACCAAAACTATTATAGGCAATCAATCTGGCGTTATTGGGAAGATAAACGGTGTAGTCGATCGACATTTTGTTGCTTTGATTGGTGCTCCAGCATTTTTTTTCATCGCCAATCTGGGTTTTGAAGCTGAGGGTGTCCGGGCCAACTTTTTCAATAACCTGGATCATATCCAATAAAGTATTTGCAAAAGCCTCTTCCTGAGTGGAAACAACTATACGAGCTTCTACCTTAACCTCATTCTTTTCCCAATGTTTAATATCCATTTTTCCAAACTGGTTCCTTAAGGATACAACCGAATTGCCAATGGGAAGGGTTTTGGCGAAATCTTTTTGCTTTGTTACGGCCCATTTATAAGATTCCTGAGCGGTTGCTGAAAGGCAAAATGCCAGGAATAAACTATAAAGAATGGTGGTCTTTTTCATGCTGGTATAGGTTTTTGGTAATAAGAGACCAGCACAGGCAAAAGGTTGGAAATAGCGATCATTTTTCCTTTAAATCCAGTGAGTAAACAAATTATAAAAGTGGGGAGAAGATATGGGGAGAGTACTAACGCCAAATAAACTGAAAAGATACGTAGAAGAATAAAAACTGCAAAACCTGCCATACAGCTTGCAAACCTTATTTTTGCGTGACGAACAGGCGACCGACCTAAATCACTAAAAATTTCAAACTCATGGCTTCCAGAACCGATTTGTTTCAATCGCCAGATTATTATCAATTGGATGAATTATTATCTGAAGAACATAAGCTGATCCGTGAAACGGTGAGAAGTTATGTGAAAAAAGAAATTTCACCCATTATCGAAGACTATGCCCAACGTGCGTCCTTTCCAGAACATATTGTTCGACAAATGGGGGAATTAGGATGTTTCGGTCCAACCATTCCAGTTGAATATGGTGGAGGGGGATTAGACTATATCAGTTATGGTCTGATGATGCAAGAACTTGAAAGGGGAGATAGCGGTGTACGCAGCACCGCCAGCGTACAGGGGAGTTTAGTCATGTATCCTATTTATGCCTATGGTAATGAAGCGCAGCGCAATAAATACTTACCGAAGCTTGCAAGTGGAGAGTGGCTGGGATGTTTTGGGTTGACCGAACCAGATCATGGCAGTAACCCCGCAGGTATGATTACCAATATTAAAGATGCTGGTGATCATGTAATACTAAACGGAGCCAAAATGTGGATCAGTAATGCCCCATTTGCTCAGGTAGCGGTTGTTTGGGCCAGAAATGAAGAAGGTAATATTCAGGGGGTAATTGTTGAGCGTGGGATGGAAGGTTTTAGCACGCCTACAACGCACGGAAAATGGAGCTTACGGGCATCAGCAACAGGAGAATTAGTATTTGATAATGTACGTGTGCCAAAAGAAAATATACTCCCGAATGTTACAGGGTTAAAAGGTCCATTAGGTTGTCTGACCAAAGCCAGATATGGCATAGCGTGGGGCGCATTGGGTGCCGCCATGGATTGCTACGATACCGCTTTGCGTTACAGCAAAGAAAGGGTGCAGTTCGACAGACCAATTGGTGGATTTCAGTTGCAGCAGAAAAAGCTGGCAGAAATGATCACAGAAATTACCAAGGCTCAATTAATGGTATGGCGATTAGGTGTTTTGATGAGCGAAGGAAAAGCAACGCCACAACAGGTAAGTATGGCCAAACGCAATAGTTGCGAAATAGCCACACAAATAGCCAGAGATGCAAGACAAATGCTGGGCGGTATGGGCATTACAGGAGAATACAGCATCATGCGACACATGATGAACCTGGAAAGCGTAATTACCTACGAAGGAACCCACGATATTCATCTCTTAATTACAGGAATGGATGTTACGGGATTGAATGCGTTTAATAGTGCGTTGTGAATTGTCAATGGGGGAGTGTTCCCATTATTCACCATTCACAATTCACTGCTCACCCCAAATTTTAATCAATGAAAGTATTTCTAATCGGCATGATGGGTGCCGGAAAATCTTACTGGTGCAGGTATTTGGCCAAAAAGTTAAAGACTGGGGGGTATGACCTTGATTTCCTTATTGAATCCCACGAAGAGAAAAGCATTAGTGAGATTTTTGAGGAAGACGGGGAAGACTATTTCAGAAAATCAGAAGCCAAAATATTACGGTGGTTCGGAGAGAAAAAAGCATTTGTACTGGCTACCGGAGGCGGGGCTCCCTGCTTTCACGACAATATGGACTGGATGAATAAAAATGGCCTCACCATCTGGCTCGATGAACCCATAGCGACATTGGTGGAAAGATTAAAACCAGAGAAAGAACATCGCCCCTTGATCCAATCTTTATCAGATGAGGCATTGGCTGATTTTCTGCAAAACAAACTTATTGAGCGCACACCCGTATATGAGAAAGCGCAACATATTTTAAGAGGAAAAGAAATCAGTGAGTCTTCATTTAAAAAAATTATTCAGCAATATGCATAAAGGATTTCTTACAACAGCATCATTTATAGGTGCATTATCTGTAGTGTTGGGCGCATTTGGAGCTCACGGACTCAAGAAAATTGTGGCGCCAGAATCATTAAACAGTTTTGAAACAGCGGTACGTTACCAGTTTTACCATGTATTTGCGCTTGCGCTAACCGGACTTGTATTTTCGTCAGGAAGTCCTTCTTTGATGAAAGCAGCAGGGGTATTGTTTATTGCCGGTATGATCGGTTTTAGCGGATCTCTGTACCTCTTAACCTATAAATCTGCAGCACAGGTGTCTGGACTGGGTTGGGTTGGCCCGATTACACCCATTGGCGGCACTTTACTCGTGGCAGGATGGATATGCCTGGCACTTGGATTGAGTAAAGGGGCCTGATATTGGTGGAAAACTTAAACATATACTACCAGTTTTGCACATCAGTGGGTAGTTCGGTTATGCAGGCATTTGCATAGCTTATATTTGTTTTCATGGCAAATCGCTTGAAGAAGAAAACGCCTCCAGCACCCAGTCCGGAAGAACTGAATCCTGATAAGGAACCCGAAGTTACCGTTACTGAAGTGGTGAAGGATGAACGTACCACCAAAATACTTGGGGCATCCAGCTTATTGCTGACCATCTTCTTATTTGTCGCATTTACCTCTTACTTATTTACTTGGCAGGAAGATCAGGATAAGGTTCATCAATTTGGTATCCGCATTTTTGCCACCGATGATGTTAAAGTAAATAACCTGCTTGGTGTATTGGGCGCTTATGTGGCGCATATGCTTATTAATAAAGGGTTTGGACTTGCATCCTATCTTTTTTGCAGTTTCTTTTTTGTGTTAGGAGCCAACCTCTTATTTGGGAAGAAAATATTCAGCCTTGTGCGCAACCTTCGTTATATGATTGTTGGACTGGTTGTGCTGAGTATGGCATTTGCTTTTGTTTCACGAGCCAGTGCTTTTTCATGGGGAGGAGGTGTGGGTGAGTTGTTGAATGCATGGTTTGTAAAGTGGATTGGAAATATTGGCACTGGCGCATTATTGTTATTGTCGGTATTCAGTTATGTTATCTGGCGATTCAACCCAACTTTTAAAGTACCAGATTGGCAATTCAGTAAACCATCTCCCAAAGCACACGAAGATGACTTTAAATTGAGTATTGATGATGAAGTGGCCGTTAGACAGGAATGGGACGAAAATGCGGACCTTGTAGACGAAGTTGAAACAGAAAAAACAGTAAGCCCCAATAAACTTAAATCTGAAGGATCCGGTGTAGTTGTTATTATGCCTCAGCAAGAAGAGGAAGAAGCTGATCCAATGAATGAGTTTGATATGGTTGAAAAAGAGGAAGAGGATGAAGAAATAGAAGAAGAGGAGGAAGAACTGCCTGAATTTGAAGAAGAAATCATCGCCAAGCCAGAGCCGCTGATCAATGTAATTCCACCGGCACCGAAGAAGATGGCTACAGACTCAAATGGATTAGAATTAGAGATCAAAGAAACACCAGAAGAGGAAGAAGAAGTCGCCCCCGCACCACAACCGGGTAAGCTCAATACAAAATATGATGTTACACTTGATCTTAAAGATTATAAATACCCAGGACTTGATCTTTTAGAAACCCACGGTAGCGAAAAAATAGTGCATGATCCGACTGAATTGGAGACCAATAAGAACCAGATCATCGCAACCCTCAAAAACTATGATATCGCTATCCAGCGCATAGCAGCTACAGTAGGTCCTACAGTAACACTCTATGAAATTGTACCAGCTCCAGGCGTACGTATCAGCAGAATTAAAAACCTGGAAGATGATATAGCACTTAGTTTGGCTGCATTGGGTATTCGTATCATCGCACCTATACCCGGAAAAGGTACCATTGGTATTGAAGTGCCGAACGTACGCAAAACCGTGGTGAGCATGAAAACTTTACTCGCCAGTGAGAAGTTTCAGTCTAACGCATTCTCCTTACCAATTGCCATTGGTAAGAAAATTGACAACGAAAACTTTATCGTGGACCTGGCAAGCATGCCACACCTTTTAATGGCGGGTGCTACCGGACAAGGTAAGTCTGTTGGTTTGAATGCAATCCTTGTTTCCCTATTATATAAAAAGCATCCATCGCAATTAAAATTTGTACTGGTTGACCCGAAAAAAGTGGAATTAAGTCTTTATAGGGTTATCGAAAAACATTTTCTTGCAAAGCTGCCGGGTGAAGAAGAATCGATTATTACCGATACTAAAAAAGTAGTGCATACACTCAATGCACTTTGTATCGAAATGGATAACCGGTATGATTTACTGAAAGAAGCAGGCTGCCGTAATATCCGGGAGTACAATGATAAATTCACTGCCAGAAAACTTAATCCTGAAAAAGGTCACCAGTACCTGCCCTTTATCGTATTGGTTGTGGATGAGTTTGCCGATCTGATTATGACTGCTGGTAAAGAAGTAGAAATGCCGATCGCCAGGTTAGCGCAGTTGGCAAGGGCAATTGGTATCCACCTGATTATTGCCACACAGCGTCCATCGGTGAATATTATTACGGGTACTATTAAAGCCAACTTCCCCGCACGTATTGCCTTTAAAGTATCCAGTAAAATTGATAGCCGTACTATTCTGGATGCCGGTGGAGCCGAACAATTGATTGGGAAAGGAGACATGCTGGTAAGTTATAATGGAGAAATTACCCGCTTGCAGTGTGCTTTTGTTGACACACCGGAAGTTGAAAATGTTTGCGAATTCATCGGCGATCAGCGCGGATATCCACAGGCATTCCTCTTACCAGAATACGTAGATGAGAAAGAGATGGAAGGGAAAGACTTCGATGCCAGCGACCGTGATCCGCTTTTTGAAGACGCGGCCCGACTTATCGTTCAAAGCCAGATGGGATCTACTTCGCTGATACAAAGAAGAATGAAGCTGGGTTATAACCGTGCAGGCAGATTAATGGATCAGCTTGAAGCTGCAGGGGTTGTTGGACCAAACCAGGGTAGTAAAGCCAGAGAAGTACTGTTTAAAACCGATATGGAGCTCCAGGAATTCCTCGATTCCATGGGTTAATCCTTCATTTTCACCGATTTATAACATTTTTCCCGGCAATCAGCGTAAACTATTGTGCATGAGAACTGTCTTACAAAACAGTAAAACTTATATTTGCGCCCTCAAATAAAAAGCATGAATAAATTGTACTCGATTGTTTTGGTCATGGTAGCGATGTTTTTGCAGGTTAATGCACAAAATGACCCAAATGCCAAAAAAATACTCGATGCCGTTAGTAATACGGTTAAAGGATATAAAACCATATCTGCCGGATTTTCTATCAAATCTGTAACAAGCAGAGGGGTGAATAATGGAACCAAAACCGGAACCATTATCACGAAAGGACAGAAATATGTATTGAAAGAAGGGAAGACGGAAATTCTTTGCGACGGTAATAAAACCTATAATTATGATGGCAGTAAAACCATCACTGTTTCTGCTGTAGAAGAAAGCGTGCAAACACTTACACCCCAAAAAATATTATCCGGTTCTTATGATAAAGATTTTACCTATCGTCTGGTAGCAACCAAAGGTAATTTGCATGAAATTGAAATGAAACCTATCGACAACAGAAAAAACTTTTCTAAAGTGAACATTTTTGTTGATAAGAATAAAAACATGATTGTACGTGCAGTTATCCTCGATAAAGGCAATAACACTGTTCAGGTAAGTTTTACCAATATTGTACCTAATAAAAACCTGGCAGATAATCTATTTGCATTCAATGCTTCGAAATATCCAAAAGATGTAGAGATATTGGATTAAGCAGCTAACATTTTTTGTAAGCCACAGTTCGCAGACGACTAATCTGTGCATCTGTGGCTTTTTTGTTTCATCCGGACTAAAGTCTGGAGCAGGGAATGATTTTAACCATTTAAAATCAAGAGTAACATACATCTTTCGTATTTTAATTGTATGAAACGATTTATTACTGCATGTGTTTTTTTGCTTGCTGTCCAGGCCAATGCACAATTCTCTGTTCGACTTATTGTAAACACTGTTGCCACCAAAGCTGGGGATGATATTTATGTGGCAGGTAATTTCAATAACTGGAACCCTAAAGACGAAAACTATAAGCTTAAACCTTTTGGGGGCTCCCGTAGAAGTATTGTGCTGAAAAATATGGCGCCCGGTACCTATGCTTTCAAGTTTACCCGGGGTGGATTTGATAAAGTGGAAACCTTTTCAGACGGTCGTGATATTGCTGATCGGGTACTGGAAGTAAACAATGATCTCAGCCTAGAGTTCGATATTCCTGGCTGGAAGGATGAATATCCCGATAAGCCTAAACGGTATAGTGCGAGCCCTCAGGTACGAATAATGGATACAGCATTTAGTATACCTCAGCTTAATCGTAAAAGAAAAATCTGGATATATCTTCCCAAAGGATATACAACATCCGGCAAAAAATATCCTGTACTCTACATGCAGGATGGACAAAATCTTTTCAACGACCAAACTGCATTTGCGGGTGAATGGGGAGTGGATGAGTGTCTGGATACCCTTCAACAACAATTAAAAAAGGAATGTATTATCGTTGGGATAGATAACGGGGGCGAAAAAAGAATAAACGAATACAATCCCTGGGATCATGCACAGTATGGTAAAGGGGAGGGGAAAGCCTATGCTGAATTCCTGGCCAAAACATTGAAGCCCTATATCGACGGTAAATACCAAACCTATAAATCTGCAGAGAATAATTACCTGCTTGGCAGTAGTATGGGAGGTTTGATAAGTCTTTATACGTTGTTGCAATACCCTGATATATTCGGGGGTGCAGGTGTATTTTCTCCCTCACTGCAATTAGGGAATGAAATTTACCAGATGGCTGAAAATTTCAACACAAGTTCAATGCCTGCATTTTATCTGTATACTGGCAGTAAAGAATCAACCAATGCAGTACCCAACCTGCAAAAGATGAGCGATATTCTACAAAAGAAACAACGCTTCATCATCCGCACCGTAATAAACCCTTTAGGACAACACAACGAAACCTACTGGAAACAGGAGTTTGCGGATTTTTATAAGTGGATGGGGAAAAATTTGAAAATTTGAAAATGAGTTAATTTGAAAATGAGGTAGCCTAAACTATTTAGTTCATTTTAAAAATTCAGAGAATACCATTTTCAAATTAACTCATTTTCAAATTTTCAAATTAAATAGGTTGTTCCTTCAATCGCAAGCTGGGTGTTTGGGAAGACGGATTGGGCTTCGGTGAGGAAATCGTCTAGTAATTCGTATTTGCTGCTGAAATGACCGATTAATAGTTTTTGTGCGCTGGCTTGTTGGGCTATGCTGGCTGCTTGAACCGTGGTTGAATGAAAGCGGGATGCGGCTCTTTCTTCGAGGTCTTTGAGGTAAGTGGTTTCGTGGTAAAGTAAGTTTACTCCCTTTGTTTTGATAGCTATAGCCGGGTCGTAAATAGTGTCTGCGCTGAACGCATAACTACGTCCGGGAGTATTGGGAAAAGTGACTGTTTCGTTTTTGATGACTTGTCCATCGCGTGTTTCGTAATCGTCTCCGTTTTTCAATCTTTCATAATAAACAGCGGGAATATGTGCCGCAACTGCAGCATCTTTATTGATTTTGCGTGGTTTCTTTTTCTCCCGGATGATGAATCCAAAACAGGGAATGCGGTGTTGGGTGGCAAATGCTTCCACAGAAAATTTTGGATGATCGAGTATTAATCCTTCTCCTTCAAGCGGATAAAAAATTATTTTGTAAGGAAGCGTAGTGGCCGCAACGTCGAGTTGTAGACAAATAATTTGCTCGAGCGCAGGTGGTCCATAAATATGCAGGTCTTGCTCCCGTCCAAGTAACCCCATACTGGTAATAAGGCCAATTAACCCGAAATAATGATCGCCGTGCAGGTGGGAGATGAAAATATAATTGATACGACCTCTTTTTACCTTGTATTTAGCCAGTTGCATTTGGGTGCCTTCGCCGCAATCGATCAGAAAAACCTGTTCATTCAGGGTTATGGCCTGGGCAGTTGGATGCCTGTCGTAAGCAGGAAGTGCCGAATTATTGCCTAAAATGGTTACGCCAAACATATAGATTCAGGTTGCCGGTATAAAACCAGGATTTACAAATTACGGTATATTCAGTTGAAAATCAATAAATTGCTTCCTTATATCGGGCACTAACCAATGAAAAAGCAATGAATTGAACCCGGGGATAGATACTTTCTGAAGGTATTTGTTACCGGGATTACGGGAGGGGGTAAAATTCAGGCTATAAAATTACAAATTTTGCCTGATATATCATACCTTTGCAGCCGATAAAAAAAAGAGGAAAACATTCCGGAGTCTATTAAACATTTTCAGATGTCTCATTTAACAACAGAAAAAAAAGCCAGCATTTTTGCTGAATTCGGTGGAAAAGCCACCAACACGGGTTCAATCGAAGGTCAGGTAGCAATGCTGACTGAACGTATTGCCCATATTTCAAAGCACTTACAAGCCAATAAAAAAGATTATTCCACTCACCGTGGTCTGATGCAGATGGTAGGTCAGCGTAAGCGTTTACTTACTTACATGCAGAAAACAAACCTGCAGGGCTATCGTGCACTGATCGAGAAACTGGGTCTGAGAAAATAATTTTTCAGTCTATGATACATGCTATTCCCAACTGGTACTTTTGAACGGTTGGGAATAGTTATTTGTGTCTGTACCTGTTTTAGATCATTTCCCTAACCAGGCTTCCTGCATTTTTCCCGCCTGTGCAGGCCTTGCCTACTACAAAATAGAATTATGTTATCACAACCAATCAGTGTCAGTTTTGATCTCGGTGGCAACCGTATTGTTACCATCGAAACCGGAAAACTGGCCCGTCAGGCCGATGGTGCCGTTACAGTGCGCCAGGGCAATTGTATGCTTTTAGCTACCGTTGTTGCCAATAAAGAACCTAAGGAAGGACAGGATTTCTTCCCATTAAGCGTTGATTACCAGGAAAAATTTGCTGCCGCTGGCCGCATTCCAGGTTCATTTTTTAAACGTGAAGCCCGTTTGAACGACTATGAAATTCTAACAAGCCGTTTGATCGACCGCGCTTTGCGTCCATTATTCCCCGAAGATTATTTATGTGATGTTCAGGTGCTCGTAAGCTTGGTATCTAGCGATGCTGAAGTAATGCCAGATTCACTGGCTTGTCTGGCTGCATCTGCTGCATTGGCAGTATCTGATATTCCTATCAAAGAAATCATCAGTGAAGTTAGGATAGGTCGTATCAATGGTGAATATATCATTAACCCAACCCGTACCGAATTAGCGAAATCTGAAATCGAATTCATTGTAGCCGCAACAGAAAAAAATCTGATGATGGTGGAAGGTGAAGCGAAAGAATGTTCAGAAGCAGATCTGATCAAGGTGCTGGAACTGGCGCACGATGCTATCCGTATACAGATCAAGGCACAGGCAGAACTGAGGGCCAAGAAAGGTGTTACCACCATGCGCGATTACAAGAAGCCTGAGCAGAATGAAGAACTGAAAGCAAAAGTTTATGCTTTTGCCAAAGACCGAGTATATGAAATTTCACGCAAAGGCTCTGCCAAGCATGAACGCAGTGATGCATATAGTGCATTGAAAGATGAACTAATTGCCAGCCTTGGTGAAGAAGTAACTGATACTGATAAGAAACTGGCTAAAAAATATTACGAAGACCTGAAATGGGAAGTAGTTCGTAGTATGATCATCGACGACCGTTTCCGTTTGGATGGCCGTAAGCTCGATGAAGTTCGTCCATTGGCTATGGAAGTTGATCCATTGCCAACCCCACACGGTTCGGCATTGTTTACACGTGGTGAAACACAATCATTGACAACCGTAACCTTTGGTACCAAACTGGATGACCTGTTGGTAGAGAGTGCCGCAAAATCTGTGGATTCGAAATTCTACCTCCATTATAATTTCCCTCCATTCAGCACTGGCGAAGTGAAAATGATGCGCGGTCAAAGCCGTCGCGAAGTTGGTCATGGTAACCTGGCTATGCGTTCATTGAAACAAATGATGCCAGACAGCAGCAACTATGCTTATACTGTGCGTGTTGTAAGTGATATCCTGGAAAGTAATGGTTCATCTTCTATGGCCACCGTATGTGCTGGTTCTCTGGCACTGATGGATGCTGGTGTACCTGTGCCTAAACACGTAAGTGGTGTGGCCATGGGTTTAATTACCCGCGAAGATGGTAAATATGCTATCCTTACCGATATCCTTGGTGATGAAGATCACCTCGGTGATATGGACTTTAAAGTAACCGGAACCCGCGATGGTATCTGTGGTGTACAGATGGATATTAAAGTAGATGGATTGAGTATGGAAGTTATGCGTGAAGCCTTAGAGCAAGCGCGTAAAGGCCGTTTACATATCCTGGATGCTATGTATGAGTGTATTCCTGCACATCGTGATGATGTTAAACCACATGCTCCGCGTATGGTTAAACTGGTGATCGATAAAGAATTCATCGGTGCGGTAATCGGACCAGGTGGTAAAGTGATCCAGGAAATTCAGCGTGAAACAGGTACTACCATCAATATTGAAGAAGTGGGCAATACCGGTGAAGTAAGTATCTTCTCAGCCGATAAAGCTTCTGTAGATAAAGCAGTAGCATGGGTAAAAGGTATTACCGCAACGCCAACAGTTGGTGATGTTTATGAAGGTCCGGTGAAGGGCATCAAAGAATTCGGCGCTTTTGTTGAGTTCATGCCAGGAAAACAGGGCTTATTACACATCAGCGAAATCAGTTGGAAACGCCTTGAATCAATGGAAGGATTGTTCAATGAAGGAGATATGGTGAAAGTGAAGCTCGTTGGACTCGACCCTAAAACCGGAAAATTCAAGCTTAGCCGCAAAGTGCTGATGCCGAAACCAGAAGGTGGAAAGCCACGTGAGGAAGAAGCGTAGAGAATGATCAATGATCAATATTGAATAATGAATGTCGAAATAGGACCTCCTGATAAAACAGGGGGTCTTGTTTTAACTGCCCTTTTTTAAGTGCATTAAACCGAAACGCTCGTCAGGAATTCTATACCCTTCTCAATCGAATTTCCAAATTTCCAAATTTTCAAATTTCCAAATTTCAATGCATCACTACCAAATAACCATCCCCATCCCCGAAAATGAAACCCGTGAACTATTGATAGCCCAATTGGCAGAACTAGGGTATGAGGGGTTTGAAGAATCGGAAGATGAGCTAAAAGCTTTTATAGAAGAAGATTCCTTTATCGAATCTTCATTGAAAGAAATAATTGAGTTGTATTCTTTAAGTTATTTAAAATCAATTATTAAGAAGGAGAATTGGAATGCAGTCTGGGAAGCCAATTTCGAACCGGTATTGGTTGATCACTTTGTAGGCATTCGTGCAGGTTTTCACGAACCACTTAAGGATGTAGAGCATGAGATCATCATAACGCCTAAAATGAGCTTCGGAACTGGTCACCATGCTACTACCTATGCAGTAATGCAATTGATGCAAGAGATTGATTTTCAAGATAAATCGGTATTTGACTATGGTACCGGTACGGGCATACTGGCTATTCTGGCTGAAAAGTTAGGCGCCAACCATATCCTGGCGGTTGACTATGACGAATGGTGTGTGGAAAATGCTTCAGAAAATATTTTAATTAATAGGTGTAAGTATATTGATATTCAACAAAATAATACTGCTGAAACCGTTGAGCAGTTTGATATTGTAATTGCAAATATTAATAAAAATATCATCCTCGATAACCTGGTAAATTTATCGAAAGCGGCGGGTAAAGGGGCGGAAATTATCCTGAGTGGATTACTTGCCGAGGACGAAAAGGATATTTTAACAGCTTGTAAATCATTGGGTTGGCAGCACCTTAAAACAGTGCTTAGGGGAACGTGGATAGCGATTCGGCTTCGGGCTTAATTTTCCCCAACGCTAATGTTAATTTATCATTATCTTCAAAATCGGTATATTTGTACTTCCAAACTTCAACCACCCCCCGATGAACGAATTATTGCTCATTGCATTGGCTTACATGATTGGATCTGTTCCTACCGCTATTTGGGTTAGTAAAACATTTTTTGGTATTGATATCAGAGACTATGGCAGTGGTAACGCCGGTGCCACTAATACATTCCGTGTACTAGGCTCCAAATGGGGCAGTATTGTGATGTTTGTGGATGTGGTTAAAGGTGTATTAGCTACCTCACTTTATATTCTTTTACCTTATTACCTTACGAATGAATGGGATAGAACCAATCTCATGATTGGCTTAGGACTCGCAGCGGTATTAGGTCATATTTTCCCGATTTGGGCAGGCTTCAGGGGTGGTAAAGGAGTTGCTACTTTATTGGGAATGGCGGTTGCCATCCAGCCAATGGTTGCACTTTGTTGTATCGGTGTATTTCTTTTTGTATTGTACATGACCCGATTTGTATCGCTGAGTTCCATACTGGCAGGAATATCATTCATGGTTTTTATTCTCTTCATTTTCAATGAAGAAGAAACCCTGTACCGCATATTCGCAGTACTGGTAGCCCTGATGGTAGTACTTACCCACCAGAAAAATATCACCCGCATGCTCAAAGGCACAGAAAGTAAAGTGCCCATCCTTCGCCACCGCGACAGACGTCGTCTTCGCCGAGACAGGTTTAAACAGGACTAGCAGGGTGTGAATGGTCAATTGTGAATTGTGAATAGAGAGTAGTAAGTATTCGGTAGAAATACCAACTATACACTCAACCATAACTATACACTCGCATAACCACTCACTACTGACTACTCACAATTGACCATTCACAATTCACACCTTTGGCAAGGTTTTTTCTTATTTCCTAAAAATTGTTCTTATGAAAAAATTTCCAATTGTAGCCATTATACTTGCAATGGCGATCAGCTCATGCCATCGTAATGCCATTACAGGAAGAAATCAGCTTAACCTGATACCTGAATCAGAAGTGCAGGCCATGGCATTTACCCAGTATAAGGAGTTTATGACAACCAATCCTGCTGTGCCAAATGGTAATAAAGACGCTGCTATGGTGAAAAGAGTAGGGGAAAATATCATCACAGCCATCAAAAAGTATTATGCCGAAAAAGGCCTTTCTAAAGAACTCGAAAGTTTTCAGTGGGAAGTAAATCTGGTAAATAACAAAGAGCCCAATGCATGGTGTATGCCAGGGGGTAAAATTGTTGTGTATACCGGGATACTTCCTCTAACACAAAATGAAGCAGCACTGGCGGTTGTAATGGGACATGAAGTTGCACATGCGCTTGCACGTCATGGTAGTGAAAGAATGAGTCAGGGACTTATTCAACAAATGGGCGGAATTGCACTTTCGGCTGCTATTTCTTCTAAGCCCGCAGAAACCCAAAGCCTATTTATGACTTCTTATGGCATTGGTTCCAGTGTAGGAGTGATGCTTCCTTTTAGTCGCAAGAATGAGTTAGAGGCGGATAAACTTGGACTCATGTTTTCAGCGCTGGCTGGATACGACCCAAGAGAAGCCATAGCATTTTGGCAAAGAATGTCCAAGGCCAGTGGTGGCAATAAGCCGCCGGAATTCCTAAGCACCCACCCAGCAGACGATACCCGTATAAAAGAACTGCAGAAGATTATGGAGGAGACGGTAAGGGAGTATTATAGGAAGTGAGTGGAGAGGAAGTTCGAAGTTCGAAGTTCGAAGTCCGAGAGTCCGGGAGTCCGGGAGTCCGGAAGTCCGAAGGAAGGACGAACTCCCAGACTAACCGACTTCCGGTCTTCCGGCCCCCCGGACTTCCGGACTTTCGGTCTTCCGGACTATCAATCATATATGATTTTTCTAATATAACCCAACATTTCCAAGCTTTTTATGTTAAAAAATGCTGCTTAAACACAAAATACCCTGCAATTGTTTGCGGAAAGCGGTAACATTTTTTTAACTTTGCACTTCTTTTGTTCATCCTGCTAATTTGTTTTTAGGCATGTCAAATCAGACCGTGTTGGAAAAGTTGCAGTTGAAGGATGAGAAGAACCTGTTGATTCAGGGACTTCCTTCAGCTATAGAAAAACAGTTTGCCAAGTTAACTTACGCTAAGAATGTAACCCCGCTATTGCGAAGCAGAAAGGTAGATTTTGCCCTTGTATTTGCGATTAGCCAGCAGCAGTTGAATAATGTACTCTGTGAGGTGTTACCTGCTTTGCATGAAGACAGCAAACTTTGGGTGGCTTATCCTAAAACCACCAGTAAAATAGTGAGTGACCTGAACCGCGATTGCAGTTGGGATTGCCTCACCAAAAAAGAGTATGAATCGGTTCGAATGGTCGCCCTCGATCATGTGTGGAGCGCGATCCGTTTTAAAAGAACCGAGAAAATCCCCAATCGCTCCCGTGCTTTCTCTGAAGTGAAAAGCCAGGAAATAGGGGTTGATTTTGAAAAAAGATTGGTAGTAGCTCCTGTTGAACTGGAAAGGCTCTTTACAAAGCATGAGGAAGCTAAGGAATTCTTTAGCTCTTTGTCCTTCACCAACCAGAAAGAATATGTAACCTGGATCCAGGGCGCAAAAAAGGAAGAAACCAAGCAAAGAAGATTGGAAACTGCACTGGAGAAATTACTTGCAGGTAAAAAGAATCCTTCGGAGAAATAAGAAATCAAAATTCAGAAATCATAGATCAAGCTTTTCTATGTTGTTTCTGCTTCAAGTGCTTCTTTTATTTTGATTTTTGTTTTTTCGGGAAGGGTCTCGGTGCATTCGCTGTGTTTGGCATGATCTGCAATGATGGCTGACTGTTCTTCGAAAAAGCGGCATAGGCTACAGATCACCAAATGGGAGCGTAGCTGAATCTTTTCGATCCAGTTTGCCTTACCTGCTTCTTTTTTTGAGCTTAGGTAAGTTGCTTTTTTACAACTGATGCTAAACAATCCCATGCGCTAAATATTATTTTATGTTGATCCAGTTTTTTTCAAGGCAAGCCCTTAAACCAAGCTTCGCCCTGTGTATCAACACCCAATAATTAGACGGTGTGATACCAAGTACCTTACAAATTTCATTCGCCTCCAGTTCATCCATATACTTCATCACAAATACCTGCTGCTGAACCTGCTGCAGTTTCTGTTTGCATTTCTCAAAAACAGAAAAAAACTCTTTTTGCATTATAGGGTCCGAAGCGGCAGATCCCCAGTTAAGGGGTTTGTCTGTATCTGTCCAATGTTCCTTCTCATCAAAAAATCGATCAGTAGCATCGTTTTCCGACCCGGTTTGTACAATCTCTTTGGCCTTTTTACGATAATGATCGATGATCTTATTCTTCAATATGGTAAAGAGCCAGCTTTTCTCAGATGCTTCTCCTTTATAGCCATCCTTTGCTCTCCATGCACTCAGGAATGTTTCCTGAACAAGATCCTCTGCCACCTGCGCATCATTCACCCGTGGCTTAGCATAGCCATAAAGCGCATCCGCATAGTTGGAAATCCAGTTATTGGGTTCGAGTTGATGAGTCATGTGATTTATTGATGACAGATTTTGGATGGTTGATGTCGGATGGCTGATGTCTGATTTATGGGTGATACCTAACACCTAATACCCAGCACCTAGCACCTGCAATGTACTATTTTCTAAAACCATCCGATCCAAATTTCACTATATCATGGCTTGGTTAACTTATTATTCCATTTTTGGGATTTTTTCTATTTACTGCGTTTATTCCGTAAATTGTTATATAACCGGGTGTTGGTTGCCAAAAATATAATTTTATGGAAGCGTTTAAAATTTTCATTGTAGAAGATGATCCATGGTATGGAGAAATATTAGCCTATCATCTTGGTTTAAACCCGGATTATAAAGTGGTCAGATTTGAAACAGGGCAAGAATGTCTCAATAACCTGGTTGCAAAACCTGATATTATTACCATTGACTTTTCATTGCCAGATATGAGAGGCGATGAACTGTTTAAAAAAATCAGGGAATTAAATTCCACAATTCCGGTTATTATTATCAGCGCACAGGAAGAAGTATCAATTGCAGTATCGCTTTTGAAAGCTGGGGTTGATGATTACCTAGTAAAAGATGATGCTACTAAAGATTTACTTTGGAAAAGTGTAATTAGAATACGTGAGAACCAGTTGCTCCGAAAAGAAGTAGAGCAGCTGAGGGAAGAACTAGGACAAAAATTCACCTTTCAAAAATCCATCATTGGGCAAAGTGAAAAACTTAATAAAATTTTCGCTATGATGGACAAAGCAACTAGAACTAATATAAATATTTCTATAACAGGAGAAACTGGTACAGGTAAGGAAATAGTGGCCAAGGCGATACATTATAACAGCAGTCGAAAACGAAAAAATTTTGTAGCAGTAAATATGACTGCTATTCCGCATGAGTTAATTGAAAGTGAATTGTTTGGTTATGAGAAAGGGGCGTTTACAGGGGCAGTGGCAAGAAAAGCCGGCAAATTTGAAGAGGCAAATGGAGGTACAGTTTTCTTGGATGAAATAGCAGAGATGGGCTTGAATGTACAGGCAAAATTATTAAGGGTATTGCAGGAGAGAGAAGTAACGCGCATAGGTGGTAGCGAACAGGTAAAATTAGACGTAAGACTAATCGTTGCTACTCATAAAAACCTAGCCGAGGAAGTAAAGAAAGGAAATTTTAGGGAAGATCTTTATTTCCGTGTAATAGGCTTGCCGATTGATTTACCTCCACTTCGTGACCGTGGTAACGATATACTTATTCTGGCGAAACATTTTGCCGATGCTTTTGCAAAAGATAATAAGTTGGGTATTATGCAATTTTCGGCAGAGGCCAAAGACAAACTAATGCAATATCCTTATCCTGGAAATGTAAGAGAATTGAAAGCTGTGGTTGAATTAAGTGTAGTGATGTGCGAAAAGAATGAAATAAAAGCAGATGATATTACATTTTCTTCCGTTAAAACAACGGAAGTGTTTTTGCAGGAAGGCAAAACACTGCGTCAATATACTTCCGATATCATTCAGCATTTTCTTATGCGTAATAATAATGACGTTAAAAAAACAGCAAAAGCGTTGGATGTCGGGAAAAGTACCATCTATAAAATGTTGCAAACAGGCGAATTGAAACTGAACTAGTGTTCCATTTTGTGGATTTTTGTTCCAAATAATAGAATTTTAAAAGAAAGGAAGATTTGTAAAATGTTGATTATCAATTATGTATATCCATTGGCAAATTGGCTTTCTTTTTGATTATTTGTTTTGTAAGTAATTTTTATGAAAACTTGTATATACCGATTATTAGGTGATTTATGGGAAATGCATATTGATAGCCATCTTGTAAATGAAAGTCAGGTTGCGCTTGTTTTATGCTTTGCATCTAAAACCATGTTGCAACAGCCTAAATCCTATCAGCATGTTAGAGATAAATTTCCTTCTGCTGAAATTGCACTTTGCAGTACTTCAGGAGAAATTTATCACAACCAGGTTGAAGATCACGCATTTGTAGTGGTGGCCATGGAATTTGAAACAACTAAAATAGTGGCCGCATCGGTAAATATAAAAAATTACAGTAATAGCTATTTAGCAGCCGCAAGTCTTGCAAAACAATTGCCTCAGGCAGACCTTGTTCACTTATTGATTTTTTCAGATGGTAGCCTTGTAAATGGCAGCGACCTCGTTAAAGGATTGAGTACCCAGATCAATAAGCAGGTAATGGTTACCGGCGGACTGGCAGGCGACGATGCGGCATTCAGTTCTACATTAGTAGGACTGAATAAGCAGCCTATTGAAGGAGAAATTGTTGCAATCGGCTTGTATGGTAAAAACATTAAAATAGCACATGGATCTCAGGGTGGGTGGGATCAGTTTGGGTTGGAGAAAAGAGTAACCAGCGCATCAGGCAATGTGTTGTTCGAAATAGAGCATCAAAATGCTTTGGAGCTTTATAAAAGATACCTGGGTGAAGAATCTAAAAACCTTCCGGGCTCGGCCTTGCTTTTTCCACTATCGGTTACCATGCCGGGGTCGCGAAATGCAGTGGTACGAACAATATTGTCTGTTAATGAATCGGAGAAGAGTATGACTTTCGCTGGTGATATACCTGAAGGTTCTTATGTGCGATTCATGAAAGCTAACTTCACTAAATTAACTTATGCCGCAGCAGAAGCCGCTGAACTGTCATTACCAGATAAAAAAAGGTATCCCGATTTTTCTTTACTAATTTCCTGTGTAGGGAGAAAGCTGATTTTAGGAAGTAAAACAGTTGAAGAAGTGAAATCAGTGGCCAAAACCTTCAATAATAACACCATTATGGCAGGGTTTTATTCTTACGGTGAAATATCTCCTTTTCAGGATGGGGGTAGTTGTCAGTTGCATAATCAAACTATGACGATAACCTCATTTTATGAAACAATCGAATCTTAAAAGCTAACGCTGAGTATATGTATGGTATTGTAAATAAAGCTATCCAGGATCTGATTACTGCAAAATTCGGCATGAAGGAATGGGAAACAATTAAAGAAAAAAGTGGTATTGAAATAGATTTCTTTCTGAGTAATGAGCCGTATGATGATGCAATAACTTATAAACTGGCGACAACTGCTGCAGGAGTATTGAACTTATCCGTTGCTGATATTTTGTATTCATTTGGGGAATGGTGGATTTTGAAAACCGGAAAAGAGAAATATGGAAGTATGATGGAAGCAGGAGGCAAGAACCTGAAAGAGTTTTTAGTAAACCTTCCTTTATTTCACAACAGGATCATGTTGATGTATCCTAAGTTAACACCACCGGAATTTAAAGTGAGTAATATTGAAGAAGCGTCGATACATGTACACTATTTTTCAAAAAGGGAAGGGTTACAGGATTTTGTGCATGGATTACTCAATGGATTGGCAATTATGTATGATGTTAAAGCATCAATAGAATTAATACAAAGCAGGAATGATGGTGATACACATGAAATTTTTAAAGTAAGCTGGTAACTATGTCTGAGCAATTTTTTTTCAATCATGAGCGTTTGAACCGCCTTTTTCCTTTTTACCTTAGGGTAAATAAGGAATTAGAATTGGGTTCATTTGGCAGCTCTATTGAAAAAATGTGTGGATTGAAAAGAAATAGTTCTTTTAACCAGTGTTTTAAAATCGTAAGACCCTTTGTTACTGATACCAGTTTCCAAACAATTCGGCAATTGGTAAATCAATTGGTCATTATTGAAACCTGTACTGGAACTAAAACAACATTAAGAGGTCAGTTTGAATGGTTCACTGAAACAGAAGAGATTTTATTTGTAGGGTCACCCTGGATTAATTCCATTGAAGATATACAGGAAAGGGCTTTGGTAATAGATGATTTTGCCAATCATGATCCATTGATCGATTTGTTACATGTGCTCAAATCAAGGGAGATTACAAATGATGATTTGAAGGAACTGATTGTAACCATTAATACCCAGAAAAAGGAATTACAAAAAGCCAATAAAGAAGCCCATGATATAGCATTGTTTCCTACGCAAAGCCCTGATCCCTTAATCAGGATTAATTTCTCTGGTGAAGTTTTGAGAAATAACCCTGCGGCTGCAAAACTGGATTTCTTTGAATACAAGAATAAGGTTTATCGTAACGATGATTTTTTTGCCCTGGTAGCAGCTATAATTGATAAATCAAATCCCCGATGGATCATCGAAGCTAAATCGGACGGACGTGATTATTCCTTTGTTTGTGTTACTATGATGGATGAAGGTTATGTGAATGTTTATGGCAGGGATATTACCCAGCAGAAAAATGACCAGCAGCAACTTGAGCGTTTATCGCTTGTTGCGAGTGCCAATAAACTCGGCGTGCTGTTTACCAACCCTAATGGCCAGATCACCTGGGCTAATGAAGGTTTTTGTAAACTAACCGGTTATAGTCAGGAAGAAATAATTGGAAAAACGCCTGTTGAGCTTTGCAGGGGAGCGTTAACAGATGAGCAGTCATTAACTAAAATTCTGGAATCATTCTTCAGGGGAGAAGGGTTTAGTACCGAAATTATTTATTATCGTAAAGATAAGTCATGGTTCTGGGGCCGGTCGGTGAGTCAGCCTGTATTAAACAAATCCGGACAGATTGTTGAATTTTTTGGATTTATAGAAGATGTTACCGATAAAAAAATAAATGAAGAAAAACTACGCATACTATCTCAAATTGTAGAAGATAACAGTAATGCTGTAATTATTACAGACAAAGAAGGAAGAATAACCTGGGTTAATAAGAGCTTTGTTACCATAACAGGTTATTCTGGTGAAGAGGTAATCGGAAAAAAACCAGGGTCATTTCTTCAGGGACCTGAAACGAATCCCCTTACCGTTTCATACCTGAGCAATCAGATTTTAAAAGGTGAATCCTTTAATGCAGAGATACTTAACTATTCAAAATCTGGTGAAACTTATTGGGTAAGAATAGATGGACAGCCTATTATCAATGAGCAAGGAGAAATTACCGGCTTCTTTGCATTGGAAGCAGATATTACTAAAGAAAAAGAATCTGAAAGCCGCTTCAGAAAAGCACTGGAGAATATTGGTGATAATGTATGGGAACATGATTTCGCCACAGGTAAAACCTATTTTTCAAAAACCAATAATGAGATCCTGGGTTGTTCAACAAATGATCTTTCCAACAATCAGGAAATTTGGTGGGCCAGTGTATATGAAGCTGATAAAGAATTGTTGATAGATAATGACCGGAAGTACAGGGCCGGAGAAATTACCTCACATAGTTTGGAATACAGGATTGTTCATAAAGATGGAACGATTCGTTGGGTGCTAGACAGAGGTGTTGTTATTGAAAAAGGAAGGAACGGTAAACCGATACGTATTACCGGTACACATACAGATATAACTGGACAGAAAAACCTGGAAACTGAATTAATCCGATCCCGTGAACATGCAGAAATGCTTGCAAGGGCCAAAGAAACTTTTTTGGCCAACATGAGCCATGAAATGCGGACACCCATGAATGCCATCATTGGAATGGGTAATCAGCTTAACAAAACCAGCCTGAATGAAAAACAACAATTTTATTTAAATATCATTAACCAGGCAGCAGATAACCTGCTAATTATTATCAATGATATTCTCGATTTGTCTAAAATAGAAGCAGGGAAACTCAACATTGAAAAAATTGGTTTCTCTCCCAGGAATGTTATTACAAACGCGATGCAGGTAGTAATGCATAAAGCGGAAGAAAAAGGGTTGCAACTAATCAACTCTTATTGCGATAATGAAATATCCAAAATACTGATTGGTGACCCATACCGGTTAAATCAGATATTGCTGAATCTATTAAGTAATGCGATTAAATTTACGAATAAAGGAAAAGTAGATATTCTACTTGAACTGATAGAAGACAAAGCAGATTCACAGCAAATTTGTTTAACTGTTACTGATTCGGGTATAGGCATGGATCCTGAATTTATCAACCGCTTATTTGATAAATTTAGTCAGGAATCAGACTCTGTTTCCAGACGCTATGGTGGTACTGGTTTGGGGATGAGCATCTGTAAAGAGTTGATTGAGCTGATGAATGGTACGATTAAAGTGTTTAGTAAAAAAGGAGAGGGTACATCAGTGGTGTTATCTCTTGAGTTAAAGAAAGGTACAGATGGTGATCTGATAATTCCTGTAACTGAAGCTGTTTCGGCAGATGTTCTTTCAGGGAAATGTATACTTGTTACGGATGATAACGATATGAATCGTTTGATAGCATCAACTATTCTAAAAAATTATGGTGCAACCGTGATAGAAGCCACAAATGGGGCAGAGGCTTTAGAAACCATAGCCAATGGAGTAGTAGACCTGGTATTGATGGATATTCATATGCCGGTGATGAATGGATTTGAAGCCGCACAACAGATTCGTAAAAATAAAAACCCTCTTCCCATTATAGCTTTAACTGCCAATGTGGTGAAAGGCGAGAATGATAAATGTATCGAGGCAGGGATGAACGCTTACATTGCCAAACCATTTAAAGAAGAGGAGTTTATCAAAACAATTTCATATTGGCTGCACAATCAAAACAATCAACCAATGATTACAAAATTAACGGATTCAAGTACAACCGATTCATTATATAGTCTTGCTGGCTTACAGGATATAGCCAGGGGTGATCAGGATTTTATACAAAAAATGATTCTCTTATTCAGTGAACAATCCATACAAATTGTAGGTCAGATAAAACAGTCTTTCAATGCCGGGCAATTTAAAGAAATGGGAGAGGCGGCACATAAGTTAAAACCTTCTATCGATAACCTTAAGATACATTCCCTGGAAAAAGTTATCCGGGAAATAGAAAGAGCGGGGAAAGAAAATGAGCAGGTTGATAACCTTGCCGAACAAATAAATTTTACAGAAGCCAAGCTAATGGAAGTAGTTGCTGAGATGAAAAAGGAATTGATTTAGTTCGATAGGTATTGATGAGGGGGGGATTGGCTTCAAGCTTCAAGCTGCAAGCTACAAGACTTGAGGGTGCTTAATATTCCCTTTCTTCTTTTAATGGAATTATAGAGGGGGAGAAAATTTAAAGTTAGTTGCTTTAAGAAATATTTGGTTGCCTTAAATGCACTATTTGCTATTAATAGAACACAGATTTTCATGATTTTCATGATCTATCATGATAAATCCTGAAAATCATGAAAATCCGTGTTCCATCATACGCGACGAAATCGGTCTAAAATTAGTTAACCGGGAAAAGTACTATCCTTCTCCGCATTTACTGAAGAATGTAGGATAAAAGCAGGTGTACTAATACAAATCGAAAATGGCAAGGTTTCTCTATGCAAATAAAAAGCTAAAAATATTAGCATTTTGACATATTCTTCTTATATTAGCCTATGCAAAAGGCTGGCGAACGATATTCATTTTCCTATCAGGGGCAGACCGTTCAGGTGCATACCAAGAAAGTCGGTAAGGATATTGTGTATGCCCTTTATTTTGAGGATGGTAGGCAGCCGTTGGTGTTAACACTTGCAAAAGCGAATGAAGGGGGAACGTTCTGGACATCCCTGCCTGAAGGGAGACAACCGGAGGCAGAGGTTTTTGGTCCGCTGTTGGCCTCCTGTACGCCGAAAAACGAGAAGGTGAAAGTAGCCATTGCATCCAAGCCATTACAGCTCTTCGATTAATTTCATTAACTTGTCGTAATGGACGCTCCCTTTTATATCGGTTCTATTTGTATTACCCCCCATACATCTGAAAGGGAGGTCCATTTTTCTGTTTCAGATCATGAGGGTTATCTGTTCCGGCTTGTTCCGACACCTGAAGGGTTCGCCGTTTCACAACTGGATAAAGCACTGGATCAATTCATTGACCAATCCTTGGTCAAACTTGTCAGTGATACTATTGAAAGCCATTATAGTTAAGTTTGTCTTATGTGTTATTATAACGGACAAAAGGTTACCCATGCTGAGTTTATCCGCCTGAAGAGCCTAGAGAAGGCTGTTTCACAATATGATTTTCTAGATCGGGACTTGCATGATGGATTTGCCTATGGAAATATAGCTGTGTTAAAACCCATAGAGGGAAAGCAGGATTTTGATCTATTGCATATGGAATGGGGATTTGTTCCGGACACATGGTTTGGTAAGCCGCTTGATACCAGAGAGAAGGTTGAACAGTGGCGGAGAGGGTATAAGGATGCGAAGGGGAAATTTATTCCGGGTATTACGACGCTCAATGCGATATCCGAAGAAATGTTGTTGCCGAATAAGATTTATCGTGAGTCAG
>CBFGPM010000032.1:0-41958 GCA_965650685.1 uncultured Sediminibacterium sp.
AAAACCTTTTTAAAATCATTCCTAAGGACAAGAGGATATTTGCCGTCAACCTCTAATATGAATAGTGAATTTGATTGAGGTAAGGCATATTCATGTTTGATGAATTCACTCCTGATAATGTCGAGTAAAGTTGATTTGCCTGCACCATTCTGTCCTACAATGGCAGTTAAGTTAGTTACTTTACTTTGTAGGTTAGACAAGTTAAAAAAATACGGGATGAACTTTTCATTTGGGGTTCGCTTGATAATAATATCGTTATTTGCATTTTCAAATTCATAATAATACCGACCTCCAAAGTTAATAGTTTGAGGCTCTTTGAATAAGTATTCATGGTCTTCTATGTAAATCGCTGCTAATTTCACTTTTCTTATTTTTCATAGTTATACACCTAATTTCTGTTGTATTGTGTCTCAATCGGCTTGCTGCCGGTTTGTAAATTGGTGTAATAAGGCTACTCCAATTCTTTTAACTCGATCTTACCTTGTAAGATGAAATTTTTTCGTATAAAAATATTCCAAATATCTCACCCCCGCAACACCCCACCCAAACAATCTTCCTCCCACTATACAATCATATTAGTAAATTACTCCTCCAAACCAACTATATGAAAAGATTACAATCTCTCATCCTCCTCCTCTTCACAATCCAACTCGCTCAGGCACAAGGCACTATGCTATTGCGTCAGCCGAGTGCCAGTAAAGACCATATTGTATTTGTACACGCCGATGATCTCTGGCGTGTAGACCGTAATGGCGGACAGGCGCAAAGGCTTACCAGTGCAGTGGGTTCAGAAACCAGTCCGCGTATTAGTCCTGATGGCAAATGGGTGGCATTCTCCGGGCAATATGATGGTAATACCGATGTATATATTGTACCTATTGATGGCGGTGAACCCAAGCGGCTCACCTGGCATCCCGGTGCCGATATTACACAGGGGTGGATGCCCGATGGTAAAGCCGTGTATTTTACCTCAGGCAGGGAAGGCTATCCTACCGTGAATGCGAAATTCTTTACAGTACCCGTAACCGGTGGTACACCTACGGCCATGGCAGTACCTTTTGGTTTTGTGGGCAGTTTATCAGCCGATGGTAAAACCATGGCTTATCAACCCTATAGTTTCTGGGATCCTGAATGGCGCAATTACCGCGGCGGTCAGGCACAGCCCATCTGGTTATTCAATGTGAGCTCTTATGAAACCGTGAAAACCATGCAGGGAGATCGGGAGCGTCATACAGCACCTGTTTGGCACAATGGTATGCTCTATTTTTTATCGGAGCAGGATTTCATCAATAATGTTTGGTCTTATGATCCCAAAACAAAACAACAGAAACAACTTACGTTTCATAAAGACTTTGATTGTAAGAACCTGACTTCTGGTGGAAATGGGCTGGTGTATGAACAGGGTGGTTACCTGCATAACCTTGACCTGACAACCCAAAAAAATACTCAATTGGTAATAGAGGTTAAAGGCGATCTAAATTGGGGTAGACCTCGCTGGAACGATTTGAGTGCATTTAGTCTGATCAATGCCAGTTTATCTCCAACAGGTAAAAGAGCCTTGTTTGAAAGCAGGGGAGAAGTGTTTACCGTGCCTAAAGAAAACGGCGACTGGAGAAATATAACCAATACACCCGGCAGCGCAGACCGTGCGCCTGTTTGGTCGTCTGATGGACAAAAAATTGCCTGGTTCTCCGATGCAAGTGGTGAGTACCAGCTCATGATCCGCGACCAGTTTGGTTTACAACCCGCACAGGCATTTCCTATTCCCAATAAAAAATTCTATTACACACCTACCTGGTCGCCCGATAACAAATACATTGCTTTCAGCGATACCGATTACAATATCTGGTTCATCGATGTTAAAACAGGTGCTATTAAACTTGTAGATACGGACAGGTACGCTCATCCAACGAGGTCCATGAAACCCGTATGGTCGCCAGATAGTAAGTGGATTGCTTATGCGCAGATTCAGAACAACCAGTTCAAAGCTATTAAAGTGTATAGCCTCGAAACTGGCAGTACCAAACAGATCACTGATGGTTTGTCTGACGCCATCGATCCACAATGGGACGAGAGTGGTAAATACTTGTATTTCCTTGCCAGCACCGATTATGCACTGGCAACAGGATGGCTTGATATGAGCAGTTACAATTATCCCGTTAACCGCGCCCTCTACATTGCTGTACTCAGTAAAGATGCCCCTTCGCCCTTTGAGCCGAAGAGTGATGATGAACCGGTTAAATCTCCCGCAGACAGTTCGGCAAAACCAGCCAGGACCGCAGCAGGAGCAGGGGTTCAGGTGAAAATAGATTTCGATGGACTTGACCAGCGTATCATTGCCGCTAATATTCCTTTAAAGAATTATGCAGGTCTGGTTGCAGGTCCGGATGGAACGGTATTCTATTTGGAATCTCCGGCAGATGGGCCAGGACTTATTCTTCATCGTTACAGTCTGAAAGATAGAAAGTCGATAGAATTTGTTCGATCAGTAAGTGCCGCGGTAACCAGCTTCGATCGTAAATCTATTTTATACCGAGCTGGTCCGGGTTGGTTTATCAATGGAACTGCTGCAGCTCCGCGTCCGGGTGAAGGAAGACTTGCAACAGATGGTATGAAAGTGTATGTTGATCCATCACAGGAAGCAGAACAGATTTTCAGGGAAGGATGGCGCTACCAGCGCGATTTCCTGTATGTTGACAATACACACGGTGCACCATGGGATAAAATATTTACCTGGTACAAACCCTGGGTGAAACATGTAAAACACAGAAGCGACCTCAACTATATCATCGACATTCTCGGTGGCGAAATTGCTGTGGGCCACTCATATACCAGTGGGGGCGATTTCCCCAATGTACCTTCTGTACCAGGTGGTTTATTGGGTGCAGATTATAAAGTACAAAACGGATATTTCGTATTCAGTAAAATATACACCGGTGAAAACTGGAACCCCGAACTGCGGGCTCCGTTAAGTGGTCCGGGTATGAATGTGCAGGAAGGTGATTATTTATTGGAAGTAGATGGTAAGCCTTTAACAGCCGATATGAATTTGTATAGTTTATTTGAAGGAACTGCGAATCGTCAGGTAAAAATCAGGGTAAACAATAAACCATCGCTTGAAGGTTCAAGGCTGATTACGGTTCAACCAATTGCCAATGAAGGAGGGTTACGTTCCCGTGCTTGGGTTGAAGGTAATAGGAGAAAAGTAGATAAATTATCGGATGGTAAACTGGCCTATGTATATGTGCCCAATACCGGTAATCCAGGTTACACTTATTTCAATCGCTACTATTTCTCCCAGCAGGATAAAAAAGGCGCCGTTATCGATGAAAGAAATAATGGTGGTGGCTCTGCCGCCGATTATATGGTCGATATCATGAATCGCCAGCTCCTGGGTTATTTCAATAACAGGGTAGAAGGGCACCGACCATCAACAACCCCTATGGCGGGCATCTGGGGACCTAAAGTAATGGTGATCAATGAAAATGCCGGCTCGGGTGGTGATCTGCTGCCCTATATGTTTAAAAAGGCCAATATTGGTCCTCTGGTAGGCACCCGCACCTGGGGCGGACTGGTTGGTACCTGGGATACACCTCCATTTATCGACGGCGGCCGCATGGTAGCCCCACGTGGTGGTTTCTTTGACACAGATGGTAAATGGGCAATCGAGGCAGTTGGGGTTTCACCCGATGTAGAAGTATTCCACGACCCCAAAGCCATCATCGAAGGCCGCGACCCGCAACTGGAAAAAGCGGTTCAGGAAGCACTGCGCTTAATGCCAACAAAAGGTATTGAGCTGAAGAAAGAACCGGCAGCGCCGGTGAGGTCGTTTAGGCCGAAGGGGAAATAGTCCGAAAGTCCGGAAGTCGGGAAGACCGAAAGATGATTAATTTACCCCTGCGTAACCTCTGCGTTCTCTTTTCTCTGCGGTGAACATTCGAGTAGATTTACCGCAGAGAACATGAGAGCGCTGAGATTACGCTGAGAGCATAAAAAAAGTCAAAATTCAGCAGAAACACTTCTTTTGAATTTTGACTTTTTAATTTATTTGCGCTTCCACGAGTTTTTATTCACCATTGACCATTCACCACTCACGCATCCACCAATTCTCTTAAGTACTGCTTGCTTTCTTCTTTAAAAGCTTTACGTGGCTGCAATCCTAACAGTTGGAACATTTGATTGTCTTCATCAAATGACGGGTTAGGAGTGGTTAATAATTTATCGCCTGCAAAAATAGAATTGGCACCGGCCATGAAGCACAATGCCTGATCGGAGATGCTCATGTCTGTTCGGCCTGCACTGAGGCGAACCATGGTTTTAGGCATCAGTATACGGGCTGTGGCGATCATGCGCACCATATCCCATACATCTACTTTTGAATTGTTTTCAAGTGGTGTTCCTTTGATGGCTACCAGTGAATTGATGGGCACACTTTCCGGATGTTCCGGCATAGTGGCCAGCGTGTGCAACATACCTATACGGTCTTCATGTGTTTCACCCAATCCAATAATGCCACCACAACAAACAGTTACACCTGCTTTGCGGACATTATCCAATGTGTTTAAACGGTCTTCATAAGTACGGGTAGTAATTATTTCACCGTAATGTTCTTTACTGGTATCGAGGTTGTGGTTATAAGCATATAAACCGGCATCGGCCAGTTTCTGTGCCTGGTCTTCGGTAAGCATGCCGAGGGTACAACAAACTTCCATACCCATTTCATTTACACCTTTTACCATATCGAGCACACGATCGAAATCGCGATTGTCGCGCACTTCTCTCCATGCAGCACCCATACAGAAACGGGTTGAGCCTGCATCTTTTGCTTTCTGTGCATAAGACAGTACTTCTTCTTTCTTCATCAATGCCTGTACATCCACACCGGTACTATAACGTGCAGCCTGCGGACAATAAGCGCAGTCTTCACTACAGCCACCAGTTTTAATACTTAAGAGTGTACATACCTGTACCTCGGCGGTATCATTGTATTTGCGATGCAGTTCTGCTGCACGAAATACCAGCTCAAGTAAAGGCATGTTGTAGATATCGTAAATTTCTTCCTTGCTCCAGTTATGACGGATGTCGTTTGACATAAGTTTTCAGATTTATAGTGCAAATATATATGAACAGAAGAACAGAGGAACAGAGGAATGTCGAATGTCCAAATATTTGAATCTTAGCCATTTCTCAGGTTTTACTCCATAAATTTGATTGAATCATTGCCTGCCGTACTATAAAAATTAATATTGATGCAGTATATTCTTATATTTTTCATGATCTTTCTGCCGGAGCAGGCAAAGCAGGATGGTGAATTGTTGGCCAAAAAATTACCTGTATATATTCAGGTAAATGGGGTTACGGAAACAGCTAATCTTGAAGCTCTTTTACGTGTTCAATTAGATGAAAAAAAATTTACTGTCATCGGCAGGGAAGAGCTTGATAAACTTTCTAAAGCCGAGACTAAGAAAACCGTTGATAGAAACTATAGCCAGATCAAGAAAGACCTTGAGAAAGGTAATGATGCAAAAGATTTAATGATGAATACGCTTGCTTCAATTACTCCAGTTGCCAATAAATTAACAGTAACAGTTGTGTTAAACAAGCAGGGTAAAATGGATAGCTGTTATTATGCAGTAGCTAAAACACCTTTTATACCCAACAAACGACTGCCTGTTGTGCCTCGACGCTATGTTCCGGATAATATTGTCAGAAGCGGAGATTTGGAATTGCTTGCCAAAGAAATAATTTCCATGATTACTAAATAAATCGAATAGTTGAAAATCAGAGAAATGTCAATGTCCAAATATTTGCAAGTTGGATATTCCTCTGTTCATTATTCCTCTGTTTTCTTGTGTTGCACATAATTGCGCCACTTATTTATCACTCCTTGCATATCATCTGGCAGAGGTGCTTCAAAGTGCATGGGTTGTTTGGTTATGGGGTGGATAAAGCCTAGTGTTTGGGCATGCAATGCGCAACGGGGACACATTTCGAAACAGTTGTCTACAAACTGTTTGTATTTGGTGTAGATGGTTCCTTTCAGAATTTTATCGCCGCCATATTCCCAGTCGTTGAAAAGGGTGTGGCCGATATGCTTCATGTGTACCCTTATCTGGTGCGTGCGTCCCGTTTCAAGAATACATTCTACCAGGGTAACATAGTTGAAGTGTTCCAGTACTTTATAATGGGTAATTGCATGTTTGCCTGTTTCACCTTCCGGGTATGCATCAAACATTTTGCGGTGCTGTCTGTGTCGGGCAATATGTGCTTCGATAGTTCCGCTGTCTTCCTGTACATCGCCCCATACCAGTGCAACATATTTTCTGTTTACGGTATGGTTAAAGAATTGTTTTGCCAGATGTGCCGCAGCATCTCCTGTTTTCGCCAATACAATTAAGCCAGTGGTATTTTTATCGATGCGGTGTACCAGTCCGAAACGGGGCAGGCTCTCCTCATCGAGATTGGGATTCTGTTTTAAGAAATGATAGGCCACTCCATTAAGCATAGTACCGGTAAAATTGCCTACTCCGGGATGCACCACCATATTGGCGGGTTTATTCAATACCATTACCGCATCATCTTCATACACGATATTCAGTGGAATATTTTCCGGCTTTAACTCGGTATGTTCAGGGTTGATAAGGCTCATCAATACAATCTCATCACCCGGTTTAATTTTATAGTTGCTCTTTACTACCTGTCCGTTTACGGTAAGGAAACCGGCATCAATGCCTTTCTGTACCTTATTACGCGTAGCTCCCTCAATACGTCCCTGCACCCATTTGTCAATGCGCAGCGGCTCCTGTCCTTTATCTACTTTAAAGGATTTTCGTTCGTATAGTTCTTCGGCTGCGTCTTCGGCTTGTAAATCTTGTTCATCCAGCATGGAGCAAAGAAACAGAGAAATAAGGAATATGAAATAAGGAATGAGAAAGTAGGTCATTACTATTTCATAATTCCCCAACCTATCCCTGACCTTCCATATTCCTTATTTCGTATTCCTTATTTCGTATTCCTTATTCCTTATTTCTCTGTTTCTTTGCATCATGCAGTCAGTATTTTTTGAAGACCTCGGATATCGGTCGTATAAATCGGTATGGGATCGGCAGGAGGAGATGCTGAAGGAGAAAGTGGAGATGAAAGCGAAGCACCGTGAGGATGCTACTGCTGCACTGCCCCCGCATCACCTGTTGTTTGTAGAACATTCACCCGTTTATACCCTCGGAAAAAGTGGAAAAGAGGAACATATCCTAATTGCTCCGGAAGAAATGGCAGCAAGGGGTATTGAGTATTTCCATATTAACAGGGGTGGCGATATAACATTTCATGGTCCGCAGCAGATCGTAGGTTATCCGATCATTGACCTGGAACAGTTTAAAACTGATCTGGGCTGGTACCTGCGTAGCCTGGAAGAAGTAATCATACTTACCATGGCCGATTATGGCCTAAAAGGAGAACGGAGCAAAGGCGAAACAGGCGTTTGGCTCGACCCCGATATACCCGGCAAAGAAAGAAAGATCTGTGCCATGGGCATCAAATGCAGCCGATGGATTACCATGCATGGCTTTGCCTTCAACATAAATACCGACCTCAGCTATTTCGATCATATTGTTCCCTGTGGTATCGTAGGCAAGCAGGTAACCTCACTGCAAAAAGAATTAGGAAGAGAAGTGGATTTTGAAGAAGCAAAAGAAAGATTGAAAAAACATTTTGAAGCAGTGTTTGAAGTGGCGCTGTGCTAAACAGAAGAACAGAGGAATATCCAACGTCCAATTACCAATTATTTGGACATTGGACGTTGGATATTCCTCTGTTCCTCTGTTCATCTGTTCCCTCAGACTTTTTGCAGGAAAAACTTATTCTTCTCTACAAGAACATTTTGTTTGAAAAGTTCAAATTCATACCATCCGCTTTTTTTGAAATTGGCTTTGTCTAAAATCAGTTCTGCTTCTTTCATTTTCTGGATGCGGAAGAGTTCTTTTCCTTGCTGGTCGAAGAAAACAATATGGTAGGCTTGAAAGTCCTGTGCAGGCAGACTTATGTTGAGGTAGCCGTTGTTGTTGGTGTACACATATACCGATGGTTTCCAAACTGGTTTGGGAACAAAGCGGGAAAGCTCTGCGCGGAAGGTAGTGATATTGGTAAGGGTATCTTTTGTGTTGGCGGCAATAGAGTCTTTGAATCTTTTATAGAAGGGGAGTTCAATTTGTACCAGTAATGTGTCTTTTACAAATACACTTACATATTCTTTCGGTTTTGGAATGAATGGTTTCCAGTTGATTTCACCCGATTTAATCAATGATAAAGAATCCTGTGTGTATTTGATGATGGAGTCTCTGAAGAGACGGTATTCCTCTGTATTCAATGTATATACAAATTGATCACGCTTGTAAATGCGAATCAATTTTTCTGTTGTTCCATTGGCCGTACTGTCTTTTTTAAGGATGTCTGCAGGTATAATGATTCGTTCGGAAACATTATCTGCTTTTTTAACTGTCTCTTCAACAGTATTATCGGATGATTTTTTAATATCAGTAAAAAAGTAATTGCCCCCAGCGAGCACATAGAATATGCGGTAATAAACTTTTGGAGCAGGAGGCACTTTAGTATCAACATAACCATTGCGTGGCAGTTCGGGCGATTGTGCCGAAAATATGGTTCTGAAATTGATGCTGTCAGTAGAGCGTTGAATGGCCAGTTGATTACAGGTAGGATATGGGTTGATCCAACTGATGCTAACTTTTCCCTTTCCTAATTCCTGAATGGTAAATCCCGGCAAAGCTCTTTGTGCAGACAGGTGCATGATACTTCCAAGACAAATAATAAATAACAGGCTCCAGTGTTTCATTCATACAAATATATAGTGCATGGGGATTAAAATTCGGGTGATTGCCACTGAATACACAGAAAAGCACTGAATCCTTCTGTGTAATTCTGTGTCCTCAGTGGCAATAAATAGTTAAAATAAAAGCTTGCCGGCGCCTAATGAACGATTTCCCTGTAAGCCGCCGCTATGTATCAGCAGCAAACGATTACCTGGAAGAATTTGATTTGTTTGGATCATATCCCTGACACCGTAACATAATTTGGCGGTATAGACAAAATCAGTGGGTAATTGATCTGCCAGCCAAAGCTCGTTCATGAAATCGATTAGCGATTGGGTATGTTTGGCATATCCTCCAAAATCATATCCCTGCATGGAGCCAAATGCCATGTCTTTGTTAGAATAATTGAGAGAAGTAACCTCACTCATAAGTGAGTGATGATTTTTCAATACGCTGATGCCAAGGATGTTTTGGTTGTCCTGAGCTGATTGTATTAGTCCGCTAAGCATAGTGCCAGTGCCGGTTGCGCAGATGATATAGTCATAACCCGATGTATCTGCTGTACTTAAAATATCGCCCGCACCTTTGGCACCCAGTTTTCCATAACCTCCTTCGGGTATCCAATAAATGCCCGGCTGATGGTATTGTTGCATGATGGCATCTTTGTCTCTGTAAGTAGTTCTGTCAACAAAAACCAATTCCATGCCATATTGCTTTGCTTCGAGCAGGGTGGGAGAAAGCGGGGTTGCTTGATCGCCCCTGATAAAACCTTTGGTGGTAATACCTTTTTCATACCCTGCACAGGCAAGTGCCACTATATGGTTCGAATATGCGCCCCCAAAACTGGCGAGGCATTGCGCGTTTTGTTCAACAGCTTCTTCCAGGTAATATTTTAATTTAAACCATTTGTTGCCACTAATAATGGGGTGCACCAGATCAAGCCGGAGTATGTCGGTTTGAATTCCATTTATGGACAATTCCTTTAGTGACTGAATATAAATATTTTCAATATTTATCAACATCCTATCTTATTGTAGGCCTGAAAGTTATAGTTTCGTTGAATCAAACTGTACTATGAAACCGACTTTAGTGATTCTTGCAGCCGGTATGGCGAGCCGTTATGGCAGTATGAAACAAATTCAGTCTTTCGGTCCTGATGGCGAAACTATCATGGATTATTCAATTTATGATGCAATTCGTGCCGGATTTGGCAAAGTTGTATTTATCATCCGTGAAGAATTTGCTGAACAGTTTAAAGCCATTTTTGAGCCTAAATTACAAGGTAAAATTGCTACCGATTATGTTTACCAGGATTTATCGGCCTTTACCAATGGCTATGCAGTTCCCGCAGATCGCTCCAAACCATGGGGTACTGGTCATGCAGTATTGTGCTGTAAAGGAAAAATCAATGAGCCATTTGCTGTTATTAATGCAGATGATTTCTATGGAAAAGATGCTTTTGAAAAAGCCTATACTTTTTTAACTACTGAATGCAATGAGCAGACTTACTGCATCATTGGTTATCACCTCAAAAATACTTTGAGTGATAATGGTACGGTTAGCAGAGGTGTTTGTGAAGTAAGTGCCGATGGTAATCTTACTGATATCAATGAACGTACGAAAATATATGCCCAGCCGGAAGGTGGTATTGTATACGAGGAAGATGCGAAGCTGACCAGCTTACCTGAATCAAGTCTGGTAAGTATGAACTACCTCTGTTTCGCACCTGGTTTTATTGGTCATGCAGAAACATTATTTGAAACATTCCTCAAGGAACATGGACAAGAATTGAAATCTGAATTTTACATCCCTACCGTAACCAAACATTTTGTGCAGTCAGGTAAAGGTGTAGTAAAAGTTATTCCTACTTCAGCCCAGTGGTTTGGTGTAACTTATAAAGAAGATGCACCGGGAGTGCAGGAGAGCATTAATAAACTTGTAGCTGCGGGAGAGTATCCGGGTAGTCTTTGGAAATAGGAAGCTAAAATGGCTGATGTCTGATGGCTGATGTCGGATTTGGATGGCAGATGGCAGATGTCAGATGTCAGATGTCAGATGTCAGATTTCAGATTTCAGATCGCAGATGTCAGATTTGGGAGAAATAATTTTATCATTAAAATAGCCCCTGCGAATGCAGGGGCTATTTTAATTAATTTCATTATTAACAAAACCAATGTTTAAAACCCTCATTTTCAAATTTTCAAATTCTCAAATTTTCAAATTATTTCGCAAACGCCTTAACGTAGAAAACACAGTCTTCCACTTCTGCGATCTGCTGTTTGCGTTGTACGCCTTTGAGGCTGGATTTTGATGGGAGTTTTATTTTTTCTGCAGTATCGCTTTTGCGGAACGCATCAACAATGCGGAATATATTTCTTGATTTAACAGCGAATACCACACCTTCTGCTGAAGTCTGTCTGGTACTGAGTACGCCGATGATTTCACCATTGCTGTTGAGAACCGGTGCACCTGAGTTACCTGGATTGGCACTCATTTGAAGCTGGTAGGAGAGTGAGTCGCCTTCCAGTCCACTGCGTGCGCTCAGGTAACCCATTCCATATACGATTTCATTACGTGGGTAGCCGAGTGTATAGATTTCTTCTCCGAGGTCAGAACTGTTTTTACGGATACCGTATGGCAGGCTTTTACGGGGAACAAATTCTTTGTCGGTTACTTTCAGGAGGGCCAGGTCTTTTTCGTGGTCAATATGAACGATATCAGCACTGAATTCCTGTCCTTTACTGTTTACCACAATAGCACCAGAGCCTTTCAGTACGTGTGCATTGGTAATAATATAGCCTTTAGGGTCGATTAAGAAACCGGAACCACCGCTGACAAAGCGAACACCTTCGGGTAATTTGCTTTTTACTTCATTGATAAGGTTACCCTGTACCTGCTGGTTTCTTTTGATCACAGCAATATCGTTGCTAAGTTGTTGCAACTGGTTGCCATTTACAGCAGGTGCAAAATACATGACAATACCGCTGATAAAAAGGGCAATTACACCACCTACACCTGCTGCAATAGCTGTAACGCGCTTGTATTTATTCCATAACTGAATTACACGACCACGGGTACTGATGTCGCCACCTTCATTTATATCTCCTCTTTCGAGCAGGCGCTGGTGGGTTTCATGAATACTGTGTCGGAGGTTACGGTGGGCCGCATACATATCCATCTGGTGCAGGAACATGTTATGTTCAACAACCATCTGGTCGATCTCAGGGGTGTTTTTGCGGAGGTTTTCGAAATAGGTACGCTCTTCGGCGCTCATGTCGTCGCTGAGGTATCTTTCTATGGCTTCTAGTAATAAAATATCATCCATGGTACTTACTCTCCGATATTATATTGCGCAAAGAAGAGTTTCTTTAAGCGCATTAAACATTTATACTTTTGGTTTTTGGCATTATCGGCATTGGTATAACCAAATTCCGAAGCCAATTCCTGCATGCCCATTTTTTTAAGGTAATAACCTTCTAATAAGCTCTTGCAGGGTTCTCCCAGACTATTCATCGCCCGATCCATGATGGCGAAAGCGGCGTTTCGTTTTTCATGGTTTTCGAGGTCTTCTTCCACCGGTACAGTCTCCTCCAGGCTGTCCACCTGATTAGTATACCTTCCCAATTGCTGAAGTCTTTTAAGCCATAAACGCCTGCATATGGAATATACATAGGTTTTAATTTGACAGGTTAAGACAAATGATTCGCTTTGTGCTTTTTCATACAGCGCAATCATTGCTTCCTGAAAAATATCCCTGGCGTCGTCATAAGAACCGTTGTTATTTAGTATAAAAGCCTGTATGGTATTGAAATTCTCCTTGTAGATGGTCTCAATAGCCCTGGAATCGTTATTTGCCAGTCCTTTCAGTAATGCTTGTTCGTTAGTATCAGCTTTCACTAAATGTTCTTTTAATACGTTGAGGTCGGTAAAAGTAACCCAAAATACTGCGAAAACTTTTTTTTGAAAAAAATCCGATAACCCGGGTTACCTTTTATTATATCCGGGTATTAACATCAAAATCACTCAAAAAAAACCACACAATGAAAAAATTATTAGTCGTTCTGGCATTAGGCGCTTTCGCTGCATGTAATTCAGGTGAAAACAAAGAAGCAACTGCAGATACTGCTGCTGCTCCGGTAGCTGCAGATACAACAACTGCTCCTGCTGCTGACACAACTGCTCCTGCAGCTGATACTACAGCCGTAGCTAAGTAATTGAATTCGAAACCAGGTGATTCCTGTTTAGTAGGGCCTGCTTGCCGGCAGTACTGGTTTCTATAAGAATTTTCATATGGCAAGCAATCGTTAGAGGCCGCTCCGTTTCCACGGAGGGGCTTTTTTTTGTCGCAGCTCATCGCGATGTGATGTGCGCTCCTCAAAATGACGGCGGTTTCCAGTATTTGGCAAAGTTCTTTACTCAGGTATTTTATGTTTCATAAACAATCGTCATCCCGAGAAGTGTTTCAACCCCGGTTGAAACATACGACGAGGAAAACGAAGGTTTGTTAGTATAATTTTTTTTAATGACTTGATGGTTGGTATTATTTACTGTTCTATATTTGACTCAATGAACACAAAAGCAAACAATACCTGGTTTTATTTTTTCTTTTATTACTTCTTTAATCAAAGGAGCCGGGTTGTATTTGCTAAAGCTTAAGAAATAGAAAATACTAGATATAGAATCCCGGCCAAATGGTCGGGATTTTTTTTGTGGTAATCAGAGATAAGCAATAAGAAATAAAAATGTTGAAGTGGGTGGGAGAGAAAATTTTTCGTTTATGAAATCAGTTGGAAATATTAAAGGTGGCATTGCCATTCAGGGGTATGAAGGGAGTTTTCACCAGGTGGCGGCCAGGTCATTTTTTGGGAAAGAAGTGGAAGTAATTCCATGCGCGAATTTCCGCGACCTTATTCATATAGCAGGTGATGCCAAACAATCTGCAGGTGGAATAATGGCTATTGAAAATTCAATAGCCGGAAGCATCCTTCCTAACTATAACCTTCTTCAAAAAAGCAAACTCAAAGTTGTAGGAGAAGTTTACCTATCTATCAGCCAAAACCTACTCGTTAACCACGGTGTAAAACTGGAAGATATCAAAGAAGTACATAGTCATCCAATGGCCATACTTCAATGCCTTGATTACCTGGAACAACATCCATGGAAACTGGTTGAAACAGAAGATACGGCCCTTAGTGCAAAACACCTGCAACAACACAGAAGTAAACATACAGCAGCTATCGCAAGTAAACTCGCCGCTGAACTTTTTAAGCTGGATGTAATTGGTCCTGACATACATACCATGAAAAATAATGTTACCCGTTTCCTGGTATTAAAACGGGCAAACGAAGCAAAAGAGGATCCCAATGCAAATAAGGCATCCCTTTATTTTCAAACCAATCATGCCAGAGGTGCTTTATCGAAAGTGTTAACCACCATTGCATCAGGTGGCATTAACCTGAGCAAATTGCAAAGCATGCCTATCCCAGGCAGTCATTTCAAATACGGATTCTATGTTGATATGGAATTTGAAAAAAGAAGCCAGTTAGATAAAGTGCTGGCATCACTAACATCACTTACCAATAACGTTAAAATATTTGGGGTTTACCGGAAAGGAAAACTTATAAAAGGATAATTTATGCTGATCAAGACCGCGAATAGACTGGATGGAATCGGAGAGTATTATTTCTCGCAAAAACTGCGTGAAATTGATACGCTTAACAAAGCTGGGAAAGATATACTCAATTTGGGAATCGGTAGCCCAGACCTGCCCCCACATCCTGAAGTGATTCGGGTATTGCAGGATACTGCGGCACAACCCAATGTACATGCTTACCAGAGCTATAAAGGATCTCCGGTTTTACGCAAAGCAGTTGTAACCTGGTATCAGCAATGGTATGGTGTTTCACTTGATCCGGAAACAGAAATATTACCGCTTATTGGTAGTAAGGAAGGGATCATGCATATCTGCATGACTTACCTCAATGATGGCGATGAAGCTTTGATACCTAATCCGGGATACCCTACTTATAGCAGTGCCGTTAAATTGGCTGGTGCAAGGCCAGTGCCCTATACTTTATCGGAAGAGCATAACTGGCAACCAGACCTGGATGCATTGGCACAATCAGACCTGTCGAAAGTAAAACTGATGTGGGTGAATTACCCGCATATGCCTACGGGACAATTACCCTCTGCCAGTTTCTTTGAAAGGCTGATTGCGTTTGCACAGAAACATAATATCCTGATCTGTCATGATAATCCATATAGCTTCATCTTAAATGAACAACCAGTGAGCTTATTGAGCATTCCTGGTGCAAAAGAAGTCGTACTGGAACTTAATTCGCTTAGTAAAAGTTCGAATATGGCAGGATGGAGGGTAGGAATGCTGGCAGCGGCCAAAGAAAGGATTGATGAAGTGCTTCGTTTCAAAAGCAATATGGATAGCGGGATGTTTCTTCCGGTTCAACTGGCAGCGGCAAAAGCTTTGGAACTGGGAAAAGACTGGTACGATTCAATCAATACTATTTATGCAGAACGAAGGACCAAGGTTTTTGAAATGCTAGACCTGCTGAACTGTAGTTATGCAACTGGTCAGGTAGGCATGTTTGTTTGGGCTAAAATTCCGGCAACTTTTACCGATGGTTTTGCCTTGAGTGATAAAGTATTGTATGAAGCTTCCGTATTCATTACCCCCGGTGGCATATTTGGTGATGCCGGTAATGGATATATCAGGGTGAGTCTTTGTGGAAGTATAGAAAAATTTGAAGAAGCTATTCAACGCATCAAAACAAGATTAGTAAAATGAGGATTACAATTATCGGAACCGGTTTAATTGGAGGCTCACTCTCACTTACCTTAAAGGCAAAGGGAGTTGCATCTTTTGTAACCGGCGTGGAACAGAATGAAAAACACGCTAAACGCGCCCTGGAACTTGGACTGGCAGATGCCATTGAATCTTTGCCTAAAGCAATTGCTGATTCAGATCTAATTGTACTAGCTACACCTATTGATGCTGCTGAAGCGCTGTTGCCGGGTATTTTGGACATGGTTTCAAAACAGGTGGTAATGGATGTAGGGTCTACCAAAAAAGTCATCTGTGAATCTGTGGCAAACCATCCAAAGAGAGGAAGATTCGTGGCAACACACCCAATGTGGGGTACAGAATACAGTGGCCCGGATGCAGCTATAAGTACCGCATTTGCCGATAAGGCAACTGTAATATGCTCGAAGGAAGAAAGTGATACAGATGCGGTTGAACTGGTAGAAAATGTTTACAAAACATTGGGCATGCACTTACTATACATGAAGGCCGATGACCATGATGTACATGTGGCTTATGTGAGTCATATTTCACATATTACTTCATTTGCGCTGGCCAATACCGTATTAGAGAAGGAAAGAGAAGAAGATGCCATTTTCGAACTGGCCAGCGGTGGTTTTGAAAGTACCGTTCGACTGGCCAAAAGTAACCCAGCTATGTGGGTTCCGATTTTTATGCAAAACCGGGATAATGTGCTGGACGTACTAAATGAACACATTGCCCAATTACGCAAGTTCAAAGCCTGTCTGGAAAAAGAGAATTTCGATTACCTCCAGGAATTGATTGAACATGCGAATGGGATTAGGAGAATTTTGAAATAGGGGGCGTGAATGGTCAATGGTGAATGGTGAATAGGTGTATTCATATTGACAATTCACCATTGACCATTCACCGGCTCTGTTCCCAAATAAAACCCGCAAAGCCCCTGATATTGGGTAACTTTGCAAAAAAATTTATACATGACGACATTTGAAGCGTTAGGAATTGATGCGAGATTGGTTCAGGCAACCGATGAGTTGGGGTATGTGAACCCAACCCAGATTCAGGAACAGGCAATACCCATTCTGTTGAGTGGTA
This sequence comes from uncultured Sediminibacterium sp., assembly GCA_965650685.1. GTDB lineage: Bacteria > Bacteroidota > Bacteroidia > Chitinophagales > Chitinophagaceae > Sediminibacterium. Next base: position 16,720 of record CBFGPM010000032.1, read on the forward strand.
CGAAAGACTTTATTGGTCTGGCTCAAACTGGAACAGGTAAAACGGCTGCTTTTGGTTTACCACTCTTACATGTGATCGACGCAAAAGCAAAACACCCACAGGCATTAGTGATATGCCCTACACGCGAACTCTGTTTACAGATCGTAAAAGAAATAGAGCTGTTTAAAAAATATATGACCGGAGTTTCGGTAGTAGCAGTTTATGGAGGCGCGTCAATTGGTTTACAAATTCGCGACCTCAAAAGAGGAACACAGATTGTAGTAGCTACACCGGGCCGATTGATTGATCTGATTGAAAGAAAAGCAATCAACCTGGAAGAAATTAAGTATGTAGTGCTTGATGAGGCTGATGAAATGCTGAACATGGGCTTTCAGGATGATATTGAATTTATCCTGAAAAATACCCCTCAGCGAGAAAGTACATGGCTCTTCAGTGCAACCATGCCTCCTGAAATCAGGAAAGTGAGCAAGCGTTACATGAAAGAACCTGCAGAAGTTACAGTAGGTAAGGTAAACACTGCTAACAAAAGCATCGATCACCAGTACTATGTAACCAGTTCACAGCATCGTTATGAAACACTGAAAAGAATCATTGATTTTAATCCCGGTATCTATGGTATCATTTTTACCCGTACTAAAATAGATGCACAGGAAATTTCTGAGCGTCTTACACGCGAAGGATATGATATCGATGCTTTACATGGCGATCTTACCCAGGCTCAGCGTGATAAGGTAATGGGACAATTCAGAGACAAGAGCCTGCAATTACTTATTGCAACTGATGTTGCTGCGCGTGGTATCGATGTGCAGGGTATTACCCATGTAATCAACTACGAATTACCCGATGATGTTGAAGTGTACACACACAGAAGCGGAAGAACAGGTAGAGCAGGTAATGTAGGTATATGTATTTCTATTGTCCACAGCAGGGAAATGTATCGCCTGAAACAAATAGAACGCATCAATAACTCCAGATTCCATAAGCTGGATATTCCGAGTGGTAAAGATGTATGCCGTAAACAGTTCTTCCATTTCATGGATAAATTACTGTCGGCAGATATCAGTCATGGCGACTATGAAACCTATGTTCCCATGCTGGCAGAAAAATTTGCCGATGTGAGCAAGGAAGAAGTGTTGAAACGCGTAGCCGCAATGGAATTCGATCGTTTCCTCAAGTATTATGAAAATGCAGAAGATCTCAATTTCCGTGAGAGAAGCAGAAAAGAACAAAGTGACGCAGGCGATCAGGGCCGCCGTCGTGATGTAGGAAAAGGGGATAATCGTAAAGAATACAAACGTGGTGGTGGGTTTAGTCGCCTCTTTGTAAACCTTGGTACAAAAGACGGTTTCTACAAAGCCAGCTTCCTGCAGTTTATTCTTGACATGAGCGATTTGAAAAAAGATGTGTTAGGAAGAATTGACATGAAAGATATGAACAGTTGGATTGAAATAGATAAAGGAGCTGCCAATCAAATGATCCGTGCCCTTGATGGTAAAAACTACAAAGGCAGAAGAATCCGGATGAACGACGCAGACAGCGGCGGTGGCAGAAAACCAAGGAGAGGAGAGGAATAGTAGCATTTTAAGAAGTCAGATGGCAGATGTCAGATTTGAAATAGATCAAATAATACATCTGACATCTGATATCTGACATCTGATATGTGACATCATACATTTTAATTTTATGGAGCAAGCAATCGAACAAAAGACAGCGGTGGAGGCATTATTGCAAAAACGTCCACTGATTATTTCTGGTCCCTGCAGTGCAGAGACAGAAGAGCAGGTAATTCAAACTGCCACCAGACTGGCAGCTACCGGAAAAGTAGATATTCTGCGAGCAGGTATCTGGAAACCACGAACACGTCCGGGAAGTTTTGAAGGTATTGGTACCAAGGGTTTGCCCTGGTTGCAGCAAGCAAGAAAAGCTTCGGGATTACCAGTAGCGGTAGAAGTAGCCACCGGTAAACAAGTTGAAGATGCGCTTCATTTTGATGTGGATGTATTATGGATCGGGGCACGTACCACCGTTAATCCTTTTAGTGTGCAGGAAGTTGCCGATGCATTAAAAGGAGTGAAAGTGCCTGTATTAATTAAGAACCCCATTAACCCGGATTTGGAATTATGGATCGGTGCAGTAGAGCGCGTCGCGAAATCAGGAATTGAAGATATTGGTCTTATACACCGCGGCTTCAGCTCTTACGGCAATACTGAATACAGAAACGCCCCAATGTGGCACCTGGCAATTGAAATGAAAAGACGTAACCCGGGTATGCTGCTTATCAATGACCCTTCTCATATCTGTGGTCGTAGGGATATATTAATGGATGTAGCACAAAAAGCGATTGACCTGGATTTTGATGGTTTAATCATTGAAAGCCATATCGATCCGGATAATGCCTGGAGCGATGCTAAACAGCAGGTTACACCTGAACGTTTGGGTGAAATGATTGGCTCGATCATCTGGCGTAAAGAAGACATCAGTTCCGAAGAACTGCATGCCGCAATGGAAAAAATGCGCCAGCAAATCAACCAACTCGATGATGAATTATTGCAGTTACTGGGACAAAGAATGAAAGTGGCCGATAAAATTGGTCAGTATAAGAAAGATAATAATATCACTATCCTGCAAACCAATCGTTGGAACGCCATTCTCGATCGGGCATTTGATAAAGGAGAAAAACTTGGACTTAGCCGTGAGTTCATCACCAAGTATTTTGATGCCGTACACATGGAAAGTATCAATCACCAGAATAAGATCATGAACTCCTAAGCAATTAGGGTTGATGTGGAACAGGTATGAAAAAAAGAAGCTTTCAATTTGCAACCAAAACGGTTCAGTATTATTTCGATGCATCTTTCGACCTGCTGGATAAAATAGCCGGCAAGGAAAAAGCTGTACTCGTTACAGATGAACATGTTTTCAAGGCCCATAAAAAGAAATTCAAAGGGTGGAACACCATTGTGCTAAAACCCGGAGAAGCTTATAAAATTCAGCAAACAGTAGATGTGTTGATTGATCAGCTAATCGAAATGGGTGCTGACCGAAAAACCATACTTGTGGGTGTTGGCGGAGGTGTTGTTACAGATATCACAGGATATGTAGCCGGTATTTATATGCGCGGCATTGAGTTTGGTTTTGTACCCACCAGTTTATTAGCCATGGTTGATGCTTCCATCGGAGGAAAAAATGGTATTGATGTAGGCGTTTACAAGAATATGGTGGGATTGATTCGCCAACCCTCTTTTCTTTTATACGACTATAGTATGCTTGCTTCCTTGCCACTTGCTGAATGGAGAAATGGTTTTGCAGAAATTATTAAACATGCCTGCATTAAAGATGCCGCCATGTTTAAACAACTGCAGCAGCATACATTGAAGCAATACCAGCAAGACAAAAAACTACTGTCACAACTGGTTGAGCGAAATGCCATGATCAAAACCAAAGTGGTACTGGGTGATGAGTTTGAAAGCGGTGAACGTAAACTACTCAACTTTGGACATACGCTTGGACATGCTATTGAAAACATGTATGAGCTTAGTCACGGACAGGCCATCAGTATTGGTATGACCTACGCTGCAATTATGTCGCAGCAGTTAAAAGGGTATAAAGATGCTGATCAGGTTATGAACCTCTTAACCCGGTATGGGTTGCCAACAATGGCAGAGTTCGACAAGAAAAAAGCTTTTAAAGTTTTACAGAAGGATAAAAAGAAGGACAGCGTGAGTATACAATACATCCTGCTGGAAAAAACCGGAAAGGGTGTGGTGCAGCCATTGTTGTTTGTTCAATTGGAAGAAATTTTCAAACAGTTTTAATGCGATTGCTGCAGGGCAGTAATTCAGCTTATTATTTATGCAGGTAAGTATACAGTCATCTTCGATTCATGGAAATATAAGGGCAGCGGCAGGTAAAAGCAGTATGCAAAGGGCTTGTGCTGCTGCATTATTAACAAAAGGTACTACCAGAATCATTAACCCCGGCAAAAGCAACGATGACCTTGCAGCGCTTGATGTAATTCAGAAGCTGGGTGCAACCATTTCATTTGAAGAAAATGGTGATCTGCTGATTTATTCAAATGGGATTAACCCAGTGAGTGCCGAAATTAATTGTGGGGAGAGTGGATTGGGTATACGCATGTTTACACCTATTGTAGCATTGAGTGAACAGGCACTAACAATTAATGGTAGTGGCAGCCTTACCACAAGACCTATGCATTTTTTTGATGAGATACTTCCTCAACTGAATGTACAGATACAATCGAATGAGGGTAAATTACCCTTACAGATACAAGGGCCATTACAACCTGGCAATATTGAAGTGGATGGTTCACTAAGCTCTCAGTTTTTAACCGGACTATTGATGGCATTTGGTGCGGCTGGTGCAAATGGGGCTTCTATTCGGGTACGGGATCTAAAAAGCAAGCCTTATATTGATCTTACATTGAAAGTAATGCAGGATTTTGGTTGGAAAGTAACGCATGAGCAGTATGAGCGATTTGATTTTCATGGCAGGCAGATCAATGAAGCCGAAACACGCAGCTACGCTGTAGAAGGCGACTGGAGTGGGGCAGCATTTCTTTTGGTAGCAGGGGCTGTTGCCGGTGGTATAACCGTAACAGGACTCGATGTTTTTTCGACCCAGGCCGATAAAGCTATATTACAGGCTTTGATAGATTGTGGTTGTCGTTTATCTGTACAGGAAAAACAAATTGAAGTTTCGCCATTGCCTTTACAGGCATTTCACTTTAATGCGACTGATTGTCCTGACCTGTTTCCGCCACTGGTAGCCCTGGCAGCTTATTGTGATGGTACTACGGTTATTGAGGGCGTTAGCCGACTGGCGCATAAAGAAAGTGACCGTGGTCTGACATTACAGGAAGAGTTTGCTAAATTGGGTATTGAAATAGTATTACAGGATGACCTGATGCTCGTAAAAGGCGGAACGGGAGTGAAAGCTGGAATAGTTCATTCAAGACATGATCACCGCATCGCGATGGCCTGTGCCGTAGCTGCATTAAAAGCTGAGGGCACGGTAACCATTCAGGATGCCGATGCCATCAATAAATCCTATCCCGATTTTTATGATCATTTAAAACAATTGGGTGCAGATATTATCATTGATTAATCTCCACCAAAGCCAACAACCTAACACCTAATACCTAACACCTAATCCCTAACCCCTAAAAACCTTAAATTTTGAACTCATTCGGACGCATTTTCAGGATCCATATTTTCGGGGAGTCGCACGGTGATTGTGTTGGACTAGTGCTGGATGGTTGTCCGGCAGGACTTGCCCTGTCTATTGAAGACTTTATGCCTGATATTGAAAGGAGAAAAGGAGGGGTGCAGAAAGGTACTACGCCAAGAAAAGAAGATGATATTCCCATTTTTAAAACAGGGCTATTTAATGGTAAAACGACCGGAGCGCCGCTAACCATCTTATTTGAGAATAATAATACCCGGAGCGGTGATTACGAAAAGCAAAGGGCGGTTCCGCGTCCGGGACATGCTGATTTTACCGCAAATGCTAAATATGGGGGTTATGAAGATTATAGAGGGGGTGGACATTTCAGCGGAAGGTTAACCGTATGCCTGGTGGCTGCGGGCGTAATTGCAAAAAAACTGCTTCAAAATATCACTGTTACTGCCAGTATTCTTGAAATAGGGGGAGAGAAAGACCTCGAAAAAGGACTTCAACTGGCTATTGACCAGAAAGATAGTATTGGGGGAATTGTGGAGTGTCGGGCTAATGGATTACCTGTTGGATTGGGGGAGCATTTTTTCGATTCAATTGAATCGGTACTGTCACATGCTGTATTTTCCATTCCTGCCATAAAAGGCGTTGAATTTGGGGCCGGGTTTGCCGCAGCCAGGATGTTTGGTACTGAACATAATGATGCCATAATGGATGCCAATGGTACTACTGCCACCAATCATGCGGGTGGGGTTGTAGGGGGCATTACCAATGGCAATGAACTGGTGTATAGGGTTGTAGTGAAGCCAACATCATCAACGCCTAAAGAACAACAAACCTGGAATTGGGAGACCGGACAGGTGGAAGGGTTTTCTGTAAAAGGAAGACATGATTTATGTATTGCCTTACGCGTACCCGTGGTGCTGGAAGCGGTTACTGCAATGGTACTTGCCGATTTTATGATGATCGAGCAAAAGATTAATAAAATTTTATAAATCATTTAATTTCAATTAGATAATGGAAAATTCATCTGAATTTATATATCATATTACAACTGCTGCCCAATGGGAGAAAGCAACCAAAGAGGGGGTGTATACGGCAGATAGTCTGGCCACGGAGGGTTTTATTCACTGCAGCACCGAAGACCAGGTCGCCGGGGTATTAGAGCGTTATTATCAGGGGCAGAAAGGGCTGGTTAGGTTAACGATTCAGCGTGATAAGGTAGAAAGACCGTTGATTTTTGAACTGGCAGGTTCGATTAATGAAGTGTTCCCGCATATACATGGCCCCTTAAATCTTGATGCGGTGGTGGCAGTTAATCCTGTTTTGTCATGAGTAATACGAATATTGTCAGCGCATCGATTCAAATGTTGCCTGTTCAATCGGGTAACCTGCATCCTTATGAGTGGGTTGATGAAGTAATTGACATCATTAAATCGAGTGGGGTCGTTTACGAGATAGGGGCATTTAATACTTCTATAGAATCTGATTATGAGTCAGTTATGGGGGTTATTGATAAAATAAACAAGCATTTGCTGGAAAAAGGCTGTCCGGAATGGATTTTGGGGGTTCAACTGCAGTTTAGAACAGGTGCAGACATTACAAGCGCGGAGAAATTAGAAAAACATAAATGATGTACTAATATATTGATTATTAGTTTATTGAAGGTTTTAATTCAACTAATTATTGAATTAAAACTTTTTTTTTGGCATGGTGTTTGGGTTATGGGGCACACAAAATAAGCTGAATATTTACTCGTTTACTATAATAGGTAAAGGGTTTATATACCCCTAGGGGCAGCGATAAAGGAATGATATGAAAACTATTGTGTACCTGATCGTCTTACTCGTTTTTCTCCTTCCCTCCGGGGCAAGGCTGGAACCGGTGGGTAAACACCAGGCCAGGGATACCATACCAGCTTTAGATACTTTACCATCAGATAGTAGTCGTTTTATCAATGATAGCCTGGTAATTATAGCAGACTCACTTGGAACCATCGATACCTTTACGTACAACGGAAAGCAGGTTAAAGGAATAGCCAGTTATTACAGTAAAAAGTTTGAAGGTAGAAAAACAGCCAACGGAGATGTTTTCCGTCATGCTAAACTTACTGGGGCCAGTAACAATTTTAAGCTAAACACACTGGTTAAGGTAACCAATCTAAAAAATAATAAAAGCGTAATAGTACTGATTAACGACCGTATGCATGCCCGTATGAAGAAAAAAGGAAGGGTCGTAGATCTCAGTAAAAGCGCAGCTACAGAGCTTAATTTCGTCAAAAATGGCATTACCCGTGTAGTCGTTCAGCCACTAGCCCCATATACAAGAAAACAATTGGGTATAAGTTCGGAATAACTTAAAGTTATCATAATTTTCAGAAAATCAGATTCACCCTGTATTTTTGTGGGAATTAATAAAAACCTGTTTATGAAGAAACTGCTTTTTTCTTTATTAGCCAGTGGTTTGTTTTTTTCTGCTACCGCTCAAAATGCGCCAGCAAGCTATAAAAAAAGACCCTCCCTTGGTATCAATTTCGTTCTTAAAGATATGTACACCTCTGAAGCTATCAGCAGGAGTTCTATATCATCTGTTATTTCAAATAAAAATTGGACACCATTCAGTCAACTGGATCCAGGATTAAGTGTTCAGTATTTCAATGGTTTAACGGAGTACGTTGATTTTCAGGCAACCCTAACAGGTTCTTATGTAAAATATCCTTTTTACAAGAAAAGTGGTGTTGCACAACCTACTACTGCAAAGTTTTTATTAGAGCTTGATGCGGCGGCAAACATTAAACTGCTTACTGATAAATACAAAGTAGTTCCTTACCTGACATTTGGTTTAGGTGCCTCAATGTATACCAGCACTTATTTTGCAGCGTATGCACCAGCAGGTATGGGTCTTCAGTTTAACCTTGGACAGGAAACTTTTTTACATACTCAGTTTGTACACCGCTCGGCAATTTCAAATCTTGCAGTTAATCACTTGACATACTCTATCGGACTTTCTTCTCCACTTAAGGATAAGAAAGAGCCGGTTGTTGTTACTCCACCGCCAGCACCTGCACCTGTTGAAAAGGATACAGATGGTGATGGCATCCTCGATAGCAAAGACAAATGTCCTACTGTTCCTGGAACGGCTAAATATGATGGCTGCCCTGTACCAGATACAGATGGTGATGGCATTAATGATGAGAATGATAAATGTCCAACCGTTAAAGGTCTTTCCAAATACGATGGCTGTCCGGTTCCAGATACCGATAAAGATGGTATTAATGATGAAGAGGATAAATGTCCTACCGTTGCAGGCGTAGCCCGTTACCAGGGTTGTCCGGTTCCGGATACTGATAAAGACGGCGTGAATGATGAAGAAGATAAATGTCCAACTGTTCCTGGTACCAGGGAAAACAATGGTTGCCCTGCAGTTAAAGAAGAAGTGGTGAAGAAAGTTGCTGCAAGCGCTAAAAATGTATTCTTTGTAACTGGTAGTGCAAAACTGCAGACTAAATCTTTCAAATCACTTGATGAAGTTGTTGCTATTCTTAAAGAAGATGCAGCTCTGAAACTGGATATTGAAGGTCATACTGATAATACTGGTTCTGATAAAGTAAATGTACCATTGAGTCAGAATCGTGCTAAGTCTGTATACGATTATATCGTAAGCAAAGGAATTGATGCATCAAGACTTAGTTCTGAAGGTTTCGGTTCTTCTCAGCCTGTTGCTGATAACAAAACAGCAAAAGGACGTACACTGAACAGAAGGGTAGAAATGAAGCTGAAATATTATTAATCGATAGATTAAGATAGATTAAATAAAAAAAAATCCCCAGCTGCAATTCAGCTGGGGATTTTTTTTGGAAACTTTACTAGAATCACCACATATAAGAATGGCTGTAATTTGATTGTGGTTAATTTAATAAGTATGTGCAGTTAATACTTTAGAGTTTGTCTTAAGGATATATCGCATAAGCTTTAGCATACTATAAATTGCGATAACTGCGAAAAGACACAGTTTTAAATAATTTTAAAGATTTATATATTTAATTATTCAAGTGTATGAAATACCTCGCATGAGAATAATTGATATAATGGATAATCAGAATTTTAAAAAATTACTCACGGCTATTAAGCCATATAGTTTCTCATATTGCATTATTTTCTATATTCCACCCTGATTTTCAATTCATATTTTTTAATCGCTTAACAGACAAATTTTTAATTATAAAAAAGCATCAAATTCACATGAAAAAAATTAGTATATTTATATTTACTGTAGTATTATTTTCTTGCCAGAAGGGTGTTAATAAGACGCAGTTGGATATAGTTTCAACAATTAGCCAAACAGCATCAAATAAGCAAAACTTAATATCTAGAACAATTTATGTTGAGGCATTTAAAAAATTTAAACTTCGAAATATAACCAAGTTTAAACCACGGTCCCTATTTAAAAAAAATGTAATATCAGAATCTATACCTGGTTCAGATAATGGAACCCCAATTTATTATATAACAGGTTCAATTGTAGGTGACCCAAACGATGAAGTAATCGCAAGTTATGGACCTACGATACTCGCTGCGAGTAACGAAGACGAATTGGCAGCAAGAGATGAGCTACAGGTAACAATTACTGCTGCAAAAAATTATTTATCTTCAGCTGGATTAGATTTTACAACGGAATTTAGTAATGATGACTTTAGGTATATACATGCGGCAAATATTGTATTAGAAATGGAGACTAAAGAAGGGTTTCCGCCGGAAGGTTCTGGTTTACTTAATATGAATCCGATAAACATAAGAACAAATGCTACTGGCACTTCAAATCATAATGATCAGGCTATTGTTTTTGAGACAAGCAGGGAAAATACAGTCTTAGGTTGTTTAGTTCAAGCTGTTGGAATCAGAGCGCTTTATGATGCCTGGTATGATAAGTTTGCAACTAAGCGTATGTTAATAACTATGATCGGAAAAATTGCCGCACGTTATATGGGTTTTGTTGGTACAGCTTTGGCTGTATATGACTTTATTGATTGTATGTGGTAAATATGTTTATTATGGATAATGTTTATTTAACCTTAATTATATTGATAGTGGTTTTTTTGGGAATAAGTGCTCTTGGAAAAGAGATGATTCAACATAAAAAGCAGTTATCTAAAAGTGAGTTTAGGTGGAAGTTTGCCCTTTTGATGCTAGGTATCTATCTTTTTATTGTAAAATTTCTAAAATTAATTACGATTATCAATCACAATTAATCGCCTTGACTTAAATGCCGGGCTGTAATGTACTTTTTGATAGTACGGTCCGGCATTTTTTAAACCTTCGAAATTAAATTGGTAGATATTAGCAAATCGGATTAAATAATATTCACTTCCCTTTCAAGCCTCACCCCAAATTTTTTGAACACTGATTCCATGATTTCGGTGGAAAGAAGAAAAATGTCGGCACCGGTTGCATTACCATAATTCACCAATACAAGGGCCTGCTGACTATGGCATCCTGCATCTCCCTTTCTGTAGCCCTTCCAGCCACATTGTTCAATCAACCAGCCGGCGGCAAGTTTTACCCTTGTATCATTCACCGGATAACCAACTATGTCTGGATACGATGATTGTAGTTGTTTAAAGAGTTCGATAGGTATCGTAGGGTTTTTGAAAAAACTGCCTGCATTGCCCACCAATTCCGGATCAGGTAGTTTTGATTGCCTGATATTTACCACTGCTTTTGAAATAGACGCTATACTCAGTTCCTGTACATTCATTTTCTCCAGTTCCTGTTTAATAGCTCCATATGATGTATGAAATACTGGTTTTTTATTGAGTTTATAAGTAACACTGGTGATGATAAAACGATTTCTGTATTTTTCTTTAAATACACTTTCCCTATAACCAAAGCCACAATCTTTCAGGTAAAAGGTTTCCCTATGTTTTTCATTGATATGCCAGGCTTCCAGTGAATGGAATACATCTTTCAATTCAACTCCATAGGCACCGATATTCTGCATGGGAGACGCGCCTACACTGCCTGGAATAAGGCTTAGGTTCTCTACGCCCGCATAGCCCTTTTCTATACAGTAACAAACGAACTGGTGCCAGTTTTCGCCTGCCTGTGCCCTTACATAATAATGGTTGTCGTCTTCATTCACCAATTCAATACCCTTTAACGCGTTTTGTAAGACCAATCCGTCCACATCTCTTGTAAACAAAATATTACTTCCTCCCCCTAAAATATGCATGGGCATATAGGGCAGGTGCTGGTATTGCTCCAGCAATTCCTGCATCATTTCATGAGACTGAAACGAGGCATAGAACCTGGCCCGCACATCAATATGAAAGCTGTTTAGCGATTTTAACGAGTAGTCTGGTAGGAAGGGGGTATTTTGATACATAGCAGCTCTGTAGCATTAAAGTGGGTCAACATTTACTAAAATTCTCACAGAACTGTATCGTTTGTTCGAATGAATAATGGCAGTTTGTTGTACAATCATCTGTTTGCACTGTCCGATCCTTTGCATGTCTTTAGGCAATTTAATCAATAACTCCCAAAGATATTGGTTTCTTATCCTATCCACTACAGGTTGGGCCGGACCACTAATTTCCTTTGGAAAATGAGTTGCAAGTGCCGTCATCATGATATTGGCGGCTTCTTCCGCAATATGTTTTTCCTTGTGTTTAAATACCAATTGAATGATCCTGGTAAATGGAGGATAGTGGAATTCTTTTCTGTTAGACATCTCATACCGGTACAAAGCGCCATAATCGTGGCTTTGTACAAAACCTAATACCGGATGTCGGGTATTACTTACCTGAATCAGCACTTTTCCCTGGTCATCTTTTCTTCCGGCCCTACCGCTTACCTGTTCCATCAATTGGAATGCTTTTTCATTAACCCTGAAATCGGTAAAACCCAGAATTCCATCTGCGTCTATTATACCAACCAGGTTCACGTGTTCAAAATCAAGTCCTTTTACCACCATTTGCGTACCTACCAATATATCGAGTCTTTTTTGTTCGAATAGTTTAATCAATGCATCATGTTCATTTTTCCCCCGAACACTATCATAATCCATACGGGCTACCCTTGCATCAGGAAACTGTTCATTCAGTAACTCTTCAATTTGTTCTGTTCCGAAATTCTTCTGGGTAAAATCATGACTGCCACAAGCTGCGCAGGTATGTATTACGGGGTATTGGGTGCCGCAATAATGACAAGTAAGTTTGTTTTTAAACTTGTGATAGGTTAGTGTAACATCACAATATTCACATTGAGGTATCCAGCCGCATGTGTTACAAATCTGGTATGGAGCGTACCCTCTTCGGTTTTGAAAGAGGATTACCTGTTTCTGTTGTTTCAGTGATTGATCAATGGCTTCAAGAAGGGGCGGGGTAAAGGCAATTTTACCCTTTTGCTGGAACTTTTTTATATCAACCATTTCAATGGAAGGAATCCTTGCTTCACCATACCTTTCGGTTAATTGAACAAGCCCGTATTTCTCCTGCTCGCAATTGTAATAGCTTTCGATGGATGGTGTTGCGCTGCCCAATAATACTTTCGCCTTAAACTGACTTGCATAATAAATCGCAGCATCTCTTGCATGGTATCGGGGTGCGGGGTCCTGTTGTTTATAGGAGTTGTCGTGCTCTTCATCTGCTATAATCAATGATAGATCTTTAAAAGGAAGGAAAAGGGCCGACCTTGCACCGAGGATTATTTTTATTTCTCCCTTTTTTACTTTGTTCCATATTTCCACCCGTTCATTTGCATTGAATTTAGAATGATAGATGGCAATATTACTTCCAAAATATTCCTGTAGTCTTCTTATGATTTGTGCAGTCAATGCAATTTCAGGAAGCATATATAAAACCTGGCGACCAAGCTCCAACTGCTCCTGAATTAATTTTGTATAGATCTGTGTTTTTCCGCTTGCAGTTACACCATGCAAAAGGCAAACCTGTTTTGTTTCATAACTGCTTTTTATTGCTTCTAATGCTTTGGCTTGTGCATCTGATAAAGTGAAATTGATGGTAGATGCTTCTCCTTTAAAATAGATACGATCAGTACTTCTTTTTTCGGCAATCAATATTCCTTTTTCAATCAATCCCTTGAGTTGTGCAGCACTGGCATTGGCTTTCTTTAATAATTCAGATTGAATTACTTCGCCTTCTGTTTTCAGCAGATGAATATAGGAGAGCAGTAGTTCCATTTGTTTGGGTGCACGGCTCCAGTTGTTTAATAAATCGGAGAGGGCATCTTCATTGCGATATGGGGCAGCCAGTTCAATGAATAACTGCTTTTTTTCGGTGTATTTTTCTTTTAATTCTTCCCATACATAGCAAACTTCTTTTTCAATTAGCTTTTTAATAACGGGGTAAACATGTGTAACATCCAACAACTTTTGAACCTCGCTAATCCGAAGTTCTTTTTTTAGTTCCAGTGCTTCAGCTACGAGGTATTCATTGTCTGACAGATCGCTGAAGTTCATTGATCTGTCTTCATTCCAGATCAATATACTTTCGCTGGATAGTTTCAGGTTAGCCGGTAACGCAGCTTGCATTACTTCTCCTTCACTGCACATATAGTACTGTGCCATCCATTCCCAGAAAACCAGTTGTTGGGGATGTAGTATTGGTTCCTGATCAAGGATGTTGATGATATCCCTTGGTTTAAATGCCGCAGGTTGTTCTGTAAATAGTTTTTTAATGATGCCTGCATATTTCTTTTTACCACCCAGCATTACTTCAACCCTGATTCCAGGCTGCACCGATTGCCTGAACTGTTCGGGAATAGACCAGGTATAATTTTTTGGCAAAGCAAGGGGTATAATAATTTCTGCGAACAAAAGAAGCTGTTTAGGTCAAAAATAAGGCTTAAGCAATGGAATATTGGCGATAGCGTCTCAGTCCTTCATCCATAATTGCGTAAACCCTTTCTTTAAGGGTAGAAATGTCTTTCATGGTTAATCCGGTTACGGATACCTCATCGAGGTAAATAACCCGGTTTTTGCCAGGCGTAAGCGAAAATATGCTGTTGTAGTGAAGTCGCTCAAGTGTATCGACCAGTAAAACTGGTTTAATGGGTGTTTCGGTTTCAATGGCAATTCTAAAAGCGCCATCAAAAAAATCTTTCAGTGGGGCCGCACTCATATTGAAAGTTCCTTCCGGGAAAATAAAAATGGAGATGCCCTGTTTTAGTGCAGATTTTAAGGCACGTACACTTTTTGCCCTTGTTTCTGCATTTTTTCTGTCGACCAGCACAACAGCGGCTCTATAAATCCATCCAAAAACCGGAATTTTTACCATCTCATATTTACCGAGTATTCGAATGGGTTTATGGGCAATAAGTACGAGGGGTGGAATATCCATATAAGAACAATGATTAGCCACAAAAATGTATTGCCTGTTATAATCATGAGGTGTTTCGAAAATTTCCTGGTGCCTGATGCCTATGAGGAGGTACCAGGTTTTTGCCCAGATCATACATAGTGCATAAATAATATTTCCTCCTTTAATTTTTCCAAAAGCCAATGCCATGAGTACAAAAGGGAAGACTAAAAGCATGATCAGTACAAAGAGTAAAAAGGCATAGGCACAATAAATGAGTTGTATTATTTTCAGCAAGGGCTTCATAGCCCGAACTTAATGAAAAAAGCCGATCAGCCTTAGGCTGACCGACTTTGATTTTCTCATGTGTATCAATATCAAAACTTATAAACGGCTGCAAGTATGAAAGCTGCAGAATTTTTTGTTCCAGAGGCTGCACTTCCTTTGAAGAAAACAGGCTGTTGGGAATGATCGTACCTGAATTCCGGGATAATGGTCAGGTTATCAGCCTTCAGGTTAGCAGATAAAGTTGTAGCCATAATTTTTCCACCCAAACCAATAGGGGTTAACTTACGGTCATCGAAATAATCCTGTCTGAGGGTTAATCCTACAGATGAAGTTGGGTCATAATTCAGGTATAGAGCATGGCTTTTCCAACTTGAAGTATTTCCTGCTGTAGAATAGGATTGTAAGCTACCATCGTAACTGATTCCCCATTTGTCTGCCAGGGCTCCCGTAACAACCAGGTTATACTGTGTAATGCCCGCTCCGCCCTGAAAGTTCAGGTAGGCTTTTACTTTGTCGTTAGAGGTTGCCGTGCTGAATTGAGCCAGGAAAAATTTATCGGCAGAAGTAGTGGTAGAATAGTCGGTTGGGTTGGCAATACCAACCATCATGGCGCTTTTGCCGCCCAGTGAAATGTCGGCTTTAATACCTGTATGAAAGAATGGTCCATAAGAGAAGCCATAAGACATGCTATAGTTTCTGTTACCACCTGCATCAACGAGTTCATAGCCCACATGTGTGGCCCATTTACCCATAGTGAATTTTACTTTGTCGGAAGCTGCATAAGTAATATACATCTGTTTGATAGCAGCCAGTGAGCCGGCGTCGTTGTAAGAAAATTCCTGTGCCCTTCTGCCAAAACCCAAGTCGGCAGTAGCGGTTACTTTGCCTATTGTGTGGTCTACCTTAAATGATGCCATACCAAGCTCAAAAGAGTTTTGTGAGTTGGTAAAACTGGTAAAATTGTTGGTTTTGCCGGGAGCATCGGAAAAACCGTACCGGTAATAGGCATCAACAGAGCCGGAAAATGTAGTAGTAGCTTTTTTAGTGGAGTCTGTTTGTGCATCAGCACAAATAAACGAGAAGAGCATACATGAAATGCTTGAAATTTTCTTTAACATTGCAAAAGGTTTTATGATTAACAAATAGGTACAGCCGGTAAACCTGGTCAGAGGTTTATCATATGGCTGTACCTTGTTTTTTTAATAAGAAGTAAGAAATAAGGAATACGAAATAAGGAATAAGAAATAAGGAGTATGAAATGAGGAATGATTTTCTTTAGAAGGTCAGTTCTATGGGAGTTTAATCCCTTCCTTATTCCTTATTTCTTATTTCATATTTCTTATTTAATTTTTTCTATCCTGCAATCACACTTTCTTTTATTTCACCATTGTTTTCTACCAGAAGCGTTCCCTGAACATATTTTTCGTTATGCTGGGTAGCATCCAATCCTAATAACTCTTCTTCAGAGCTAACGCGAAGTGGCAGGATGAAATTGATGAATTTAAAAATGCCGAATGATACTACGAAGCTGTAAGCAACCACAATACCAAGCGCTTTTAGTTGTGTGAAAAAGAATGCGGCATTGCCGTAGAAAAGTCCATCAGCACCGGCGCCATTTACTGTTTTGGTAGCGAAAATACCTGTAAGTAACATACCTACAATACCGCCGATACCATGACAAGGGAATACATCCAGTGTATCATCTAATTTAGATTTTGATTTGTAGTATACGGCGATATTTGAAACAATTGCTGCAATTACGCCTACGAAAATGGACTGAGGGATTGCTACAAAACCAGCAGCAGGAGTGATGGCTACTAGTCCTACAACCGCACCAATACAAAATCCAAGTACGGAAGGTTTTTTTCCTCTTAATACATCAAAGAACATCCATGAAAGACCAGCAGCGGCTGCGGCAGTATTGGTTGTAGCGAAAGCTGAAACGGCTAGTGGACCAGCACCTAATGCTGAACCTGCGTTAAAACCAAACCAACCGAACCATAATAAGCCAGTTCCGATTAATACATAGGGGATATTAGCAGGTGGAATTTCTTTTTGTTCAACATGTGCCTGTCTGCGTTTAAGTACCAGTGCACCTGCAAGTGCGGCACAACCGGCAGAAATATGAACCACGGTACCACCGGCAAAATCAAGCGCACCCATTTTAAACAGGAATCCTTCCGGATGCCAGGTCCAGTGTGCTATTGGTGCATATACCAGCAGGCTGAAAAGTGCGATAAAAAGAATATAGGAAGTGAATTTGATCCTTTCTGCTACGGCGCCTACTACCAGACCTGGTGTAATAATGGCAAACATGAGCTGAAACAATGCAAATAAGGTAATTGGAATGCTTGGTGCAAGACTCCAGGGAGCGCCAGAATTCATGCCTTTGAAAAACATGTGTGTGGTAGGGTCGCCAATGAATCCGCCGATCGAATCGCCGAAGCAAAGACTATAACCAACAAAAACCCAAAGTATACTTACTACTCCTGTAGCAACCACACTTTTAATCATGGTAGAAATAACATTCTTTCTGTGTACCATACCGCCGTAGAAGAAGGCGAGGCCCGGTGTCATCAGAAATACAAGTGCGGTTGCAACCAGGATCCAGGTAATATCAGCAGGATTATAAGCGCCTGCTTCATCTTTAAAATCTGGTAGGGAGGGAACGAATAGTGCCGCAATGGCTACTGCAACCAGTGCAACAAATGGTGCAGCCTGCTGGAATGTCAATTTTTTCATGCGAGGGTTAATTAATGTTAGAAATAATTGATATAAATAATTTCAATTCAATATTACTAAATTATTTTATCATTTTCTTATCATTTATTAACATTCATTATTTTTTCATTTGTTATTATTTAATTAGGAATCTGTCTTGTTATTTGATATAAAAGGTTGAAAATCAAATAAAAAAGCCGATTTCTAAATTGAAATCGGCTTTTGAAAATAATAAATAATAAAATATTATATATTTAATAAATAGCTTTGATCCTTCGATTCTAATACAGAATCGCCCATTAGATACTGATCTACCTTTCTGGCGCATTCTCTCCCTTCGCTAATTGCCCATACTACCAGTGATTGTCCGCGCCTCATATCACCAGCGGTAAATACCTTAGGGATATTCGTTTGGAACTGCTTTTCATCTGCCCGAACATTTCCTCTTTCATCTAAAGCAACACCCAGCTCTGTTATCAGTCCATCATGTTGTGGGTGCAAAAATCCCATTGCCAGCAAAGCCAGTTCACAAGGGATTTCTCTTTCAGATCCCGTTATCTCCGCAAAACCTGCCGGCTTTTCTGATGTGGAAGCTGTCCATTGAAGGTCCACAATCTGTAATGCCCTTAATTGCCCCGATGCATCGCCCAAAAATGCTTTAGTGGCAACTGCCCATTCTCTATTTGCGCCCTCTTCATGCGAAGAAGTGGTTTTGAGGGTCATTGGGTAAGTGGGCCAGGGCATCTGGGTAGTTCTTTGTTCTGGTGGCTTGGGTAATAATTCAAGCTGTGTTACAGAATATGCGCCTTGTCTGTTCGATGTACCTACACAATCGCTACCTGTATCTCCACCACCAATCACCACCACATTTTTTGCAGTAGCAAATATGTCTTCACTAGTTACTACCTCATTAGACACTCGCTGGTTTTGTTGTTTCAGGAAATCCATGGCAAAATGTACACCCTTCAATTCTCGTCCCGGTATATTTAAGTTGCGGGGAATGGTGGATCCGCCGGTTAATACAATTGCCTGAAATTCACGTAACAAATCATTGATACCAATATTTACCCCAACATTCGAGTTGCACCTGAATTGTACCCCTTCCTGTTCCATTAAAGCAACCCTTCTTTCAACCACCCATTTTTCTAATTTGAAATCAGGAATGCCATACCTTAAAAGTCCACCCGGATAAGCATCTCTCTCAAATACCGTAACCTGATGTCCTGCATAGTTTAATTGAGCGGCGGCGGCAAGTCCTGCAGGACCAGAACCCACCACTGCAATTTTTTTACCGGTGCGTAGGTTAGGTATGCGCGGTTTTACAAAGCCTTTATCAAAGGCGATTTCAATAATATGCTTTTCAATTTCTTCAATAGTTACCGGAGGTTGATTGATGCCAAGTACACAGGCACTTTCACAGGGGGCTGGACAAATTCTTCCGGTGAACTCGGGAAAATTGTTCGTAGCGCTTAGTATTTCATATGCTTCTTCCCAGTTCTGACGATAAACTGCGTCATTGAATTCAGGGATGATATTTCCCAGCGGACAACCACTGTGGCAAAAAGGTACGCCGCAATTCATGCATCGTGCCGCTTGCTGATTAAGGGATTGTTCAGGTAAGCGTTCTACAAATTCTTTATAGTCTTTAATGCGTTCCTCCGGTTTTCTTTTCCCGGGAAGCGTTCTCGTAAATTCTAAAAATCCTGTTGGTTTACCCATGTTCTTCTGTTTTTGTATTGCAGCCAGTTTTTTGTTAAGGAGGGGGGAGGTATTCAGCGGTCCATAGTCCATGGTCCATGGTCCATGGTCCATGGACTATGGACTATGGTCTATTGTCTATGGACTCATCACTACCTGCTCTTTCTGCATCAACACCTTCTTATAATCACTCGGGAATACTTTAATGAAATGTTTTTGTTGGTTGTCGAAATCATCAAGTATGAATTTGGCGACGGTGCTGTTGGTGTATTTAAAATGTTTGGCGATCATTTCCTGAAGGAAGCTTGCGTCTGATGAATCGAGTGGGTCGAGTTCTACCATTTCGCAATTGCATTTTTCTTCAAAACTTCCGGAAGCATTGTATACATAGGCAATTCCTCCACTCATACCTGCTGCAAAGTTTCTTCCGGTATCACCGAGGATAATGGCTCTGCCACCTGTCATGTATTCGCAGCCATGATCTCCAACACCTTCTACAACCACATTTGCGCCGGAATTTCTTACGGCAAATCTTTCACCTGCCTTGCCTCTGATATAGGCTTCACCAGCGGTAGCACCATAGAGGGCCACATTTCCGATGATGATATTTTCTTCCGGAACAAAACTGGCCTGCTTATCCGGATATACGATGAGCTTTGCACCACTCAGTCCTTTACCAAAATAATCATTTGCATCACCTTCCAGTTCAAGGGTTACGCCTTTGGTATTGAATGCACCAAAGCTTTGACCGGCAGTACCATTGAAATTAAAATGAATGGTGTCTTCCGGTAAACCTGCAGCCCTGTAGCGTTTGGTGATTTCATTTGATAGGATAGTGCCTGCTGTTCTATCCGTATTTTTTATAGAAAAGGATGCATGGGTTCGCGTAGCATTCTCCAGTGAAGCTGCTGCTGCTTTCAATAGCTTCCAGTCGAGCACATCGCTCAACCCATGATCCTGTTCTTCCTGTTTAAACAAGCCTGTATAAAGTGATTCAGGTTCTTTAAAGAGAACAGATGATAAATCGAGTTTGGAATATTTCCAGTGGTTGATATTATCGCGCATTTCAAGTGAGTCAACTTGACCTACCATTTCCTGGATCGTGCGATAGCCTAACTCAGCCATGATTTCTCTTAGCTCCTGTGTAATAAAACGGAAGAAGTTGACTATATGGTCCGGATCGCCTGTAAAACGTTTTCTCAATTCCGGATCCTGGGTTGCAACGCCAACCGGACAAGTATTCATGTGGCATTTACGCATCATGATACATCCTTCAACAATTAGTGCGGCCGTTGCTACGCCCCATTCTTCGGCGCCAAGCAGTGTTGCTATTGCAATATCCCTACCTGTTTTCATTTGACCATCTGCCTGCACTACAATTCTGCTTCTCAGTTTGTTTTTAACCAGTGTCTGATGCGTTTCTGCAAGCCCTAGTTCCCATGGCAATCCAGCATGTTTAATAGAACTGATCGGAGATGCACCTGTGCCTCCATCATGTCCTGATATCAATACCACATCGGCTTTGGCTTTCGCCACACCTGCTGCGATTGTTCCAACACCTGCTTTTGATACCAGTTTAACATTGATACGAGCGGCGCGATTGGCATTCTTAAGATCGAATATTAATTGTGCTAAATCTTCAATAGAATAAATGTCGTGATGGGGTGGTGGTGAAATTAATCCAACACCTGGAGTGGCATGTCTTGTTTTACCGATCCAATCATCTACTTTATGTCCGGGTAGTTGCCCGCCTTCACCAGGCTTTGCCCCCTGTGCCATCTTTATTTGTAACTCATCTGCTTCAGTAAGGTATAAGCTTGTTACCCCAAATCTCGCCGATGCAACCTGCTTAATGGATGATCGCATTGAGTCGCCGTTGGCCAATGGTGTGTACCTGATTTCATCTTCACCACCTTCGCCTGTATTGCTTTTTCCACCCAGTCGGTTCATGGCGATTGCCAATGTGGTATGGGCTTCCCAGGAGATGGAGCCGAACGACATAGCACCAGTTGCAAATCTTTTATAAATAGACTCTGCAGGTTCTACTTCATCAATGGATATGGATGGACGATTTCTTTTAAATTGAAATAAGCTGCGCAATGTGCATGCTTTTTCAGATTGATCATTGATGAGTTTTGAATATTTTTTGAAAACGCTGTAGTCGTTTGTTTTAGTAGCGTTTTGTAACAGATGGATGGTCTGCGGATTGAATAAATGAAATTCACCTTTTCTTTTCCATTGGTAAATACCACCAACAGGCAAACGATCTATCGGTATTTCTTTTTTGCCAAATGCGAAATAATGTTTTGCCAGTGTTTCTTTAGCAATTTCATCCAGCCCCATTCCTTCAATCCTTGAAGTGGCTCCGGTAAAATAAGTGTCTACAACTTTTTTGTTGAGGCCAATGATTTCAAATATCTGTGCACCCTGGTAAGATTGTAAGGTGGAGATACCCATTTTGGAAAATACTTTCAGTAATCCCTCATTCACTGCTTTGATATAGTTTTTCTTGAGGTAGTCAACATCCAGGTTTGTTTGCAGTTTTTCGCTGAGCTTCATGTCGCGGATGGAAGATAAAGCCAGGTAAGGGTTGATGGCTGTTGCACCAAAAGCGATGAGGCAGGCGAAATGATGCACTTCCCATACATCTCCCGCTTCAACTATAATGCCAACCTGACCACGATACCCTTTTCTGATAAGGTGATGGTGTACTGCTGCAGTAGCAAGTAAAGAAGGCATAGGAGCGTGGTCGGAATCAATGGCCCTGTCTGTTAAGATAATTACTTCAAAACCATCTTCCACAGCATCAACTGCATAGCGGCAAAGCCTGTCGAGACCGGCTTTCAGTGATCCTGGTTTTCCATCGGCACGGAAATAGGTTTGCAGGGTCTTGGCTTGGAAGATACCGGTATCAATACTCCTTATTTTTTCCAATTCATGGTTGGTGAGTACGGGTTGTTTTAATGCTACACTATGACAGGCAAGTGGATCTTCAACAAGCAGGTTGCCGTTGCTTCCGGCGAATGTTGCCAGTGACATCACCATGCGTTCCCTGATTGGATCGATAGGTGGATTGGTTACCTGGGCAAATAATTGTTTAAAATAACTGCTGAGGTGTTGTGGCTGATCGCTTAAAACCGCCAATGGTGTATCGGTTCCCATTGAGCCAATAGGTTCTTTGCCATCTAATGCCATTGGAGCTATAATGGTATCGAGATCTTCTGTTGAATAGCCAAATGCTTTTTGGTATTTGAATACCTGGTCGTGTTCAAGATGGGTGAACATTACACGGGGCTCAGGTAATTCTTCGAGTCTTATTTTGTATTTGTTCAGCCAATCTGCATAAGGTTTCTGAGCGCAGATCTGTTGCTTCAATTCTTCATCGCTGATGATGCGACCCTGTTCCATATCAACCACAAACATTTTACCTGGCTGTAGTCTTCCTTTTTCAATGATGATGGATGGATCAACAGGTAACACGCCGGTTTCAGAAGCCATAATTACACGATCGTCGTTTGTAACACAGTAGCGTGAAGGACGAAGGCCGTTACGATCCAGTGTGGCGCCAATTATTTTTCCATCCGTAAAAGAAATCGATGCAGGTCCATCCCAGGGCTCCATCATACAGGCGTGGTATTCATAAAACGCTTTTTTGATAGGGTCCATCTGGTCATTGCTGTCCCATGCTTCCGGAATCAGCATCATCATTACATGAGGTAATGATCTTCCTGTCAGGGTTAATAGTTCAATCATATTATCCAGGCAGGCAGAATCTGATTGTCCTTGTGTGACAATCGGTAAAAGCATTTCCATTTCTTCCTTACTGAAATAAGGAGAAGTGAATCCTTTTTCGCTTGTTCTGAGCCAGTTTAGATTTCCCTGAAGCGTATTTATTTCCCCATTATGTGCGATGTATCTGAATGGTTGTGCCAGCTTCCAGGAAGGGAATGTGTTGGTGGCAAAACGGGAGTGTACAAGTCCAAATGCAGATACAACTCTTTTATCACTCAGGTCAGGAAAATACCCTCTAACCTGTGTGCTGGTTAGTTGTCCTTTATATACGATTGTTTTGTAAGAAAGGGAGGCGAGGTAGAAACCGATTTCATCTTTCTTAACCGTGTTGTTAATGGTATGTGATGCGTAATTACGTAATACGAATAGTTTTCTTTCGAATTCATCTGGCTGTGTAATATGATCCGGGCAGGCGATAAATACCTGTTCCATTACCGGTTCAACAGAGAGTGCGGTTTTGCCTATATCAGTAGTGTTTACCGGTACTTTACGGTAGCAGAGAATTTCAAGTCCCAGCTTTTCTGCTGAACGGTTAAAAATGTCGCGGCATTCTTCGCGTAAGCGTAATTCTTTAGGAAAGAAAATGCTTCCAACTCCATACTTACCAAAAGAGGGAAGATGTATTCCTTGTTTAATACACTCATCGAAAAAGAATTCGTGTGGAATTTGAATCATGATACCTGCTCCGTCGCCTGTATTGCTCTCGCAACCGCATGCGCCGCGGTGTTCCATGTTCTCCAATACCGTGAGGGCATCGGTGATGTGTTGGTGTGATTTACTACCCTTAATATTTGCTACGAACCCAATGCCACATGCATCATGTTCAAAGCTTGGGTCATACAAACCCTGGCTGTTTTTTGAAACAAGCATTTGCAACCGAATTAAAGTTCAGGAAATAGCATGGCAGGCAATCGGTACTAAATTAATCAAAAAAATCAAGATTTTAAAATAAGTTGTTCAATCAATGTGGATATTGATTGATTATTATTCAATTTTAATCCGATTTCGTCGAATATTGTTTAAAATGGAAACTAACGTTTGTTTCTATTTTGATTTTACTGGAAAATGGGGGGTGCATCGTAAAATTGGCCGGAAGAATTCTGTTGCAGGTAAAGCGTAGGAAAGAACACGGATTATCATGATTTTCAAGATTTATCATGATAGATCTTGAAAATCATGATAATCTGCGTTCTATTAATAGCAGGTTGTGTATTTAAGGCAATCAAATATTTATTTAATCAGTTTCCCTGGAACAAGTAATAGTGGGCAGGAAATTTTAAATATAATAAGACGTTTTTCGGGAAGATGCCGAAGACGGTACTACCAGTGCCTGTCATTGCTGCATAGAGTGCTCCTTGCTCCTGCAATTGTTTTTTGATGGCTCCAATTTCGGGATATGCATTCATTACTGGTATTTCAAAATCGTTCGTCAGCTTGTCCTGCCAGGTTTCAATGGGTTGTTGAACGATAGTCTTGCAATTAAAAAAAGCCTGATCAGGTTTTATCTGAGAGAATGCCCAGCCGGTTGGTACATGTATACCTGGGTTTACCAGCACAAATTGGTATTCAGAAAGGTCAAGTTCAATATTACTCAAGCGTTCTCCTCGTCCGGTAGCATAAGCTGGTTTATTGAGGATAAAAAAAGGGCAATCGCTGCCCAATTGCAAAGCATATTCAAGTAAACTGGATTCGGGTATTGCTAAGCCAAACTGTTTATTGAGCATCGACAGTGTAAACGCCCCATCAGCACTACCACCGCCAAGTCCGGCTCCCATGGGAATTACTTTGTGCAAATGCATTTGAATAGGAGGCAAGGAGGGGAAATCTTTTTTTAAAAGATGGTATGCCTTGATGCAAAGATTATTATTTGTATCGCCTGAAATAGATAGTCCGGTTTGGGTAAACTTCAAAGTCTGCTCTTCACTACCATGTATTATTTCCAATGCATCCCGTAATCCGGTAACCGGATAAAAAACCGTCTCAAGGTCATGAAACCCATCTTCCCGCTTTCGGATGATATTTAGTCCCAGGTTGATTTTAGCATTCGGAAAAGAAAGCATAGAGGGGGATTGGGGGATGGCAGATGGCAGA
The DNA here is from genome assembly GCA_965650685.1 of uncultured Sediminibacterium sp. Taxonomy (GTDB): domain Bacteria; phylum Bacteroidota; class Bacteroidia; order Chitinophagales; family Chitinophagaceae; genus Sediminibacterium. The sequence goes on from CBFGPM010000032.1 coordinate 41,816, forward strand.
TGTCAGATTTTGGATGGCTGATGGCTGATGTCTGATGTCGGATTTATTTTTAATAAAAATACTAAGTCTATTTGGAAAGCAGTTTTTCCTAGAAGCTAGAAGCTAGAAGCTAGAAGCTAGAAGCTAGAAGCTAGAAGCTAGAA
>CBFGPM010000033.1:0-41093 GCA_965650685.1 uncultured Sediminibacterium sp.
TGAGGCAACCGGGACTATTTTTTAATCTGTCAACTTATTTACGGACGATTCAAAATAGTATGTTTAAAGAGAGGTAAGTAAAATGAAAACAACATCGGTGCACTAAACCAATTTTTCATTCAAGAGAAAACCCATTGTTTCCTTTTCTTCAGGCAAAGTTGCTAATACCAGTTCAATGCCTTCTGTGGTAATATAACAATGCGGGGTATCAAGTTGCTGTAAAACTACAAGGCCTTCTTCTGCCAGGCTAATGAGGTGTTTATGAATAAGATCCCAACCATAAGTAGCATGCAATACCATTTCTCTGGGTGTACAGAGATATTGCTCAGGATGGGGTTCGTCTCTTACGATCCTATATAAGGTCTGTAAGGTTTGATAGCTGTTATCCATACCTGTAAGATACTTCAAGCCCTAATTTTTGATGCTTCCGGAAACCGGAATTTGTCAACATTGAATTCACCAAAAACACACAAAAATACACACATCAGGGAAATTTATGTTGAAAATCAATTTGTTAGGAGTTATTAGCTATTAGCAATTAGCTTTTGAACTGTTTCGATTTTAGGATTTTGTTCTGATAGTAAAACGCTCCCCAAGCACCTTCCGCCAAAAGAACAGAGTAATCTAATATTCAGATGTAGGTTCAGTTCGACATTGGACATTCCTCTGTTCCTCTGTTCAATATTTCATCAACCCTTTTCCAGCCATCAGTATCCCGGTAAGCAAAATAAAAATAAGTACAATTTTGCGGAACAGGTCTTGTGAAACACTGTTCAATAACTTTTTACCAATATAAGATCCTACAAAAGCAATCAGTATAAGTCCGGGCAAATACCACCAGTATTGTTCTTGAACATATCCCTGTTGTACATACACAACTGAACGACTTAAATCAACCCCAAAATCAATGGCAGCGGATGTCGCTATAAAAATATTTTTCTCTAATCCAAATGAGGTAAGTGTTACTGCCCTGATAGCCCCTCCGGTGCCAATAAATCCGGCCAGAAATCCTGCAATACCACCTCCGGTTATTGCATTGGCATTATTGGCTTTTAAGCGCAAATCTGGCTTCCAGAGGAACAAAAGCGCGAAAAATATACAGAAAACGCCCAATAACAATTCCGCATACACAAATGCTACCTGGTTGCTAAGCCAGGCCCCGCCAATTACCAGCAAAACGCTCGGAATACCAATTTTCCAGATCAGCGACCATTGTATATGCTGTCTGAATAACACCAGTTTGGCTATATTACTAAACACGTGGAGAAGCCCAGTTAAACCCAGAACTGTCTTAAAATCAAAGAAAAAGCCCGCCAAAGGCACAAAAAATACAGAAGATCCAAAACCGCCAACGGTACCCACTACTTCACTTAGTAGAGCCAGTAACAAAAAAAGAAATGCATTGGCCATGGGGCTTATTGTGTTTTAACGACTCATTTTTTCCGGTAAACTCGTACCTTTGCTGCCCATTTATCAAAAAAACCTTGAGCTGGTTAAAGATAAAGCTTGAGGATGAACAGCTAAAATATCAATAAAAAATACACCATGGCCACCGTTACCAGAGAGAATATCGGGTTACTGACCGACAAATTGACCGTTACCCTTAAAAAGGAAGATTATTTATCAGGATTTGAACAGAGCCTGAAAAAATATGCCAAGAATGCCAATATCCCTGGCTTCAGAAAAGGCATGGTTCCTGCCGGACTGGTTAAAAAAATGTACGGACAGAGTGTGTTTACCGATGAGGTATTGCGTACAATCGAGAAAGAACTGAACACCTACCTTACTACCGAGTCTCTCGACATCTTTGCCCAGCCATTGCCTTTAGACAATGATGCGCGTGCATTAGACATGAACAACCCGGCAGATGTAAGTTTTGCATTTGAAATTGGTTTGAAACCAAGTTTCGATATCGACACCAAAAAAATCAAAGTAACCCGTTACGTTATTGATGTAACAGATGAAATGGTTAACCAGGAAATTGAACGCTTACAGGTTCGTAATGGTAAAATGACTGAGCCTGAAGCTGTAACCGGCGATGATAACGTACTCAATGTAAAATTCATTGAAAGCGATAAAGATGGCAATGAAGTAGAAGGTGGTATCACCAAAGACAATTCATTACTGGTTAAATATTTTGAAGAAAAATTTCGCAAAAAATTAATCGGTAAGAAAAACGATGATACCGTTGTATTGCAGTTGGATAAAGCATTTGAAGACAAAGAGAAAGAAGCAATTCTTGCCGACCTCGGATTAACTGCAGAAGATGGTAACCGCTATTTCAAACTCCTGATCACCAAAGTTGGTTTGGTAGAAAAAGCGGAACTGAATGCAGAACTTTTTGCATCAGTTTATCCAAATTCTTCCATTGCTACTGAAGAAGATTTTCGTGCAGAAGTGAAGAAAGAAATTGCTAACTATTACGCTCAACAAGCGCGTAACCAGATACACGATCAGATTTATCACCACCTGGTAGACCATACCAACATGGAATTTCCGGAAGGATTCCTGAAACGCTGGTTACAAACTGGTGGCGAAAAACCAAAATCTGCAGAAGAAGCAGAAACAGAATACCCAAGCTTTGTCAACCAACTTAAATGGACATTGGTAAGCAGCAAACTGGCAGCAGATAATAAAATTGAAGTGTTACCCGATGATATCCGCGATTTCGCCAAACAACAACTGTTTAGCTATATGGGCGGTCAATTAGGCGCACTAGGCGATAACCAGCAGTGGGTTGAAGATTATGCTAACCGCATGATGCAAGACAGGAAATTTGTAGAAGACAGCTACCACCGCATCAGCACTGAAAAACTCTTTGGAATCCTGGAAACACAGGTTACTGCCAAAGAAGAAAGCATCAGCGCCGAAGCTTTCGCGGAGAAACTGCACCATCACCACCACTAAAACAATTTTGTGATATCAGATGGCAGATGTCAGATTTAATATTTTAAGGCCGGATGTTACTCATCCGGCTTTTTTTATGCCAAATCTGACATCCGCCATCTGATATCTGAAATTTACACCTGTCTTGTTGTCGCAAAACCAACTTTGCACAGTATTTGAACAGTAATTTTGGTAGAAGTGCAAATCACTTATCTTCAAAGCGTAAAACGTACTATATGAATTTTGGAAAAGAGTTTGAAAAATACGCTGTGAAACACAGGGGTATCAGCAGTGCATCCCTTCACAGTTATCAGCAACACCATGAAGTAACCAATCTTACTCCTTATATTATTGAAGAGCGTCCACTGAATGTTGCCAGTATGGATGTATTCAGCCGTTTAATGATGGACCGCATCATTTTTATGGGTGAAGGCATCAATGACTATGTTGCCAATATTGTAACCGCACAATTATTGTTCCTGGAAAGCACAGACAGGTCACGTGACATCCAGATGTACATAAACTGTCCGGGCGGTAGTGTATATGCCGGATTAGGCATTTATGATACCATTCAGTTTATTGGTCCTGATGTAGCAACTATTTGTACCGGTATGGCAGCAAGTATGGGCCAGATATTGTTATGTGCAGGTGTAAAAGGCAAGAGAACAGCCTTAAAACATAGCCGTATTATGATGCACCAACCCAGTGGGGCCATCGGCGGACAAGCTACTGATATTGAGATTACTGCAAGGGAAATCAAAAAACTAAAACAGGAACTCTATTCCATCACCGCATACCATACTGGAAAAGAAGTAGAAACCATTGCCAAAGACAGCGATCGCGATTTCTGGATGACCGCCCTCGAAGCGAAAGAATATGGCCTGGTAGATGAAGTACTGTTAACCAATCCAAGGAAAGAGAAGAAATAGACCATAGTCAATAGACCATAGACCATGGTCTATTGACCAAAACCCATTTTCAAATTTTCAAATCTTCAAATTTTCAAATTACATGTCACACTTAAAATATATCAATCCTTTTCTCATGGAAGACGAGGAAGAGAACGAACCAAAAGATGATAAACAGGAACAACCAGGTTTTATCATGAAGAAGATGGAAAAGCTCTTCTTTGAAAAAAGGGCCGTTTACTTATGGGGGCCGGTTGAAGATAAATCTGCCCGCGAAGTGGTGAGCAAATTACTCCTGCTTGATGCAGATAAACCAGGAGAAGAAATCAAGTTTTATATTAATAGTCCAGGTGGTGTTGTAACCAGCGGGATGGTTATTTATGATACGATTAAAATGATCCAGAGTCCGGTTAGTACCATTTGTATGGGACTTGCCGCAAGTATGGGTTCAATTTTATTGAGTGTGGGAGCAAAAGGCAAACGTTTTATTTATCCTCACGGAGAAGTAATGATTCACCAACCAAGTTTGGGTGGTTATTTTCAGGCTACCAGTGCAGATATCGAAATACATGCAGAACAGATCCGCAAAACAAAAGAACTGGGTGCTAAAATACTGGCAGAAAACTGTGGTAAAACAGTCGATCAAATCATGAAAGATTTCGATCGCGATTACTGGATGGATGCCACTGAAGCAGTAGAATATGGCATTGTAGACGGCATTTTATCAAAAATATAGGCCATTTAACCCATTTTCACCGAATTAAGCCCCGTTTGGTCACCCGAACGGGGTTACCTTTGCAACATAAGTCTTAAAAAATGTGTCTTGGTTTAAAGGTACCTGGTACACGATCATTGTATGGCAAAAGCAAATCATTTACATTGTTCTTTCTGCGGCAGAAACCGTGATGAAGTGAAAATCCTGATCGCCGGACAGGAAGGGCATATCTGTGAGAATTGTGTTGAACACGCTCAGGAGATCATAGTACAGGAACTCAGTAATAAAACAGATGTAAATAATGGCGGCTCAGGTTTTAAACTCAATGTTCGCAAACCGGCAGAAATCAAAAAATTCCTGGATGAATATGTGATCGGTCAGGATGATGCCAAAAAGGTATTATCTGTTGCCGTTTACAACCATTTCAAACGTGTTACCCAAAAACAACAGCAAGACGATATTGAAATTGAAAAAAGCAATATCATCATGGTGGGTGAAACAGGTACTGGAAAAACTTTATTGGCAAAAACCATCGCTCGCTTACTCAACGTACCTTTTGCCATTGTAGACGCCACCGTATTTACCGAAGCCGGTTATGTGGGAGAAGATGTAGAAAGTATGCTTACCCGCTTATTGCAAAACTGCAACTACGATGTTACTGCTGCAGAAAGAGGTATTGTATACGTTGATGAAATAGATAAAATTGCCCGCAAAGGCGATAACCCTTCTATTACCCGCGATGTTAGTGGTGAGGGAGTACAACAAGGTTTACTCAAAATGCTAGAAGGCACCGAAGTACTGGTACCACCTCAGGGCGGCAGAAAACACCCTGAACAAAAAATGATTAAAGTCGATACGAGAAATATATTGTTTATCTGCGGTGGTGCATTTGATGGTATTGATAAAGTAATTGCCAGAAGGGTTAACACCAACGCTATTGGCTTTAGTGTAAACAAAGAAGAACAGGAGATGCAACGCAAGAACCTGTTGCAATTCATCAATGCTCAGGATTTGAAAAGCTTTGGATTGATTCCTGAACTACTCGGTAGATTACCGGTAGTTACCTATCTAAACCCACTCGATCAGGAAACCCTGAGAAGCATATTGGTTGAACCAAAGAACTCCCTGATCAAACAATACAATCGTTTGTTTGAAATGGAAGGCATTGAACTGATCATCGATAATGAAGTACTCGACTTCATGGTATCAAAAGCCCTTGAATATAAACTGGGTGCACGTGGCTTACGTAGTATCTGCGAAAGCATACTCACAGATGCCATGTTCGAACTACCCGGCACCGATACCAAACAACTGCATGTAACCAAAACCTATGCAGAACAAATGTTCAACAAAAGCAAGCTTAGCGCTCTTAAAGTAGCCTAAAAAACTGAAGAACAGAGAAACAGAGGAATAACCAATTTTTAAGTAGGGAAATATTGATGAGCGATGGGAATAACTTCTTATCGCTTTTTTATGCAGAGCCATTAATTTGCAGTGAAGTATCGGGTCCGAACGACTCACTATTCACCATTCACTACTCACTACAATGAACGAACTAATTCAAAGATTAACAACTGAGGCAGGACTTACCCCTGAACAAGCGCAGAAAGCTGTCGCTACTATTGCCGGTTTTGTAAAAGAAAAATTTCCGATGCTGGGAGGAGCCGTAGACCAGATTTTCTCGGCAGGTACCAAGGAGGAAGAATAAATAAAATATGTTTTTCTGTGTACTTCAGTGCATTCAGTGGCAATAAATAAAAATAGATTGCCACTGAATGCACTGAAGTACACAGAAGGCTATTTCTTTCTTTTACCTACTAACTGGTAGGAATGATTAATAAGTTCTTTTAGCTGTCTGGTACTCAATACCCCATCTACCACAATTGTATTCCAATGTTTTTTATTCATGTGGTAACCGGGTAACACCGATTGCGGATACTGTTCCCGAAGTTCTATTGCCAGATCAGGGTCGCATTTAACATTGAACTGCACAATTTCATTATCGAGTCCCACGAGGAAAAAAATTTTCCCATTGATCTTATACACAAGTGTATCAGGACCAAATGGCGTGGTTTCTTCCACATCGGGAAGCGATAAAACATAGTTGCGGAGATCTTCGATATGCAAGGGGGAAAAATTAAAAATTAAAAAGTGAAAAGTCAAAATCATCATTAGGTTTTGACTTTTGATTTTTGACTTTTGACTTTTGAACTATTTCTTTATCAACTCTCTCACTGCCGTAACCAACTCCCCTTTAGTAATCGGTATGCCCATGATTTTATTATATCCTTTGGCATCTACCAGGTATTGGTCGCGGATGATTTTGATGAGTTGACCGTTATTGATTTCGGGAATGAGTACATGTTCAAAATTGCCGATGATCTCTCCCAGGTTTTTCGGGAAGGGTCTTAAGTAGCGAATATGCGCATGACTCACTTCTATGCCTTCTGCCAGTAATTCCACTACGGCACTTTTAATGGCACCGTAGGTAGATCCCCAACCTAGTATCAATACTTTTCCTTTTTCGGGTCCGTTATCTAATGTTTGTAATGGAATGTAATCTGCAATCTTATCTACTTTGGCCTGGCGTGTTTTCACCATGTGCTGGTGATTCTCTGGCTCATAGTTTACATTACCCGTAACGTCTTGTTTTTCCAGTCCGCCTATACGATGTTCCAAACCAGCGGTACCAGGTACTGCCCATGGACGTACCAGTTTTTCATCGCGCTTATATGGCATGAATTTTTCTTCTCCTTCAGCCAACCCTTTTTTAAACTCAACCTTTATGGGCTGAAGATCTGATGATGATGGAAACTTCCATGGTTCGGCACCATTGGCAATATATCCGTCACTCAGTAAAATAACAGGAGTCATATGTTGCACCGCAATACGTACTGCTTCATAAGCCACATCAAAACAATCGCTAGGAGTTGACGATGCTATTACAGGCATGGGGCACTCCCCATTTCTTCCATAATATGCTTGCAATAGATCACTCTGTTCTGTTTTAGTTGGTAAACCGGTTGAAGGTCCACCGCGTTGGATATTTATAATGAGCAGTGGTATTTCAAGCATCACCGCCAAACCCATTGCTTCTGTTTTCAAAGCCATGCCCGGGCCTGAAGTAGTAGTGATACCCAATGATCCACCATAGCTTGCCCCAATTGCGGCGCTGATGCCCGCAATTTCATCTTCTGCCTGAAAAGTGCGTATACCAAATGCTTTATGTTTACTTAACTCATGCAGGATATCTGATGCTGGTGTAATAGGATAGGTACCCAGGAAAATAGGCAACCCACTTTTTTCACTCGCAGCGATTAACCCCATCGATAAAGCCTGGTTTCCCATAATGCTACGGTATAAACCGGGGTTCATTTTGGCCTTCTCTACTTTATACCTTGTTGTAAACGATTCTGTAGTATCTCCATAATGGTATCCGGCTTGTAATACTTTGATATTACTTTGCAGGATCACATCTTTCTTACCAAACTTTTCTTTAAGGAAGTCAATAGTGTTTTCCAGACTACGATTATACATCCAGTATAGTAGTCCAAGTACAAACATATTCTTCGCACGGTCTCTTTCCTTCGTGCCAAGCTCAGTAAATTCTTTCAGCGCCTCGCGGGTAAGTTTGGTAACATCTACTTTGGTGAGTTCGTAACCGTCTAAACTACCATCGTCCAAAGGATTAACACCATCGGGATAATTGGCAAGTCGCAGATTTTTTGCATCAAACCCATCAATATTGGCGATGATTTTTCCACCGGGTTTTATACTCTTCAGGTTAACTTTTAAGGCTGCTGCATTCATAGCAACCAATACATCACAAAGATCACCAGGGGTAAATACCCGGTCGCTGGAGAATCGTAACTGAAATCCACTTACCCCGGGTAAAGTACCGATGGGGGCACGAATTTCAGCTGGAAAATCTGGAAAAGTAGCCAGGTCAATCCCCAATAGCGCAGTATTATTGGTAAACTGCTGTCCTGTTAACTGCATCCCGTCACCACTGTCACCGGCAAATTTTATCACTACATCCTGTAGAAGCGTTTCTTTTCTTTCCATCCGATAGGCTTTATATAGCAAAGTTAGCAATATTGAAGCTCCCCTGCCAGCAGATTTGCCAAAATCGAAAAACAATAATCATCTGTCATAAATTAGTTTATATTAATTAAATGTTTGTTATATTGATTTCCCATATGTATAGAATATTACTTTCTTTCTTGTGTATCGGCTTTGTTTTACCCTTGATAGCACAGGAAAGAATATATATTCATTACGATAGAGCCCAGTATAGTGCAGGTGATACTATCTGGTTCAAAGCCTACTTTTATAATAATGGGAAACCATCTTTCGCCAGTAAGAATTTTTACCTTCAACTCGTTGATTTGAATGGCAAGAAGATTGCAGAGCAACATTATGTGGTGATAGGCGGTTCTGTAAATGGTGGTATTGCGTTATCCGACACCTTAAAACAATCATATTATGTAGTAAGGGCTTTTACACCTGAAAGCATCGGGTATGAGGAAGCATTTATTTATAAAAAAATATTACCACTTCAGCAACGATCAATCGTACGAAAAAAAACAGGTTCACTATTAGCAAACTTTGTGGCGGATGGTAATGTATGGCCATTAGGTGTAGAAACTTCAATTTTTGCATATACCCGTTCTGCTGGTGGTGCACCCGTATCTGTAAAGGGGGTTATTAAAGATGAAAAAGATTCTATTGTTCAGCAATTTACATCTGATGAATATGGCATTGCGCAGTTTAACCTCAAAGCCATAAACTGCGGGCCGTACCGCGCCTCTATTATCTGGAACAATGAATCGCATATATATGAATTACCCAGAGTTGATTCTACGGGTATTGGTTTGAATGTTAGAACGGAAGGAAATGGGTTTGAATACAGGATAATGATAGGCAAGCACCTTGCCATTAAGGATACTTTACTATTATCGGTTAAACAAAAAAACCAGTTGTTATTTTATAAAGAATATGTTTTACAAAAAGAGCTAGGTATTCAAGGAAGAGTAAATTTTTCCAATGCTGATGCTGGCTTTTTTGAATGTGTACTTGAAAATAAAAATGGTAAAGTACTGGCATCCAGAACTATTTTTGCCATCCCGGAAAAAATACAAACCACAGTTGAGATAAAACCAGAACAGCTTGATTTTGCAGCTCACGCACTCAATAAGTTCAATCTAATTTTTCCTGATACCATTCCACGTTCCTATTCCGTATCGGTGACAGCAGATTCCAACCTGAACGATAGCGAACAACAGGAATGGGTTGATTATCGTTTACTACTACCAGGTTTTCTCAAAGAAGATCTGAATGCTTTACAGCACGATTATGCCCGTTTTTTTTCTGACACGAATGGTATCAGCCAGCTCAATAGGGTATTGGCTTTTTATAAACCTCATCGCTTTATTTCGGAAGGGGTTAAAGCCGCTGATCCATATCTGATAAGTACAGAAGGAACTGTATATAATAATAAAAATACGGGAATAATGAGCGGCGGTAGTTTAAAAATGTTAATGGTGAATGATGGAAAACAATTACTGATTGAAACACCTGTATCTACTACCGGAAGATTTAAAGTTGATTCCCTTATTTTCTTTGGAGATGCCCGCATTTATTATACATACTATAATGAAAAGGGAAGAACACTAAGCGCCAAAATCAGGGTTGATAGTACAGAGCGTGATTTTCGTTTTAACCAGATCCCCTACTATAAACAGTTGTATGCTTCATTGATTGATACGGGTAATCTCAATCGCCCCGTATTTGCGCCCGCTACCGGAACTACGCTCAAAGAGGTAACCGTTTTCACCAAGATCAAAAAACCAACTGTTGCCGACAGATATGTAAGTGACCGTTTTAAAAATGATGGGAAGGTTTTATTTGATATGACCCAGACTTTAAGCCGACCAACGCTTGATCAACTGATTCGTGTAAAGCTCCCTTCTTTGTACATTAAACAGGAGGGGCCTGATGAATACAAATTACTTACTAAAACATATTACGGTTTAAGTCAACTGACAGGTCAATGGGAAGTTGATATTTATCTTGATGAATATAAAGTAAGGTTACAGGATGTATTAAACATCAATCTTGAAGATATCGCATTGATTAAATACAATACGGTTGGATTTCCAATTGGGGCCCTATTCATTTATCTTAAAAAAGCGGAAGATCGTGCCATTAATCTTCCATCCCGGACACAGTTTTTTGATATTAAAGGATATTCTCCCATTCTGACATATAACCCGGTTGATTATGAAGAGATAGACAAATCAAACCCTATCAGCGACAAAAGGAAAACCCTGTTATGGAAACCAGATATATATGTTCATTCTGTTGACGCAAAACCAGCTATCATATTTTATAATAATGATCAGGCAACTTCCTTTTTAATTACTGTAGAAGGCATGGATTTAAAAGGGAGACTATTTAAGAAACAGTTACGTGTACAGAAGTAAACCAACACGCATCAAATGATAAAGGTTAATTTTCCTGGGACACAGGTTAAGCTAGCATCTTTCCAAACCGTTTTGCATATATTTGAGTATTAAAAAAGAACAATATGGCTTTATTTAAATCTAGTAACCCTACCCTGTCTGAGAAAATGTTTAATAAGAGCCTACAGGCAGATGCTGCGGCACAGGGTGTAATGAGTGTGAGAGGAACCATTAATAAGTTTGGTTTCCTGATGCTGATGGTGATAGGATCTGCATCTTATACCTGGCATTTGTTTGAGCAACTGAATGAAGGATTAATGAATACCCTGATGATTGTAGGTGCCATTGGTGGTTTAATCACAGGACTTGTTATTTCATTTAAACCGAATTGGGCTCAATATGCTGCGCCAGCCTATGGTATTTTACAAGGATTCTTCATTGGCGGTATTTCAGCCATATTGAATGCTGCATTTGCAGATAAATACCCTGGACTTGTAATGCAGGCTGTAGGACTAACTTTTGGTGTTGCGATTGCCATGTTTGCATTGTATAATTTCAGGATCATTAAACCTACTCAACGATTCAGGTCGATTGTAATATCTGCCTTAATGGGCATTATGATTTTTTACCTGATTACCATGGTGCTGAATCTTTTCGGTGTTACAGTAAGCTTCCTGTATGATAGCAGTTGGTTAAGTATTGGTATCAGTCTTTTTGTAATTACCATTGCTGCCTTAATGTTGATTCTCGATTTCGAAAGAATTGAACAGGGAGCAGAAATGGGTGCCCCTAAATATATGGAATGGTATTGTGCATTCGGATTAATGGTTACCATCATCTGGCTTTATATTGAAATACTGAAGCTTTTGAGTAAACTGGGAAGCAGAGATTAATCTCCTTTGCGTATAAAAAAACCATCCGCCAAAAAAGTGGATGGTTTTTTTATACCCACCATTAACGCAATCAAACTATCTTAGACCTGAATAATATTTGCCATGCAATTCAACAGAACCAAGCTAACAGACGACGAACTAGTATTCATTTACAGAAGCCTTGTATTGCCCAGAATGATAGAGGAAAAAATGCTGGTATTACTACGCCAGGGCAAAATCAGTAAATGGTTCAGTGGTATTGGTCAGGAAGCTATTGCTGTAGGCAGCACCCTTGCCCTGCAAAAAGATGAGTGGATTATGCCACTGCATCGCAACCTCGGTGTATTTACCACCAGGCAAATGGGGTTGGAAAAACTGTTTAAACAATGGCAGGGCAATAAAGATGGTTACAGCAAAGGGCGCGAACGCAGTTTTCATTTTGGTAGTAAACCGCATTATATCTGTGGTATGATTTCTCACCTCGGTCCACAGCTTGCCTTAGCTGATGGGGTAGCACTGGCTTATAAACTCAAAAAAGAAAATAAAGTATCACTTGCTTATTCCGGCGATGGCGGCACCAGCGAAGGAGATTTTCATGAAGCTTTAAATGTAGCGGCAGTTTGGGAACTACCCGTAATTTTTGTGATTGAAAACAACGGCTATGGTTTGAGCACTCCCGTTAATGAACAATACCGTTGCGAAAGCCTGGTTGATAAAGCCAAAGGTTATGGCATGGAAGGAATTCGGATTGATGGTAATAATATACTTGAAGTATACGATACTATTCGCGGGGTACGCGATTACTGTATCAATCATCAAAAACCATATCTCATAGAATGCATGACATTCCGCATGCGCGGCCACGAAGAAGCCAGTGGCACCAAATATGTACCAAAAGAATTGTTTGAAGAATGGGGCAAGAAAGATCCCGTTAAAAATTATGAACAGTTCCTGATCAGCGAAGGAATTATCAGTGAAATGCAGGTAGCTGAAACCAGGAACGAATTCAGGGATTATATTGAAACAGAACTAAAAGCAGCATTCGAAGCAGAAGCAATTATACCAGACAGTGAAGAAGAACTGAGAGATGTTTATGCTAAAAAGTCAATGGTCGATAGTCAAAGGTCAATAGTTAATATTGAGGATACGCAAGCTACTATTCACCATTCACCATTCACCATTCACGAAAAACGCTTTATAGACGCTTTACAAGACGGCCTTCGGCAAAGTATGGAGCAACACGAAAACCTGATTCTCATGGGTCAGGATATTGCTGAGTATGGAGGAGCATTTAAAATCACCGAAGGTTTTGTTGATCAGTTTGGTAAAGACCGTGTACGCAACACACCTTTATGTGAGAGTGCGATTGTAGGTACTGCATTAGGATTAAGTCTGGAAAATTATAAGTCAGTGATGGAAATGCAGTTTGCCGATTTTGTAAGTGTTGGTTTTAACCAGATCGTTAATAATCTTGCCAAAATACATTACCGCTGGGGACAAAATGCCGACGTAGTAATACGTATGCCTACCGGAGGTGGTGTAGGTGCCGGACCTTTTCATTCTCAAAGCAATGAAGCATGGTTTACACATGTACCCGGACTTAAAGTTGTTTACCCATCTAATCCGCAGGATGCAAAAGGATTATTGACTGCGGCCATCAATGATCCGAACCCGGTGATGTTTTTTGAGCATAAAGCCCTTTACAGAAGTGTAACGGGCATGGTGCCAAACGAATACTATGAAACACCTATCGGTAAAGCAATTATTACCAAAGCTGGAACAGATATCTCCATTATAACCTATGGCGCAGGCGTGCAATGGGCACTCGCATTCCAGGAACAGCACCCGGAAATCTCCTTACATATACTTGATCTCAGAACACTGCTTCCGCTTGACTTTGAAGCCATACGAAATGCAGTAGCTACAACCGGAAAAGTGTTGATTTTACATGAGGATACTTTAACCGGTGGCATTGGGGGAGAAATCAGTGCACTAATCAGTGAACATTGTTTTGAATTACTTGATGCACCAATTATACGTTGTGCTTCTTTAGACACACCGGTTCCTTTTAATATAGAATTAGAGAAAAATTTTATGGCTGATAGCCGGTTAGCAGATTCAATTAAAAAATTGATGACTTATTAATTATCTTAATACCTCCATTCATCTAACCCATCTGCGTAACCTTCCTTTATCAGGGTAACATTCGGAACCCACAGAACAAATGACAAAAAAGTTTACGTAAGGAGAGAGATATTTAATGTACGATTTATGAAAAAGATTATTTTTCTGGAATTGTTAGTACTGCTATGCATCTTCTGTAAAGCACAAAAGCAACAGGCTTACCAGCCTCCCTATTTTGCAGAACAAAACCGACTACAAAAAATAGCACCCCTGTTTCCGGCCATTGAACAACTCTACCGCACACACGCAGAAAAAAATCATTTCCCAGGTTACACATTTGGTATTGTGCTTGACGGCAAATTGGTATTTTCCGGTAGCGGTGGTTATCTTGATGTTCACAAAAAAAATCCGGTTACAACAGACTCGAGGTTCCGTATAGCATCGATGTCTAAAAGTTTTACTGCAATGGCTATTGTAAAACTGAGAGACGAGGGCAAACTTCGCTTGGATGATCCGGTTGAAAAATACATTCCAGAAATAAAAGGACAACAACTCACCAACGACGCTCCAACACTTACCATTCGCGATTTGATAACACATGCAGGTGGCTTTCCGCAGGATGACCCCTGGGGCGATCGTCAACTGGCAGATACTGAAGCAGAATTACTGGCCCTCATTAAAAAAGGTCTGCATTATTCCAATGTAACAGGAGTTAAATATGAATACAGTAATCTCGGATTTACCATGTTAGGTTATATCATTCATAAGGTTTCAGGTAAACCTTATAGCAAGTATATAGCTGAAAATATCTGGGAACCACTTGGTATGACAGCATCCACTTTTGAATACAACAGCGTACCTGCAGCTTCGCTGGCTAAAGGCCATAGATGGATCAATAATAGTTGGAGAGATGAACCGCTTTTACACGATGGTATTTTTGGTGCAATGGGTGGAATGATAACCTCACTGAATTCATTCAGTAAGTACATGGCTTTACATTTAAGTGCATGGCCACCTTCCAATGATAAAGACTTAGGACCCATTAAAAGAAGTAGTATTCGTGAAATGCACCAGCCTCATAATTTTAGTTCATTAAACAGCCAGTACCGATACCCAGATGGAAGGTTATGCCCGATGGTTACCGCATACGGTTATGGCTTGCGCTGGTCGAGGGATTGTGAAGGAAGAACTTCTGTCGGTCACAGTGGTGGCTTACCGGGTTTTGGTAGCAATTGGGTAATACTTCCAGAGTTTGGAATTGGAGTGGTGATGTTTGCAAACCTTACGTATGCATCTACCGCCGGTATTAATGCACAGGTATTAGATACCTTGGTGAGAGCTGGTGGATTAAAACCAAGAATTGTCCCATCTTCCGATATACTTTTAGATGCACAAAAAAGATTACTTGAAATTATACCATCCTGGGATAAAGCAGAAAAATCAGGTTTGTTTGCCGATAACTTTTTTGATGATTATCCTATCGAAAGTCTGAAAGCGCAGTACCGTAAGATGTTTGAATCAGTCGGAAAAATTAAACAAGTGGGAGATATGATACCCGAAAATCAATTGCGTGGCAGCTTTACTATCTATGGCGAAAAGGGAAATATCAATCTCTTTTTTACTATGACGCCTGAAAACCCTTCAAAAATTCAAGAGTTAAGCATAAGGTAGCACTTGTCATTTTTTAATATGGCTTCTTTAAACCATTACAGTCCCAAGAAAATTGGCTTCAAGCTGCAAGCCGCAAGCTACAAGCCTTGACGGGTGCTTTTTTATAGACTTTCTGCACTAAATGGAATAATAGAGGGGGAGAAAACTTAAAGTCAGTTGCTTAAAGTAATATTTGGTTGCCGTAAATGCACTATCTGCTATTAATTAAACACAGATATTCATACGCGACATCTAAAGCTCGCGGTTAAATTTCCCCGGACAACAATCTTTTTCAGGTATACCTATTGCAGTTAATCCTGTAAATACCCAACCAGTGTTATCAAATCATTACCAAATGATTAATAAATAGTTATTAAATAGTTACCGAATAATTTTGCGTCAACCATTTACGGCACTATGAACAGAATCTGGCTAGTAGCAATACTTTTAACTTTCGTAACTGGAATCAGTGCGCAACAAAAAGCAGATAGCCTGAAAGCCGTGGCTGCTTTACCAGAGAAAAAATGGTTTGAAACCATTTCGGTTCGGGGTTATGTACAGACCCGGTATAACAGGCTGCTCGAAACTAACCCAAACCTAAGCAATGAACAAGGTGATAAAAGCTGGGGCAATAATGGCGGTTTTTTTCTTAGGCGTGTACGTGTAATCCTTTTCGGACAGATCAGTAAACAGGTTTATTTCTACCTGCAGCCCGACTTTGCCAGCTCTGCTGCTTCCAATAACCTGAACTTTGGACAAATCAGGGATGCTTATATTGATTTAGGGGTTGATGCAAAAAATGAATTCCGCTTTAGAATAGGTCAAAGTAAAATACCCTATGGTTTCGAGAACATGCAATCGAGCTCGAATCGATTACCGCTCGACAGAAACGATGGACTTAATAGCGCTTTCGTAAACGAGCGCGATCTGGGTGTTTTCTTTTATTGGGCACCTACTGCAAAAAGAGCTTTGTATTCTTCACTTGTTCGTGATGGATTGAAAGGTTCCGGCGACTTTGGTGTTTTCGCCTTTGGTGTTTTCAATGGACAAGGCGCCAATAAACCTGAACAAAATAATCAGCCACATATTGTAACCAGATTCTCTTACCCAATAGAAATTGGCAATCAAATAATAGAGCCAGGCATACAGGCGTATACGGGTAAATATGTGGTTACCAAAGACCAGACATCCTCTGGCATCAAACTAAAGCAAGATCGAAATTACCTTGATCAGCGTATTGCAGGCACATTTGTGCTTTATCCAAAACCTTTTGGCATTCAGGCAGAATATAATGTTGGGAAAGGACCAGAATTTAATCCGGTAACAGATTCTATTGAAACAAAATCATTGCATGGGGGATATATCACATTATCTTACCTGCTAAAAAATAACAACAAACAAATTTTCATCCCCTTTCTAAGAGGCCATTATTATAATGGAGGCAAAAAACATGAGCTGGATGCACGTAGTTACCAGGTAAGAGAATTGGAAATAGGAATAGAATGGCAACCGGTAAAACAATTTGAACTTGTAGCCATGTATACCATCTCCTCACGCCGATTTGAAGATTTCAGCTTACAGAATAATTTACAAAAAGGAAGTTTATTGCGTATTCAGGCTCAGTTGAACTTTTAGATTTTTTCTAATAAATATTTTAGCCACAGATTCACAGATAAATCATTCATAATCTGTGAATCTGTGGCTAAAAAATCTTTCTTTACCGTTGGTTAGCCCGAAACACCCTGATAAAATTTCCGCCCAGTATTTTACGGATATCCTTATCGCTATAACCACGCTCCATTAAAGCCTTTGTAATATTCGGGAAACCCGTAACATCATCAAGCCCTTGTGGTGATGAACTAATACCGTCGAAATCAGAGCCTAATCCAACATGATCTACCCCTATCAATTTTACAATATAATCCAGGTGATCGATTAATAAAGACAATGGTGGTCTCAATGATTTTACTTCTTCCGGATACTTTTCAAATAAATATTCCTGCACAAAATAATCTTCGGGATTTATTGCCCTCAGAGAATCTGTTTCTTTTTTATGTGCCTGCAGAAATTTTGTATTACGGTTGTTGAATCCGCTATCTAAAAAGCCAGAATAAAAATTCAAATGAATGACACCTCCATTTTTTCCTATTGCTTTTATTTGTTCATCATTCAGGTTTCGGAAAACAGGGCTTAACTGGTACACGCAGCTATGTGAAGCAATCACTGGTTTTGAGCTTACCCGTATAGCATCCCAGAATGTTTGCTCCCCAACATGTGAAATATCAACGATCATTCCGAGCTGGTTCATTCGTTTCACTACCTGTTCACCAAAATCAGTAAGTCCTTTTTTTCCTCCCGGCACAGTATTATTTGTTTCCTCCATAGCAGAGCTTGCCCAACTGGTAGAGTTGTTCCAGGTAAGTGTCATATAGCGTACTCCACGTTCGTAAAGTTTATCCAGGTAATCGATATTATCTTCCATCATGTGTCCGCCTTCTACACCCATCATAACTGCAAGCTTGTTTTTTCTGATCGCTTTTTTCAGGTCTGAATAATTTTTAGCAATCATCATATCCTGTGGATTTCGGCTGGCCCATGCATAAACAGAATCAATTTCACGATTGGCTCTTTCAAAGCCTTTGCCCTTTGTGAATGTTCCGTCGCTCCAGATTGAAAAAACCTGTACATCAATACCTCCTTGCTTCATCCGATTTAAATCGGAATGTGTACGCTTCCTCAGATCCTGATTAAATGAAACTGCCTTATCAATAGATTTATTGGGAAAGTCGTTATGCGTATCTACCACGATCGCTTTGCGATGAAGTTTTTCATAGCCTTGCGCCATCGATAAGATAGGCAGTAATACAAAAAACCAACAGATCTTTTTCATAAGCATTATTGTTTTCTGATACTGGCACCAGCACGAGCACCCGTATGTACCCCTTCATCCACAGTTACAGTTCCGTTAACCAATACGTATTTAAATCCGGTTGAATACTGGTGTGGTTTTTCAAAGGTCGATTGATCTTTCACAGCATTTTCATCAAATATGAGGATATCAGCGGCATAACCTTCTACAAGCAATCCACGTCCTTCAAGTTTAAATTTATTGGCGGGTAAAGAAGTCATTCGACGGATGGCTTCCTCTATTGAAATTACTTTTTCATCACGAACATATTTAGACAAAACCCTTGCATTCGTTCCATAACCCCTTGGGTGAGGGTTACCCTGATTAAAGATGCGAATGCTTGCATCAGATGCAAACATGTTAAAAGGGTATTGCATGATATGCTTTACATCGTCTTCACTCATTCCATGAAATACCATACTTGCACCTCCCTTTTCCATCATCTGTACAATTGTTTCAGCTTCATTTACTGCATCGGAAGGTTTACCCATGATTTTATTTACTGCTTCAATACTTTTTCCATTCATGCTGGTATCTGCATCATAATAAGCCACAACGGGAAAACTGAAATGCGCCAATCCTCTTCTGGCAAGTTTTTGCAACATATAATCCTTTACAATCTTCCTGATGGCGGGTTTTGCCAGTCTGGCTTTTATAGAATCGCGACCATCCGCCAATACCCAGTCTGGTAACAAAGTACTTAATGAAGTACTGGATGCGGTATAAGGGTATTGATCAATGGTAACATCAAGTCCTTCCTGTCTGGCCTTAATAACCATTGGAACGGTTTCCTTACTTCTTCCCCAATTCTGCTGACCACTTAGTTTAAAGTGAGATAGTTGAACCGGCAATCCGGCTTCTCTGCCTATATGCAGTGCTTCTTCAATAGCATATATAACGCTGTCGCCTTCATCGCGCATATGACTTGCATAAACGCCATGGTACTTGGCGGCTACTTTAGCGAGTCGCAATACTTCTTCTGTTTTGGAATAAGTGCCCGGTATATAAATAAGTCCGGTAGACATACCAACTGCCCCATCTTTCATTGCCTTCTCTACAATAGCCTCCATCTGTTGCATTTCCTGTTCAGTTGGGTCACGCTTAGCGGAGCCCATTACGGCTTTCCGAACATTATTATGTCCGATAAGCGCAGCTACATTTACAGAAGTTTTAAGGCTGTCGATCATTCCCAGGTAACGACCAATATCTGCATCAGATAAACCACAATTACCTGTAACTACCGTAGTAACTCCATCATAAATAAAATTACTGGCCTGTGGGTTCTTCTTTTCATCGTCTTCAATATGGGTATGTACATCTATAAAACCTGGAGTAACAAAAAGTCCTCTTGCATCAATCACTTTGTTGGCTGTCCAGCCATCAAGGTTTCCCTTTTTTACAATTTTACCGTTACTAATGGCCAGATCGCCATAATACCAGGAATTACCTGTTCCATCAAGTATCTTACCCCCTTTGATCAGGATATCAGCCTGTTGTCCAAAGGCTGAACTGCATACAAATAAGGCACAGAAAATAAATAAACGCATATTGGGCAGATTAGATGGAAAGATACTAATCTTAACTGACTGATTTACAGCTGTACAATTTCCTGGTAGGGGGAATATTTGGCTGCAAGCTTCAGGCTACAGGCTGCAAGTCTGCGCTCTATCAAGAACAGATAGCATTAACAGCAATTTTATATTTCTTTAATCCGCTCATTTTAAAATATCTAATTCGCAGCCCCCATTATTTATTCTATTAATAGCAGAAAACCTAAAATGCCCCCCAATCAAGGCTTGCGGCTTGCAGCTTGCAGCTTGCAGCCAAATTTCCCGCCTGCAATGGTTTATTAGCACAAACTCAACCCGAATGCTGTAATTTTGCACTCCAATAAAAAAGCAGCTATGCTGGATAAGCTCGAAGCAATTAAGGCAAGGTTTGAACAGGTAGGGGTGGCATTAACCAACCCGGAGATCATCAATGACCAGAAGAAATTTGGTGCCTATAGTAAGGAATACCGTTCACTGGAAAAGATTGTACAACCCTATGAAACCTATTTAAAGGTTATGGCGGATTATCAATTCGCCAAAGAGAGCCAACAAAGCAGTGATGAAGAAATGCGCGAATTGGCCAAAATGGAGCTGCCTGAACTGGAAGCCAAAAAAGAAGCACTCGAAAAAGAACTGACCAAACTCCTTATTCCAAAAGATCCTCAAGACGATAAAAACGCCATCCTTGAAATACGTGCAGGTACTGGTGGTGATGAAGCAAGCCTGTTCGCCGGTGATCTGCTGGGAATGTATCTCCGTTATTGTGCCAAAAAAGGCTGGAAAGCCGCGGTAGTTAGTGAAAGTGAAGGAACTGTTGGTGGCTATAAAGAAGTAGTGGTAGAAGTTACAGGCGAAGATGTGTACGGCACACTTAAATTTGAAAGTGGTGTTCACCGTGTTCAACGCGTGCCAGATACAGAAACCCAGGGAAGGGTACATACATCTGCAGCAACAGTAGCCGTTATGCCCGAGGCTGAGGAAGTTGATTTTGAATTGAAAGAGAGTGATGTGAAAATGGAGACTGCCCGTAGTGGTGGAGCGGGCGGACAAAACGTAAACAAGGTTGAAACAAAAGTATTCCTTACGCATATTCCAACCGGCGTTGTGGTGGTTTGCCAAACAGAACGTTCTCAGTTGGGTAACAGAGAGAAGGCTATGGCGATGTTACGTACCAAATTATATGAAGAGCAGGTGCGTAAACAGGAAGAAGAAATTGCCCGACACCGCAAAACACTGGTAAGTACCGGCGACAGAAGCGCCAAAATCAGGACCTATAACTGGCCACAGGGAAGGGTTACGGACCACAGGATTGGACTTACCTCCTATAACCTCGATGCGGTGATTAATGGAGATATCGATGAATTCATCGAAGCATTACAGGTGGCGGAAAATGCTGAAAAGATGCTGGAAAACTAATAGGTTCACCCTCCTTTTTGTCTTTATTTTCAGATTATGCTTATATTTAATACAGCAAGCCTGCTGATACAGGTCTGCTGTGGCATTACTCATGCATAATTGAGCTGGTTTATTTATTTGGTAAAACGGATAACCATTTCAGCATTATATGCATCAGATTTATGCTCACCTGTGTCACCAGGGAAAATAATGCACCATGAAAAAGCACTTCCTATTGCTGACGGCAATACCTGTTCTGTTGCTGCAAAGTATTTCATCTGCACAGGATTTTGATCGTATTGACATTCTCAGACATACCAAGGAAACCATTAACTTTCTCAACGACGCAAATGGCAAACCATTTAAATCACTTCGCAATTTCGAAGAAGAAGGTTCGCCTTTTTTTGCCCCTGATTATATTGATTGTGATATTCAAATGGTTAATGGGAAGACATACCATAATATTCCCATTAAAATAAATCTGCTAACAGGTGAAATAATATTCAAAACATCCGATGACCAGGAAATGCTTGTTGTCAATCCTTTTCAGCGAATAACTTTCAAGTATGAAGGGAAACACTTTGTTTTTCGAAGTGGATTCCCATCAATTGATAAATTGAATGATTTATCAGTTTACCAATTACTAGATTCCGGCACCACCATTTTATTGAAACATACTTCAGTAAGTTATCAGGATAAATCTTCTTATAACAGCACTGCTATTACACGCAGTTATAACAAAAATGAAACCATGTATGCCTGGGTTCCGGATAAAGGGATGGTAAGATTACCAAAAAAAGAAGAAGACTGGAATGCCTTTTTTGGTGCTCACCTACCTGAAATGAAACGTTTTATGCGCAACAAAAACTCCAGGCTAAAAAAGGAAGAAGATGTGATTGAACTGTTTCGGTATTATAACCAGTTATTGAAACAGGTGGTAGCAAATAAAAACTGATGCGTTTATTTTAAAAAATGTATTTTAGAAAGACTATAATCTTGATACCATTTCAAATATCCCTTTAACATGAAATATTTTATCGCTTCACTTTGTATGTTTTTGGTATTGTCAGGAATAAATGCCCAGACTCCGGTAGTAGCTACAACAAGACTTGAACTCGATCGGTTTATGGTTGATGCAAACGGGAGGATGTTAAAACCTACAGGCGATTTTGATGAAGAAGGGTCGCCCTATTATGCCAAAGAATTTTATAACGGAACCGTTACGATATTAAAGGGTAAAACATATCATGGACTTAAACTGAAAATCAATTTCAATACAAACGAAGTTATTTTCATAGATAATAATGGCAATGAAATGGTGGTTGCTCAACCGATTGAAAAAATCACCCTGGAAACTCCAAACGGAACAAAGGTTTTCAGAACTGGTTTTGCACCTATTGAGAAGTTAGACGGCAATGCAATCTACGAAGTACTTGATTCGGGAAAAATCAGTTACCTGAAATATACTGATGTTAGTTTTAGTGAAAGACAGCCATACCCCAATGCACGTTATATCCGTACCTACCGCGATCAGGTTTCATATTATATTGCTATTGGAAATAGTGTAAAGAAACTACCTAAAAGTATAGATGAAGTTCCTGCACTATTCGGAGATAAAGCATCGCAGGTATCTGCACTCATCAAAAAGGAGAAACTAAAAATCAAAAAAGAGAGTGATCTAATTCAGCTCTTTAAATATGCAAATAGCCTGTAATTGGCATTGCATTAATTCCTGGATATATTTTCTTCTTCCTGTTTAATCTTTTGTTCCCAGGCCCAGGCAGTACGCATCATCTCATCGATATCGTATTGTATTTTCCATCCAAGTTGCTGAATGGCTTTTTCGTTATTGGCATAGATGGCTTTAATATCTCCGGACCTTCTTGGTCCTATTTCGTAATTAAGTTTAACGCCGCTAACCTGTTCAAAACTGCGGATTGCCTCCAGTACAGTTATACCAATACCTGTCCCGAGGTTAAATATTTCACAAGACGACCGATTTTTATGTGAACTCAGGTATTCTAATGCGAGTGTATGTGCCCTTGCTATATCAGAAACATGTATATAATCGCGAATACAGCTACCATCGCGGGTGTCGTAATCATTACCATATACCATCATTTTGGGTAATTTGCCTATCGCTGTTTGTGTGATAACTGGTACCAGGTTTTGTGGCTTGCCCAAGGGTAATTCGCCAATTAAACAGGAAGGGTGAGCCCCTACCGGATTAAAATAACGGAGTAACACAACTGAAGTCGCTTCTGATACGGTGGCAAAATCTTTCAGTATTTCCTCTCCCATTTTTTTTGTAGCCCCATAGGGCGAAGCTGCTGCCTGCAAAGGCGTTTCTTCTGTAACAGGAAACTCTTTGGGATTACCATATACGGTACAAGAGGAAGAAAAAACAAAATTAGGAATAGCAAATTCCTTCACACATTTCATGATGCTGATAAGGGATCCCAGGTTGTTTTCGTAATACGACAAAGGTTGCTCTACCGACTCACCTACTGCTTTGTATGCCGCAAAATGTATAACACCGGAAATATCTGGGTTCTCCTGAAAAACAGCCAGGGTTTCATCAAAGTTTTTTAGATCAACCTTATAATTTTTGATTCTTTGGCCGGTAATTAATTGAATACCTGTTAAAGGATAAGGCGTGGAGCGCGATTGATCATCGACGGAAACGACTTCGTAACCATGCTCAAGAAGATCCACAATTGTATGAGAACCTATATAACCGCAGCCCCCAGTAACCAAAATTTTAGCCATGCCAAAAGTAATTAAGGCAGCAAATTACACCGTACCGCTAAAAATCAGATAAATAATTTCACTAGATAGTAAAACAAGGCTGCCATTACCGCAGAAACCGGGATAGTAAGAATCCATGCCCAAAGAAGATTCACTGTTACACCCCAACGAACAGCACTCAGTCGTTTAGTAGCTCCAACACCAATGATAGAACCAGTAATGGTGTGTGTGGTACTAACCGGAATACCCATTTTTTCGGTAAGAAATAAAGTAATGGCACCAGCGGTTTCAGCACTTACCCCTTCAAGCGGTGTAACTTTAGTGATACGTGTTCCCATTGTTTTAACAATCTTCCAGCCACCGCTAAGTGTACCCAGACCAATAGCCAGAAAGCTACAGAAAGGTACCCAGCTATATTCTGAAACAAACTGATTAAAACTCATATCAACACCTAAAGAATTCTCGTAGTAAATGATTGCGGCTCCAATGATACCCATTACTTTTTGGGCGTCATTACCACCATGACCAAGACTAAACGCAGCAGAAGAAATTAACTGTAGCTTTTTGAACCAGCTTTCTGCTTTATATGGATTAGATCGTTTACACAGGTGTACGATCAATATTGTAATAAAGAATGCGATAAACATACCCAGCAAAGGAGCCAGGAAGATGAACAGGAACGTTGGAATTACTTTTGCATAGTTTACTACATCTATACCACCATCGCTAAAGCCTCCGGCATGTGCCAGGGCAGCTCCCATAAAACCTCCTAATAGCGTATGCGATGAACTGGAAGGAATACCAAACCACCAGGTAACCAGGTTCCAGGTAATGGCTGCCAGAAGTCCGGCAAAAATTACTTCCAGTGTAATAAAATGTTCATTCACTGATTTGGCAATGGTATTACCAATTTTGAATTCTCCAATCAGGTATTTAGAAATAAAGAAAGCTGCGAAATTAAACAGTGCAGCCCACAGCACAGCCTGAAATGGTGTAAGTACTTTCGTGGAAACGATGGTGGCAATTGAGTTAGCCGCATCATGAAAGCCATTAATATAATCGAAGATGAATGCTAAAACAATAATAATAACCAGAAGAGTGAACATACGTTTTGGTTTTTGATGGCAGATACTGAAAACTCAACATTGAATAACTGGTTTTCAGTCGACCTTGCTACGCATACTTGATAATGATAGATTCAATCACATTAGCCGCATCTTCACATTTATCGGTAGCAATTTCCATTACCTGATAAATTTCTCTTTTCTTGATCACTTCTTTAAAGTCGTTTTCCTGCTGAAACAACATTTCAATACTCATGTCGAAAACATCGTCTGCCTGATTTTCAATGCTGTTTACTTTTACCATGGCTTCCGTCATTTCGCGCAGGTTCTTCATATCGCGTAAACCATTTACCGCCTTTCTGATTTCTACAGTTCCTTGCAAAATAAGGTCAGCCATTTTCTGGATACCTGTATCGTTTGGATTAACGCTGTAAAAATTGATCTTCTTAGAAGAAGCGAAAATATAATCTGCTATATCATCCAGGGCAGTTGCGAGGTAGTGAATGTCTTCGCGATCGAAAGGAGTGATGAAATTTCTGCCCAGTTCTGTAAAAATGCGGTGGGTATTATCGTCGTTTTTATGTTCGAGGTCCTCAATCTGGGCCAATACTGCTGCTCTTTTATTATTGTCGGGCTCACTAACCATTTCCTTGAGCTTTAGTCCCATTTCGTAAACCTTTTCCGCAACATCTTCAAACAACTCGTAGAAAACCTTGTTTTTTGGCATGAACAAACGACCAAAAGTGTTGATACCCATAGTTTAAAATTTACGCAAAAATAGTTCCATCAATCCGATATCTAAAGTAAAACCGAGAATTAATAATTAGGTAACATTGAGATTTCCTGATTTTTTTGTATTAAAAATCAATGAAAATGATTATTTCATAACAGTTTCTTCTCATTTGCGTCATCTGCAGTTTACATTAGAATGCCAGATTTGCATTTCAGTTTATCGTATTTGAGCAACGAAAGTAGATTTTCTCATGTGTGAACCCCTGATGTCTATCGGGGGTTTTTTCGTGAATGGTCAATTGTCAATAGTGAGTGGGCTTATCATATAATGGTCCTATTCACCATTCACCATTGACAATTCACACCTCACTACTCCCGTTTCCTTTCTAACGTAAATCCAATAGTAGTTCCCACATCAACTTTACTGCGAACATGCATGGTTTGTCCATGTGCCTCAATGATGTGTTTACAGATAGCCAGACCTAGCCCTGTTCCACCCTTATCCCTGCTTCGACCACGGTCGGTGCGGTAAAATCTTTCGAAGATGCGGGGGAGATGTTCTTCTGCGATACCAATACCATCATCACTGAATTCGATCAGTACATGTTCTTCATCGGTCTTATAAATACTTGCAACAATTGAACCATCCTGTTTGCCATATTTTACAGCATTCTCCAACAGGTTATTGATTACCTGTCTTATTTTTTCCTGATCAGCAAAAACAGCCACTGGATATTCACAGCCTTTTTTAATGCTGCATTTGATATTTCTGGCTGCGGTTTTAATAGACAAGGTTTCATATACTTCCCTGATCAGGTCCTGTATTATAAAATTCTCCTTGTATAAAGGTTGTTCTCCGCTTTCCAGTCTGGATATTTCATCAAGGTCTTTTACAAGGTTTACCATTCTGTCTACATTGCGGGCCGTATTTTCCAGAAAACGTTTGCTTATTTCAGGCGATTCCATAGCACCCCCTAATAATGTATCCACATAACCCTGTATGGCAAAAATGGGGGTCTTGAATTCGTGAGCCAGGTTTTGTAAGAATTCTTTTCGGTAAGCTTCATTGTTTTTGAGCATTTCAATCTCAGCACTACGCTGTTCTGCCCATTTTTCTACATCTTCTCTTACTTCATCAATACCTTTTTGAGGGAGAATATATTTATAATAGGTTTCTTCCCGCTTACTTGCTTTGGTTTGGTAAATGAATTTATATATGAGTTTAATCTTCCTATAAATAAAAGATTCCAGCATCATTCTTACCAATAAATAACTACCCAGGAATACAACCACAAATGAAACAAGGGTAATTATCCAATCGGGTCTGATAACCCATATACCTAATGAAATAGGCAAAGAAAGAAACAATGCCGTTAAGGCCGACAACTGCTGGGGTGAGAAATTTTTTGTTTTAAACATTTGTACTAAGGTAAGCAGAAGTAAGAAGTTAGCGAGACAGATAGACCGAAAGTCGGAAAGTCCGGAAGTCCGAATGACGTTTTCTGGGGATCAACATAGTGATTTAGGAGTTAAGAAATTACTCTACTTAAATTTGTTGTTATCGATGAGCTACTATCCAGTGCTGCCCGAGAAAAATAGGCTGCGAGTTTCTAGCCTCTAGCTGCTAGCTTTGATTGGTGCTTGTTTTAGGCTTTCTGCTATTATTTGAATAAATGACAAGTCTTGCGAATTTGTTTTGTAAAAACCCCACTTAAAATAAATATTTGATTACCATATCCACACTTGTGGATGTTTAAATTAATTCCAAAAAAAGCTAGTAGCCAGCAGCTAGTGGCTAGAAGCTGTTTTTTACAGGACAGCGATGGCTATGGCCTTATAACTCAAACTTATACCCTACCCCTTTTACAGTAGTAATACAGTCGATTCCTAGCTTCTGACGCACTTTGCGGATATGGACATCAATGGTGCGGTCGCCTACAATAACATCATTCCCCCAGATCTGAGATAGTATTTCATTGCGAAGGAAAACCCTGCCTGGTCTGGATGCAAGCAGGTATAATAATTCAAATTCTTTTTTAGCCAGTATTACTTCCACTTCATCCACATTCACAATAAACTTAACAGGATCAATTTGGATATTGCCGATTTTAATAGTCTTGCCTGCCTCTTTTCCATTCAATCTCCTGAAAAGAGCATTTACTCGGCTAACCAATACCTTAGGACTGATAGGTTTACTTACATAATCATCGGCACCTGTTTCAAGTCCTTTGATTTGTGAGGCTTCATCGCTGAGTGCTGTTAGAAAAATGATCAGTGTATCCTGGAAAAGGGGTTGTGTACGAAGTATCTGACAAACTTCTACGCCCGTTTTTTTAGGCATCATTATATCCAGGATGATGAGGTCGGGATGAATTTGTTTGGCTCTTTCGATGGCTTCATTTCCATCTTTCGCCGTATACACTTCATAGCCTTCTTTGGTAAGGTTATAAGTGATGATTTCTAGAATATCCTGCTCATCGTCTGCTATCAGAATCTGTTTCGCCTTACCTTCCATTGTTAACCTTATGTTTACACAAAATTAATTTTAATCATTGGCATATCGGGTTTTTGGCACTATTATGTTATTGTTAACTGAATTTACACCAAAAAAGGGGTCTAATCAGGTATAAAAGCCCTTTTCCGGCTTTTCATTCATTTGGCAGTATTTTTGCACCCGGATATGAGCATGAAGAAATTTTACCTGTTATTATTGGTATCTGCGATTGGGCATTTTGGTATGGCCCAGCAGGAAATGACGATACCCCCCGTTCCCGCTATGCGCGAATTGCACCATGAGTATATTCAAACCTCATTGCGTAATATAGCCCGATTAAACAGTGTTGCCGACCAGGTGTTTCCGGTTACCAATGATGCGAAGCTGAACCAGTCCATAGACAAAACCATCCGAATCTATGTAAACAATATGCGGGCTATCGTAGAATCGAGCACCCAACTCAGCGATAACCAGAAATATCTCTGGCTCAGAGGTATCAATGAACTACTAACCAGTTTCCAATCTGCCTGGCAATCCAAACTCATCAAAAATGTGATGTACCCGGGTTTGATAAAGGCATTTTATGAATGCATTCAATTAGAGCTGGCCGGACAATCCATCCTCCCTGTTATTAAAAACAATGAACTGGAAATTGGTAATATCCTGATCCAGAATTTCTGTTTGAAAAACAATCCGGGTATTGAAGAAGCAAAGGATGTTTTAGTTTTAAAAACATGCCAGCGTGAACCAGAGAATATCCTGAAAATTCTCACCCGTTTTCCGGAAAACAGATACGCAGATAGTTTGATCATTGTTACCGCATTCCGTAACCAGGAAGAATTATATAATTATGCGGCAGCTTCAAATGCCTTGGGCAGACGCATACAATCAGTAAATCATCCCCTGGTAAAATTGATCGCAAATCTTGCTCAATCGAAAACAGGACGTATGTATTTTCCTTTTCTAGACGACCTGTACAAAGGTAAAATAAGCAGGGAAAAAATTGCCCCGGTTTTGGCCAATGAAGATTCTGATGATTATTATAAATTACTGGTAAAAACCAGGGTTGGTTATGCAGAAAGAATGCAGCGTGGCGATACAGCTATGGCAGCAAAAACACTGGTAGCAAAGCTTAGAAGCAAGGCTATTGAATTATACATTAATGAGATCAATGCACTTCATGATGAAAGCAATCCGGCTATTCGCTTTAAAAAAATTGATTCATTAAACCCGCAGGAACTCTATTACCTCGCAGTATTGGGTGAAGAAGAAATTTATACATCCAGTTTTGTTTCAGGTGTTTATCCGCGCATTTTCGCCCGCTTAAAACAAGGCGATGCCGATTCATTATTACATTCATTGGGATATGATTTCTATAGGAAGTTTATCAAAATGTCTGCAGCTTATAATACACTCGATGATTTACTCAAACGTATGAGTAAACTATCCGCAGAAAAACTGATGCGTAATTTTGTAAACGGATTGGAAAAAACAGGTTCCCTTGAAGATGCAGTTGATGTAGCAGATTCTTATGCTAGCATTTACAATAAAAATATTCGAAGCCTCATACTTACCCAGGTTAAACAAAACCTGCAGAAGAGTCAGGCAGAGCACGACAAAAGAGCTGAAGTAATTTACAATCTGTTGAAAACCATTTTTGTTTCCGCAGATTCTTCAGGTAAAACCAATTTATCCGCATCTCTCGGCATCAATACCGTATATAATATGCCGCTGAAGGAATTGGAGAATGAAGAAGGTCGCATAATTATTCAGCAATATGCTTATGGAGATAAAGATGCAGAGAGTTATTTTGGCGCCTTTCTTGCCC
Organism: uncultured Sediminibacterium sp.; assembly: GCA_965650685.1. Lineage (GTDB taxonomy): Bacteria > Bacteroidota > Bacteroidia > Chitinophagales > Chitinophagaceae > Sediminibacterium. The sequence goes on from CBFGPM010000033.1 coordinate 30,339, forward strand.
GTTTTTCCAACAGCAATTGGCGTATCGTTCGTAAGCCATATTGGGTTGAAATAAACTCAGTAAAGGGGACACCAGTTACCATTTATGCCAACTTACCCCTCGATGAAACCAAAGACCTGGATGCAATGGCGCAGGATAGCCTGAATACCTATCTGAGAACAAATGGACTTGCACCAACCATGGTTATACACCGGGGACATAGTTATTATCTCCAGCAAACCATCGATCAACTGGTACCATCAGCCAAAGTGGTATTATTAGGCAGTTGTGGCGGCTACCAGAAGCTTAACCTGGTATTGGATATTTGTCCGGGTGCACATATCATTTCATCCAAACAGGTTGCCGCCGGGGTATTGAACCAGGCCTTGATTGATGCTATTACCGAACAAATCCGGATGAACAAGGATCTGGTATGGGATGAAATATGGCAAAAACTGCAATCGCGCGTAACAGGTGGTTATAAGGAGAAATTTGAAGACTATATTCCTCCCCATAAAAACCTCGGAGCAATATTCATTATGGCTTACAATAAAGCCATGGAATAGAATAATACTACAAAAAGGAATTATTCACCTGCTCATAACCAATAGTAGTAGGTATTCCATGACCAGAATACACAATTACATCGGCAGGTAATACGAATAATTTTTCCCGAATGCTTTGTAACAATGTGGCATGGTCACCACCGGGTAAATCGGTTCTACCAATGCTTTCGTGAAACAAAACATCGCCCCCAATCAAAAAACCTTGTTTGGCACAATAAAAGCAGATGCTGCCGGGTGAATGTCCGGGTGCTAATATTACCTCCAGGGCATCATTTCCCAGTTGCACGGTATCTCCAGAAGCAAGGAAATGAATGGGGCCACTGTAATTTTCAAAAGGAAGCCCCCATTTTTCCCCCGAAAAAGGAGCTCTTTCCAATACCGGTAATTCAAGCTGGTGGATATACAGTTCTAGTCCAAATTCCTCATGAACCCACTTATTACCGAAAACATGGTCGAGGTGGCAATGGGTGTTGAGCAACTGAACGGGTTCAAGACCCGTATCTTTTATAAAGTTTTTTAACTTTTCCTGTTCAGCGGAATAGTAACAACCGGGATCAATTATAATAGCTTTGCCTTGTTCATTATATAACACATAAGTGTTTTCCTGAACAGGGCTGAATGTAAAGGCCTTTACCTGAAGCATAGGTTTTTGTGAGCGTTTTACGGGTAATTGACTAATTTTAAAACACTAAAGTTCGGATATGCAATTGAATCGCATCAAGAAAGGGTTGATTTTGGCCAGTTTTTTATTTCCAGCCCTTTCTATGGCCCAGGTTAATACAGTAGAATTTGGTAAAAACAGGGTTCAGCACAAAAAACTTGTTTGGAAATTTTACCAATCACCCAACTTCAATACCTATACATCACAAGGTGGGGTAGAATTGGGGAAGTTTGCTGCTCAGGTGGCTGAAGAAGAACTGAAATCGCTGGAAAATTTCATCGAATATTCTTTACAAAGACGCGCCAATATTGTTGTTTACAATAATTACAACGACTACAAAAGCAGTAATATCGGACTCGGCATCGACTGGCAGAATTCGGGTGGCGTTACCAAACTGGTGAATAATAAGATCGTAGTGTATTTTGATGGTAATCACGCCAACCTTAAACGCCAGATCAGGGAAGGCATCGCAAAAGTATTAACCGATAACCTCTTGTTTGGTGATGATATCGGAGAATTTGCCAGTAACCAGGCTTTACTCGATCTTCCTAAATGGCTGGTAGATGGCTATGTTTCCTACGCCGCAGAGCCCTGGAGTACTACTAAAGATGATGACCTGAAAAGTGCCATACTCGGTGGAACCTATCGCTCTTTCTACCAATTTGCATTTGAGAAACCAACATTGGCAGGTCATGCTTTCTGGTATTATATCGGTGAAAAATACCGCAAAGAAAATATTACCTACCTCCTATACCTAGCACGTATTTACAAAAACCTGAACCAGGCCTGTATGCGTGTATGTAAAAAGAAATTTAAAGAAGTGCTGGAAGAGTTCATGCAGTTTCAGCAAGATCGTTACTCAAGAGATATTCGTCAACGCAGGAACGCTCCAAGAGGACAATTGAATGTATCTGAGGAAGTGCGCAAGAAAGATTTCTTCCGCTTTCAGGCAAACCCTAATCCAAGAAGCACCACCTATGCAGTGGTGGAATTTAATAAAGGCATTTATTGCGTGAAACTGATGGAGAATTTCTATGATGGAAAGATTCTCCTGAAAAGTGGTGTACGCACCAATCAGACAGATGTGAACCCAAGCTATCCTATACTTGCATGGGATGGTAAAGGTACCAGGCTGCTAGTGGCTTATTGGGAAGACGGAAAAATAAAAATGTTTGTTTATGATCTCATCTCCCGATTAAAAAGATACAAACAGGAAATAGAAGGCATAGATCAGTTACTGGATGCAAGTTTTATGCTTGATGCCAATTCACTTATTTTCAGTGCAGTTAAAAATGGGCATACAGATATCTTCACCTATAAGATTGAACAAAATAAACTGGAGCAGATTACCGATGATATTTATGACGACCTGAACCCAACATTTGTATCGTTCCCGAACAGGTCTGGTATTATATTCAGTTCAAACCGACCTTCTCCAAATGCTCCAACAACTGATACAGTTATTCCCAGCAGGTATCAATACAATGTTTTCATGGTAGACATCCTTAATACCAGTAAACAAAAACAAATCACCCAGCTTACCAACCTGAAATTTGGTAACGCCTCTTACCCAATGCAATACAATACCAATCACTTCACTTTTGTTGCTGATGAAAATGGTGTTGGAAACCGTTGGGCAGGGTTCTTTGCAACACAACGTAATGGCCTTGATACCCTTTATTATATCGGCGATGAACTTCTCAGAAATCCATCACCCAAAGAATTCGATTCAACCTTGCGTGCATGGCAACGTGATGAACCTGATAGCGTAAGTTATTTCCAGGTGTATAAAGATTCCACTTATACCTTCCCCATAACCAACTACCAGAGCTCACTGCTCGAAACAAGGATTGCTGGTGATAATGGTCAGGTTAGTGAAGTAAGAAAAGAAGGTGATTTTAAATTCCTTTATAAACTAAGGGTAGATGAGCAGGCACTGAATAAAAGAAATGTAAACAGCAGACCGACAGAGTTCATGAAAAAAGTGATGGATGAAAAGAAAGCATCACAAGGAAAAGCGTTGGTTTACAATAATGGCGTTGCTACAAAAGACACCACCATTAAAGCTGCTAAAGATTTCTTCCAGAATGAATTCGCAGATGAAAAAACAGATACCTCAAAACGGGTTTTTGAAGATGCTCCATTACCCAAAACCACCACACTTGAACGCTCCCGACTTTTCGATTACAGATTAAAGTTTAGTAGTGATTATATTTTAAGTGGTTTTACCAATAACGTATTGGTTAATAGATACCAGCCTTATGGAGGCGGATCCGGACCAATTCAACTAAACAATGGCAACGATTTTAATTTCACATTCAGAGTAGGTGTTAGTGATTTATTTGAGGACCAGAAATTTGTTGGTGGCTTCCGTTTCGGTACTAACCTGAGTGATAAAGATGTGTTCTTCTCCTACCAGAATCTTCGGAAGAGATTCGATTGGGGACTTACTTATTACAGAAGCAATGTCAGCAACTTTTATAATATTCCTTATAATAGTATGCTGATCACCAATCTTTATCAGGGCAATATTACTTATGCCTTCAATGAAGTGAAAAGCCTGAGAGCAACTGTCGGATTAAGAACAGACAGAGGCATACTTCGTTCGTTTGATAATGGTAGCGGTATTCCGGATCCGAACGCGCTGGCATACCCCGATACCGTTAGCAAGTTTATTGTTTCAAGGATTGAATACGTGCACGATAATACCATTAATCCTACTCAGAATATCTGGAACGGCCTTCGTTACAAAGTATATTTTGATGTAAATATGCCAACATTAAAAACCTCGCTCAACAATGGCAAGGGTACATTCAACCTTGGCTTTGATGCTCGTTATTACCATAAAATTTATCGCAATTTTATCTGGGCCGGACGAGCAGCAGCGGATTTCTCATGGGGTGGACAGAAACTGATTTATTACCTCGGTGGGGTTGACGGATGGATTGGACCTAAATTCAATAACCAGAATACACCTGCACCTGACCAGTCATATGCGTTCCAATCATTGGCGGTAAATATGCGCGGATACAGACAGAACATTGCCAATGGTAACAATGCATTTGTAATCAATAGTGAATTCCGGTTCCCGCTTTTTGCTACACTGATTAATAAGCCAATCAACAATGCCTTTATACGTAATTTCCAACTCGTACAATTTGTTGACCTGGGAACCGCCTGGAACGGAAAATACAATGGTATCAAACGTCCGGGAGATGTTATTTCCGATCCTAGTTCACCAGTTGTTGTGCGCATTGATGCTGGCGGACTTGGACCATTTGCCGGAGGATATGGTTTTGGCGCAAGAAGTACATTATTAGGATACTTTATGAAATTCGATGCCGGCTGGCCAATGAAAGGAATCTTCAAAGGAGCACCGGTGTATTATTTTGCCATCGGGTTTGATTTTTGATCTTTGAATATTTGATCTTTGATTTTTTGATTTGAAACTTTCAACCAAAACAAAAAATCAAAGATCAAAAAATCAAACTTCCCCTTTTCTTTCTTTCGCAAAGTACCTGCACAGTTCTGTGAGTCCACAGGTTTCGCATTTAGGGTTGCGAGCAAGACAGGTATATCTCCCATGTAGTATCAGCCAATGATGTGCTTTGTGGACCAGGTTCACTGGAATTTCTTTAATCAACTCTTTTTCAACTGCTAAAGGTGTACTGGCTTTTGCTGATACCAACCCCAATCTTTTACTTACCCTGAACACATGTGTATCAACGGCCATATTTGGCTGCTGGTCTATAACACTGGTAATTACATTCGCTGTTTTTCTCCCTACACCAGGTAGTTTAACCAATTGCTCAACAGTCATAGGAACCTCACCATTGAATTGATCGATCAGCATATTTGCCATACCAATCAAGTGTTTGGTTTTATTGTTGGGGTATGAAATACTTTTTATAAATGGAAATAGTTCCTCAAAGCTTGCTTTCGCCAATTCAACCGGAGTGGGGTATTTCGCAAATATGGCTGGGGTTGTTAAGTTAACCCGCTTATCTGTACACTGTGCAGATAAAATAACGGCCACCAATAATTGAAACGGATTATCGTAAATCAATTCCGTTTCCGCCTCAGGAATATTGGTACTGAAATAATTAATTACAGCCGAGTATCTTTCTTTTTTCGTCATACGGTTACAAACCAAAAATAGTCAAGATCGACAGAATACCCGAGAGATAACTTATAATGCAAATCAAACCCAGTATTACTGGCTGGCGCTTATAGCATATAGTTCAAGGATGGTTTGTCTATGGACTATGGACCATGGTCCATGGTCTATAATCACATAAGCCATGCACCAAGTCCCAACCATTTATCCTTTAGGATGTGCATTCCTTGCATGTTGCATTATCGCCTTTATTGATAGCCGTGAAGGAGACTTTAGTTTAAGTTGATCCAACTGGCGTATACTTCTTTTCAGGACAGCAAGCTTTTCTGTTAATTCAATATCTCCCTCTTCCAGCGCTTCCTCTACTGCTTGTTGAATTGCAGGCGAACACTCTTTGTACAGGTACAATATCAAATCCTCTTCCTTAAGTTTTTTCATAAACATGATATTATCTGAGAGGATACGGTATATATTAAAACGGGGGCTGCATCGCTATTATTGTAAAGACTTTCTTAGGAAACAGTAAATTAGTCATTCGAAATAAAAATTTACTCACCCCGAATTATATCTTACTGAAAATCAATTAATTAAATTCCACTAAAAAAATGGAAAAATAGCAACACTTTAGGCTTATAATGCTACTTAAAATCTAAAAAAAGGGTTGGTAATGCCTGATAGATTATTGCTTTTCAATAGTAGAATCTTCGATAATAAAAATATCTTCCCCCTCTTTTTTCATGAGGTAACGTTCGCGGGCAAACTTTTCGAGGGCAGCAGGGTTGCTTTGGATATCGTGTAGTTCCTGCTTTGTTTTATTGATTTCTTCGAGGTAGTAAGCTTTTTTCGCTTCCAGTTTTTTGAGTTCCGCTTTTCTTTCTCTTTGCTGAAAAAAATCACGCTGATCAAAAAACAACATCCATACCACAAAAAACCCGCCAGCCAGCAGGTATTTATTGGTGATGATGGATGCTACTTTCTTCATAAGGTAAAACTATGAAAAAAAAGCTACAAGCTACAAGCTTCTAGCTGCAAGCAAAATACTGCTTGTGGCTTGAAGCTTGTAGCTTGTAGCTTAAAACAAACTATTTCTTCCCAAACTTCACTTTCCCTTTAGGGTATATCGCAGTTTCTCCCAGCATTTCTTCTATACGAATCAACTGGTTGTATTTTGCGATACGATCGGTACGGGAAGCTGAACCTGTTTTTATCTGACCACAGTTCAACGCAACTGCAAGGTCTGCAATTGTGGTGTCTTCGGTTTCACCACTGCGGTGACTCATAATCGTATTATAGCCATTATGCTGTGCAAGTGTAACTGCATTAATAGTTTCAGTTAAAGTACCGATTTGGTTTACTTTAACCAGCAATCCATTTGCAATTCCTTTATCGATACCAGTTTGTAAACGGTTAACATTCGTTACAAATAAATCATCTCCTACCAACTGACATTTGCTGCCAATAGCCTGGGTTAATGCTTTCCAGCCATTCCAGTCATCTTCCGCCATACCATCTTCAATTGAAACAATGGGGTATTGTTTTACCCATTTCTCCCAATATTTAACGAGCTCATCGCTGCTTAATACTTTACCATTGCTTTTATGGAAAACATATTTTTTCTTTTTGGCATCCCACAACTCACTGTTGGCAGCATCCATAGCAATTACAATCTGTGAACCTGTTTTATAACCTGCTGCTTGAATAGATTCAAGTACTGTTTCAATAGCCTCTTCATTACTCTGGATATTTGGCGCAAAACCACCTTCATCACCTACATTGGTGCTGTAGCCCTTTTTCTTCAATACACTTTTCAGGGTATGGAAAATTTCAACACCCCAGCGTAAGCCTTCGCTAAAACTGGTTGCTCCCACAGGCATAATCATGAACTCCTGGAAATCGATTTTATTATCTGCATGCGCTCCTCCGTTCAGGATATTCATCATAGGAATTGGAAGCGTTTTTGCATTTGTTCCGCCAATATATCGATAGAGGGGAAGACCAGCTTCTTCTGCTGCAGCTTTAGCAACAGCCATACTAACTGCCAATAAAGCATTAGCGCCTAGTTTACCTTTATTAGGGGTACCATCGAGAGCAATCATCGCTTCATCGATCGCTGCCTGAGCAGCTACATCATATCCTACAATTGCATCTGCAATAATATCATTGACATTTTTTACTGCTTTTAATACCCCTTTACCTACATATTTCTTTTTATCGTTATCACGCAGTTCAACGGCTTCATGAATACCGGTACTGGCACCACTGGGAACTGCAGCGCGACCTAATGCGCCATCATCTGTTAATACATCTACTTCAACAGTTGGGTTACCACGGCTGTCGAGTATCTGCCGGGCATGAACTTCAATAATGTAACTCATGGTTGTTTTCTAATTTGAATATGATTAAGCTTGTCAAGGGGCAATAGCCCGGTGCAATTTACGCAATTAGTTTTAGCGGTAAATGACTATTTGCCCAGTATTAACAAGCGTTCGTATGTACAAATTAGTAGAATCAGCCTAGTTATTTGGAGGAACAACCAGGTTTCGAATAATAGTCCTGCCTTCCTTGTTATGATTTTGTAAGAATTCAGTATGAGATGAAGTACTAAGTATGGATTCCTTTTCCTGGCTATAGGTTGAAATATTATTCACCTTACTAAATATGCAATAGTATTTTTTTCCATCAAATACTAGATCACTAAGCACATATCCTAGATCCCTTTCTTTTTCTAGCCTATCCTCATCAAGCTTATCGAGTATGGAAATTTTTTGAGAAGTATAAGAAGATCCTTTCGACACAACAACCAGCCAGCGGCCATTACCATAGCCCACGTTAGTTATGGCATATCCTTCTTTCCATTTATCGTTAACCCATGATTCAGGGAATTCCGTTTTACCAGATGCAGAAACAGATTGTGCGGTATAAGGTACAGTCTGGGTATATACAACCACCCATTGATTATTGAGGAAATTAAGGTAGGTAATATAATTTTTATTTGACTCTTTATACTTTTCACGCACATTCGTAATAATCAACTCATCCGTATTTCTGGTGGCCCATTTTTGATCAGTATTGTCTGTTTTTCCCATGATAAGATGATAGGTTAAATCATCTTTATCCCCTACCACAGAAATATCCTGAATATAATAATCCTGCTTCCAGTATTTATCAATTAGTTCTTCCGGAAATTTTTTACTGGTTAATACAAGCTGCGATTTTTGCGGTGTTTTTGAACTGGTGAGTGTGTAAGATTTAGGCGCATTTGCTTCTGCCGCTGACAACATTTCGATCAGCGCATTCATATCTTCCTCGAAATGATCCGATTCGAGTTTTTTTCTTTCCTGTTCCGGAATAGCAGATAATCGGCCTCTTTTATCAATATAAAAATATTTTCCGTCCTCTTTTACTGTTGCTTTTTCATTTTCAAAATCTGTTGCCGATTCGTAACGGGGAAATATTACTTCCGTTCCCTCTGTGTTAATATAACCCCACTTATTATTAAGTTTTACAGCAGCCATACCATTGGAGAAATCTTCTGCCATTTCATATTTTGCAGATGTGAGTTCCTTACCTGTTACACTTAAATATCCAAACTTAGAAGTGCCGACATAAATCCCGGGAAAGTTTTCTTTATACCTCGCAATACCTTCCTTGAAATTGCCTATACCATCATATTTCGGAGGAATAATTTCTTTGCCATTTTGCAACGATACCATTCCATATTTCTTGTTTAATTCCACACCACAATACCCGTTCTCGCATTCAAATATTTTATCATAACGTGTAGGAATAACCAATCTCCCCTTCATATCAATCATCCCAATTTTATCTTTATACTCCACGTTTGCATATCCTTCATTTACATCAGAAAAATAATCGATATCGTCAAATTCAAAGGGTATTACTTCTCTCCCACGCTGGTCTATCATTCCGAACTTATCTTTCTTTTCTGCAATATACCAACCGGTATAGGGGTCATCATCCAGTGATTGATAATTAAAACCAATAACCGTTTTGCCAGATTTATCAATTACACCAGCTTTCCCATTTTTTTCAACTACAGCAATACCATTCTTAAAAAGACTCACTGCATCAAATTCAAATGGAAGCTTTACCTGATCTAGGGTATCTATGTAGCCATACTTATTTCCCTTCTTTGCGCCTATATATCCTTCACTATAATTTTGGATATAATCATATTCTGGTGGAATTATTTCCTGCCCAACTGCATTTACATATCCCCATTTTTTATCGAGCACCATCATGCCATAACCAAAATCACCAAACTTGAGGAGATCATATTTACGAAGGGTTGCCTGATTGCCTGATTTGTCTATCATCCATGATTTTTTATTCGCTCCAACAACTGCATACCCTTTGCTGAAATTATATCCCCCATCATATTCAAAAGGAATGACGGTTCTGTTTTGTTTGTTGATATAACCTACTTTACCACCCTTTTTTGCAGCAGATAACCCTTCATAAAAACCATTTGCAGCATCATACATCAGTGGAATAACGAGTTCATCTTTTTCATTGATGAAGCCAACTTTACTATTCTTGGTAACCATTCTAAGTCCTTCCCGTACTTCAGCAATTTTATCGTATTTCTGGGCATGTGCAGACAAATATCCCATTAGGAGGAATAAACAGAGTAGCTTTTTCATAGAAGTATAAATAAAGGACTTGCCATTTGGCTGGTTGAAAATAAAAAAAAAGACCATTGGTCAATGGTAGGGCATGAAAAATACACAGTTATGTGTATGGATTCGCTTTAAATAAAAGAGAGGATTACTAATTTACGGTAGTTAATGACCGGAAAATTTGTTCAAGACTATTTTTCTCTGTTTCCAGTGAAACAATTTGTAATTGGTAGGTTACCGCTATATTCAACAGGTTTTTCCTAACCTGATCCGGATTTGAAGTGTAGATTCTATAACTTTTAGTTCCAATCGCATCAAACTTAGTAATCATAGGTATTTCCTGTATTATTTCTATTGCTACTGGCTCACTAAATGCTACTTTTAATGCAATCTCTTTACTGTTTTTTTGCTGCAGATTGGAGAGATTGTCGTTTGCTACAATATTCCCTTTATTTATTACCACTACCTGATCGCATATTGCTTCCACTTCCTGTAGTATATGGGAAGAAAATAATACGGTTTTGCCAGCACCCTGTAGTTTAATTACATTTCGTATTTCAACAATCTGATTGGGGTCTAACCCGCTTGTCGGCTCATCCAAAATCAATACTTCCGGGTCATGAATCAATGCAGCAGCCAATCCAACCCTTTGCTTGTATCCTTTGGACAACTGACCTGTTTTTTTATGCGCTTCAATACCTAATCCGGTAAGTTCAATCGCATTTGCAACAGCTTTACTTATTTGTGGTAATCTATGTACTCCTGCAATAAAAGAGAGGTATTCCTTTACAT
>CBFGPM010000034.1:0-41001 GCA_965650685.1 uncultured Sediminibacterium sp.
CGCAAGTTCCGGAACACTTATAACAAGTTCAAAAGAAAAACAAGCATTGAAAACTGGATCTTTCCTAAATAAATCTGTAGCCAGACTTATCGCAAAAGGAACAGAATTGGAAATCATTGATACAATCAATGTCACAGATTATTTATCCATTCAAAAAGGTCAATTAAATACCAATAACAAACTTATCTTATCCAATAACGCTTCCAATTATCCAAATGCGCCTGGCACTATTCTTAAGGGCGACATTCAATACCATCATTTAATTAATGGCAGGGATCGTGAGCAATTTCTGCATCATCCATTTCAATCAGATTTACCTATTTATCCTAAGGATACAAACCGAGTGATATTTGAAAATGATCAAACTATTTTCACCTCTACTACTTTCCCTGCAGATAATGTTTATACATTGGGTGGAATACAACAAACACCGGATGGACTTCCATTATTATCATGGCAAAAAATACAGTCAAATCCGGTTTTTCAAGGAACAAAATGGGCAAAACAACAAGGCATTATTTTATCTATTCCCGGAACCATAAAAAATGAAGCAGCGCCTATTTCCTTGCTTTTTAAAGGTCGTCTGGAAACAGGTGATGTAACTGTTGAATATCCTGCATCACCAGACAGTAATTTCATTTTTACTGGCAACCCATTGTTGGCTGATATACATTCAAAAAATATCATCAGGTCTGAAGGCATTGGTAACTATTATTGGATTTGGGATACCAGTATGGCAGAAAATGGAGCATACCGTACAAAAGCTTTTAATGCCAACAATCGAATTAAAAAGTTTGAAGGATATATCATAAAAACAATACCTGATCAACCCATTTGGCTAACCTATCCTGAACAATCTAAAATGGTATCCCCAATTCCTGATTCTTTAGCTGATATCATCGAAAACACTTATCAAATGGAAATATTACTTATGCATGATAGCATTATTTATGACCAGGTTTTGTTACTTGATACTGATATAGCCCGAACAAGATTTGATGCAGCAGATGCGGAAAAAATAGCCAACCCTGGCGCAAACCTTTATACACTTAGCGCAGACAGCATACCCCTTGCTATAGATGCAAGATGGATGACAAACCGAACCTATATACCACTATGCATTCATGCTAATCCACCGAAACAGTTTAGTTTAAAATTTTCAAGGACCTGGTTAAAGCCAGGCATTCAACTTGAATTACATGATCATTTTACAGGAAGGAAAATGAGTATTACTAAAAACAAATCTTATGATTTTGAGATAACATCCGATACGGCAAGCTTTGGCAGCAACAGGTTTGTTATAAGATCACCCATACCACCAGAACCAATTGAAGAACCTTTACAATTACAACTATATCCGGTTCCCTCCTATAATATGCTTACACTGGTTTTCCAGGGACGAAAAAAAAGCCTGACAACCATTCTGGTAAAAACCTTACAAGGACAGGTATTGATCAGCCGAGCTATGGGAGAACAGCTAAGTTTTACAGAGCAGGTTTCACTTTCCGGTTTATTAAGAGGTACTTACCTTGTCGAAGTACATTCAGGGAAACTGGTAATTGCTAAAACTTTTATTAAACTTTAAATGGGTATCAAGGTTAGCATGAAGGTCCATAGACCATAGTCAATAGTCCATGGAGAATTGACCATGGACTATTGACTATGGACCATGGTCTATGGTCTATGGTCTATGGTCCACACCCTTAAAAGTTCAAATGAAATAAATCGTATTAAACACGATACATCCAGCCATGGGTATCTGCTACCTTTCCTTCGCGGATATCGGTTAACCTGGCTTTTAATTCAGGAGCAGTTTTCCATTTATCTGTATCAAAATGCATTACATAATCCTTATAACGCAATTCTTTAATCATTGAAATAGTTGCTGCAGTGCCTGTTCCGAATACTTCGTACAATAATCCGGCACGATGCGCATCCATCAGGTCTTCAATACTGATTTTTTTCTCAATAACCTCAAAGCCCATGTCTTTAAGCACTTCCATCGCACTATCCCTGGTTACACCAGCCAATATCGTTCCTTCTTCAAGTGAAGGAGTTACCGCTGTATTTCCAATGATGAAGAATACATTCATGGTACCTACTTCCTGCAAGTAACGGTGTTCAAAAGCATCTGTCCAAAGAACCTGATCATAGCCTGCTTTTTTAGCTTGCGCTGTAGCAAGCATACTTGCCCCATAGTTACCAGCATTTTTAGAGAAGCCCACCCCACCCGGTGCTGCACGTGTGTATTTTTCTTCTACATAAATTTTCATCGGGGCGGTGTAATATGGTCCGGTAGGACTCAATATTATCATGAACTTATAAGTATCAGAAGGTTTTACACCAATTACAGGATCAGATGAAAACATAAATGGACGGATATACAATGAATGGTCCTTCATTGATGGAACCCAGTTCCTGTCTATATCAATCAACATACGCATACCTTCCATGAAAATTTCTTCAGGTACGGTAGGCATCTGCATACGCTCAGCAGAAATATTGAATCTTTTAAAATTATCCTGTGGGCGGAAAATGGCAACATTACCATCCTGGTCTTTGTAAGCCTTGATTCCTTCAAAAATAGCCTGACCATAATGCAGGGCAGCAACTGATGGCTCCATCAGCAAAGGCTGGTATGGTTTTATTTCTACATTTTTCCACTCACCGTTCTCATAATCAGCCTCAAGCATGTGATCCGTGAAATATTTCCCAAAAGGAATATTTTCCAACGTCATATCGAGTAACTTACTGGTCTCAACTTTCGTAACGTTTATGTCTAGTGCTGCTGTCATAGTTCTATATTTGGCGCAAAGAAACAAAAAAATTAAAAACTAACAATCGTTAATATTTTTAGTGGAATGGATCCATCAAAAACACAACTTCCCGATTTCGTGCTTTCCGATCTGTATAAATCACATCTGGTGGTTATTGAAGCGGCATTAAGCGAAGGCAATTTACCGAAAAAAAAAGAGCCGGTTGCCCCAATAAAACATGAATTTTTAGGGGATAACCGTAAAAATATCAGCATTTTAGTCAAAGATGCCACTGCGGTTTACCTAAATGACCATTCCCTGCAGTTTTTGTCTGCCATTTTATCAGCCTGCAAACTGAACCTGGGTGATGTTGCCATTGTAAATCATTTGAACACCCCCCTCGATTTGACAGCGATTAAAAGCTGGCTCCATCCAAAATACCTGATGGTTTTCGATATTGCTGCTGCTGATTTGCAGTTACCTTTTGACCTACCCAACTACCAGGTACAGGCGTATGATAACTGCTCCATGCTATTCGCTCCCTCTCTTGAATTGATGACCGCTGACACCAAAGAAGCTAAGCTTGAAAAAAGTAAACTTTGGCTCAGCCTTAAAAATATGTTCAACCTGTGATGAATAAACCCATACTCATTTTTGCCACAAATAATCAGCATAAAGTTGATGAAATCAATAATGTGATTGGCAAACAGGTGCAAGTGATTAGTCTTAAAGAAGCTGGCATCGACATAGATATTCCCGAGCCTCATCCAACCCTCGAAGCCAATGCAACAGAAAAATCTGCCACCATACATCGGTTAACGGGAAAAAATGTATTTAGTGAAGATACCGGACTTGAAGTTTTTGCACTCAATGGCGAACCTGGTGTAAAAAGTGCACGTTATGCGGGTGATGACAAAAACTTTCAGGCCAATATCGACAAATTACTTTTGAACCTAAAAAATCATTCCGACAGATCTGCCCAATTCCGAACTGTCGTATCGCTGATTTGGAACAATCATGAATACCAGTTTGAAGGAATCTGTAAAGGCAACATTGCTTTGATACAAACCGGCAAAGAAGGATTTGGATATGATCCTGTATTTATACCCGACGGCGCTACAGATAGTTTTGCAACTATGAGTATAGATGAAAAGAACCAATTCAGTCATCGCAAAAAAGCCATTGTACAATTGGTGGATTTTTTAAACCAACAAGACCAATGAACAGAATAAAACTAAATCTACCTCCTATATTTTCGTTCACAACAGAACTGGTAATCCGTATCACTGATCTGAATTATGGAGGTCATGTAGGCAATGATGTATTTTTATCGCTGATCCATGAAGCCCGACAGCAATATCTTTTATCACTTGGATACCAGGAACTATCTTTTGAAGGCACCGGACTTATTATGGCAGATGTGGCACTTGAATACAAAAAAGAATTAAACCATCTCGATCGTATCCGCATCGGTGTTGTAGCCGCAGATCTCGACAAACTTGGTTTCGACCTCTATTACAAAATTGAAGTGGCAACAACAGAAGGATGGGTTATTGCTGCTAAAGCCAAAACAGGCATGATTTGTTATGATTATACCGCCAAAAAGAAAACCAGTATCCCAGAAGCGGCCATAACCAAGCTTACTCAATTTTAAGTTTTGTAAAATGAAGCAGTTTCGAATAATCATTATACTGTTCGCTGCATTGATTACCTGTGTCGTTAGCATTGCACAAAACATGCTGCCTTATAAAAATAAATCTCTCCCAATTGCTGAAAGGGTAAAAGACCTGCTCTCGAGGATGACCAAAGAAGAGAAGTTCTTTCAACTTTTTATGATACCAGGCGAAATCAAAAAAGGAGAAGAAGATAAATTTAAACATGGATTATTCGGATTTCAGGTGAGTGCTGGTTCAGACGGTAATGCATCACAACAAATGCTGCAATACAATACACGAGAAAATGCAGTTAGTCTGGCAAAAAAAATAAATGCCCTACAAAAGTTTTTTGTAGAACAAACAAGACTGGGGATACCGATGATACCTTTTGATGAAGCGCTTCACGGGCTTGTAAGAGAAGGCGCTACTGTTTTCCCTCAAAGTATTGGCTTAGCTGCGTCCTGGAATACAGACCTTATGCGCGAAGTTTCGGCAGCGATAGCAAAAGAAGCAAGTGTAAGGGGAATCAGACAGGTATTATCCCCGGTAATTAATATTGCTGCAGATGTTAGATGGGGACGAACAGAAGAAACCTATGGTGAAGATCCTTTTCTAAGTTCTGCAATGGGAGTTGCTTTTATTCAATCATTTGAGCAACGACAAATCATCACCACCCCTAAACATTTTATTGCCAATGTGGGAGATGGTGGCAGAGACAGCTACCCTATTTATTACAACGATCGTCTATTACAGGAAGTACATTATCCCCCGTTTATCAATGCCATCCAAAAAGCTGGCGCAAGGTCTGTTATGACGGCCTATAACTCTGTTGATGGTTCACCAGCTACCGCAAATAAAAAACTACTTACAGAAACGCTTAAATCAAAATGGGGCTTTAAAGGGTTTGTAATTTCAGATGCCAGTGCGGTAGGCGGCGCCAATGTACTTCACTATACAGCTTCTGATTATGATGACGCAGGCAGACAAGCGATTGAAAATGGTCTTGATGTAATATTTCAAACACAAATAGATCATTACAAACTTTTCAAACCACCATTTTTGGATGGCCGTATTTCCAAGGAAAGGATCGATGATGCCGTTTCAAGGGTTTTGAAAGCTAAATTTGAACTGGGACTTTTTGAGCAACCGTATGTAGATGAAAATGCGGCGACTGATACCAGTTTTCAAAAAGCGCATAGCCAACTGGCCAGGAAAGCCGCACTTGAATCTATTGTATTACTGCAGAATAAAAATAAAGCACTACCTCTTTCGAAAGATATCCGTTCAATTGCCCTGATCGGAAAAGATGCGGTTGAAGCTCGACTTGGCGGATACAGTGGTGCGGGTAATAATAAGATTAATATTTTACAAGGATTACAGGCATTATTACCTAACACGATTATCAGGTATAAAGAAGGAGTTCCGAGAACCGATGAACCATATCCCCTAATTCCTGAAAATGTTTTGTTCCATAAATCCGGGAACAATATTTTACCTGGACTTCAAGCCGAATATTATAACAATGTCTCCGTTTCAGGTGTACCTGTTCTGGAAAGAACAGATAAGCAAATCAATTTTCACTGGACCTTATATGGCCCTGATGCACGTTTAGAGAATGATTTTTATAGTGTCAGGTGGAAGGGAATTCTACGTGCACCGGTAACCGGAAATTATGAAATTGGCATTGAAGGAAATGATGGCTTTCGTTTATATATCGATGACAAACTGGTAATTGATCAGTGGGAGAAACAAAGCTATCATACCAGGATGTATTCAATTAATCTTAAAAAGCAGCAAGATTATCCGATAAGAATTGAATTCAGAGAAACCAATGGAAATGCGCATATCCAGTTACGCTGGAATGTAAATTCACCGGATAATCATGAGGCTGCCATAAATGAAGCTCTTGCTGCTGCCAAAGCATCAGATATAGTTATTGTAACTGCTGGTATAGAAGAAGGCGAATTTCGCGACCGGGCCTCGTTAAAATTGCCTGGTCACCAGGAAGCATTGATCAATGCACTCACAAAAACAGGCAAAAAAATAATTGTTGTTTTAATTGGCGGCAGTGCCATTAACATGACTGATTGGATCGATAAAGTAGATGGCATTATCGACGCCTGGTATCCCGGAGAACAAGGTGGATATGCCATTGCTGATGTGCTAACTGGAGCCTATAACCCTTCAGGAAAATTACCCATCACTTTTCCAATTTCAGAAGCACAGTTGCCCTTGGTCTATAACCATGCTCCCACTGGTCGTGGCGATGATTATAATAACCTTAGTGGACTTCCCCTATTCCCGTTTGGATTTGGGTTGAGTTATACCAGTTTTGAGTATACTGATTTAAACATTGAAAAAAGTTTATTGAAAAATGGAGACAGCACAACCGTTTCCTGTATGGTTCATAATACCGGTAATCTAGCAGGTGATGAAGTGGTGCAATTATATATTCGGGATAAACTGTCTTCTGTTGCGCAACCGGTTATGCAATTAAAAGGATTTGAGCGCATTCACCTGAAAGCGGGAGAAAGCAAGAAAGTTCAATTTAAAATATTACCCGAACATCTTTCATTACTAAATAATGAACTAAAAAAAGTAATTGAACCAGGCACATTCAGCATAATGATCGGCTCCTCCTCCCGAGAAATTAAACTCAAAACCACATTAAGGGTAGAATGATGATTTTTGATTTTTTGATCTTTGATTTTTGAA
Source organism: uncultured Sediminibacterium sp. (assembly GCA_965650685.1). Classification (GTDB taxonomy): domain Bacteria; phylum Bacteroidota; class Bacteroidia; order Chitinophagales; family Chitinophagaceae; genus Sediminibacterium. The sequence continues at coordinate 7,127 of CBFGPM010000034.1, forward strand.
TTCTGACTTTTGAATTTTGAATTCTAATCAATTCACTTCGATATTGAATATTGGTTATTGGATATTGGAAATTCACCTCCCTTTCCCTTCGTTCCAAATTCTCCAACTTTCTTCCGCTTGGATTACCAGCATTTCTGCGCCATTTTGAATAGTAGCGCCGGCTTCTTTGGATTTTTGGAGGAATAATGTTTCTGAAGGATTATAGATTAGGTCGAAGCAATGATGCGCGGCTCTGATAAAAGAATAAGGTATTGGCGGACATTCATTGATATTGGGAGACATGCCCAGTGGCGTTGTATTGATGATTAATGTGTATTCCTGCATGGTTGCTTCATCAAGCTCCTGATATGAAATGGCCAGGTCAGAAGATTGTCTTGATACGTATTTGAATTGAATGCCCCGCTTGTTAAAAACATAAGCCACTGCTGCTGCTGCCCCGCCTGTTCCAAGTATCAATGCCTTGGTATGGTGGGGTTTCAGGAAGGGTTCTAAAGATTTTTCAAATCCAACCACATCGGTGTTATGCCCGGTAAGAACGCCATTTTCAATACGCACACAATTACATGCTCCCATCGTTTCTACTACTGGCGACCAAAACTTGAGAAAAGCAAGTATTGCTTTCTTATAGGGAATAGTAACGTTAAACCCACAAAGGTCTGTATTGGCCTTTAAAATGTCCGTTAATTCATTAATATCGGGAATGGAATAATTCTCATAGAGTGCATCCTCAATCGATTCCTTTAAAAATTTTTCCGTGAAATATTTTTGTGAAAAGGAATGACTGAGCGGATACCCGATAAGACCGTAGCGTTTCATCTTAGGCTTTATTGAGATAAAGCTCAAAAGTATCGCCTCGCAAGCCTACACGCATTGCTTCCAATGCAAGTATTTCGTTGGGGGCAATATTTCCAAGGTTTACATTGCAACCAATAAGCTCAAGGAAATATAATTGTTGTGCTTTCTGCGGTGCTTCCCAAATAATTTTCTCTTCTGGTATCTGCGTCAGAATTTCCTGAACAAGTCCTTCACGAACTTCTCCGCTTCCTCTGTAAATACCCACATTACCTGCTTCTCTTGCTTCCGCAATAACATAAGATGAGCCAGCTTCAAGTTCTGCCCGCATTAATTCAATCCATTTATAAGGAGGGATAATATGTGCGGCATCTTTACTACCAACTTCACTTAATACTGTACCGTGTTTGGTTAACTTTTCAATATAACCACATTTTTCAGCATGCGGGATACTGATAGAGCCATCGCTTACTTCCATGTATTGAATACCATAGTCTTTACAAACATTGATATAATCTTCAAACTGATTACGAATCAGGAAAGCTTCAAAAAGAGTTCCACCAAAATAAATTGGAATATTATACGACTGGTATGCTTCAATTTTCTGGCGAAGATTAGGGGTAACGAAAGAAGTACCAAACCCAAGCTTTACAATATCAACATGCGGACCACCCACACTCATGAAATTATGGACCTCATTAATACTAAGTCCTTTATCCATTACCATTGTTAAACCGGAAGTACGAGGTTGTTGTGTTCTGACAGGAATCTGTGAAAGGTTAAAATTCATGTAGGTTGTTTTACGCACGCAAAAATAAGTTAATCAGCGCATTTTGCAGGCGACCTTTTCACGTTTAGCAGGAAAGCAGCAAATTGTTTATATTTTTTTCCCCTTTTTATAACGGGCCACAATATCTACAACCTGGTTATTTTGGAGTATAGCAGGATTTAATTCAATGAATTTCTTTACCAGTTTGGGCGCCTTCTCCATTCCTTCTTCTAATTTCAGTAATGCATCTTTGGATTTTCCCATCATAAAGAGCAGGGCACTCTGGTAAAAAAGAAATAGCGGTTTACCGTCGGTTGCTTTTAGTGCCGCCTGACTTTGCTCAATGGCTTCTTCATTAAACCCGGCTTTGATCAGGCAACGAATCAGGGCTTCCCATCCGGCTACATTTCGGGTTTTATGTCTGACCCCAGTACCGAAATACTGGATCGCATCTTTGTAGTGATGGAGGTTCATTTTGCATTCACCCATTGCCAGGTTGTATTCCGGAACAGATCTATGAATGCGCATGGCATTTTCCAACTGTTTCACTGCACTGGCCCACTGCTCTTCCAGCATATAGGTAACCGCAATTTTGTAATGCAGTTTACTGTCGTCCGGATTCAAATGCACCGCTTTCTTATAATGAAATCTTGCCTGGGCATAATTACCCATACGGTGGTAGCAATGACCGATTGCTTCGTAAATCACATCTTCGGGGCGTGTAAGCTCTAATACTTTTTCAAGTACTTCAATTGCTTCCTTGTATTTACGCAGTCGTAAATAGGCATCGCCCATATTGCGATAGGCGTAATCAAATTTTTCGTCGATTGCCACCGCATATTGGTAGGCGTCAATTGCCTTTTCATAGAGTTTTAATCCCTGATAGGCTGCGGCAAGGTTAAACCAGGCCAATTCACTAAAGGGATGATCTTCTATTATGCACTGGTGTAAACGTATGCTTTCCTCGTTCCTTCCGGTGAAATCGGTCCAGAAGCAGATTTTATACAATGCTTCTTCATTGGATGGGTCTTCTTCCAATATCAGCTTCAGGCAATCAAAAACTTTATCAAACTCTTCATAATCATCGTACACATCTGCCAGTTCAAACAATAAATCAAGCCTTTCTTCCCCTTCGAATAATTCCAGGGCGGCTTCTAAAAGCTCCACGGCCCTGGGCTGCTGGTCGAGGGCCAAATATGCATCTGTTTTTAATATGTAGAGGTTGATATCGCTGCTATCGTATAATTCGGCATTTTCCAGTACTTCCAATGCTTCTTTGTACTTTCTGGAGGCGAGTAATAAATCGGCCTTTTTGATCATCAGTTGCGATGAGTACGGATATTGCTCCAATCCCATCTCAGCAGCGTCAAGTGCTTCATTGATATCGTCTTTCTCATCGTAATAATCTATAATACGTTCGAAAGCATCTTCTTCAATAAAGCTGTGTTGCCGGCCTTGTTTGAGGTTTTGATACTGTTGGAGGAGTTCTTTGAGGGCTTCTCTGTCTTCGCGGTACGGATTATCTCTCATCTTCAATGGGTTTACCTAAAATAGGCTAAAAAAACCTTTTTTCAAAGTTTTCCGTAACTTTTTTTACAACTAAACGTTAACTTAATATTGTGTAAATTGTTTTTTTATTTAATAAATATTTATCTTTGTTAAAATGATAGTCCGTAAACATACCAGAAAATTAGCGATTGCAGCCCTGTTTGTACTGGGTGCGCAATTGGCATTTGCTGCGTTTACTTTTACGGGTATTACAGAAAAGAAGGCAAAAGACGCTACTTATAGCCTGAAGAATCTGAACCACCTTTCTTCTAAAGCGGTTTCTTACGCATCATTGAAATATTCACTGCACCTGAAGAATGGTACTCAGCCATTAAATCAACAAGCTACTTCTAATGGAATGGAAGTTACTTCGCTTGTTCGTTATAATAATGGCAACACTTCTTACGTATACCCTTACAAATTCAAAGTAAAGGTTCCAAAGTTTAAAACGCCTGCACCTGCGCAGCGTTAATCTGTTTCCTGTTTTATTATTGATTCTCCTTTGACTAATTAAGTATTCTGTACCCGCTTGTTGGTATATCAAACCTTGATGCCGCTACAGGATTAAAACTAATTTGAGATGCGGTATACTTTATTTTCTTCCCCTCGCCTTCTGTTGCTTCATATTCAAGAACCAAACCAGGAATATCTTTAAACTGGTATTCAAATTCTTTTACAGACGGAGCGATATTATTTGCATAATACACTGTTAGACCCGTACCATCGCTTAATTCCAGTATCATTTTCTTACACTCATATCCCAGGATGGTTTTGGTTTCGTCAGATTTAATCAGTTTCATATTGTCGTATCTGGCATGTTCTGCAATCCATTTTTGCTGATCCAGCTTGGTTAAAAACTTATTGGCCCCGATATGACGTAAGATCGTTGCAGTAGATGTTTGTTTATTATAAATAACAGATTGTGAGAAAGAAGGACTCACCAAATCGGTTCGGCTATTTACCCCTTTTATATAAACTGTTTTAGTAGTAGCACGAAGTGTTGCTGCTGCAGCTGCATCGGTGGCCTGATCGTCGAGGGTTATATTATACACTACCGTACATTCTGCCACAACACGCTGCTGTGCAAACATTAAGGTTGAGATGAACAGCAAATAAGTAAATATTACCAGTTTTTTCATACGGGTCATTTGTATAAATAGATACAATTCCGTGCCAATGTTAATAAAAAAGCCCCGCAACAGGTGCAGGGCTTTCAAAAAATATTGATTTAACAAAACCATGGCTTATTTACGCTTCTGGTTTTTTTCCTTTAGATCCTGTAATTTTTTCTGGCTTTCCATCATTTGCTCATAACGCTCCTGCCATTTGCTCTTTTTCTTAGGCGCCTTGCGTTTCTCGTCTATTTTAGCCAGAATCTGATCGTGGTTAATGATATAATTCTGAATCACAAACTGAAGTCCAAGGGTTACTAAGTTCGATACTGTATAATACCAGGTTAATGCCGATGGCAACCTGTTGAAAATGAACAACAGCATGAATGGGAAAATATAGGGCATATACTTCAACATAGGGTTATCCTGCGTTGGAGTCATACTCATATTATAAATAGAGATCAGGAAACTTGTTACAACCGCTGTAATGGTAAACAAACTGATATGATCACCAAAACCTAATGGTATGGAGAATGGCAGCGTAGCAATCACATCATAAGAAGAAAGATCATCACTCCAAAGGAATGATTGTCCCCTCAGTGAAATATTAGCATTAAAGAAGCTATAAAGCGCGAAGAATATGGGAATCTGTAATAATGCAGGAATACAGCCACCCAATGGATTTACGCCAGCTTCTCTAAATAGTTTCATCTGCTCCATTGCGAAGCCCTGTTTATCATCGCCGAACTTACCACGTAATATATCGAGTTCCGGTCTTAATGCTTTCATTTTAGCACCACTCAGATAACTGCTATAAGTCAGTGGAGAAGTTACCAAACGGATAAATAAGGTTAACAATAATACCACCCAACCGAAATTGGAAACGAAACCGGCAAAGAAATCAAATACCGGCATAATGATGTATTTGTTGATCGGACGCACGAATGAATACATATCCCTACCCAGGTTAACGATACGATCCATTTCCGGAGCCTGCTTTTTCAGGATAGCATAATCACTCGGACCATAATACAACTGAAAAGGAACCGATACAGAGGCCGATACAGGCAATTTCATCTGCAGGTTGGTCTCTGCGGTAGCCAGGGAATTGGTTGAGTCGGTTTTACGTTGCCATTGTACCTGGCCACTGTTAAAGCCATTCTTAGCAATCAAAGTGCTATTGAAAAACTGCTGTACCACACTCACCCACTGTACCGACGCCTCAAATTTCTTTTCATAATTGGCAGAGATATAATCAAATTCATTGTTTTCAGAGAAACAGATATTCGACATCTGACGTTCATATTCAGCAGAACGTTCCATTTGTGATGTTTCGATGTTCCATTTCATGTTCAGCAATCCCTGGCTCAACAACTTATCTGCTCCTGTTAATGCAACGTTCCAATCGATCATATAAGCATCCTGCTTAATGGTATACTGGTGCACAACTTTTTGTCCATTTTCGGCAGCAAGTATAAAAGTTACCACCTGCGAGCCATCAGCACTGCGCGTAACGGGTTCTGCAGTAAAGAACAATTCACCTGTATTGGCAGACTGGTTGGAGCCGGTATTGATACTGTAGCCCATATTCGCTTTATCAGCCAGCACAACTTTATTACTATCGGCTTTTTTATAATTTTTAAGCTCTACTGATTTCACCTGACCGCCTTTATTGGTCAATACCACTTTCATCACATTATTCTCAACTGTAACCAGTGATTCTGTTCCATTAGCAGCCGTAGTGAAATTTCCTGCCAAAGCAGCCCGGTCTGCTGAATCTCTTCTTGCAGCGTCCAATTGCATTGTGGCAGTATCTACCACGGGGCGTTTTGCAGCGTTGACACGGGCGAGTGAATCCTCCTGTTTTTTCTTTGTTTCAAGGATGGCAGTCTGTTGTTTATTGCTGTACCAGAAGTACATAAAAAACAATACACCCAGTAAAACAAAGCCAATGACCGTATTCTTGTCCGTCTTCATACTATATTTTATTGAGGGGCAAAGGTAATATTTGCGGGGAAAGATTGGTACCCTAAGTTTTGATGCGTTAAATTAGATACAAAAACGGCCAAAATATTACAAAAACGGCAAAATCATTGTTTCTTTATACCTGTTCCCACTCAACCAAAGGCGAATTTTCCAACTTCTACCCATTTTTCTTTTTAAACCCTTTGTATGCAGGAAAAAACACAGGTAATTTCCGAAAAGGAGACCTATACCCCTACCCGATGGAGAAAATTCTTATGGTGGCTGTCTACCGCAGAAGAAGAATTGATTACAAATTGTGTAATAGACAGAAACCGTTATGCAATTGTGGGCATGACTGTTTTAGGCACCTGGCTCTTTGCAACCCTTGCATGGACCTATTTTTTCAGCACTGTAACCAGCTCTGTAATAGCATCGCTGTTATTGGGATTATTCATGGGGGGCATCATTTTATCGATCGACAGAGCCCTCATAAAAGGGATAGCCAAAAACAATAAAAGGAAAGCATTCCCTTTGGTTTTCAGAATACTACTGGCATTAACCATCGGATTATTCATGGCGCAACCTGCATTGCTTTATCTTTTCGATAAAGAAATTAAAGTGCAGGTATCCATTGATAATGAACAACGGAAAAAGAATAAAAGGATTAGTCAGGACTCTGTATATGCAACAGGCAAAAAGGAACTGACAGATCAGAAAGCTGCACTTCAGTTGCAACTTGATAACCGCTACGTAGAAGTAAGTGCGGCGAGGGACCGCTTCATCAGCGAAACGGATGGTACAGGCGGAAGCAGGAAAATTGGTTTGAAAGATATTGCCCAGGCCAAACAAAGAGAATACCAGCAACTTGATGCTAATTATATTGCCTTAAAAGAACAATTAACACCTCAAATTCAACGGATAGACAGCCAGTTATTGGTATTTGAAAAAAACATACAACAGGAGCAAGCCAACTTCGAAGTCTTATTGAATAATGGTTTTATTACACGTATTGAAGCTTTGAATCATCTCGTAAGCAATAATACTGCTGTTGCTTTCAGGTATTATTTACTGGTAGCAATATTGATGCTGATTGAATTAATGCCCGTAATTGCCAAAACACTACTCCCCGATGGCAGCTACGATGAAAAAGTTCGTTTACGTGAATCACTCGAAAAAACACTCACCCAAAAAAATCATGAACGGGAGTTAGCGCTGAAAGAATTACATAACCAGACTGTTTTCGAACAAGACAGTGAATTTATTAAATCTGGTATAGAGGAAGCAAACAAAGTTCGGAATGAGCATATAAAACATACCATGACAAACTGGAAAAACGAACCAGGCAATTCACTCAAATCAACCTGGAACGAGATGAAGAAGAACTTGTTGTTGAAGCAAGAAGAATAGGAAATGAGGAATAAGAAATAAGAAATAAGGAACAGAGAAAGTAAAGTAAAATAAAAACCACTTTCTTATTTCTTATTTCTTATTCCTCATTCCTCATTTCTCATCTCCCTCCCGGTGGACAATATTGTTTCAAGAAATTGGTGTACAGCCTTGAAAGGTGTTGTGTGGTTCCTTTGCCTTCTGAGATTCCGTGTGAGCGATTGGGGTAACTCATCAGCTGAAACTGTTTGCCATTTGCTACCAATTCATTGATCAGCATTTCAGCATTGTTATAATGCACATTATCGTCTCCTGTTCCATGGATGTATAAGAGATTTCCTCGCAGATTTTTTGCATGGGTTATGGGTGAACCATTGATAAAATCTTGCCTGTTTTCCTGTGGAAGTCCCATATACCTTTCCTGGTAAATATTATCGTAGGTTAACTGATTGGCAACTGCTGCAATAGAAATACCGGTTTTATATATTTCAGGATATTGGAACATCAGGTTAAGTGTAGCTGAACCACCTCCGCTCCATCCCCAAACTGCAACACGACTGGTATCGATAAAACCCCATTTGAATATTTCTTTTGCTGCCATGGCCTGGTCGCGGATATTCACAAGACCAACTTTGCGGTAAATGCTTTTGCGCCATTCTTTTCCTTTTGGTACCGGCGTTCCTCTATTGTCAACGGTGATATAGATATATCCATCTTCAGCCATATTTCCCGCATAAAGTCTGTTACTTCCTGCACCATATTGATCCTTGGCATTGGCGCCGGCTGGTTCAGTGTATACAAAAAACACCACCGGATATTTTTTTGAAGGATCAAACTGACGTGGCTTCACCATCCATCCGTCCATTTCAACACCATCAATGGTTTTTACTTTGAAGAATTCAACATTGGAAGATGCTTTATTCGATTTGGCAATAGCATCATTTACTTTATTGCCATCTATTGGTTTATGTCCATCAAGTGCAACCCATTCCCTTGCATTGGGTGTATAATAATTCGAGAAACTATGTTGTGCATAAGCACCAGTGGGTGATACCACATAGTTGTGTGTACCGGGTTGATTAGCGGGTGTTAATCTTTCAGGTGCACCGGAACCGTCTAACTTAGTACGGTATAAATATTTCTGGGTTGCATTATCCGGTGAGGCAGCAAAATAAACATACCCTGTTTTTTCATCTATTGCCTGGAGATCAATTACATCATAATTGCCTTTTGTAATCAGGGTTTCCGATTTACCATCTATAGATAGGCGATAGAGATGTCTCCAACCATCTTTCTCTGATGCCCATAAAAATTCTTTTCCATTATTCAACCAATCCCATCCACCATAATCATAATCACTATCCCATTCACCCATCGTGCTGATCCAGGCATCGTCTGCTTCATGGTAAATAGATTTGGTAGCACCGGTTGAGATATTACAAAGCATAATATCGGTCTGGTTTTGTTTACGGTTCATGTGTTGGATGATGAGTTCCTGATTATTGCTCCATTCCATCCTTGGAACATAAGACTGCAATTCAGGATCGGTTGGAATTTTCATCCACTTTTGTGAAAGGTTGTTGATGTTTACCACGCCTATTTTATAAGGGGAAGGCGGCTCTCCTGCAGAAGGATATTCAACAGGAACAGCAAATGAATAAATAGAATCAGTGGTATTCAGCATCAGGTAATCTTTGGTAGCGGCAGCATCAATTTGCCAGAAAGCAACATTTTTGCTGTCGGGGCTCCACCTGAAACCATCCCTGCAACCAAACTCTTCCTCATATACCCAATCGAATGTACCATTGATGAGTTTTCTGTTTCCATTTTTTGTTAATGCAGTTACTACTCCTGATTTCAGGTCTTCACAGTAGATATTATATTCACTTACATAAGCAACTTTTTTACCATCGGGTGAGAACTTGGCAAACATTAGGGAAGACACTGGCCTACCTTTTCCAAGTTGTTTTAACTGTTTGGAGTTAAGGTCCAATAACCAATAATCTCCCTTCGTATCATATCTCCAAACTTTTTTGGTATTGGTATATATCATCACCTGCTGGTTATCTGGAGAGAAAAAGAAATTCCTTACGGATAAAGGAGTGGTTGAACCGGCGGGTGTGAGCAGCTCTTTTGCGACGATCGTTGTTTTGGAAAAAGTAGGTAATTGTGTTAGCACAATATTTCCATTTTCCACAGCAAAATAACCTGTCCCATCTTTCGACCAATGCGTGCCAGTAGGTGGTTGGGCTTTACCTGTATTAAGCAGCACTGCAAATAAAAAGCATACCGTTCCGAAAAGTTTTGTTCTCATATTGATGGTGCGTTTATTGGATGCTGAAAATACAGGTTTCAGTTGAGGGAGACAAAAAGACCCGGAGATTCCGGGTCTTGATAATATTATAAATTGAAAATAGGCTGCTAGCTTCTAGCCTCTAGCTGCGAGCCTTGATTGGTGCTTGTTCTAAGTTTTCTGCTATTATTTGAATAAATGACAAGGCTTGCTAGTTTGTTTTGTAAAAATTCTACTTAAATAAATATTTAATTCCCATATCTATGCTTGTGGATGCTTAAATTAATAGCAAAAAAACCTAGTAGCTAGAAGCTGTTTTTTTTCCCTAACTCTGCAGACTTGTTTTCCTTGTGGCTGTTTTTTGTTCCTGGTATTTTTTAGCAGCTCCGATGAAATGCACGAAAAGTGGTGCTGGTTTTTCTACGGTACTTTTCAGTTCCGGGTGATATTGTACACCGATAAAAAATGGATGTGCTGGTATTTCCATAATTTCTACCAGTCCTGTTTCAGGATTACGGCCACTGGCAATCATTCCTTTTGCTTCAAACTGATCGAAATAATCGTTGTTGAATTCATAGCGATGCCTGTGACGCTCAGTTATATTTGTTTCTCCGTAAATAGTGTGTGCCAGACTTCCAGGTTTTATTTCGCATGGGTATGCACCTAAACGCATGGTTCCGCCCATCATTTTGATCTTTTTCTGTTCTTCCATCATATTGATAACGGCATTGGCGGTGGCTGTATCCATTTCAGTTGAGTGCGCATCTTTGAGCCCAAGGATATTTCTCGCAAACTCAATTACGGCCATTTGCATACCAAGACAAATCCCAAAGAATGGTAACCCATGTTCGCGGGCGTATTGCACAGCAGTTATTTTTCCTTCTATACCACGGTGTCCAAATCCGGGAGCTACTAATAGTCCATCCAATCCTTCCAGTTTCTCTGCTACATTTTCCGGTGTAATATATTCGCTATGAACATTCACCACCTGAACTTTTACTTCATTCATTGCACCGGCATGTACAAAGCTTTCCAGGATAGATTTATAAGCATCCTGCAGTTCAATATATTTCCCGATAAGTCCGACAGTAACTTTGCTTTTCGGATATTTCAGTTTATCAAGAAAGCCTTTCCATTTATCCAGGTTTGGTTCGCTGTAACTGGTGATATTTAATTTTTTCAGGCAAATAAGATCAAGCTTTTCACGCAGCATCAGCAATGGCACTTCATAAATGGTAGATGCATCCATCGCTTCGATAACGGCTTCTGTTTTTACGTTACAGAAGAGTGCAATTTTTCTTTTGATATCGTCATTCAATGGCTCTTCTGTTCTGCATACAATGATATCCGGATGTACACCGGTTTCACTGAGCATTTTAACGCTGTGCTGAGTAGGTTTTGTTTTTAATTCTTTGGCAGCGCGGAGATATGGAATAAGGGTAAGGTGTACAACCATTACATCTTCTTCCGGTAATTCCCATTGTAGTTGACGTACTGCTTCAATAAAAGGTAAGCTTTCGATATCACCTACTGTTCCGCCTATTTCTGTGATAATGATATCGTATTTATTATCTTCTCCCAGCAATAGCATTCTGCGTTTAATCTCATCGGTAATATGAGGAACAACCTGTACTGTTTTTCCCAAAAAGTCACCTGCTCTTTCCTTATTGATAACTGTTTGATAAATACGTCCGGTGGTAACATTATTGGCCTGTGAGGTATAAATATTCAGGAATCGTTCGTAGTGACCCAAGTCAAGATCTGTTTCTGCACCATCTTCTGTTACATAACATTCTCCATGTTCATAAGGGTTAAGTGTACCCGGATCTACATTGATATAGGGGTCAAATTTCTGGATGGTTGCCCTCAGTCCTCTTGCCTGTAATAATTTGGCAAGTGAAGCTGCTATAATTCCTTTTCCTAAACTGCTCGTTACCCCTCCGGTAACAAAAATGTACTTGGCCATGTTATGCTATTGTTTATTCGTTTATCGCCTGTTTGCTCATCGTATTATTTTATTATTGATAAGGTACAAACAACTTAACGAAGGTTGTATATAACAATAAAAAAAACGATACCCATTGTATTGATATACAACCAGATAACGCAAAAAAATATTGACCTTGTAAATGAGCGGTAAAAAAATTCAGAGGTCATACAAAGGTACAGCAAAAAAACTGATTTAAAAAAACGCCAGCGGCGGATTGAACGATTCCAGCCCGAATGTGTTAACTTGAAGTGTACATCTTTATTCATAAAAATTTGCTATGAAAAAATTATTCATTCTGACCATCGCAGCTTTTTGTACTGCTGCATTTCTGGGATACAGCTATAAAACCCCTGTACCTGCTCCATTAACACCTGATTGTTATGTCAGTTGTTTTACTGCTGAGATCATGGATCAGTTTAAAGCAGAAGCTTCTACCAAGTCATTTGCCATGATGCACGAAAATCCATTAGCATTTAAACTGGCCGATGCTTCCGGTAAACCTGTAAGCTTTAAAGCTTCTGATGGCACTACTGCCATGGGTTATGAAATCCGCAGCAAGAAAAAATCTAACAAATGGCTTTTTGTGATCCAGGAATGGTGGGGATTGAATGATTACATTAAAAAAGAAAGCGAAACATTTTACACAGATCTGGGAGAAGATGTAAATGTTATTGCCCTAGACCTTTACGATGGTAAAATTGCCGCAACTGCCGACAGTGCCATGAAACTGATTCAGGGTGCTAAAACTGAAAGACTCGAAGCCATCATCAAAGGTGCTATTGCTTATGTTGGCGGCGACGCAAAAATATTTACCGTAGGTTGGTGCTTTGGTGGTATGTGGAGTTTACAAAGCAGTTTATTGGCTGGCAAACAAGCTGCAGGTTGTGTTATGTACTACGGTCGTCCGGAGAATAACCTCGATAAATTAAAAACACTCAACTGTGATGTTATAGGTTTCTTTGGCAACAAAGACCGCAGTCCTTCACCAGAAGTAGTCAACAAATTCGAAGCCGATATGCAGGCCGCAGGAAAAAAACTAACTGCCTATAAATACGATGCAGGCCACGGCTTTGCCAACCCAAGCAACCCGGTATTCAACAAAGAAGCCGCTACAGATGCCCATGCGAAAGCGCTGGCGTTTTTGAAAGAAAGGTTGTAAGAACAGAGAAATAAGGAATAAGAAATAAGAAACAGAGAAAGTATTGGATAAGTAATAACCTACTTTCTTATTCCTTATTTCATATTCCTTATTTCTTATTCCTTATTCCTTATTTCGTATTTCTCTGTTTACATATCGTTTACAATCTTTTTATAGCTTGTAACAACCCCACGTATAAGTGAAGAGCTAAACCCTTGGTGTTCCATTTCATTGAGGCCGGCGATGGTGCAGCCTTTGGGGGTGGTTACTTTATCTATCTCTTGTTCGGGGTGGGTATTTTTCTGTAACAATAATTCCGCAGCACCTTTTACTGTTTGTGCGGCAATCAGCGATGCAGTTGCTGCGCTGAATCCTATTTCAATACCTCCCTGGATATTTGCCCGGATGTATCGCATTGCAAAAGCAGTTCCACATGCACCCAGCACTGTGGCAGCATCCATTAATTTCTCTTCTATAAAAACAGATTTTCCCAACTGATTGAATAAGGCAGCTACATATAATACCTGCTCTTCTGTAGTCGCGGATGCATATATGCAAGTCATGCTTTCCTGAATCGCAATAGCAGTATTGGGCATAGCACGGAAAATGGGTATAGTATCTCCTACTACTTCTCTTATATCATTCACCCAGGCACCTGTTACCACACTTACCAAAACATGCTTTTCAGGTTGAAGATAGGGTAGCACCTGACTCAATACTTCTTTTAACTGGAAGGGTTTAACGGCTAGCAATATCCAGTCGGCATATTGCACTGCCTCTACATTGTTATTGCTAACCAATGCACCCTGTTCTTTAAGGTGTTGGAGTGTGTGGGTATTTCTTTTGGTAACAATCAGGTGCTCAGGTTGAATAAACCCACTTTTAATCAATCCTTCGGCCATAGCCGCACCAAGGTTACCACCTCCAATGATGGCAATTTTTTTGTTCATATCGGTTGCTTTAATGCTGCGCTGCGCTGAGCTTCGCGGTCCATAGTCGATGGTCCATGGTATTGAAAAACATTCCTGCTATGGTCTATGGACCATGGACTATGGACCGCGAAGCGAAGCGCAGCGCGCTACTCAAATTTACCCTAAAGTTCTCAGATAATTTCTGACGTAATCGTCAACACCGGCTTCCAGTGAGTAAAAAGAATCGGTATAGCCAGCTTTGCGAAGCTTCTGCATGTTAGCTTCTGTAAAATACTGGTATTTGTCGCGGATATCTTCCGGCATATCAATGAATTCAATGGATGGATCTTTATCCAGGCCAGCGAAAGTGGCATTTACCAAATCTGTAAAAGTTCTGGCCTTGCCGGTTCCTAAATTATATAATCCATTCAGTTGGTTAGACCATCTTCCTTCTACCATGGTTTCCCTCATCCACTCAATTACCTTCACCACATCTTTCACGTACACAAAATCGCGTAACTGTTCTCCATCCTTAAAATCGGGACGATGGCTTTTGAACAACTTCACATAACCCACATTTTTAATCTGGTTAAATGCATGCCATATAACACTGGCCATTCTACCCTTATGGTACTCATCAGAACCATAAACATTAAAGAATTTTAGTCCTGCCCAACAAGGAGGTGTTTTTTCCTGAACCAATGCCCATTTATCGAATTCATTTTTGCTGATGCCGTAGGGGTTCAGTGGTTGCAATTTTTCAACTATGTCATGGTCATCGTTATACCCTAGTTCACCTGCACCATAAGTTGCTGCAGAAGATGCATAGATCAGCGGAGTCTGATGAAGGGTGCAATAATCCCAAACCGATTTTGAGTAGGCTACATTTAATTCTTCATGTATGGCATAATCAAATTCAGTGGTATCGGTTCTTGCACCAAGGTGTATAAAACATTCAATGGCAGGTTCATGTAATTGCAACCAATCGAACAGGTTATATCGTTCAACCAAGTGGGCATACCCTTTTTGTTCCCAGTTCTTTCTTTTAATTTCTACTCCGAAATCATCAACCAGTACCAGGTTTCTATATTCAAGTGTATTGAGGTGCTCCACCATGCGGGAACCAATAAATCCGGCAGCCCCAGTTACTATAATATAAGCCTCGTTTTCCGGCATATTACTGATTGATCAGGTTTTCGATGGCAGTATCATACAGGTTTTTCCAACTATCAATAGTTCCCCATGATTCTCCATTTACTTCTATAGACCCACTGGTTACTTTACCCAATATTGTTGTTTGAATTCCTGCAGCTTTTGCAGTTGCTTCCAGCTTACTTAGTTGCTCCTGTGTACAGGAAACAACTACCCTGCCTTGTGCCTCACCAAACCAGTATGCATCTTTGCGTAAATCAGACTCTGCCGTAACAGAAAAACCTAGTCCACGATTAAAACCACTTTCCAGCAGGTTAATGGCTAGTCCACCTTCACTGATATCATGTGCACTAACCACCTCTTTATTTTTAATTAATGTAGCAACGAGTTGTTGTACATTAAATTCTTCATCAAGGTTAAAATATGGTGCTGGCGAGAACGCTACATTTTTCAACTTATGCAGGTATTCTGAAGAACCAATATCATTTTGTTGTTTACCGATGAGTACAATGATGTCACCTTCGTTTTTAAAGTCAAGGGTCATACGAGCATCCACATCATCTACAATACCTACCATGCCTATAGTTGGTGTCGGATAAACCGGACCATCCGGATTTTGGTTATAGAAGCTAACGTTACCGCCTGTTACGGGTGTATTAAATTTGCGGCAGGCATCACCCATACCGGTTACAGCTTTTACAAACTGGTAGTAAACTTCAGGGTCATAAGGATTACCAAAATTCAAACAGTTGGTAACACCGATAGGTTCTCCTCCGCTACAAACAATATTTCTTGCGGCTTCAGCAACAGCAATCATTCCTCCAGTGTATGGATCTGCAAAAACATATTTACTGTTACAATCCACTGTTACAGCTAGTCCTTTACCTGTTCCTTTAGCCAACACTACCGTAGCATCGCTGGGTGCATTGGTGGAAGTATTGGCAGCGCCAACCATGCTATCGTACTGGGTATATACCCAACGTTTGGAAGCTATGTTAGGAATCTGAACCAGTTGTGTTGCGGTTGCTTTAATATCTGTAACATCATCAATATTGTTGATATCAAAGGCTTTGATCTTTTCAAAATATTTAGGTTCGCGGTATTCGCGGGTATATTGTGGTGCACCGCCACCGAGTACCAATTCATGTGCGGGTATTTCAGCTTCGAGTTCACCGTGCATATAAAATTTAAGGAGACCGTCGCCTGTTACTTCACCAATATTACTTGCTGAAAGATCCCATTTCTCAAACACTTTTAATACGGCAGCTTCTTTTCCTTTTTCAACTACGATCAGCATTCTTTCCTGGCTCTCACTTAATAAGAGTTCCCATGCTTTCATGTTTTGCTGACGTGTAGGTACTTTCTCCAGATCGATACGCATTCCCACACCACCTTTTGCACTCATTTCGGCAGTAGAACAGATAATACCTGCGGCCCCCATATCCTGCATTCCTACCACAGCTCCTGTGTCGATAAGTTCCAGACAGGCTTCCAATAATTTCTTTTCCTGGAAAGGGTCACCTACCTGCACAGCCGGTAATTCTTCTGCACTTTCAGAAGTAATATCAGCAGATGCGAAGGAAGCACCACCAATACCATCTTTTCCGGTTGCACTGCCCACAAAAAATACAGGGTTACCAATACCGGCTGCTGTTGCACTGATCATATCTCCTGCTTTCATGATACCTACACTCATGGCATTCACTAAAGGATTGGTATGGTAACAATCTTCAAAGTAAACTTCACCTCCAACGGTTGGTACACCAAAACAGTTTCCATAATGTCCGATACCATGCACTACCCCACTTAAAAGGCGTTGTGTTTTTTTATCTTTCAGGTTACCGAAACGGAGACTATTAAGAGATGCAATTGGACGGGCGCCCATGGTAAAAATATCGCGCTGTATACCACCTACACCTGTTGCTGCGCCCTGAAATGGTTCAATGGCACTGGGGTGGTTATGACTTTCAATTTTAAAAACAACGCCGAAGCCATTGCCCATATCCATCAAACCTGCATTTTCTTCTCCGGCTGCTACCAGCATTCTGCCACCGTCGCGGGGCAGGGTTTTAAGCCACTTGATGGAGTTTTTGTAACTGCAGTGTTCACTCCACATGCCACTGAAAGCACATAGTTCAGTGAAGTTGGGGGTTCTGCCTAATTTTTGTTTGATGAGTTCGAATTCTTCTGCTGTAAGTCGCAGCTTCTCGGCGGTTTGAACGGTGATTTCCATGATGCAGCGAAGGTAAGAAAACTGCGTGGCAAGAAATGAGGGATGGGGAGAAAAGTTTGGAGGGATTAGGTGTTAGGTATTAGGTAGTAATCTTTTATATAGCATTACCATACCTGCAACCCAGTACCCTGCACCTAATACCTAACACCTCACCCCTAACTCCTACCCCTTCACAATCCTACCACTACCCGCTTTATGTGTGCGTACATTTTTTGCGCCGCCGATATAATATATATTACCACTGCCGCTGATGCGGGCATCTATCGAGTTATTAGCCTGAACACGGATATTACCGCTGCCACTTATATGTGCGGTTGCATCGTCGCTCACCACTTCTTTGCAGTTAATACTTCCGCTGCCGCTTATGCGGGCATCTACTTCATCGGAGATTCCTTTCATGATTACGCTACCGCTACCGGAAACAGAGGCATCAATGCGATTAAATTTATTGAAATCCACTCTTATACTACCGGAACCGGAAACACCAATATTAGTAGTTCCCTGGTTTGAAAAATTTCCTTTCCCGATCATATCACCGCTACCAGAGAGGTATAATCCGGTTATTTTACTAAGGGTTACATAAACAACAATCTTATTCTTAGACCGGATATTGCCATTTTTTTTGGCTCGAATACTCAGTTTGTTATTTTCAACCTTGGTTTCGATATAAGGCAAGAGGTTTTCATCTCCTTCTATTTCAATAGAGGTACTATTGCCATAGGCCAGCATAACATCCCATGAACCTGAAGATGCTACGCCTGTAAATGAACCTACTTCACGGGTTTCTTTTTTATATACTCCATTTCCTTCTACTTTAAACCAGTTCCACTGGGCAGTACTTGTAATGGAAACCAATACGGTTAAAACCAGCAATAATCTTTTCATGGCGTTGTTTGTTTTAGCGTAAAACGGGACAGCCGACAGAATGTTACAAAAAAATAGCAGCCTTTTGAGACTGCTTTTTTTGGTAACATTATTACGTAAATCAGCGGTTGCAATATAGTCCATAGACCATGGACCATGGACTATGGACTATGGACTATGGATCATAAACCATTAGCACCCTATTCTTCTTTTACTCATTAATTGACTTTATTCACTAATGCTCAATGAATTGTAGAATTTATCCATCAGGGCCTTATCGTTCCCTTGTTTACCGGGAATATAACTCAGCATGATGGCGTAATGTTTATAAAATACAATACGGGTTATATTTGAGACTTTTTTATCATCCTTTGGAACTTCCAGGTTAAACTGAAAATACAAATGCTTATCCGCATATTTTCCTTCAGATTCAGATTTTATCTCCCCTCCGTTTGCTACAAACCCACCTTTAATCTGCTCTTTAAAGTCCTCGGTATCTTTTAATCCTTCCAGCATTTCTTCCGTAACACCAAGTTTCGTAAAATCGAGCAGTATCAGCGCCAATTCGGTGGAATCTGTCATGATACACTTTTTTATTTCCTGAGGACCACCCTTCGAGTCTACAGGGAGCGGTTCTGATGGCATACTCAGTTTTACTTTTTCAACTACATCAATTGTTTTCCAATCTTCAGATAAGGGTGTAAACGCCATGAATAGGCTGGTACTTATTAAGACCAATAATTGCTTCATAATTCTGTTTTAGTATTAGTTGCTGAATTGTTGCTTTAATTACAAAAAAGGGCAATTTAGTTCAGAAAATAATATAAACGATTGTGTATCAATAAAATAACAGTTCCCTACAACTAAAAAGCATTCAAATTAAAAAATATTACATGTTTTTATTTTTCCACAAAAACACCATTTTTTATGCATCTGATTGTCAAAAAGTTAATTTTATGGGCATTTAACCCTTAATTTTACCCTGTCAAAAAAAACTTACCCTATGTCTTTACGCTTTAATGCGATCAGCAGCATCAACAACAATGAGACAAATATTCCGGCAAGTGCCAAGATTACCGGCATATTCGGAACGAATGTTTTCACCCTTAAAACTGCCCGTGAATACCTGAGCGATGAAGCTTACAAAAGTCTTGTTACCAGCATCCGTGGTGGTAAGAAAATAGACCGCAGCGTTGCTAACCAGATTGCCAATGGCATCCGTGCCTGGGCAGAAAGTAAAGGTGTTACACACTATACACACTGGTTTCAGCCTTTGACGGGTACCACCGCAGAAAAACACGATTCATTTTTTACCCTGAAAGGTGATGGAACAGCCATTGAAGAATTCGATGGTGCTGCCCTAATTCAACAGGAACCAGATGCATCTTCTTTCCCTAGTGGTGGTTTACGTGCAACTTTTGAAGCGCGTGGTTATACTGCATGGGATCCTTCCTCTCCTGCTTTTATCATTGAAATAGGTCAGGGTAAAACACTTTGTATTCCGACCATTTTCGTTTCTTATACAGGTGAGTCACTCGACTATAAAGCTCCATTGCTGAAAGCATTGGAAGCATTGAATAAATCAGCCGTTGAAGTATGTAATTTCTTCGACAAGAATGTTACCAAAGTAACCCCAACCCTTGGATGGGAACAGGAATACTTTGTGATTGATGAATCATTGGCCAATGCCCGTCCTGACCTGGTACAGTGTGGCCGCACAGTTTATGGCGCTGCACCTGCGAAAGGCCAGCAGTTGGAAGACCATTATTTCGGCTCTATCCCAGAGCGTGTATATGCTTTCATGCGCGATTTTGAGCAGGAGTCCTATAAATTAGGTATTCCTTTACGTACACGTCACAATGAAGTTGCACCTGCTCAATTTGAGTGTGCTCCTATCTTCGAAGAAGTAAATATTGCGGTTGACCACAATACCCTTTTAATGGATGTTATGAGCCGTGTGGCCAAGCGTCATAAACTGGTAGTATTGTTACACGAAAAACCATTTGCCGGCATCAACGGTAGTGGTAAACACAATAACTGGAGCATGGCCACCGATACAGGTGTTAACCTGCTTGCTCCTGGCAAAACGCCTAAGACCAACCTGATGTTCCTGACCTTCTTTGTAAATACCATCAAAGCAGTTCATGACTATTCAGATATTATGCGTGCGGCTATTGCTTCTGCTCCTAACGACCACCGTTTAGGCGCGAATGAAGCACCTCCTGCCATCATTTCTGTATTCGTGGGTCAGTACCTGGCTAAAGTTTTATCAGATATTGAAACAAGGGTTAGCACTAAGTTCGATGAGCAGGATGAAGCCATCCTTAAATTAGACCTGCACCGCAGCATTCCTGAATTGATGCTCGATAATACCGATCGTAACCGTACCTCTCCTTTTGCCTTTACCGGTAATAAGTTCGAGTTCCGTGCTGTGGGTTCATCTGCAAACTGTGCGATCTCTATGACTGTTCTCAATACCATCATGGCAGATACCCTGAAGAAATTCAAGGCAGATGTTGATGCAATGATTGAGAAAGGTGATAAAAAAGAAATCGCGATCATGCATGTGATCCAGAAATATATTGTGGAGAGCAAAAATGTATTGTTTGAAGGTGATGGTTATAGCGATGAGTGGCACAAAGAAGCTGAGCGTCGTGGTTTACCAAACCTCAAAACAACACCTGTTGCGCTTGATGCAATGGTTACCGAAAAAGCGAAAAAACTGTTCGAAAGCAATGGTGTTTATAGTCATACAGAACTGGAAGCCCGACATGAGATTGAACTGGAGAAGTACATCAAAAAAGTACAGATCGAAGCACGTATCATGGGCGACCTCGCAATTAACCATATCCTGCCTGCAGCTATTGCTTACCAAAATGATCTGTTGACAAATGTAAACGGATTGAAAGCAGCCGGTTTGGGCGAAGCATCTTATAAAAGTCAACTGGCTATCCTGAAAGAAGTAAGCGATCATATTCAGGTAATTCACGACAAGGTTAACCTTATGGTTGAAGCACGTAAAGTGGCCAACAATATCGCCGACAGCCGTGAAAAAGCTATTTCTTATGAGTCCATTAAATCTACCTATTTCGACGAGATCCGCTACCATGTAGACAAACTGGAGCACCTGGTAGACGACGACAAATGGACCCTGCCTAAATATCGTGAGATGTTGTTTTTAAGATAATCGTTCTTTTTTGACTTGTTAAAAGCCCTGTACCTGCGGTACGGGGCTTTTTTGTGAATTGTGAATTGTCAATGGTGAATAGTGGGTACCCACAAATTGACCATTCACCATTCACCATTCACCTCTGACTGCTCACTGCCCCTAATCGCCCGTTCACCGATATTCATTTTCTTGGAATAAACGAAAACCTTAACTTTCTGTCTATAAACTAAACAACAAAAACATGAAAAAGGTAATTGTATTATTGTCATTCGGATTGGTTTGCACTGTAGCTGCATCAGCACAGGGTGGCCAGCAAATGACTCCTGAGCAGCGCGCTGCTATGATGAAAGAAAGGGTTAAAGGTCTTAACCTCGGGTTGTCTGAAGCACTAACAGATTCTGTAGTTGCAGTATACGGAGATCGTTCTTACATGCAAGGTTTAAACTTTCGTGAAATGGACGATGCTACAAGACAGGCAAAAATGAAAGAGATTGGTGATTTGAGGACTAAAAGACTTATAAAAGCTGGTCTAACCGAAGATCAGGCTAAAAAAGTAGCTGAAGGAATGACTATGCGTCCAGGCGGTGGCCGTCCGGGCGGTGGCAGAAAAAAATAACTAAAACTGAAACGGTGTTATAAGGCTGTACCATTAGGTACGGCCTTTTTTGTTAAGACAAGTAGGTTAGTTGAAGGTGACTATGAGCATTAATAGACAGATCCTTCTGAAATTTCCATAACATCACTAGTTAAAAAAATAAAACCCCGGCAAATATTGCCAGGGTTTTATTTTTCTATAGAATAGCTAATTACTTTAATTTAAATGTCTCCAGGAACTTAGTCGTAAAATTACCTTTCCTGAAGTCTTCATTCTGCATCAGTTGTAAATGGAATGGAATGGTTGTTTTTACACCTTCAATCACATACTCGCTTAATGCACGATACATGGTATCAATTGCTTCTTCGCGTGTTTGTGCAATGGTAATTAACTTACCAATCATAGAATCATAATAAGGAGGAATAACATACCCGGCATACACATGACTATCAACGCGAACTCCATGTCCACCAGGTGTATGTAACACCGTTATCTTACCAGGTGAAGGTCTGAAATCATTGTATGGATCTTCTGCATTAATACGACATTCGATCGCATGCATCTGAGGTTCGTAATTACGTCCACTGATCTTCTCACCCATCGCTATTTTAATTTGTTCTTTGATGAGGTCGAAGTTGATTACTTCTTCAGTTACACAATGTTCTACCTGGATACGTGTATTCATTTCCATGAAATAGAAATTGCGGTGTTTGTCTACCAGGAATTCTATGGTACCTACACTTTCATAATTAATGGCTGCAGCAGCTTTACAGGCAGCTTCACCCATTTTTTTACGAAGCTCTGGTGTCATAAAAGGTGATGGTGATTCCTCTACCAGTTTCTGGTGGCGGCGTTGAATAGAACAGTCGCGCTCACTCATGTGGCAAACGGTACCATACTGGTCGCCGGCTACCTGAATTTCAATATGTCGTGGTTCTTCCACGAATTTCTCCATATAAACTCCATCATTCTTAAATGCAGCGGCTGCTTCGGTACGTGCGGTGGTATATGCTTTTTCAATTTCACTTTCTTCCATTACCACACGCATACCTTTACCACCACCACCGGCTGTTGCTTTCAGAATAACAGGATAGCCGATTTCTTTTGCAAGCTTTTTTGCTTCTTCCACACTTTCCAATAAACCCTCACCACCTGGTACAACTGGAACGCCAGCTTTGATCATGGTATCCTTTGCGGTGATCTTATCTCCCATTTTATTAATCATCTCGGGAGTAGGTCCAATGAATTTAATACCATGGTCGGCACAAATCTGAGAGAATCGTGCATTCTCTGCCAGAAACCCATATCCCGGATGAATAGCATCTGCATTGGTAATTTCCGCTGCGGCCATAATATGTGGGATATTCAGGTAAGAATCTACACTCTGGGGTTTGCCAATACAAACTGCTTCATCTGCAAATTTCACATGCAAACTATCTTTATCTGCAGTAGAGTATACGGCTACCGTTTTAATGCCCATCTCACGACAGGTGCGAATAACGCGCAATGCGATCTCTCCCCTGTTGGCAATCAATATTTTCTTGAACATTGAATTAATTTGAAAATTTGAGAATTTGGAAATTTGAAAATGATGGCAAACAGATAAATTTAAAAACTCAAAAATGGAGCAACCCCATTTTCAAATTTTCAAATTGTGCCATTTTCAAATTATTTAGGTTCTACTAAGAACAACGGCTGATCGTATTCAACCGGACTGGCATCATCTACCAGTACTTTTACGATTGTGCCGCTTACTTCACTTTCAATTTCATTGAAAAGCTTCATGGCTTCGATGATACAAACCACTTTTCCTGCAGATATCTCTGTTCCTACATCGGCCAGAACTGGTTTATCTGGTGAGGCGCGACGATAGAATGTTCCGATCATCGGGCTTTTTATGGTGATCAGGTTATCTGCCTTTGGTGCTGGTGCCGCTGGTGCTGCAGGAGCAGCTGCTGGCTGAGGTGCGGCAACAGGAGCCGGTGCTGTATGATAAACCTGTGCAGCAGGCGCTGCAACGGTCACAGGGGCTTCTTCTTTTTGTTTGATTGTAACCTTACCATCTTTGTCTTCTATACTGATTTCACCAATATTACTCTTATTGATGATCTTGATTAACTCGTGAATTTGCTTTAAGTCCATAATGGCAATTTTTGGGGTAAAATCGGTTAGTTTTAGTCAAATTGGGGGGCAAAATAGCCTTTTTTTGGTAAAAACAGGGATTTTTTGATCTTTTTTGGCATTGCGCTATGCATGTGAATGGTCAATTGTGAATGGTCAATTATTATTGTCAATGGGATTGCTCATGAACATTGAATAATCATTAGTCAGCTATACGACCACAGCCCCCCCTATTCACAATTCACCATTGACCATTCACAGTTGACCATTCACAAAAAAAGGCACCAAAAGTGCCTTTTACTCTAATTATATCAAATTATTCCTTTACGCGTTCAACGTAATCTCCGGTTTTAGTATTTACGCGGATCAGTTCACCGTCTTCAACGAAAAGGGGTACCATTACGGTTGCTCCGGTTTCTACTGTTGCGGCTTTCAGGGCACGGGTAGCGGTATCACCACGTAAACCCGGCTCGCAATAGGTGATTTTTACCACGATTTTTTCAGGTAATTCAGCACCAATTGGCTGATCGGTTTCAGTATTAATGAAAACAAACACTTCAGAACCATCTTTCAGGAACTGTGGAGCATCAATCATTTCTTCTGCCAATGCAATCTGCTCAAAGGTTTCATTGTTCATCAGGTTAAAGCCGCTCTCGTCTTTATAGAGGTATTGAAAGGCTTTTTTCTCCACCCGTACCGGAAAAATGGTTTCACCACTGTTCCAGGTTTTTTCGATGGAACGCTTATTGTCCACCCCTTTCAGCTTAGCCCAAACTTTGGCTGCTGCACGTGCGGTTTTGTTTTCGCCAAACTCTACCACTGAATATAAACTGCCGTCGAGCTTTAAAATCATGCCGCGGCTGATGTCTGATGTAGTTGCCATATAAACTTTTGTTTCTGGCGCAAAAGTAGGGAATTGGGGGAGATTTGGGGATGTCAGATGGCAGATCTCAGATTTTTCGTCATTTAAGTACCCATAATGCTTCTGTGTATACAGTGCTTTCAGTGGCATCCCCTTCAAGAGAATACCGTATCCATCATTCTTTCCCCTTTCGATTGATTATCTTGCTAGCATGAAAAAACTGGTATTATCTGCCTTTTTTATCCTGGCAATTTCGCTGCTCTCTGCCCATGAATTCTGGTTGGCTCCAGATAAATACTTTTATAATATCCGTGATATTGCATTGATCCGATTTCGGGTAGGTGAAAACTTTACGGGTGACAACTGGGGTGGAAATAAAGAGCGGATAAAACAATTTACCCATTATCTCCCCGATGGTAGTAAAGCAGACCTATCCGACCGTTTGTCTATGCAAAAAGGCGATTCTGCCAGGATTCCATTGCAAATGGCAGGTACCCACATGATTATTTTCAATAGCACCAATTCAAAAATTGAGTTAGATGCAGAAAAGTTTACTGATTATTTAAAAGAAGATGGACTGGAATCTGCAATTGCCTACCGCTCTAAATACGGGGAAACGGGAAAAAAAGGGAGGGAATTTTATCAACGATCTGTAAAAACCATTATTCAGGTAGGGTCAACCTTAACCGATGCCTGTACAAAACCCTGCGAATTACCACTTGACATAATCCCTTTTGAAAATCCTTATACTCCACCCGGAATTGAGCCAAGGGGTAATTTACTAACGGTACGATTCAAAGTGCTTTTTAAAGGAAAAACGCTGGCAAATCAACTGGTTAAAATATGGTACAAAGATGAGCAGGGAATAAAAAAAATGACGGAATACCGCACCAATAACCGGGGAATAATCAGTGCTAAACGCTATTCTGGTCCATTTATGGTAAGCACCGTTTATATGGAAAGATTAAGTGAAAACCCGGATGCAGACTGGCAAAGCTATTGGGCCAGCCTTAATTTTGAATACTCTTCTTTCTATTCATCTGGGCGGTAATATAGAAATAGAATGAACAAACTTTGCTTCAATAGGCAACATCCGTTCATTTTCTCCTATTTTTGCGCCAAATTTCAACATACAAGAATCCATTACCATGGCAGTATTAGTGAATAAAAACTCAAAGATTATTGTTCAGGGCTTTACCGGAACAGAAGGTACTTTCCACGCTACGCAGATGATTGAATACGGCACCAATGTGGTTGGTGGTGTAACACCTGGTAAGGGCGGAAGCACACATCTCGATCGTCCTGTTTTCAATACAGTAGCAGATGCAGTAAAAACAGCAGGTGCTGATGTAAGTATCATCTTTGTACCGCCTGCTTTTGCAGCCGATGCAATTATGGAAGCTACGGATGCAGGAATTGGCCTGATTGTTTGTATTACAGAAGGTATTCCTGTTCAGGATATGGTAAGGGTAAAAAATTATATGCTGGGTAAACCTACCCGCCTGATCGGACCTAACTGCCCTGGTGTTATCACTGCTGGAGAAGCCAAAGTAGGTATTATGCCAGGTTTTATCTTCAAACCAGGACGTATTGGTATCGTTTCAAAAAGTGGTACCCTCACTTATGAAGCGGCCGACCAGGTTGTTAGAGCTGGTTTAGGCATAAGCACAGCTATTGGTATTGGTGGTGACCCAATTATCGGCACCCCAACCAAAGAAGCCGTTGAACTTTTGATGAATGATCCTGAAACTGATGGTATCATTATGATTGGTGAAATCGGTGGTAGCATGGAAGCGGATGCTGCTCGTTGGATCAAAGACAATAAAACAAAACCTGTTGTTGGTTTTATCGCAGGTCAAACTGCCCCTCCAGGCCGTCGTATGGGTCATGCAGGTGCAATCATCGGTGGTGCCGATGATACCGCAGCAGCAAAAATGAAAATCATGGCTGAATGTGGCATTGATGTAGTGGCCAGTCCAGCAGATATCGGCATAACCATGGCCGCCGCCCTAAAAAAATAAAAGTCGTAACTTTATAGCTTAGAAAGCCTGCCTACAAGCAGGCTTTTTTATGCATTGCAGTCACGCGAAATTTAACATAACGCTATTGGTCCATAGTCCATTAGCTAATAGCAGATTGATTTGGACATTAATAAGTTTCCCCCACCCTTTCTTATTCCTTATTCCTTATTTCATATTTCTTATTATTTAATCATTACCAAATAAAATACCAACTAAACGGTATAGGTCGATTGGAAACAAGTTTGCAACTTGCACTTGTTATAGAAACTCAAAGGAGTATTCAAACAATTACAAATTGGGGGTAAAGCTTGTGGCGAAAGTCACAAGCTTTCGTTTTTTCGGCTAAACTTTTGTTAATCCAATACTTTAGCTATGAATATGAATGATGTTTGCATCTCCTATAAATAGAACGTATTTTTCGACCAAATTCCATTGCATGCGATCAAGTTTGTTACTCCTTTTACTGAGCTGTTCTTTTATCCTTAAAACCCAGGCTCAACAAACCGATACTAGTTTTTTAAATGAGTGGTTCTCCATCGATACCCTGATCCTGGAAAGAGGACTTCCCAAAACTGCGTTAGAAAAGGTAAATGCACTATATACAAAGGCCGTTCAACAACAATTACCGGCGCAACAGATTAAATGTCTTATTTACCGGTACTCTCTTGAAAACAGTGCAACAGAGAAAACAACCAAAGATGCAGTAGCTGCGCTAACAAAAGAAATTGAAACTGCAAAAGACCCGGTTGCAAAAGCAGTACTTCAGCTATTACTGGCTAAAAAAACCGCATCCTATTTTTCACAAAAACGCTACCAGATATTAGACAGAACCCCTGTTGAAAATGATCAACAGTTAACTATTGACACCTGGTCACTGGATAATTTTTACCAGTTTATTTCGAAATTATATTTCACCGTACTTGAACAGGATGCTTTACTAAAAAGAGTATCGATCAGCTCTTATGATGCTGTTCTGAAAAGAGGTACTAAAAGATTTCCCAACACCAGCATCTATGATCTTGCGATAAATGAATCGATGGAGTTTTTCAAGCTGTCGGACCTGTATCAGATCAATCCTATTAATAGGTTTACTCTAAAAGATGTAAAGGCGCTCGCTA
The DNA here is from genome assembly GCA_965650685.1 of uncultured Sediminibacterium sp. Taxonomy (GTDB): domain Bacteria; phylum Bacteroidota; class Bacteroidia; order Chitinophagales; family Chitinophagaceae; genus Sediminibacterium. The sequence goes on from CBFGPM010000034.1 coordinate 35,166, forward strand.
TTTTACCCGAATTCATTCAACATTCATTTACTACTACCGACAGTAGCTCGGGTGTATGGATTACCCTCAGACTCTACCAGCAAATACTCAAGCACCATATACAGGATGCAGATAAAAGCCTACTTATATTCCTGGATCTGCAAAGATTAAACTGGGTTAGTCTGAATAGCCAGATTGATAAACAGGAAATGCTTCGCGAAAAAAATTACCGATGGCTGGCAGAGCAGTACCCTGCTAATAATGCAACGGCAGAAATCTGGTCGCAGGTTGCTCAGATTCATATAAACAAAGCATATAATTACTCAGCATCGGGCGATACCACCAATCGTTTTGAATATATCAGGGCGAAACAAATAATAGCGTCTGTTATTCATCAGTATAACGACAGTGTTTATGGCGTAAAACTTATGAATAACCAATTGGCCCAGATTCAGCAGGTGCAAATGAGTCTTACTGCCGAACAGGTAAATAGTGTACAACTACCCTTCAGGGCAAAACTTGATTACCGGAATATGGATAGTGTATATATCCGTATACTCCGTATTGATGATACATTCAATAATATGGACCGTGTTTGGGAAAACGGGTTTTGGAAAAAAATAGTAAAGCATAAAATTTTTAAAACACTATCCTTCGCATTACCCAAAACTAATGATCATCAGTTACACAGTACAGAAATAGCATTGCCCGGATTAGCAGCAGGCAATTATGCTATTCTTTGCTCTAATGACCCATTCTTCAACGATAGCCTGAGTAAACTCAGATACCTCCCAGTAATGGTGTCTAATATCAGCTATATAAAAAATGGTAGCGATTTTTTTGTTGTGCACCGAGAAACAGGAAAGCCTTTGGCTAATGTAAGCGTAACCGTTCAACAACAATTCTATGATGGAGTAAAACGCAGATACGATTTCAAAACTGCACTAAAAATACTTACGGATAAAAACGGACATTTCAGTTTTGTTGAAAAATACAACAGTGGGTATTTCAGGTACCATTTTGAAACAAAGAATGACCAGTTAAAATTCAATAGCGGAGAATATGAATATTTCACGTCAGCTTCAAATGATGATGTGGTGATAGACCCTAATACAGAAGAAATGATACGTTTTGAAAAAGATGCAAGACGGATTTTCTTTTTTACCGACAGGTCTATCTACCGCCCCGGACAAACCGTATACTTCAAAGGTATTGGCGTTACAAAGTCGTATGAAACACGTAATAGTAAAGTACTTACAAAAGATTCAGGCTGGGTTATTCTGCGTGATGTTAACAGAAAAAAACTGGATTCCATACGTTTTGTTTTAAATGAATACGGATCATTCAGCGGCAGTTTCAAACTACCTGCAAAAACATTAACAGGTAGCTTTGGATTGTATACAACCGGCATACCAAATGGCTACACTTATTTTTCAGTAGAAGAATATAAGCGCCCTACTTACTCGGTAAACTTTGAAAAAGTAAAAGGCAGTTACCGGCTAAACGACAGTATTACACTTACAGGTAATGCAAAGGCATTTGCGGGCAATAATATCGATGGTGCAAAAGTTCGTTACAGCATAACCCGTTTTACCAGAAGATTTTACCCCTGGTACCGGAGAGGTCCTTCAAGAGGTGATGACAAAAGAGAAATTGCAAATGGAACATTAACTACAGATGCTTCGGGTAATTTCAAGGTTCATTTTAAGGCTAATGCTGATGACATAAACGAAGATGAAAACACCAACACCCAGTTTACATTTTCCGTGTCGGCTACCGTTACTGATGGTAATGGTGAGACCAGAACTGCGAATACAGATATTACAATGGGTTACCAATCATTGCAGTTAGACATCAACTCCCCGCGTTTAGCCGACAGCAAAGACCTCAAACAAATTGGTATTAAAACCACCAACCTAAGCGGCGAAGCTGATCCCGCAAACGTACAGGTACAAATATTTTCATTAAAAACACCTGAGAGACTGGTCAGAAAAAGGTTATGGGAAAAACCTGATCAGTTTTTGATGACAGAACAGGAATTTTTACGCCTCTTTCCTCACGATGAATATGCTGCTGAAACCGAAATAACTACCTGGCCAATTGCGTCATTAGTGTCAGAGGAATCCATCAATACCGGGAACAGCGCAGGCCTTATGCTAAAACAGGCATTACCAGCCGGAGAATATAAAATTGAAGCAACGACCAAAGATAAAGATGGCAAAACGGTAAAAGCAGTTCAATATATGAGTATAATGAACCTTGCTTCAAATCAAATACCACACCTAAGCTATCAGTTAATTCATTTGGAAAAAACAACCGCGGTTCCAGGTGATACTGCAGCTTATACTGTAGGCACATCGGCTAATGAAGTATATGTAATACAAAAAACAGAAAGAAAAAATCAGCCTGTTTTAATAGGCTATCAGAACAGGAAAGCAGGTTTTGCCAATAACCAATTTATTCCTGTTGAAAAAGACAGAGGAGGCTTCGCAGTTGCTGAAGCCTATGTATTACATAACCGTGTGTATATAACCCAGACAACTATTGAAGTGCCCTGGACGAATAAATCGCTGGAAGTTCGATACAGTAGTTTTAGAAACAAAACAGAACCAGGAAGCGAAGAAACATGGACGGTTGAGGTTAAAGGTTCAGATAACAACAAAGTTGCCGCCGAGTTATTGACAACCATGTATGATGCATCGCTCGACCAGTTTAAGCCATATCAACTGACTTCACCTGGCATCTGGCAGAACAATTATTTCAATAATACTTTTTCTTCCGGAAGAAACTTTATTCAGGTTGGCGCTTCTGAGAATTATACTCCGTCATGGAATTATTTACCTCCAAGCTATACAACCATTGACCGGCTGGCAGAACATTACAATGATTTTCTGGAAGAAAATATCAGGAACTGGATTACATTGAGAAAACCGGTTATTTCAGATAAACTGGTGAAGTATGTTGACCAGATGTTAACAGCCCGGTACTCATACAATATGGTATCGAGCAAGGCCATTGCAGGCTCTACAGCAGCCGCAAGCTTTCGAAATGATACTAATGCTCCCCCACCTGCTCCATTATATGAAACAGTATTAGCCGGCAGAGCTTCCGGTGTGCAAATACGTGGAATTAGCAGTTTAGCAAAGACTAATGACTTAAATGTGCTTTATGTTGTTAACGGAAAACCTGTTAGCGAAATTCCCCAGATTTCACCGGAGAAAATTTTACAGACAAGTACATTAAGTCCTGAAGCCGCAACTGCATTGTATGGACCAGCCGGAGCCAATGGAGCCATTGTGATTACGACAGCAGATGAGCTAGCTCCAATAACCATCCGCAAAAATTTTAATGAAACGGCCTTCTTCTTCCCGCACCTGTATGCCGATTCTTCGGGTACTTATAAATTTAGTTTTACTATGCCTGATGCCCTCACCAAATGGAAATGGATGAGTCTGGCACATACAAAAGAACTGGCATTCGGAACTACAAACAGCTATGTTACTTCACAAAAAACAGTGATGATACAAGCCAATGCCCCTCGCTTTGTAAGAGAAGGCGACCAGTTGGAGTTCAGTGCAAAACTGTCGAACCTAAGTGAAAAAGAATTATCGGGCCAGGCAACACTGGAACTGATAGATGCCGCTACGGGCAACCCTGTTGACGGATGGTTTCAGAATGTATTCCCTGTGCAATATTTTACAGCCGGCGCAGGACAAAGCACTACCATCAAATTTCCTTTTCAGGTGCCTTTTAGCTTCAACAAAACGCTGAGCTGGCGCATTACCGCGAGAGCAGAGAACTATAGTGATGGGGAAGAAAATATGCTGCCCGTATTAACCAATCGCCAATTGGTTACTGAAAGCTTGCCAATCTTAATAACCAATGACACCACTCAATCATTCTATTTTGAAAAACTGGCAAAAGCTAATAGTCCAAGTCTTACCCATGAAGCCATTGCTATTCAGTATACATCGAATCCTATTTGGGAAGCCATACGCGCCCTACCTTATCTGATGGAATACCCTTATGAATGTGTTGAACAAACCTTCAATCGCTTCTATGCAAACACACTGGGCAATTATATCGTTAACAGAGATCCCAAAATTAAAAAGGTATTTGAAGCATGGCGCAAAGACACAGCAACAGCAAAAAGCAAGCTCCAGTTAAATGAATCGCTCAAACAGATTATGCTGGAAGAAACTCCATGGGTATTTGCTGCCCAAAGTGAAACTGAACAACAGCAAAACATCGCTCGTTTATTCGATGTATTCCGTTTAAATGAACAGACCAGCCAGTTGATTAAAAAACTGCTGGATATGCAATCAACAGACGGCAGTTTCAGTTGGTTCAAAGGTGGATCAGGCGATCGATATATGACTAATTATGTGGTTACAGGACTTGGTAAATTAAAACGAATCGGTGCGCTTACACCAGACATCGCTATTCAACTGAAACCAATAATTGAAAAAGCTGTGAAGTTTCTTGATGCAACCATTAACACCGATTACCAGTACTGGAAAAAATCAAAACTGGATACCACGCAAACACTCATTTCAAACCTGCATATCCAATACCTCTATATGCGTAGTTTCTTCCGAGACATCGCTCCACCAAAAAACAATGAGGCTTATCAATTTTTCTACGACAGGGGTAAGTTTCAAATTCAGCGCCAGTCGATTTATAACAGAGCTTTGCTTGGACTGGTTTATTACAGGAACAATGAAATTCGCTATGTGAATGTAAACATCCGTAATGCCATACTTGAAAATGCTGTTCAGGAAAAAGGTAAAGCTTCTCTGTACTGGAAAGAAAGGTATACTTACTCCTGGTATCAGACGCCTATTGAGCACCAGGCAACCATGATTCAGTTCTTACAGGAACTGCAACAGGGACAGCCAATGTCGGATGGTAATAAATCGATCGACCAGGCCCGTAACTGGTTACTACTGAATAAACAAACCAATCATTGGAATACCACCATAGCCACGGCCGAAGCCTGTTATGCCTTATTAATGACGGGTTCTGATTTATTATACGCGGATAAATATGTAAACATACAGTTAGGAAATACCAGCTATTCAAATCAAAATAAAACAACAGAAGCCGGCACAGGATATTTCGAGCAAAGAATTGAAGGAAGATTGGTAAAACCGGAAATGGGAAATATAAAAGTAACCGTTCAAACCAAGGGCAATAGTCAGGCACAGGGACCATCCTGGGGTAGTGTGTACTGGCAGTATTTTGAAGACATGGATAAGATTACCCGTTCTGCAACTCCGTTATCAATCACCAAACAATTATTTGTTGAACGCAATAGTGACAAGGGAAAAACACTTGATCCGGTGAAAGAAAATGATGCCCTGAAACCTGGTGACAAAGTAGTGATTCGCCTCATACTAAAAACTGACCGCGACATGGAATACCTGCACCTGAAAGATACCCGTGCAGCAAGTATGGAGCCGGTAAATGTACTGAGTGGTTACAAATGGCAGGGTGGACTTGGTTACTACGAAAGCACCAAAGATGCCAGCACCAATTTCTTTATCAGTAATCTGTACAAAGGCACTTATGTTTTTGACTACCCTGTATTCATCACCCATACCGGCATATTCACCACAGGAAATGCCAGCATCCAATGCATGTATGCCCCGGAGTTTACAGCTAATTCGGGTGGAATGAAAATCAGGGTGGAAGAATAATGTTTGATGTCAGATGGCAGATGTCAGATTTTATAATAGGGGTAGGAAAAGCATTAATTATTCTGAAAAAGAAATTAACTTGCCAACCCAAATATGTCTGACATCTGACATCTGACATCTGACATCTGACATCTGACATCTGACATCTGACATCTGAC
>CBFGPM010000035.1:0-40300 GCA_965650685.1 uncultured Sediminibacterium sp.
GGACTGTAAATCCGCTGTCTTTCGACTTCAGAGGTTCGAATCCTCTCCTGCCCACGGGAAAATGTGATAATTTGAAAATTTGGAAATTTGAAAATTACACAAGATTATAAAAGTTCTTTTACAAATATTTGAAGGTTTATATTTGAAATCACGGAATGCTTACCAACATTTTCAAATTTTCAAATTAACTCATTTTCAAATTAACAAGCGGGAGTAGCTCATTTGGTAGAGCGATAGCCTTCCAAGCTATAGGTGGCCAGTTCGAGCCTGGTCTCCCGCTCTTTTTAAGTTCTTTAAAACACAACAGCTAAAGAAATTTAAAAAGCCGTTGTAGCTCAGTGGTAGAGCATCCCGATGAAATCGGGAAGGTCGTGAGTTCTTTTTAGGGAAAGAAAAACACAACAGCTAAAGAGATTTAAAAAGCCGTTGTAGCTCAGTGGTAGAGCACTTCCTTGGTAGGGAAGAGGTCGTGAGTCCGATTCTCACTAACGGCTCAAGCAGCAGCGAGAAATGTGATCCGCAGTGCGGGTAAAAAATAGTTAAACAAACGGCGAAAGCCTTAGATTTTTAAAACACAACTAAAAACCGATAAAAATGTCTAAAGAGACCTTTAAGAGGGAGAAACCTCACGTAAACGTTGGTACCATTGGTCACGTTGACCACGGTAAAACCACTCTGACTGCTGCCATAACGGACATCTTATCTAAGCAAGGTCTGGCACAGGCTAAGAAGTATGATGAGATTGATGGCGCTCCTGAAGAAAAAGAGCGTGGTATCACCATCAATACTGCACACGTAGAATATCAAACAGCAAACCGTCACTATGCGCACGTTGACTGTCCTGGTCACGCTGACTATGTGAAAAATATGATTACTGGTGCTGCCCAAATGGACGGTGCTATCCTGGTTGTGGCTGCGACTGATGGTCCTATGCCTCAAACTAAAGAGCACATCCTCCTGGCTCGTCAGGTAGGTGTACCTCGTATCGTAGTATTCATGAACAAGGTTGACCTTGTTGATGATGCTGAACTGTTGGAACTGGTAGAAATGGAAATCCGCGAATTGCTGACTACCTACGGTTTTGATGGCGACAACACCCCAATCATCAAAGGTTCTGCAACTGGAGCCCTTGCTGGTGAAGAAAAATGGGTTGCTGGCGTTAATGAACTGATGGCTGCAGTAGATAGCTATATCCCACTTCCTCCACGTCCAATCGATATGCCATTCCTGATGTCTGTGGAAGACGTATTCTCTATCACAGGTCGTGGTACCGTTGCAACTGGTCGTATCGAGCGTGGTATCATCAAAGTTGGTGAAGCCGTTGAGATCGTAGGTCTGATGGAATCTCCACTTTCTTCTACCGTAACTGGTGTTGAAATGTTCAAAAAACTGTTGGATGAAGGTCAGGCTGGTGATAACGCAGGTCTGTTACTCCGCGGTATTGAGAAAAAAGATATCCGTCGTGGTATGGTAATCTGTAAGCCAGGTTCTATCACTCCACACACTGATTTCAAAGGTGAAGTATACGTACTGAGCAAAGAAGAAGGTGGACGTCACACTCCATTCTTCAACAAATACCGTCCTCAGTTCTACTTCCGTACTACGGATGTAACTGGTGAGTGTACACTTCCTGAAGGAACAGAAATGGTAATGCCTGGTGATAACATCGGTCTTACTGTAAAACTGATCCAACCAATCGCTATGGAAAAAGGTCTGAAATTCGCTATCCGTGAAGGTGGACGTACCGTAGGTGCTGGTCAGGTTACTGAAATCATCAAATAAGCTTAAAGCTTCCGGCTTTTAGCTACAGCAAATAAGTTTTTTACTATATTTGCAATATATTCTAAAAGCTATCCTGTTAAAGGGGTAGCTTTTAGCTTCTACGGGCATAGTACAACGGTTAGTATAGAGGTCTCCAAAACCTTTGATCTGGGTTCGAATCCTAGTGCCCGTGCAAACAATTTGGAAATTTGAAAATTTGAAAATTTGAAAATGAGTTAGTTTCTATTGCTGCGCAACAGAAACATCATGAACTGGTTTTTCAAACTCAAATTTTTCTCCGCAGGAGTATTACATTTCCAAATTTCCAAATTTTCAAATTTTCAAATTGAACAAGTGAACAAGATCGCCACATACTTCAAAGAAAGTTACCGTGAGTTGATGGAGAAAGTAACCTGGCCTACCTGGTTACAACTGCAGCAAAGTACTGTTATTGTACTTATAGCTACAGTTATCATCACCGCGTTGGTTTGGGTGATGGACTTTTCCAGCAACCAGTTGCTGAAGTTGATTTACTCATTATTCAAGTAAACGAATATGGAAGCATCGATAGTTGATAATAATACGGTAGAAACCACAGAAGCCAGTCAGCCAGATAATACCAAATGGTATGTATTGCGCGTGGTTAGTGGTAAGGAGCGTAAGGTGAAGGAATACCTGGATAAAGACATTATCCGTAGCGGATGGCAGGAAGTAATCAAACAGATCTTCCTTCCAATGGAAAAAGTATATAAAGTGCAGAACGGTAAAAAAGTAATGCGCGAAAAAAACTATTTCCCAGGGTATGTAATGATGGAAGTACTGGATGGTAAACTGAATGATGATATGGTTCAGCATATCAGTAATATCAGCAACGTAATGCACTTTCTTACTGATGGTAAAGGCTCTAAAGGAAACATTATTTCTTTGCGTAAAAGTGAAGTAAATAAAATGCTCGGAAAAGTTGATGAAATGAACGATCAGGGTGTAACCATGAGCGAACCATTCATCATCGGCGAAACCATCAAAATCATTGAAGGTCCATTCAACGACTTTAATGGTGTGATAGAAGAAGTAAACGACGAGAAGAAAAAATTGAAAGTAACCGTAAAAATCTTTGGTCGCTCAACACCTGTAGAGTTAAATTATATGCAGGTTGAAAAACTGAGCTAATCAGTGATAAATATTTTCCAAAAGGCAGTTGTATCACAACTGCCTTTTTTTATGCACCTTATTTACCACTGGTGCAACAATTATTTTTAATAGCCTGTCTTTTCAAACATCTCCTGCACCAAACATTTTCTTATGCGAATTCGCAGCATGCATTACTTTTCGGGTCTGTTGTTAGCTGTATTTATTTTCTTACACCTTATCAACCATCTATACAGCCTCATCGGTATTGATAAGCATCTAGCTTACATGCAACAATTCAGAAAAATTTACAGAAATCCATGGGTCGAAATTCCATTATTGGGCGCTGTTTTAGTACAACTATATTCAGGTATTCAATTAGTAAGAAACAAACCAAAAAAAATAACCGGGTTTTATAACCGGTTACAAATATGGACCGGACGCTACATGGCTTTTTTCCTGGTAATTCATGTAGGAGCAGTTATAACAGGACGACTTTTTTTGCATCTGGATACCAATTTTTATTTTGGAGCCGCCGGTATAAACAGCTTCCCTTTCAACCTGTTTTTTATTCCTTATTATACACTGGCAATTTGGAGTTTTTTTGGTCATATTGCTGCCATCCATTACCAAAAAATGAGCGGAAAAAGCCATTATGCAAATAGACAATCAGCAATAATACTAAGTATAGGTATTGTAATTTCTATAGTTATTTTATATGGCTTAACCGGAGGGTTTAAAGGAGTGCCGATTCCCGCTTCTTATGAAGTACTGATTGGAAAATAATACCTGTTCGAATAGAAATTTGTATGGACGTAAATTTGATTTTCTGAGCCATACCAAATATTATCTTAGTCAGACGCTGTTTTTTGAAAAATAAGGGGTAGATATGGGTATATATCATTTTCTTTGCAATGAATACCCGCTGAACATTTCTCTGCTGCAAATAATGACCGGTGAACTTAGGCCGCGATCTATCTCATCATCTGAATTAATCATTTGTAGTGACCCTTAAACGAAAAAGACTCATTATACGCATCAAAAACTGGCAACCTGTAAAGGTTTCAATGTTGTATGCAAAAGATTTTTATGATAAAGCGGTAGAAACAAGATCGGAATTAAAACTTCAGTTCCTTCAATTCTTCCCATTTCTTATTGCCTCTGTATTAACAGGGGTACTCGCTTTTCTCTATAGCCGGATTTTTTATTACGCAGAACACCTCAGTTATAGCATTTACGAATACCATAAATGGCTGATTTTTATTTCTACACCTTTATGTTTTCTGCTATCATGGTGGGTAGTAAAATATTTTGCCGGTTATGCCAAAGGAAGCGGTATTCCTCAGGTAATGGCTGCAATAGAGCTTTCTCAACCACACAAAAATCACCTGGTCGATAAATTCCTCAGTTTCAGGATAATTGTGGTAAAGATTGTATCAAGTGCAATAAAAGTTATTGGTGGAGGTATTTTGGGAAGGGAAGGACCTACCATACATATTTCAAGTGCTGTATTTAAACTAATTCACGACAGGTTACCGGCCTGGTGGTTATCTGTGTCACAAAAGAATGTATTGATAGCGGGTGCCGCTTCAGGATTGGCGGCTGCGTTTAACACGCCATTAGGAGGAATAATTTTCGCTATTGAAGAATTGTCGAAGTTCCATATCAAACATTATAAATCGCCACTGTTCATTGCAGTGATTATGGCAGGTTTAACAGCTCAGGGACTGGGAGGTTCTTATCTATATCTTGGTCATCCGTCAACAAATTATCAGGGAGGTAAAATATTCCTGGGAATCATTATCGTTTCAATACTTACCGGATATTTCGGAGCAAAAATGTGTAAAATAATGCTTCGCTTTATTAAGTACGTGAGCAAACAGACATCCTTGTACAAACAGGCCGGCATAGTGCTGCTGTGCGGGTTGTATGTTGCTGCATTTATTTATTTTCTTGGAACGGAAGCCATGGGTTCAGGAAAGGAAATCATGGACAGAACTTTATTTACTGCAGATAAATCGGTTGATTGGTACCTGCCATTGGTACGCATCAACGGATTAATTACTTCCTTTAGTTTTGGTGGTGCCGGCGGTGTGTTTGCTCCTTCACTAAGTACAGGTTCTACATTTGGGGCACTCATTGCACAATGGATGCACCTGACTGCAGATAATGCCAATATCCTTATACTGGTTGGGATGGCCGGATTTCTTACGGCTGTAACAAGAGCCCCGTTTACATCGACCATCATCATCTTTGAAATGACGGACAAACACAGTATTATCTTCCTTTTATTAGCGGGGGCATTGATTACAAACCTGGTAGCTAACCTGGTATCCAAACAATCATTTTATGATGTCCTCAAAGAAATATACCTCCATGAAGTTGAATCAAAGGATGCAATAAAAAAGAAAGATACTTAATGCAGTTTTGCGGATTTGCTGATTAACTTTAGCTAAGCTAAAATCATTGCTATGGCATCATCTATTTATCCCTGTATCTGGTTTAACCAAAATGGAAAAGAAGCGGCAGATTTTTATTGCTCCGTTTTTCCCCATGCAAAAATACTTTCATCCAATCCCATTGTAACAAACTTCGAAATCAATGGCACTAAAATGATGGCATTAAATGGAGGTGATAAATATCAGGCAACACCTGCGGTTTCTTATTTTGTATATTGTAATGGGGATGCCACTATTGATCGTTTGTATGATATATTGAAGGAGGGTGGCTCTGTATTAATGGAATTAGGTAAGTACGATTGGAGTCCTCGTTATGCCTGGATAGAAGATCGGTTCGGAGTAAACTGGCAATTAGATGTTGAGGATATCAACAATAGCCAGAAGATTGTTCCGACACTTTTATTTGTCAACGAAAAAAATGCAAAAGTTGCAGAAGCGCGAGAACAATACCTGCATATATTTCCCAACAGCACTAAATTGATGGAGATGGCATATCCCCCTGAGGCAGGTATGCCTGAAGGAGCATTGTTATTTGCACAGTTTAAAATCAATGGATACATTCTCAATGCAATGAGCAGTACCATTAAACATGATTTCGATTTTACTCCCGGCAATTCATTTGTGGTTGAATGTGACGACCAGTCTGCTATAGATCATTATTGGAATGAGTTAGGCAAAGATGGTAGATATGATATGTGTGGATGGCTTGCAGATCAGTATGGTGTATCCTGGCAAATAGTTCCATCCATTTTATCAGAACTGATGAAGGATCCGGAAAGATCTCAAAGAGTGATACAGGCATTTCTCAAAATGCAAAAATTTGATATCCAGGCATTGCTGGATGCATAAATAAAATCAATACGGGTTAATATTTTCTTCCTTTTTGCGACTGATACAAATTAAGATCGCTAAAAAATTGCCAGATGAAAATTGCACTTATTACCCTTGGCACAAGAGGAGATGTACAACCTTATGCTGTTTTAGGCAAAGCATTACAGGAAAGAGGACATGCAGTGGTACTTTGTACGGCCAGAAATTTCGAAGGACTGGTAAAAACTTATGGTATTTCATTTTTACCTGTGGAACTCGATTTCCAGGAACTGATAGAATCGGAAGAAGCAAAAAAGATCATGAAAAATCCATTCAGCATGAAGAAATACCTTCATGATACACTCTTCCCAAAAATGAGTGATGCGTTTCAAGTATTTTATGAACTGGCAAAAGAAAACGATAAAGTACTGTTTCATATAAAAACACTTTGCGACTATTTTGCCGATGCTTTTCCGGATAAAATGATCAGGACAGATGTTATACCTGCCGGAGAAAAAACCATAGCATTTCCCAACCCCGTATTCAGTGCATTAGGATTGCCAGGGTGGTTGAATAGACTAACCTATAAACTTACTGCACTAGGATTAAAAATGTGGCAGAAACCTATATTGGCTATTCGGGCGCGTGCAGGGTTATCTCCGGTTTTTGTAAGACCTGCATTGCCTTCCATTTATGGGATTAGTGAACTGGTGCTTCCTAAACCGGCAGATTACCCGGCAAATAGTTACTTTACCGGTTTCTGGAACCTTTCTCCGGACGGGGAGCTAGACAAAACGCTTCAGGATTTTCTCCAGGCCGGTGAACCGCCCTTGCTTATTACATTTGGAAGTATGCCGTTTGAAAATAAAGCAGGGTTAACTGCCCTGATTAAATCCATACAGTCTATTCCGCATATCCGGATTATTGTGGTGAAAGGATGGGGATTATCAGATACCACTGAAATAGAAGCTTATGATAATGTAAAAGTAATCGCTTCTGCACCATATGATTTATTACTGCCACATGTAAAAGCAGTTGTGCACCATGGTGGTATTGGTACAACAGCCGCCTGCTTACGTGCCGGAAAACCAATGTTTATTTGCCCGGTTTTATATCCATTCGGCGATCAGCATTTTTGGGGAATGATTATTTTTAGAAAGGGGTGGGGACTAAAACCAGTTCCTTTAAAAAAGATGACGGAAAAAATATTTCTTAAGCAGGTTTCAGCATTGCTAACCAATGCTGATTTGTATAAAGCAACAGAAAATATTGGTATACAGTTGCGTGCTGAAGATGGCGTATCCCGTGCGATTGATATTATTGAAGGCAAAAGGGTTGATTAAATGAATCGATTTGGCGGGGCGCAGGTAATCCAACTTCCTTCTTCGATTTCTTCTTCTAGTTGCATGGCGTCCCATCCTGAATAACCGAGATAAAGTTGAATAGCAACCGGGGCAAGAGATCCATTTTTTAAGTTTGTTAAAGCCACTTTGAAATCGCCACCATAAAACCAGTCTTTGGTAACCTGCATACCTCCAGGTACTAACTCAGGGTCTTTATGCAGTAGGAAAAGATGCTCCTGGTCTACTGGTCCACCAATATTGATCGGCAGAGGAGGGTAGTCCTTAAATTCTACCAGCTCATTAAACCTGCGATGGTATGGTTGGTTTAGTATGAGGCCAACTGATCCAGTTGTATCGTGGGATACAATGAGCAAGATGGTATCCTCAAAATGGGGATCACCAATTGTAGGTGCGCTTTTCCAGAAAGTTCCCGTAAGCGAATACATTACATTGTATTTAAGCGGTAAAGATAGTAGTGTATAATGAAGGTCGGTATTAGTTAACCCGGCTTTTTGATTAGCTGGTCAACAAAGGGTTTATAGTGACTTCCAACAGGAATAATAATTTCTCCAAGTTCAATGAGTTGACCACTGAAAACACTGATTTTGTTTTTATGGACTATGTATGATTTGTGTACGCGTAAAAAATTATTGGATAACTCAGCTTCAAGTTGTCCGATTCTGTATTTGAACATTAGTTTTTTGCCATCCTCAAAATGAACTTGTATATAATCTCTTAAACTTTCAATATAAACAATATCGGCTTCATTGATTTGATATGTTTTGACACCGGAATGTAGCTGCACTATTTTTTTTACTTGCTGGGAATCTGTTGAACTATTCACCAAGGAATCTGCTGTATGCTTTCTGTAAAACTTTTGAATAGCAGCCATAAATCGTTCAAAGCTGATTGGCTTAACCAGGTAATCAACCACATCTAGTTCATATCCTTCAAGTGCGTAGGACCTATGTGCTGTGGTAAATATTACTGAAGGAGCCGGTTTAAGCATTTTAAGGAAATCGATACCTGTTAATTTAGGCATTTGAATATCCAGCAAGAGCAGATCAACCTGGTTTGTTCGTAGAATGTTGCTTGCCTCCATGGCATCGGAACAGCAGCCACTCAATACAAGCATGCCCGAATCTTTTACATGCTTTTCAAGCAGTTGAACTGCAAGTGGCTCGTCATCTACAATTAAACATGTTGCATTCATATAAGAGGTGCCTGTAGTTTTACTTCAAAGATTTCAGGATTGGAAGTGTTGATGGTTAGTGTGTGTTTTCCAGGATAAAGCATTTGCAATCTTTGTTTCAGGTTGGTTAAGCCGATACCCGAAGTTTTATTTTCGGTATTGTTATAATTATTGGTAGCAATTAAAGTTAATTGATTGTTTTCGGCTTTTAAATTTATGTTAAAAGCAATTGTACCCACTGTTTGTTCAGCCCCGTGTTTAAACATATTTTCAATAATTGGGATCAACAATAAAGGAGCGATTTGATAAGCCATATCGCTTTTATGTATGAATTGAATACTCAGCCGTTCGCTAAATCGGGTTTTCCCAAGGTCTAGATAACTCTGTAAAAAGTGAATTTCATTTTCCAACGATACATGATTATTGTTACATCGATACAATAGGTAATCGAGTAACTGGGCGAGTTTGTCGATTGTGTCTGCAGTTTTTGGCGATTGTTGTACTGCAAGTGAATAAATATTATTAAGCGTGTTGAATAAAAAGTGAGGATTTATTTGTGCCTTAAGTGCTTCAAGCTGGGCGTTTATTTTTTCATTTTCTATTTCGGATTGTTGAATTATTATACGTTGTCTATCGATCAGTAAGTAAACAATGATAAATGGAAGGGTGCCTGAAACAATGCTGATGATATAGTGGGTAAACAATGTAGGTAAGGCAATGAAAATTTCCCATACAGATTCCTTCGCCCCAAAATTTCCTCCAAGCATAGGTTCCAGTAAATAGATAATGGAGAATCTGCTTACTACCGCGATAATATAAATACCCACAGTACATTCGATAATGCCCCGGATCATTTTTTTCTTATCGATGAGTAATGGGAGTATTCTGAGACAGCAGAAATAGCTGGCTGACATTATCGCCAATACATGGAAGAATGTGGTAATAGTCCTGTCATAAAAACTAAATTGATGTCGCTGGCTATCAGTTCTTTCCGTAAACATATACTGGGTAATGTATAACAGGTATAACACTATCCAGTATAAAATATGCCAGCCGTATTTTTTCTCAGGATTGTTTTTTGATTTGTAAGTCATCCCTATAAAAATAGAAAAATGCTAAACGTAAGTATGCTATTGTAGACGAAATAGGGAAAATCGAAGACGAAAACCTATTATCTACTAACAATATGGCCAGGAAATGTTTGTATCGGATTTACAGTCTTTTGTCGATTAAATGTTCAAGCGAAGCGATGAAAGGAGAGTTTTGAGAAAAATAATGATCAAGGTGAATAAACTGATTTTCCTCCTGTTCGCTGGCCTTGCAATAGCTGCTGTACCCGCCGGCCGGTTAAAAGGTATAGGTAGATCTGCAGAAGGAATCGTAAAAGAAGTTTCCTCAACAAAAAAAATAGTACACCCAGGCATCGATCAATATATTAAAAGCATGGTCGATACAGCTAATTTTCAGGGCGTGGTTTTGGTAGTTAAGGGCGATAAACTTATTCATAAGTCGGTATATGGGTATAGTAACCGTGCGACTAAACAACCCATCCAGATTGCCACACAATATCTTTTAGGGTCTCTTACTAAGTCGTTTGTAAGTGTTGCTGTTATGCAACTGGTGGAAACTGGTAAGCTAACACTTTTGGCTCCGGTATCAACCTACCTTCCGGAATTAAATACTTCACTAGCCAAGGGGCTTACGATACATCACCTGCTTAAACACCAATCGGGTCTCTCCTTAAATCTCGATGCGGTTACTAAGTATCAGTTAGCAGAGCTCACGCCAGGAGAATTGCTGGACCTCATTAACCAAACAAAACGAAGGCATGAAGCAGGAAATGTTTTTGAAGTGTCTGCCTTGAATTTTATGTTGTTGGGAATGATTATTGAGCGGGTAAGCAAACAATCATACGAATCTTACATGCAAGACCATTTGTTTCGACCACTTAGACTTAAACATACAGGAATCGCAAACCTTTTCGTGCTACCCAAAAACAAAGCAAATGGTTATAGACTTATCAATGGAACAATCAGGCGAATAGAGGACATTGTTTCATATGGATTTGCTACAGCAGATATGTACTCATCTGTTGATGACCTGTTTACCTGGGGCTATGCATTGCAACATGGGTTATTGGTAGGTTCTGAAAGCAGGCAACTGTTATTTAATGGAGGTGTGAAAGAGGAGGGTAATTATGGGTACGGATTTCGTACTCAGGCCTATTTAGGTTCAGATTCAACCGAAACGCCGGGTAAGCTTATCCGGCATGGAGGAGTAATGAATGGGTTTTGTGCAAACTATCACTATTACGACAAAGATGATATGACCATCATCATTCTCAACAATTATCGAAACCTGAAATTATTGGACATCACATTTAAAATAAAGGAACTGGTTTATGGATATAAGCCAGGCCAAAGAAAAAATAAATACCATGAATAAGTATTCTAATTTTTTTCGGAGTTTATGCCTTACCTTTTTTCTGCTGCTCAATTCAAACAGTTGGTTGTTTGCACAGGATAAAGCAATTATTGAATTATTGAATGGATTTATGAAAGCCATTGAAACGCGCGACTCTGTGAAGATGTATGCTTTTTTTGCGGATGTTCCGGTAACCTGGGTAGGTGTTTGGCGGCCAGCTACGCAGGAGCAAAGATTGAAGAAAGACGGCAGTGCACCGGGTTATAAAGTGTCGGACTTCAAAACATGGTTTAGATCGATAGCTGCGAATGGTTTTAAACAAGAGAAATTTCAACATCCTGTTATTGTTTCCGATGAATCGATTGCTGCCGTAACTTTTGAATATAGCTTTTGGGCGAATGGGAGAAAAGGGAACTGGGGTAAAGAAAGTTGGGGGCTCATTAAACTAAATGGTCAATGGAAAATTGCCAGTGTGTTATTTTCCATGGATCTTGAAAGCGTTAAAAAGGAAGCATCAGAGAGGAATACTGCAACTGAAATAAAAAATGATCAGATTGAGCAATATATGCAATCGATTATTGGAGATACCCATTTTCAAGGTACTATACTGTTGGCAAGGGGCGATTCCATTATCCATCATGCTGCATACGGAATGTTTGATATTGAAAATGAAGTGCCGAATCGAATAGATACCCGTTTTTTAATTGGGTCTTTAACAAAATCATTTGTAGCAGTTGCCGTGATGAAACTGGTTGAAGAAAATAAAATTAACCTCGAAGAATCGATTAACTCCTATCTGCCTGGGTTAAAAAAAGAATTGTCAAAGGGGTTGACCATTCATCATTTGTTAAAACAACAGTCCGGACTGGAAGCCAGTTTTGATAATCTGACTAATTATGAAATCATGGATATTACACCTGGTGAATTGCTTGCTATCATCAATCAATCTAAAAGAAGTTTTGAACCGGGTACAAAATACCAGTACACGAATATTAATTATACCTTATTAGCAATGGTTATTGAAACTGTTTCTGGGATGTCCTACCAGCAATACCTTCAAAATATAATTTTCGATAAGGCGGGCATGTTTAATACTGGTATGGAGCGGTTAACGAATATTCCGGCGAACAGGGCAATAGGATATCGGAAAATAAATGGCACTATACGACGTGTTCACAATGTTGTTGCCTATGCATATGGTGCAGGTGATATATATGCTACTGCATTTGATCTATTTAAATGGCGCAACGCAATGATCAGGCAGGAGTTGGTCAGTGGATCGAGTCTAGCCCAAATGTTTCAGGGAGCCGAAAAAGACTGGGGTTATTATGGATACGGATTTAGGATTCAGCCATACAATAGAGGTGGGGAAGCACTTGATCCGGGAAAACTGATTCGGCATGGAGGAACGATGAATGGATTTATTTCAAACTTTCACGAATACCGCGACGACGATTTAACGGTTATTGTACTCTCTAATTATCGTGATATTCCTATCCGACGAATAACTTACCAATTGAAAGAATTGGCGCTTGGGTTTAAACCGGGAAAACGAAAAAATCAATTTGAAGAATAAACCGAGGTTTAAAAGGGTTTTATACAAGCAGTGTTGATTAACTGGTTTCGCTTTGGGTTTAGCAGTGCAGCATAGCAAAAGATACGATTATTCAGCTTTTTTACCAGCGGTTTAGTGGATATAATGACTATTAGTATCTTTGTATTAGATGGCTTTATTGTCCATTTTTATTAACCTATAATACGGATCGCATGAAAAAACTATTGTTTGCTGCGTTTGCAATTCTTGCCCTGAACACCTTGAATGCACAACCACCACAAGTACCCGCAGAAGCTGGTGCCAAATTTGGTAAAGCTACTACTGCTGATAATGCAGTATCTATTGACGAATTTGTAAAAGTAATGGCTACAAAAGAAGAGGGAAAGCCTCATGAGGCCAAAATAGTAGGTGTAGTAACCGAAGTTTGCCAAAAAGAAGGTTGTTGGATCAAAGTGCAATCTCCCGATGGAAACATGATGGTGAAAATGAAGGACCACAAATTTGCTGTTCCGGTAGTGCTGAATGGTAAAAAGATTGTTATTGACGGGGTAGCTACCCAAACGACCACTTCTGTAAAGCAGTTAAAACATTTTGCGGAAGATGCAGGTAAGAGCAAGGAAGAAATTGCTAAAATCACTGAACCTAAGAAAGAGATTGTGATACAGGCTGCGGGGATATTGGTGCTGTAGGAGAGCTACAAGCTGCAAGCTGCAAGCCTCAAGCTTCAAGGAATAATTAGAGAAAGCAATTGGCCGAATGGTCGGTTGCTTTTTTATTGATAATCAATGCATTAGCTGATATTTCTTCCAATGCTCGTAGCTTGTAGCCTGCAGCTTGCAGCTTTTCTGCGCTTTTTCTTTGAAATCCCGCCCATCCTCCTTACCTTTGCCGCCCCAAAAGTTCTTTTTTTGAAAGAATGATTGAGTTTGGGAGTCCAGCCATAGGCGGGACGTTATAACCAATTAAATCAAAAAGCAATGGCCAAAGAAATCACCGGCTATGTGAAGTTGCAGGTTAAAGGCGGTCAAGCCAATCCAGCACCTCCCGTAGGTCCAGCCCTTGGTTCAAAGGGTATCAACATCATGGAGTTCTGTAAGCAGTTTAATGCCAGAACCCAGGATAAAATGGGTAAAGTAGTACCTGTTTTAATTACTGTTTATGCTGATAAGTCTTTCGACTTCATCATCAAAACTGCTCCTGCTGCGGTTCAATTAATGGAAGCCGCAAAAATCCAGAAAGGTTCTAAGGAAAGTAATCGTCAGAAAGTTGGTAAAGTAACCTGGGATCAGGTTGAAGTTATCGCTAAAGACAAGATGTCTGACCTGAATGCATTTACGCTTAACAGTGCGATGAGCATGGTTGCGGGTACTGCACGTAGTATGGGTTTAACTGTAGAAGGTAAAGCCCCTTGGGAAAACAATTAATCTATTCACCTTTTAATCTGTAAAAAATGTCACTGACTAAGAAAAGAAAAGTAGCAGCGGTAAAGGTGGATAAGAATAAAGCTTATTCCCTGAAAGAAGCCTCTACACTTGTAAAAGAAATCAACTGTACCAAATTTGATAGCTCTGTAGACCTGCATATTCGTCTGGGTGTAGACCCTAAGAAAGCAGATCAGCAGGTTCGTGGTACTGTATCATTACCGCATGGTACTGGTAAAACTAAAAAAGTACTGGTACTTTGTACGCCTGATAAAGAAGCATCTGCAAAAGAAGCTGGTGCTGATTTTGTTGGATTGGATGAGTTCATCACCAAAATTGAAGGTGGTTGGACAGATATCGATGTGATCATCGCTACACCGGCTGTTATGCCTAAAATAGGTAAGCTTGGTAAAGTGTTAGGTCCACGTAACCTGATGCCAAACCCTAAAACCGGTACTGTAACCAACGATGTTGCTGCTGCAGTAAATGAGGTTAAGGGTGGTAAGATCGCCTTTAAGGTTGATAAAGCAGGTATTGTTCACGCTTCTATTGGACGTGTATCATTTGCTCCTGAGAAAATTGCAGAGAACAGTGCTGAACTGATCAATGCAATCATCAAGCTGAAACCATCTTCTGCCAAAGGTGTATACCTGAAAGGCGTAAGCATGGCCAGCACCATGAGCCCTGGTATCGCTTTAGACACCAAATCATTAATGAACTAATTCCCAGTGATCCTCGCGTTACAGTGGGGAAATGACCTGGGTTTTTAAAAAAGATCAGATATGACAAAAGATCAAAAAAATGAGGTGATCGAAATTCTGAAAGAGAAATTCGCTCAATACAATAACTTCTACATCACCGATACTGAATCGTTGACTGTAGCACAAGTGTCTACTTTGCGTCGTAGCTGCTTCGATAAGCAGGTAGAGATGAAAGTAGCTAAAAACACCCTGATCCGTAAGGCGCTTGAGTCTTTGGATGCAGAAAAATATGCCGGTATTTATGATTCTCTGCACAATGTAACTGCATTGATGTTTTCTGAGAACCCTAAAGAACCAGCATTAATTATCAGCTCTTTCCGTAAAGCCAGCAATGGTGAAAGACCTGTATTGAAAGCAGCATTTATCAATGGTGATATTTACACTGGCGATAATAACCTGAAAACACTTACTCAGATCAAGACTAAGAATGAATTGATCGGTGAAGTAATCGGATTGCTGCAATCACCTGCTAAACGTGTACTGGCTGCATTATTGCACCACCACGAGAAGCAGGCTGAAACTACAGCGAGCGCTGAATAATCAATTTGAAAATTTGGGAATTTGAAAATTTGAAAATGGGAATACCAGCTCAAAATTTCAAAAATCAATTTTCAAGTAAATTTTATTAACTGAAAACAAAGAATTTGACATTTTCAAATTTTCAAATTCCCAAATTTTCAAATTAATATAGGTATCAAATTTTTTTAAAACATCCGACGGATTCGCCTGAGGCGAATATGAAGCCGGAAAAAATTGAAACAAAATGGCAGACGTAAAAGCATTAGCCGAAACATTAGTAGGCTTAACAGTAAAAGAAGTTCAGGAATTAGCTGATGTATTGAAAGCTGATTACGGTATTGAACCAGCTGCTGCTGCAGTTGTAGTTGCTGCTGGCGACGGCGGTGGAGCTGCTGCTGCTGAAGAGAAAACATCTTTCGATGTTGTACTCGTTAACGGTGGTGCTAGCAAACTGAACGTAGTTAAAATCGTGAAAGAACTGACTGGTCTTGGACTGAAAGAAGCAAAAGACCTGGTTGACGGTGCTCCAAAACCAGTAAAAGAGGGTATCTCTAAAGCTGAAGCTGACGATATCGTTGCTAAGCTGAAAGAAGCTGGTGCTGAAGTAGAAGTGAAGTAATTTCACAAGCTGTTAAGCAAAAAATATAGCCGCTCCAATTTGGGGCGGCTTTTTTGTAGGGGGTAGGCCATAGACTATGGTCTATTCCCCCACTTTTTCTCGAGTACTTTAATGAAATATCCACCTACTACGCTTCTTGCCTGAAAGCCAACTTGTTTGCCGTCTGTTGTTTCATGCCAGTCGCTGAGTGGAACCCGACTTGGGGTTTCGATGGCATATTTGTATACCGGGTCAATCAAGGCTTTAAAATCTTTCTCTTTAGATGCGAGTACGGATGTCCAAACAATCCAGTCGCTCTTGGTATAAGTTCTGCGACTGTCTAAGGGCAGTCCGTACTTATTTTGTTTGGTGAGATAGTACTTCACTTCTTTTTCATACACTGCAGCAGGAAAGAGGTTCATGTTGAGCAGCTTATCCCACACCAGGTTGTATTTCTGGCTCCAGGTTCCTTTATTGTCAAATGTAAGCGTGTAATGATCTCCATCATCTGCCATCTGCATCCATTTAAGGGCATAGTCTTTTGCAATTTTTTCATACCTGTTTGCTTCCGCTGTTTTACCGAGTTGTCTTGCCATTTGAGCGTAGGCACCAATACCTACAATGGCTTTCATCGATAAATTGGTATTGCGGGCAAGGTGTCCGGCAAAATCATCGGTACACAATTGGTTGGCAGGATCAAATCCATCTTTATTCAAAAATTCAACCCATTGACTTAACAAAGGCCAATGATCTTTTGCAAACGTATAGTTCTTTTCAGCTTTACAAATTGCTGCCGTGAGAATGATCATATTTCCCGATTCCTCAACAGGCATATCTTCCCCATAGGTTTGTCCATTTGCTAATGGATAAGTACCTAAATCATGTGCAGGAAAGGGTTTGGTCCATTTGCCCGATTCGCTATAAGTCATAATAGGCGCTACCATCCCTTTCAATAAAGCCGGATTGTATAAAAGAGTTAAAGGAGCAGAAGGGTAGGTAACATCAACCGTCCAGATAGATCCGTTACTAAAGTTTTCTTTCTGTGGAAATAAGATTTCATCATTTGCGCCTCTTACAAGTTTATGTGCTGCCAGTGATTCGCGATAGGCGAGTACACATAAACGTGCATAATTTTCACCGCCTGCT
Organism: uncultured Sediminibacterium sp.; assembly: GCA_965650685.1. GTDB lineage: Bacteria > Bacteroidota > Bacteroidia > Chitinophagales > Chitinophagaceae > Sediminibacterium. The sequence goes on from CBFGPM010000035.1 coordinate 17,118, forward strand.
TTCAATGCATCTGTATATAGCTGTTGGTCGAATTGGTTGCATAGTTTAACTATCGAGGCATATTCCTCGATAGATTTTTTCAACATCTCTTCGGTTGAAGCGAAATTTTTCTTCCACCAGGCTTTAAGGTTTTCATTGAAATATTGGATGGAAAATAGATCATCATAAGCCAATAAAACCGTTTTTGAAACCGGAGTAGCACTAAGTTTTCCATAATCGATTTTAAGTGAACATTTATCAGCAACTGAATTGACTGAAGGATTGCCACTTTGTTCAGATAGCTGAATTCCTTTTTCATCTTTTATCGCGAGATAAGCATAGCCCCAATCGATCCGAACATCGTCTCCTTTTCTTTTTAATACCTGCTGGGCATTGGTACCTGTTGTTTGAATAAATAAGGAACCATACTTGCTTACAGTGGTACTTGCAGGTTGATTCGTTTTATTTCGTGCGATGTCTGCACTGCTATTAAAATAAATCTTTACTGAATGCGCTTTACCATCCGTAGCTTTTGCATTGAAATTAATGAAGCTAATTGGACGTGCGTATAAGTCAATATTATTAGCTAGTAAGGGAGATAGAAAGTCGACGTTTAAATTAACCGGCCCGCAGGTAAATTGGTATTTTGTTTGGGTAGCAGTAATGTTTACACTTGTTTGTAGGGCTTGTGTAACAGGCTCATCTGGTAACCTGTTGTAGAGTCCAATATCAATGATGCCCGGGCCTCCGGTATTTTCACAATACACTGCCAAAGTATTTTTTCCGGCTTTTATTTTTTGTTTGATTTCATTTTGGAGTATGATCTCCTTATTAGAAGAGCAACAGCCGGCTTCATAAATTTTTTCACCATTCAGGAATACTTTGATATTATCGTCATACTTAAGGGTAAGTAATAATTCATTAAAATCATTGTTGGTAACATTGAAGGTTCTTCGAAACCAAATTTCTCTTGAGTTCCATTCAGTAACGGCATCCATATTCTTTGAGCCAAACATGCCCAGTCCATTTTTCCATTGGCTGTCATCAAACTCCGGACTGAACCAGTTTTCAGCAGGTTTTTGTTCAGTATACCTGCAATCGTATCCTTGTAAATCGCTATTGGGTAATAGTGGTTGTAATTTTTTGGGTGGGGCTCCCAGGAATTTATACAATTTGCCATCCACATCAATATAGCCCAGCAATGAATGATCGGCGCCTGTCCAGTGTTTGGTAACCGATTCATTGAGTTTGTCTGAAAAACTCCAGATACTGAAATAGGGATCGTGGGTAATCAGCGGATAGGCAGGAGCTTTTGAAACCTGGGCAAAAATGGGATTTGTTATTGCAAAAGCAATCAATAAACTGTACAGTTTCTTCATGGCAAATAAATCAAAGGGTATATGATTAGCATTCAATTTAATAAAAATTGAAGTATGAAGATCAAATAGTACTTTATGTCGTATAAATTATTCTGTACTGAATAAGCGGATCGTATAATCGAGTAACGATTTATTGCCGGGCTCACCATGCCCAGGGATCACTATTTTTACTCCAGGATATTTCTTTTTTATTTGTTTTACTGTAACCGGCCATGCTTTTTCATTTGCATCGCCCACCCAGCCTTTCGTGGCATTTATTTCCTTAATCAGGCATCCGCCAAATAGTATCTGGTCGGTAGGGAAGTAGGCAACTACATTGTCTTTGGTATGTCCTTCACCAAAAAACCGGGTATATATTTTATCGCCACCCACGGTTAGTTCCAACTGATCCGCAAAGGCATTTTTTGGAATAGTAGATTTCTGTTCCCTTGCCAATGCGATGGTTGTTTTACTAGCATAAGAAAGAATATTCAGATGATGAAAAGCTTTGAGTCCGCCCAAGCAGTCTTCATGATAATGCGTAGGTATAACAGCTTTGATGTTGCATTTTGCTTGCTTTTCAATCCAGTTTATCAGCTCTGTTGTACTGGTATCATTAGCCGGAGTGTCAAAAACGATTGCTTCTTTTTTATTGAGTACAATCATGCCATTACAGGGTACTTTACCAAAACTGTTGGTATACAGGTAGCTGGTATGTACATAGCTATGTTTGGCAAGCCGGGTAATAATGAGTTGATCAGATTGGTATACGGTATCTGTGCCGGCCATTGAAAAAACAGCAGATGGCAGTATGGCGAAGACAAGCAATAAATATTGATATAGTTTTCTCATAGTTTGTTATATCATGCAAAGTAAATATACAGCACTTGCCGTGCATGATCAACAAGGAATAGTAAAATGAGGGTATAATGGATATTATTTTTTAAGTGAGCTGATGCCAAGTTGTATAAAGCTCTCATTACTCCATTGAATGGAAAGCGGTTTGCCCGCATCTTTTATGCTTTCTGTATTTACAATTTTGCCACTGCCATAATTTACTTCTGAAAATGGATTCTTATTGATATTCAGAACCAATAATAGCCTGCTGCCTTTCTGTACCTTTTTACTGAAAAGACGAGAGCGGGAAATGGGGATGGACGCTAATTTACCCGGGGTTAATAACCGGCGTGTGGTCATATCTTTAGCATAACTCGCCCTGCCAATATAATAGGTTAGATGAAAGAATGTTTCATCGGGCATTACTTCATAAAGTGTTAACCCAATATCCATGTCACGCTTATTGATAATGGCTTTTAAAACACCTTCAATTTGCCCGCTAACGGTGATGTCTTCATTAAACGTATCAGTCCAAAAAAATAAACCACTGGTAGTATCAATCGATGTTTCTATAATTGGATCAGGATAATACTGGTTTGTCCACTGATCGCGGTTTGCCAGGTCGATCTCCTGTTTGTGATAAGTTGTTTTTGAAGGTTTGGTCCTTGAAAGCATTTTATTATCAGCAAGGTAGAATGTAACGATGCTGTCTTCCATTTTTTTTAATGAAGGAGCATGCTTCCAGGTATTTGTCCCCATTTGCTGGAAGTTGATTTTATCTTTTATGAGTGAAGGTTTTTCTTTGCCTTTCAAAATATGATCAAACCATTGAAAGGTAAGTTCTCTTGTATTGATCAGTGCCACGGAATCTACTGTATATCCTCTCAAAACTTTTCTTCCTCCTTGTTGTGCACCAAAATGGTCATAAGGACCAATAACCAGGTAATGTTCAGCATCCGGACGATACCGATAATGTTCCCTGAAATATTCCATCGCGGAAACCTGTCCGTCATCATAATAACCGGTAATGGATAATACGGGGATGTTGATATGGGCATACTCATTTCTGAAAGGGATCATTGATTGCCAGTAACGGTCGAATGAAGGGTGTTTCAACCATTTCTGTAACCATGGATTGGGTAAGCCGTCAATACTGTCGATGCGATTAAAAGGTACACCACTATAAAACCAGTTGACGCGTAATTTTCTGAAACGTTGAAAGTCGTTATTAATAGCTGTATCCAACATGTTGCTGGTAGTAACATAAAATGGCCACTGGTAATTTGCTGTAAGGAATATATTGTTTTCCATGGGTACACCCAATCCTGGTATTGCAGCTACGTAGGGTACGATGGTTTTTAATGCTTTGTGTAATTTTTTGGTAGCGGCCCATTGTGCAAAGCCGGAATAACTGCCTCCATACATGCCAACACGACCATCGCTCCAGGGTTGATGGGTAATCCATTCAATCACTGCATTTACATCCTGTACTTCATGTTCGTAGGGTTCAATTTTGCCGGTTCCGAGGCGTTTACCCCGGGCGTCGGCTACAATGCCAACATAACCATGATCGGCCGCAGATTTGGCTTCTTGAATACTTCGCGCTGTATTTGCATAGATAAAAAACATAAGGGCGGCAGGTTGTTTTGTCTGGACATCGGCGGAGCGAACTACAACTGCTGAAAGCGTTATGCCATAAGATGTATGAATTAATACACTGTCGTTAATGATATAGCGCTGCCCGCTGCCTTGTGAGATAAATAACAGGCAGACAATAAATGCGAATACTTGTTTCATAAATTAGGATGTGTTTTTCGGAATAGGGTTGATTGTCGTTCTGAAAAAATAATTTCTTGTTCATCGGAAAGACGAACATGTAAAATGCCCTGAACTGTTTTGCATTCACTGATGAATTGCAGGTTAATCAGTTGCCACCTGTTTGCCCGGAAGAATAAGTTGGGAGGTAATTGTTCTTCTATTTGTTTAAGTGAATTTTTTAAAAGAGGTTTACCATTAGCAGTATATAACCGAACGTATTGATGGGCAGATTCGATCAGGCTAACATCCGTCCATTGTATAAAATAATACCGGTTCCCTTCTTTGATGAAGAGTGATCTGCCGGTTTGTTGCTTTAATCTTTCCCTTACCTGTAGTATGGTTCTGGTAAGGCGTTCTTCTCTGACTGGTTTCAGCAGGTAATCGATTGCGCTTACTTCAAAAGCTTTAAAAGCGTATTTATCGTAAGCGGTTACAAAAATGGTCAGGGGTACAATGGCAAGTGATTCCAGTAACTCAAATCCAGAGCGGCCGGGCATTTGAACGTCAAGAAAAATGAGGTCGGGTATCAGTTCATTGATGATCAGTTCTGCTTCATCGGCATTAGCAGCTTCTCCGATAATCTGTATATCAGGAAAAACGGAGAGTATCCTTTTAAGTTCCAGTCTGGCAGACCTTTCATCATCTATGATTATGGTTCTGATCATTTTCATCATACAGGTATAATTAAACATGCTTCAACCATACCGTTATTTTCTGTGATGGTAAAGGAAGCCTGTTCATGGTATAATAAATGCAGTCTTTCTTTCAGGTTTCGGATGCCGAGGCCTGTTCCCGATCCTAATATGCCCGGATGTATCACGCGAAAACTATGTGTTTGATTATTTGTGGAGGCGGTCAATTCAATACGGCCGCCATTTTGTTGTACGGCGATACCATGTTTAACAGCATTTTCTACCATAGTAATCAATGAAAGGGTGGGTATGGAAATTTTTGAAAAGGTATCATCGATATTAATTGAATACTGTAATCTTTCTTCCATCCGCAGTTGTTCTAGTTCCAGGTAATCTTTAATGAGTGCCAGTTCTTCACCAACAGTAGTGGTTGATTGTTCGGTATTGTATAAGCTTGTTCGAAGTAATTCACTCAATAAGTCGATGGCTCTTCTGGCCGAGTCGGGCTGAGAAGGCACAAGCGATTTAATTGTATTGAGTGAGTTAAAAAGAAAATGAGGATTTAGTTGTGCAGACAAATTTTGTAGCTGGGCATCCTTAATGGCAACTTGTAAGGCAGCATTTTCTTTCAGAAGGTTCATTTCGCGCAGTGCATAATGGTAGCCATGGTATGCCAATAGCCAGATCGACATAAGTCTTGCCCCAGCCATTGAAATGCTTGTAATATTCGGGCGTACAAAATCCATAAAACTGATTTCGAAACCGGGCATGAACCAATGACGTATATAGTAGATTTTTGTGATGGTGCCAATGCAATAGAGTGCGGTTAAAATGGGCAGACTTAACAGTATTCTCCATATTAAAGGGCGAAGCGGAAGGCTTTGCCATTGGCAGTATCGGGAAAAATTCCGGTAAACATGGGTAATGCCAATGTATAAGACCAGATCTGTACCGAATTGAAGCAAAGCAAAACCGACACTGAAACCAGGTTGTGCGATACCCATTAATGCCCAGTACAGCGCAGCTATACTCCATCCGAGTAGCTGGCAGCGCCAATATAAAGTGATATGCCTGAAGAAGATCATACCGTAAAACAACAATAATGTGCCCAATAAACCGAATCAAATAAGCAGAGTGCGGTATAATGATGGTTGAGTGCGGAGGAGAAGGAATGAGAAATGAGAAATGAGGAATAAGGAATAAGAAATAAGAAATGAGGAATAAGAAATAAGGAATGAGAAATCATTGCTGTCCGGAGGAAATTGGCTTCAAGCTGCAAGCTACAAGCCTTGATGGGTGCTTGTTATAGACTTTCTGCTTTTAATATAATAATAGAGGGGAGAAAATTTAAAGTCAGTTGCTTAAAGAAATATTGGGTTACCGTAAATGCACTAACTGCTATTAATAGAACACAGATTATCATGATTTTCAAGATTTATCATGATAGATCTTGAAAATCATGATAATCTGTGTTCCATCATACGCGAAACCTAGAGCTCGCGGGTAAAATTCTCCAGACAGAAATGAAGAGAAATAAGAAATAAGGAATAAGAAATAAGGAATAAGGAAGTATGGATGGAGTAGTGGGGGGGGAAGATGCAGGTATGCTTTGCTTGAGTGAACTTAGTGCTTTAAAATTCGCCTCTCACGTAGTTAATATTAATAAGTTTCCTTCAAGCCGAGTTTAGTCGGATATGTCTGGGTAGTGCTTTGTTAGCTAGTTATATTTATGGCATTTGTGGATAAAAATGTTCACAAAAGGAGAACTTTTATAAAAATAATATATACTTTTGTTATGAAAATACATTTGATAAGAAGGGAAACAATTGAATGTTATAAAAAGGAAAATGCACTTAGCCGTATTTCATTTGATGAATGGCTATACAAATTGAAATTTGCAGATTGGGTTATTCCCGAAGATATCAAATGTAGTTTTGGTAGCGCAGATTTATTAGGGAAGGGAACGAGCAGAGTAGTATTTGATATTGGGGGAAATAAATACCGGCTAATTGCCAAATATGCATTTGGTGATACACAGGTGCATCTTTTTATTTGCTGGATAGGAACACATGCTGAATACGATAAGCTTTGCAAAGCAGGAGAACAATATACAATCAGTAATTACTAAAAATATAAATCATGGAAACACTAAAATATAAAGTCATCACCAGTAAAAGTCAATACAATACTTATTGTAACGTATTGGAAGAACTTGTATTCTCCGGAGCAAAAGATCGCAATACCAAAGATGAAATTGCCTTATTAACACTGCTCATCGAAACCTGGGATGCTTCTCGTCTTTCAACTACTAGTCTTGATCCTGTTGAGTTAATTCAATCTTTTATGAAAGAGCATAACCTGAAAGCAAAAAATATGGTTGAAATTCTCGGAATAAGTAAGGGGTATGTATCAGACATTCTCCATTATAAAAAAGGGCTTTCAAAAGATGTTATTAGAAAACTGGCAGACTATTTCAAAGTTTCACAGGAAGCATTTAACAGACCCTATGCATTAGTGGTGCCGGTACAGATAAACGCTAAGAAGACAATCGTGAAGCAAAAATTGGCGAGTTGCTGATAATAGAAATTGATTTCTTACAAATGTTTATAAACTTAGACATTGCTGCTCTGGAAAAAGATGCAGGCAAGTGAATTTAGATTTCTAAAATTGGTTGAATAAAGAAATAGTTGATTGCAGTTTATCCATTACTTGCTATTAATAGAACACGGATTTTCAAGATTTATCATGATAGATCTTGAAAATCATGAAGATCTGCGTTCTATCCTCCGCACTACTAGCAGATTGCCAGAATTACTCCTTTAGAAAAACTTCAAATTATACCATGAGCCTTCTGTCTTCATTTATTTAGAATGTAAGGGTAAAAAATACCCTTTAAAAATCTTAGATTGCATAAGCAGCAGTAGGTTGAGCTATTAGTACTGCATTCTATATAATTCCAGGCATTGTTCTACAGCAAATGCCAAACATAAATTAATGCACATGATTCGAGTTTTTTCTACATTGGTTCTTTTATTCAATTTGGTATTGTTATCCGGGTTAACTGCACAGGATAACCCACATTATCAAACGGATTTCTCCAAAGAAGAATTTGCCCGCAGAAGAAATAGTGTATATAACGCAATTGGTAATAAATCTGTTGCCTTATTGCAAGGCTTTGGCGGGATACCCGGCTTTACAGTGTTTCGCCAGGCCAATAATTTCTTTTACCTAACCGGAATAGAATCGCCGCATGCATACCTTTTATTACGCGGTTCAAATAGATCAGCCACTTTATACCTGCCTCACCGCGATGAAGCTACTGAGAAGAACCAGGGTAAGGTATTGTCTGCCGAAGATGCTGAACTGGTAAAACAGTTAACTGGTATTCAACAGGTAAAAGCTATTGAATTTTTATCTGCAGATCTGGTGGGTACAGGACTAATAAGACCCCCGGCTCCAAAATTATTTACGGAGTTTAGTCCTGCAGAAATTGGCAACGACAGCCGGGATGAATTACTATATGCACAGTCCAGGGCTGCTGCTAACCCATGGTATAATTCTACCACCAGAGAAGCTGCCTTTATTCAAAAAATAAAAGCACAATTTCCGCAGTTTGAAATCAATGACTTTTCGCCCATTCTGGATACCATGCGACTCATTAAAAGTGCGGAAGAAATAGCTGTGATACGCAAAGCCACACAAATTGCAGGATTGGGTATCATGGAAGCCATGCGTTCAACTTATCCAGGTGTATACGAATACCAGTTAGATGCAGCAGCCAAGTATATGTTTTACCTGCATGGTGCAAGGGGAGATGCTTATCCCTCTATTATTGGTGGGGGCACCAATGCATACATGGGTCATTATTTTCATAAAACAGATGTATTGAAAGACGGTGACCTGGTATTGATGGATTATGCGCCTGACTATAAATATTATTCAAGCGATGTTACACGTATTTGGCCAGTGAACGGAAAATTTAATGCTGAACAGAAAGAGCTCTACAATTTTATTGTGGCCTACCGGGATGCTTTGTTTCGTTATATAAAACCCGGTGTAACTGCTGATGAAGTATTAGATAATGCAGCGAAAGACATGCAACAATACCTGGTTGGAAAAACCTTTGTAAAACCTGAACACCTTAAAGCAGTACAGGATGGGTTAAAATTCAGGGGACATTTTCAACACCCAGTTGGCATGGCCGTACATGATGTAGGCAATGTGCGTGGTGTTCCACTAAAAGCCGGTATGGTCTTTACCATTGACCCCATGATCTGGATTCACCCGGAGCGATTGTATATACGCATTGAAGACGTGGCGCTGGTTACGGCAGATGGTGTTGAAAACCTAAGCGGTTTTGTTCCTTCTAAACTAGAAGAGGTAGAAGCCACAATTAGAGAAAAAGGACTGATAGAAATTCGTCCTGCTCTTTCATTACCCCTAAAAAAATAACCATGATGCGTTTTATCAGCTATCTGCTTATTTGCTTTGCCCTCCCTTTAATTGCAACCGCAGATAATTATCCCAAAGACCATAGCATTGATATACTCCATTATGCATTTAAAATCAGTCTATCCGATTCAACAGATGAAATATTCAGTGAGGCATCGATTGATGTAAAATACCTTTCAACCGGCGTAACAGTTTTGCGCTTCGATCTGATTAAAGCAGCTGCATCATTAGGTAATAAAGGAATGATTGTAGAAAAGGTACAATCGGGTGGAAAAGCTTTGTCTTTTAAACATGAAAACAATGCGCTGTATATCAGTTTACCCAGTGCTTCACAAAAAGACCAGCAAAGCAGATATGTGATAAGTTATCATGGAGTGCCCGCCAGCGGATTAAAAATTGCCAATAATAAATATGGTGATCGTAGTTTTTTCAGCGACGACTGGCCGGATAAAGGAAGAAACTGGTTGCCCCTGGTTGATCATCCTTATGATAAAGCTACCTGTGAGTTTTTAGTGACCGCCCCAGCGCATTATCAGGTTGTCTCTAATGGATTAAAAATAGAAGAAACAAGTTTGTCCAATGGTAAGCGAATGACCCACTGGAAACAATCAGTGCCCATTGCTCCCTGGTTATATGTATTGGGTGTTGCGAGGTTTGCGGTTCAGTATGTGGATGAGTTTGACCACAAATCCATTCAAAGCTGGGTATACCAACAGGATCGTGATGCTGGATTTTATGATTATGCAGAACCCACCAAAAAAGTACTGGCTTTTTACAGCGACCGTGTTGGTCCATTTGCGTATGAAAAGCTGGCAAATATTCAATCTAACAGTGTAAGCGGCGGCATGGAAGCAGCTTCTGCTATATTGTACAGCGAGGGTTCTGTAGTAGGTGATCGCAATGAACGCTGGCGTAATGTCATTATTCATGAAATAGCCCACCAATGGTTTGGCAATGCAGTTACTGAATCTGATTGGGATGATGTTTGGCTGAGTGAAGGCTTTGCCACTTATTTTACCCTGCTTTTTATAGAACACCAGTATGGGCATGATGAATTCATGAAAGGACTTGCAGATAGTAAAAAGCGTGTAGATGATTTTTATGCCAAAAATCCAGGTTACCGTATTGTACACGATAACCTCACTGATATGAATAAAGTGACCAGTTCTCAAACCTATCAAAAAGGGAGTTGGATACTTCACATGCTGCGTGGTATGCTGGGCGATGAACTGTTCTGGAAAGGGATACGCCAGTATTATGAAAAGTATATGAACCGAAATTGCACCACTGCCGATTTTCGTGCTGTAATGGAAGCTGTATCTGGCAAGGATTTGAAACAATTTTTTGATCAATGGTTATACAAGCCAGGTACATTAAAGATCAGGAGTACATGGGAATACAATGAGTCAAAGAAAGAGCTGAAGATAAAGTTGGAGCAGGTGCAGAATGATGGCAGTTTGTTTTCAATGCCCATACCAATAGCTGTTCAGTTGCCAGGTAAAACGAATGCCATCAGGAAAGTAATTGAACTGAAAGAAAAATCGGTTGAGTTTACGCTTCCTGTTAATGCCTCGCCAATGGATGTTTTAATTGACCCGGATAAATGGGTGTTGATGGAAGTGGGGAGAGGGGATAAGAAATATGGAATAAGAAATAAGGAATAAGGAAGTGACTCGTTTATTATTCCCCTCACCCCGTCGGACTTCGGACTTTCGGACTCCCGGACTTATTTTCCCCTCTTTCTATCCTGACCATTCATCTTTTGCTGCCATACCAGTTTGCCTTTTTTATCGAAATATTTTATACCGGTAAAAGCTTCTTTGTTTTGGAACCATCCGCCGTCTTTTTTAGACATGCCGATCAGCAGGTTGCCGTTTTCGCCGGCAATCATCAATCCTTTGGTGCCGTCTTCCAGCGCTACGATGTGAACGGCTTCGCCTTCTTTATCATCCACACCCATAACAGATCTTGATTTGCCTTCTTTTGTGGTGTTTACTCCGGCGCCACCGAGTTCCCAGCCTTCTTTATCGTTCCATAAAATGCCGGCACTCTGGAACATTCTTTTGCCAATATTGGGGTCGGCCAGTTTATCGCCTAATAATACACGGTCGAAACCGTTTTCATTCATCACCACAATGCCTTCTGCACCATGGTAATAGTTTTTATACCATTCCATATACTGATTGGGGTTGCCATATTCTTTAGCCCAATATTTTCTAACCAAAGCGGTATCGTTTCTAACACGATCTTTTGAGTAGGGAATAGGGGAGCCGATCAATATTCTGTCCCGTCCGCTGCCGTCTTCAATGATGATGCCTTTTGCCCTGATGATACCCATGGTTTGCTCAGGTTCTGTGAATGCAAAAAGTAAGACCGTGATCAGTACACCGGCACTGATAAAAATATACCAGCGCATCCAGGTAATCTGTTTTTGTAATTGTTGTAGTTCTGTTGTCATAGAGTTTAATAATGGTTTCCATGTTTACGATTGGTGGGGATAATAGTTACAGCCATAACTAATTTATGATGGAATTCACATGAATATGTGATCAGAGGGGGGATGAGAAAGTCCGGGAGTCCGGGAGTCCGAAGTCCGATGGGGGATTTCAAGAAAAGCAATAATGTAAAATGGGTGTGTAATAATTTTTTTCAAATCATTGACTGAATTGCCTCGGTGCAACATTTGGAAAGTTTCGGAACTTTCCAAATGTTAGGCTCAGTAATTAACAGGAAATTGATTGTACACTTTCTATTCCCAATATGTTAAACGGTTTTGCTTCTCAGTAATAATTTCCCATATTTAACACACTAAAATTTTGCTATGAAGAAAATCATGTCCGTTTTAGCTGGCGCAACACTTTTAATTGCTGCTTGTAAAACCAATACAGATTCAAAAGATTATTTTGATACGGCTGGTATGGATACTACCGTTAATCCTGCCGACAACTTTTTCATGTATGCCAACGGCACCTGGATCAAAAACAGTGTGATACCCGATGACCAGAGCGGGTGGGGTAGTTTTTATACCCTTTACGATGAGAACCTGAAAAAACTCAGGACTATATTGGATGAACTGTCTGCCAAAACAGATCACAAAGCCGGCAGTGCTGAACAGAAGGTTGGCGACTTCTATGCAAGTGGAATGGATTCAGCAGCAATCGAAAAAGCTGGTTATGATCCATTGAAACCTATGCTGGCAAAAATTGATGCGGTAAAAGATTATAAAGAACTGGTTAGTCTGCTTGCAGAAAGTTATATGGAAGGTGATGGTGACCTGATCGGTATTTATATAGGAGCTGATGAAAGAAACAGCAGCAAAAATATACTCAGTCTTTACCAGACAGGGTTGAGCTTACCCGAGAAAGACTACTATACTAAAAACGATTCTACAACGGTAATGCAGCGCCAGAAATTCCTGGAGCATATCACCAACTATTTTGTACTCACAGGGGTACAAAAAGAACAAGCTGCACAACAAGCTGAGGCAATACTTAAACTTGAAACAGCAATTGCTAAGTCTCACCTTGCCCCGGTTGAACTGCGCGATCCTATCCGCAACTACAATAAAATGTCGGTAACCGACCTGGAAAAAATTTCTCCTAATATAGGCTGGAGCAGTGCTTTGCAGAAAATGGGTATCAAAACAGATAGTGTGAATGTGAGTCAGCCCGGCTATTACAAAGCATTAAGCAGTTTATTGGCCAGTGAGCCGATTGAGGCATGGAAAAGTAAAGTACGTTACGATTATATCGCGTCCAATGCTTCACTTCTGAGCAAGGCATTTGTGGATGAACGTTTTTCGTTCAACAAATTATTCTCCGGTGCCAAAACACAGGAAGCCCGCTGGAAGAAAATGGTGAGTCGTACCGATGATGGGCTGAAAGATTTACTGGGTCAACTCTTTGTAGAAAAATATTTCCCAGCTGATGCCAAAAAACGAATGGATGAATTGGTGAATAACCTGCAGACGGCTTTCAATAAACGCATCACTCAACTAGACTGGATGAGCGATACAACAAAACAGAAAGCCCAGGAGAAATTATCTGCCATAATGAAAAAGATTGGCTATCCTGATAAGTGGAAGTCTTATGATGATGTAACAATCAGCCGTAATGATTTCTATAACAACATGCGCAATATTGCCAAACATGATTACAAAGAAAGTATCGACAAGATTGGTAAAGCGGTAGATAAGACAGAGTGGGGTATGACCGCTCCAACCGTAAACGCTTATTATAATCCTACATTCAATGAAATCGTATTCCCGGCAGGTATTCTTCAGTTCCCTTTCTTTGAGCTGAAAGCAGATGATGCCATCAACTATGGTGCTATTGGTATGGTAATTGGCCACGAAATGACCCATGGGTTCGATGACCAGGGCCGTCAATATGATGCGCTAGGTAACCTCACCGACTGGTGGACCAAAACCGATGGCGAAAAGTTCAATGCCAAGGCCAAAGGGGTAGTGGAGCAGTACAATGCCTACACGGTACTAGATAGCATGCATGTAAATGGCGCGCTTACATTGGGAGAGAACCTGGCAGATATCGGAGGCCTTGCCATCGCCTATGATGCCTTTAAAATGACCAAACAAGGTCAGGGTGACGAAAAAATAGACGGTTTTACCCCAGATCAGCGCTTTTTCCTTGGCTATGCACAGGTTTGGCGTTTAGTTGACCGCCCCGAGAGCATGCGTACCCGTATTACCACCGACCCGCATAGTCCTGAAGAGTTCAGGGTAAACGGCCCTCTGGCCAATTTCGAGCCATTTTACAAGGCGTTTGGAGTTACTGAGAAAAACAAGCTCTTCCGTGCGGCCGAACAGCGGGCGAGAATCTGGTAAGAAAGTGAGTAGACAGTACTGAGTGATGCTTGATTATAACCTTGCGTAAACTCCGTTACCTCTCGCTCTCTGCGGTGAACTTTCGAGTAAATTCACCGCAGGGAAAGGGGAACGCAGAGATTTCGCAGGGTTTTGTATGTAGGCTGTTACCTTTATAAGTTCCTAATATATTGATAATCATATCTTTACTCACTACTGACTACTCACCACTCACTCCCCATTTACCATGGACCGTTCACGAATAAATTTGTTTTTGCAATTGCCTGCCTATTTCCTACCTTTGCCATCCTTATTTTTGGGCCAATTAGCGGGTGGACATTTTTATCATTGACGTTTGAATGATGAATGAGCCGATTGTACGTTAAGAGAATCTCACCATTCTCCCCAAATTTTTATCGTATCAAAACCGGTTTTCATTTATATGTCTACAACAACTTTGAACAACAGGGTCGGCTTCGGTAAAACTAAACATTTGGCAGAAGCTCCTGACCTGCTCGACATCCAGTTAGAATCATTCAGAGAATTTTTTCAGTTAGAGACAACACCCGATAAGCGTAATGTGGAGGGTTTGTTCCGTGTGTTTAAGGAAAACTTTCCTATCACAGACACGCGTAACATCTTCGTACTGGAGTTCCTGGATTATTTCATTGATCCGCCCCGTTACACACTAGATGAGTGTATGGAGCGTGGTCTTACTTATGCAGTGCCTTTAAAAGCTAAACTGCGTTTAAGTTGTAATGATGAAGAGCACGTAGATTTCCAGACCATCGTTCAGGATGTGTTCTTAGGAAATATCCCGTACATGACACCACGTGGTACCTTCGTAATTAACGGAGCTGAGCGTGTGGTAGTATCACAGTTACACCGTTCACCTGGTGTATTCTTTGGTCAGTCTGTACACCCCAACGGTACCAAAATTTATTCTGCCCGTGTAATTCCTTTCAAAGGAGCATGGATGGAGTTTGCTACCGATATCAATAACGTGATGTATGCCTACATCGATCGTAAGAAAAAGTTCCCTGTAACAACCCTGTTACGTTCTATTGGTTTCGAAACTGATAAGGATATCCTGGAACTCTTCGGTATGGCCGATGAGGTGAAAGCTGATAAGAAAACCCTTGCCAACCATGTTGGTAAAAAACTGGCTGCCCGCGTTCTGAGAACATGGGTAGAAGATTTCGTGGATGAAGATACCGGTGAGGTAGTGAGCATTGAGCGTAACGAAATCGTAATGGAGCGTGATACCATTTTAGATGAGGAAGCAATTGCAACCATCATCGAAATGGAAATCAAGAGCGTATTTATCCAGAAAGAAGATGTGGGTGGTGATTATGCAATCATCTACAATACCTTAAATAAGGATACTTCAAACAGTGAACTGGAAGCGGTACAACATATCTACCGCCAGTTACGTGGTGCCGACGCGCCTGATAATGAAACAGCGCGTGGTATCATCGACAAACTGTTCTTCTCAGACAAACGTTATGATCTGGGTGAAGTAGGTCGTTATAAAATTAACCGCAAACTGAACCTCGATTATCCGCTGACCAAGAAAGTATTGACCAAGCAGGATATCATCGAGATCATCAAATACCTGGTAAAACTCACGAATGCAAAAGCGGAGATCGATGATATCGATCACCTGAGCAACCGTCGTGTACGTACCGTAGGAGAGCAGTTGTATGCACAATTCGGTGTTGGTCTTGCCCGTATGGCACGTACCATCCGTGAGCGTATGAACGTTCGTGATAACGAGGTGTTTACACCAGTTGATTTGATCAATGCAAGAACACTGTCATCTGTAATCAATTCTTTCTTCGGAACATCTCAGTTGTCGCAGTTCCTCGATCAGACAAACCCGCTGAGTGAGATCACGCATAAGCGTCGTATCTCCGCACTCGGACCAGGTGGTTTGAGTCGTGAGCGTGCCGGTTTCGAGGTGCGTGACGTACACTATTCTCACTATGGCCGTTTGTGTACCATTGAAACACCGGAAGGACCAAACATCGGTCTGATCTCAACACTTTGCGTACATGCTTCTATCAATGATATGGGCTTTATTGAAACCCCATACCGTAAAGTAGAAAACGGAAAAGTAAATATGAAAGAACTTACTTTCCTGAGTGCGGAAGAAGAAGACACTGCGAAGATTGCGCAGAGTAACTCTCCGTTAACAGAGAAAGGTGAGTTCGCAGAAGATAAAGTAGTTTCTCGTGAAACGGGCGACTTCCCGATATTAGATAAAGAAGATGTGGAATACATGGACGTTGCGCCAAACCAGATCGTTGGTTTGAGTGCTTCACTGATTCCATTCCTTGAGCATGATGATGCCAACCGTGCATTGATGGGATCGAACATGCAACGTCAGGCAGTACCATTGATCCGTCCGGAAGTACCTGTAGTAGGTACTGGTCTGGAAGGTAAAGCTGCTCGTGATGCACGTATCCAGATTCACGCAGATGGTAACGGTGTGGTTGAATTTGTTGATGCAAATGAAATTCATGTTCGTTACGACAGAAATGATATCGATCGTTTGATCAGCTTTAATGATGACTTACAGGTGTATAAACTCACTAAGTTCATCAAAACAAACCAGGCTACCTGTATCAACCTTCGTCCGGCTGTTAAAAAAGGACAGAAAGTGAAGAAAGGCGATTTCTTAACTGAGGGTTATGCAACAAAAGATGGTGAGCTGGCATTGGGTCGTAACCTGCAAGTAGCATTCATGCCATGGAAGGGTTACAACTTCGAGGATGCGATTGTAATCAGTGAGAAAGTGGTGCGCGAAGACTTGTTTACTTCAATCCATATCGATGAGTATGAACTGGAAGTGCGTGATACCAAACTGGGTGAAGAAGAGTTAACACCAGATATTCCAAACGTTTCTGAAGAAGCTACAAAGGATCTCGATGAGCATGGTATCATCCGTATCGGAGCCACCATTAAAGAAGGTGATATCCTGATCGGTAAGATTACTCCAAAAGGAGAATCTGACCCAACTCCTGAAGAGAAACTCTTACGTGCCATCTTCGGTGATAAAGCAGGTGATGCAAAAGATGCATCTCTGAAAGCACCAAACGGTACAGAAGGTGTGGTGATTGATAAGAAACTGTTCCAGCGCGCTAAGAAAGATAAGAATGGCAAGATCCGTGAGAAAGCACTGTTGGAGAAAGTTGAGAAAGTACACCAGCAAAATACAGAAGCAATCAAAGAATTGTTGTTAGACAAATTGCAGACTTTGCTGAAAGACAAAGCTTCTGCAGGTGTAAGCAACAACTTCGGTGAAATGCTGATCGGTAAAGGTGCTAAGTTCAATCAAAAGAACCTGAGCGCGATTGATTACCAGAACGTGAACCCATTGGGTTGGACTGGTGATGCAAAAACCGACGATCAGATCAATACCTTATTGCACAACTACAGCATCCGTTACAATGAAGAACTCGGACGTTACAAGCGTGAGAAGTTCAACATTTCAATTGGTGATGAGTTACCAGCAGGTGTATTGAAACTGGCTAAAGTTTACCTCGCTGTTAAACGTAAGTTGAAAGTGGGTGATAAAATGGCGGGTCGTCACGGTAACAAAGGTATCGTTGCGAAAATTGTACGTGCAGAAGATATGCCGTTCATGGAAGATGGTACACCGGTAGATATCGTACTGAACCCACTTGGGGTACCTTCAAGGATGAACCTCGGACAGATTTACGAAACCATCCTTGGATGGACAGGTAAACGTCTGGGTGTGAAATTTGCAACGCCAATCTTTGATGGTGCAAGCACCGATGAAATTGAGCAATACTGTAAAGACGCAGGTATTCCAAGAAACGGGCATACATACTTATATGATGGTGAAACCGGAGAACGTTTCCACCAGAAAGCTACTGTGGGTGTGATCTACATGATCAAACTGCACCACATGGTTGATGATAAGATGCACGCACGTTCTATCGGACCATACAGCTTGATTACACAGCAGCCGCTGGGTGGTAAGGCACAGTTTGGTGGTCAGCGTTTTGGTGAGATGGAGGTATGGGCACTGGAAGCATATGGTGCGGCCAACATCCTGCAGGAACTGCTTACACTGAAGTCTGATGATATCATCGGAAGGGCTAAGACTTATGAAGCCATCGTGAAGGGTGATAACATCCCACGCGCTGGTGTACCTGAATCGTTCAATGTACTTGTACATGAATTGAGAGGTTTGGGTCTTGACCTGAAATTTGAATAACAGCGTAGGCAGCTACTAGCTTCTAGCTACTAGCTGCCAGCTTTTGAAACACTACATTTTTTAAAATTAAATACAGCTAGTAGCTAGCAGCTAATAGCTAGAAGCTTTAAAATATGGCCATTAAAAGAGACAATCGCCCCAGATCAACATTCTCACAGATCACGATCAGCCTGGCATCGCCGGACAGTATTCTGGAAAGAAGTTTTGGCGAAGTACTAAAGCCTGAAACCATTAACTACCGTACCTACAAACCAGAACGCGATGGTTTGTTCTGTGAAAGGATTTTCGGTCCTGTAAAGGATTACGAATGTGCCTGCGGTAAGTATAAGCGTATCCGTTACAAAGGCATCGTGTGCGACCGCTGCGGTGTGGAAGTAACGGAGAAAAAAGTTCGTCGCGAACGCATGGGCCACATTAAACTGGTGGTTCCTGTTGTACATATCTGGTATTTTAAAAGTCTCCCTAACAAAATCGGTTACCTGTTAGGTATGAGCTCTAAGAAATTAGAGACCATTATCTACTATGAGCGTTTTGTAGTTATCCAGGGTGGTGTGAAAGAAAACCTGAATATGGGTGATCTTTTAACTGAAGAAGAGTACCTGGATATCCTGGATAATTTGCCAAAAGATAACCAGTACCTGCCTGATGATGATCCGCAGAAATTCATCGCTAAAATGGGTGCCGAGGCAGTTCATGCATTACTGGAAAGAATTGATCTTGATGGTCTGAGCTTCTCCCTGCGTAATGCGGCAGCTACTGAAACATCTCAGCAGCGTAAGGCAGATGCCTTAAAGCGTTTGAGCGTTGTGGAATCATTCCGTGATGCAAGCACAAGAATCACTAACCGTCCTGAGTGGATGGTAATGCAATACATTCCTGTTATTCCACCTGAACTTCGTCCGTTGGTGCCATTGGATGGTGGCCGTTTCGCGAGTTCAGATCTGAATGACCTGTATCGTCGTGTGATCATCCGTAACAACCGTCTGAAAAGATTGTTGGAGATCAAAGCTCCGGAAGTGATCCTGCGTAACGAAAAACGTATGTTGCAGGAAGCAATCGATTCACTGTTCGATAACAGCCGTAAATCAAATGCGGTGAAAGCTGAAGGTGGTCGTGCGCTGAAATCATTATCAGATGTACTGAAGGGTAAACAAGGTCGTTTCCGTCAGAACCTACTTGGTAAACGTGTTGACTATTCTGGTCGTTCGGTTATCGTGGTAGGTCCAGAACTGAAAATGCATGAATGTGGTCTGCCAAAAGATATGGCGGCAGAACTGTTCAAACCATTTGTTATCCGTAAACTGATTGAAAGAGGTATCGTGAAAACAGTGAAGTCGGCTAAGAAATTAGTTGACCGCAAAGAAGCTGTGATCTGGGATATCCTGGAAAATATATTGAAAGGACACCCTGTATTGTTAAACCGTGCCCCAACACTGCACCGTTTGTCGATCCAGGCCTTCCAGCCAAAATTAGTAGAAGGTAAAGCCATTCAGCTTCACCCACTCGTTACATCAGCGTTTAACGCGGATTTCGATGGTGACCAGATGGCCGTGCACGTGCCTTTGAGCAATGCCGCCGTACTGGAAGCACAATTGCTGATGCTTTCTTCACACAATATCCTTAACCCACAGAATGGTACACCAATTACCCTTCCTTCACAGGACATGGTACTCGGACTGTACTATATTACCAAGGGTAAGAAAACTACTGAAACAGAGATCGTAAGAGGAGAGGGTAAAGCTTTCTATAGCATGGATGAAGTAATCATCGCATACAATGAACAGCGCGTTGACCTGCATGCTAATATCAAAGTGAAAGTGAATGTGCGGGAAAGTGGTAAACTGGTGAAAAAACTGATCGATACAACTGTTGGTCGTGTATTGTTTAACCAGTTTGTACCTGTAGAAGTAGGTTATGTAAATGCCCTTCTTACCAAGAAAAGCCTGAGGGAGATCATTGGTGATATCATCAAGATTACCGATGTGCCTAAAACAGCTAAGTTCCTGGATGATATTAAGACCCTCGGTTTCCGTATGGCCTTCCGTGGTGGTTTGTCGTTCAACGTGAATGACCTGATCGTTCCTGATATGAGGAATGAATTGTTGGAGAATGCCAAGGCTGAGGTTGAGGAAGTATGGGAAAACTATAACATGGGTCTGATTACCAATAACGAACGTTATAACCAGGTAATTGATATCTGGAGCCGTGTGGATACCCGTATCACTGAAACCCTGATCCGTGAAATGCAGAATGATAAACAAGGGTTCAACTCTGTTTACATGATGCTTGATTCCGGTGCCCGTGGTAGTAAAACACAGGTTAAACAGTTGGTAGGTATTCGTGGTCTGATGGCTAAGCCGCGTAAGAGTGGTAGCACAGGAAGCGAGGTAATTGAAAACCCGATCCTGTCGAACTTCAAAAGCGGTCTGAACGTATTGGATTACTTTATCTCTACCCACGGTGCGCGTAAAGGTCTGGCGGATACGGCCCTTAAAACAGCCGATGCCGGTTACCTTACCCGTCGTCTTGTTGACGTATCACAGGATGTGGTAATTTCTGAAGAAGATTGCGGCACATTACGTGGAATTGCAACAACTGCATTAAAAGATAATGAAGATATCATCGAGCCACTGGCAGACAGAATCGAAGGACGTACTTCATTGCATGATATTTTCCATCCTGTAACAGAAGAGCTGATCATTGTAGCCGGTGAAGAAATTTCATCTGACCATGCAAAAGCTATTGAAGATGCAGGAATTGAAGCAGTAGAAATCAGATCAGTACTTACCTGCGAAAGTAAGCGTGGTGTGTGTGTGAAATGTTATGGTAAAAACCTTGCTACCGGATATATCACACAAAGAGGTGATGCTGTAGGTATCATCGCTGCTCAGTCTATCGGTGAGCCTGGTACTCAGCTTACCCTGCGTACCTTCCACGTGGGTGGTGTTGCGGGTTCTGCTTCAGTAGAATCTGGCTTACAGGCTAAATTCGATGGAACTATCCAGTTTGATGGTCTGCGTACAGTAGATATATTGAACAATGAAGGCGATAAAGTGAAACTGGTAATTGGTCGTACCGGTGAGGTAAGGATCATGGATGTGAAGAACGATCGTCTGATGATTACCAATAACGTACCTTATGGTGCAACCCTGAATGTGAAAGATGGTCAGCAGGTTAAGAAGGGTGATATGATCTGTACATGGGATCCGTTTAACAACGTTATCGTTGCTGAACAAAACGGTACCATCAAATTTGAAAATGTACTCGATGGTATCACTTACCGCGATGAAGCTGATGAACAAACAGGTCACCGTGAGAAAGTGGTTATCGAAACCAAAGACAAAACCAAAATTCCTACCATCATTGTGGAAGGAAAAGAAATCAAACAATACAACCTGCCTGTTGGCTCACACATCGCTGTTGAAGAAGGTGATGAAGTGAAAGCTGGTCACGTAATGGTTAAGATTCCTCGTATCCTCGGTAAGCTGAGAGATATCACAGGGGGTCTGCCTCGTGTAACTGAATTGTTTGAAGCACGTAATCCGGGTAACCCTGCGATTGTGTGTGAGATCGATGGTGTGGTTGCTTTCGGTAACGTAAAACGTGGTAACAGGGAAATCATCGTAGAATCGAAAGATGGTATGGTGAAAAAATACCTGGTGCCATTAACCCGTCAGATCCTTGTTCAAGACGGCGATTTCGTGAAAGCTGGTACGCCTATGTCTGACGGACAAATTGCTCCGGCTGATATCCTTGCAATTAAAGGTCCATTCGCAGTACAAGAGTATGTAGTGAATGAAATTCAGGAAGTATATCGTTTACAAGGTGTAAAAATCAACGACAAGCACATTGAAGTGATTGTACGTCAGATGATGAAGAAAGTAGAAATCGTTGATGCAGGTGATACCAAATTCTTAGAGGAGGATCTGGAAGATCGCTTCGACTTTATCGAGGAGAACGATAGAATCTATGATAAGAAAGTAGTTACCGATGCGGGCGAAAGCACTAAGCTTAAAGCTGGTCAGATCATCACACTCCGTGAATTGAGAGAAGAAAACTCAATTCTCCGCAGATCAGACAGAAAACTGGTTGAAGTTCGTGATGCTAAACCTGCAACAGCTACGCCAGTATTGTTGGGTATTACCAAAGCTTCACTGGGTGTGCAAAGCTGGATTTCAGCCGCGTCCTTCCAGGAAACAACCAAGGTACTCAGTCAGGCAGCTATCCAGGGTAAAACCGATGCAATGCTTGGTCTGAAAGAGAATGTAATCACTGGTCACCTGATTCCTGCCGGTTCTGGACAGAAAGAGTTCGAGAA
Organism: uncultured Sediminibacterium sp.; assembly: GCA_965650685.1. Taxonomy (GTDB): domain Bacteria; phylum Bacteroidota; class Bacteroidia; order Chitinophagales; family Chitinophagaceae; genus Sediminibacterium. Next base: position 39,580 of record CBFGPM010000035.1, read on the forward strand.
CATGATTGTAGGAAGTAAGGAAGAGTATGAAGTGCTTGCAACTACCCGCGAAGCGATGAGCTTTGATGATGATGAATAAGCGTCCGTTAAAATGGATATAAATGTTAAAAGTAGGAAGTGAAAGCTTCCTACTTTTTTTCAGGTACCTATTGAGATACCTTAACAGGGTTTTTAAATTCTGATATTTATTGTTAATCTTGTCGCCGGAAAAAACAACCGGGTATAAAAGGGTTTAATTTTATTATCTAAAATTCTCTTCATGAAAAATTTTACGATTGGTTTGAATATTGTTTTATTGATTGCTGTAGGGATACTTTTTTACCTGCAATTCTCTTCGTCCGGAAATAATAAGTCTGGAGTTGTAGCAGGAGGTAAAGCTGTACCACAGGGAGATTTCAGGATTGCATATTTTGAAATTGATTCCATAGAGGCTCATTTTGATTATTATAAAGAAGTAAGTGCTTCTATCCAAACCAAAGCGCAGGAAAATGGCCGTCAGTTAAACCAGCTAAAAGAGGCATTTGCATCTAAATATCAGGAGTTGCAGCGTACAGCACCGGGTATGACCCAGGCTGAGGTAAACAGTAAACAGCAGGAACTGATGCAGATGGAAAAAACATACAATAGCAAAGAGCAGATGATGAACAATGAGATGCAGGATGAAAGTATGAAAAAAATGCTGGATGTGCGTCAGAAGATCAGTGACTACCTGAAAGAGTAC
>CBFGPM010000036.1:0-39719 GCA_965650685.1 uncultured Sediminibacterium sp.
ATCAATGCCACATACTTCTACACTACCCCCATCAGCTTCCAGATAACCCGTAATTATTTTCATGGTGGTGCTTTTCCCGGCACCATTTGGGCCAAGAAAACCCAATACTGAACCCTTTTCTGCCTTAAATGAAATCTCATTTACTGCCTTCTGAGCGCCATACAACTTGGTTAATCCTGAAATAACAATTGACATGCCGTAAAGGTATTAATTGAAAGCATTGTAACTAAAGGGGAAATGATAATAAAATGAGAAATTGATGGTAGTATAGGTATTAGGTGTTAGGTATTAGGAGTTAGGCGTTAGGCGTTAGGTATTAGGACAAAACACTAACCCCTAATACCTAACGCCTAACACCTAAAACCTATAATTCAGTATCGTATTCTCCTTTCAGTGCATAATAACCAAATAAGCTAAGGCCAAATGCAATTGGAAGAAATACTACCACAAAAACACCCCACTGAATCCAGGTATCAGTGGATGGCTTTGCAGCAATTTCATTTGCTGCCGTTTTTATCATAAAAAAAACGGCCACCGGTCCGAGTAGTATCCATATTATTCCTGCAATTCTTTTTATCTGTTTCATATAACTAGTGAATCGTTTTTTTATTACTTAAATAAAGAACACCAATAACAAAACAAATACCTGCAACCAATATAGGATACATCAGGCCTGCCAACTGGTTACCAGTATAAATAGTAGTTAATAAAGTGGCGATAAAAGGAGTAAGTCCACCAAATACACCATTACCAATATGATATGGAAGAGACATAGAGGTATACCTTATGCGGGTTGGAAACAATTCAACCAGGAATGCAGCTATTGGACCATAAACCATCGTAACATAAATGATCATCAGGAAGATAATACCAATCATTTTCCAGTAAACACCATTACCTACTTCTTTAACAATAGTTACCGCAGGCTTTAAAGTAGTTCGTAAACCATCCGCATAAACTGTATCGGTAGTGGTAGTATGAAAAACGGACCCATCTGTAAAAAATCTATCCTGTTTCACTATCCTTAATGAATCACTCGATCCAGCAATTGAACTTACCTGTAACTGGGTTTTCAAAAGTTCGGTTTGTTCCACTTTTTGCGTTGCGTTACTTAATGCCGCCAATTCATTAAATAAGGGCCGATAAGTAACCACGGCAAGTAACATCCCAATCATCATGATCCATTTTCGTCCAATCTTATCACTCAGGTGACCGAAAACAACAAAAAATGGTGTGCCAAAAACGATTGCCCAGATTAATATGGTTCTTGATTGTTCAAAATCTATCTTACAAATATTCTCCAGGAATGACTGCGCATAAAACTGACCTGTATACCATACTACCCCTTGCCCCATTGTTGCACCAAACAAGGCCAGCAAAACCATTTTCAAGTTGGTTTTATGACCAAAGCTTTCCTTCAATGGATTCACAGATGTTTTTCCTTCTGATTTCAGTTTGGAAAATAAGGGCGATTCCTGCATTTTAAGCCGGATATAAATTGACACGATCACCAGAACAATAGATAAAAGAAAAGGAATACGCCAGCCCCAGTCATTAAATTTTGCAATGGATAACTGACGATCCGCATCAAGACTATGCCTCGTTAACAGGATAACGCCCAATGAAACAAACAATCCTAGCGTAGCAGTAGTTTGTATCCATGAAGTAAAATACCCTCTTCGCTCTGCAGGGGCGTGTTCTGCCACATAGGTTGCTGCTCCTCCATATTCGCCTCCCAATGCCAGGCCCTGTAACAATCGCAGAAGCAATACAATAATTGGCGCGGCAAAACCAATACTTTCATAAGATGGCACAAGCCCGATAGCAAATGTTGATCCGCCCATTAAAACAAGGGTTAAGAGAAAAGTATATTTTCTTCCTACGATATCACCAAGTCGACCAAAAACTAATGCCCCAAATGGACGAACTATAAAGCCTGCCGCGAATGTGGCAAGTGTAGACAATAGTGCCGCTGTTGGATTTGTTTTTGGAAAGAATTGTCCTGCAATAACTGTTGCCAGACTACCAAAAATGTAAAAATCATACCACTCTATCAATGTACCCAGAGAAGAAGCAGTAATTACTTTCCAGATGCCTTGTTCTTTTTTCATATGGATGTACAACTTACAGCAAAGAAGTGATTTTACGAAAAACTACCATAGTTTTCTGCAAAGCTGTAGTATGATTTGTTCTATATATTAAAAACGAACAATCATTCGCATAATCAGACGCAGTCACTGCGATGTATGTCTTATATTTATAGCCCAAAATTTCGATGAGCATGTCGTATCCGTATCAGATCAAAACCTTTGAAGAATATAAAGCAGCCTACCAGAAAAGTATCAGCGATCCAGCTTCTTTTTGGAGCGAAATTGCCGAACATTTTACATGGAAGAAGAAATGGGAGAAAACCCTTGATTGGAACTTTAAAGAACCAAAAGTGGAATGGTTTAAAGGCGGCAAGTTGAATATTACTGAAAACTGCCTCGACCGTCATTTGGAAACAAAGGGCAACCACCCCGCCATTATTTGGGAACCAAATGCGGCAGATGAAAATCATCGGATACTCACTTATAAAAAACTACATGAAAAAGTTTGCCAGTTTGCACATGTATTGAAAAATAATGGCGTACAAAAAGGAGATCGTGTTTGTATTTATATGGGCATGATTCCTGAACTGGCTATTGCCGTTTTAGCTTGCGCAAGAATCGGCGCCATACATTCTGTAGTATTCGGTGGATTTTCTGCACAAAGTATTGCCGACAGACTGGAAGATGCACAAGCAACCTATATTGTTACCTGCGACGGAGCATACAGAGGCGCGAAAGATATACCACTCAAATCGGTAATAGACGACGCACTCATTGGAAACAAAACCGTAAAACGCGTTATCGTTGCTACCAGAACACGCACCCCTGTTTCTATGATCAAAGGCAGAGATGTTTGGTGGGAAGATGAAATGAAACAGGTGGAAGAAAAAGGCATCACTTTCATTGAAGCAGAAGAAATGGATGCAGAAGACCCTCTATTCATTTTATATACCTCCGGCTCAACAGGCAAACCCAAAGGTGTGGTACACAGTGTGGCCGGATATATGGTTTATACCAATTACACTTTTATAAACGTATTTCAATACCAGCCCGGTCAGGTGCATTTTTGTACCGCAGATATAGGTTGGATTACAGGACATAGCTACATTGTTTATGGCCCACTTAGTGCAGGTGCAACTTCCGTTTTATTTGAAGGAGTGCCTACATGGCCAGATGCAGGTCGCTTTTGGGATATCGTTGATAAATATTGTGTAAATATTCTATATACAGCCCCAACTGCGATAAGAAGCCTGATGGGCTTTGGTCTCGGCCCCTTACAGGGTAAAGACCTCTCTTCTCTCAAAGTATTGGGCACAGTGGGTGAACCAATCAACGAAGAAGCCTGGCATTGGTATGATGAACATGTGGGTAAAAGAAAATGTCCGATCGTTGATACCTGGTGGCAAACAGAAACCGGAGGCTGCCTTATTTCTAACCTGGCAGGTGTTACGCCTGCAAAACCAGGATGGGCAACCTTACCGATGCCCGGACTTGAAATGGTACTGGTAGATGAAAATGGTAAGGAGATTGTTCAACAAGGTGATGAAACCATCAGTGGTAATCTTTGTATTAAATCTCCCTGGCCTTCTATTCTCAGAACCACTTATGGAGATCATGAAAGATGCAGGACCAATTATTTTGCCACCTATGAAAACATGTATTTCACAGGCGATGGTGCTTTAAAAGATAAAGATGGCTTCTTTCGTATTACCGGTCGCGTAGATGATGTATTAAATGTTAGCGGTCATCGCATCGGTACCGCAGAAGTTGAAAATGCGATTAATATGCACGCCGGTGTTGTAGAAAGTGCCGTAGTGGGTTATCCGCATGATATCAAAGGACAGGGCATTTACGCATACATTATTTATCAGGGCTCACATGCACAAGACACCCATGGCACCGGTGATTTGGTAAGAAAAGATATCCTGCAAACCGTAACAAGAATCATTGGCGCTATCGCAAAACCCGATAAAATTCAGTTTGTAAGCGGATTACCTAAAACCAGAAGTGGAAAAATAATGCGCAGAATACTGCGCAAAATAGCAGAAGGTGAAACAGAAAATTTGGGTGATACTAGTACTTTATTGGACCCTGGTGTAGTCGACGAAATAAAAAAAGGAAAACTTTAGTTTTTATTGCCACTGGTTAATTATCTGATAAATAAGCAAGCTACTCTGTGGTCATCTTTATATATGGCTAATGCTTTCTTATAGTATCTTTAAGAGATGAAAAAAGTACTGTGCGTTTACTTATTCACCTGCATTGCTTTGTGCAGCCAATCCCAAAACCTGATCTGGTTTATGGAAAATGGCAAATTTGGTTTCCTCAATAAAAAAACAGGAAATACAGCCATCACGCCTCAGTTTACTTTTGCCAGTCAATTTTATGAAGGCTCTGCCGTTGCCGCCGTCGGGAATTATCTATTGCTATCAAAATATGGTTTCATTAACGAAAAAGGCAAATGGCTTATACCCCCACAATTCAATGCCGCCGGGCATTTTTCCGAAGGGAAGGCCAGGGTACAATTAAATGGTAAATGGGGTTATATCAATAAAAAAGGAACCTTTATTATACAACCTCAATTTGCGCTATGCTACGAGTTTAAAGGAGGACTTGCGCAAGCCTCAGTTAAAAGCAACTTATGGGGGTTAATAGATAGCACAGGAAAATTTATCGTACAACCGGAATACTATAATATTACCGACGCATACGCTGGTATCACCTGTACACAAAAAAACATGACAGATACCTGGGAAATACTTGATATTAAAAAGAAGACAAGTATTAAAACGGCGTTTACCAGGATGTATGCATTTGCTGATAGTTTAGCACCAGCTAGAGATACCAGTAACAAATGGGGATTTGTAAATACATCAGGTAATTGGGTAATTCAACCTCAATTCACCAATGCCAGCTCTTTCTCTGAAGGATTAGCCGCTGTTGAAAAAGACTATGGAGCATGGGGTTTTATAGACAAAACAGGAACATGGATTATTGCTCCCTCATTTCAAAGGTCAGGTTTTTTTAATAAAGGCCTGGCCTTAATGGAAAAAGGAAATGATCTTGTTTATATAGATAAAGAGGGAACCCCGGTGTATAGTTTTAAAAGATAGCTAACGTCACAACTCCCTCTATAACATCCATTATACTTTCATCAATCCAATATCCTGTCCATCCCAACCCGGAAACATCCCTTTTGTTTGTTTCAGTTGAAGATGCCCTTTCGCAACCGCACTGAATACTGCCCTGAAATCTGTTGATACCGGCAGGTCTCTACCATCTTCCAAATCTGCTTTTGCAAGTGATTTGATATTGTGGTACACTTTCCCTCCTTTTACATCATTACCTAATACGAACAAACAACTGGCCCTTCCATGATCGGTTCCACCGGTTCCATTCTGGTGTGCTGTGCGTCCGAATTCTGTCATAGTCATCACGGTTACATCATCCTGGTATTGTCCCATATCAGTCCAGAATGCTGCGATACTATCGCTGAAATCGCGGAGATTTCTGGCAAATGCGCCATTAAGGGTGCCTTGATTAAAGTGGGTATCCCATCCACCACTTTCTGCAAATGCTACTTCCACACCTACATCCATTTTAATTAAGGTTGCAATCTGCTTAAGTGAATTACCCAAAGGAGAATTAGGATAAACTGCACCATTGGCCGGCTGATAATTTTTGATATCACTCGACTTCAAAATCTTCATCGCTTCAAAACTTTCCTTGCCGGTTTTATTCAATAACTGGTTACTGGTTTGATCGTATAAAGATTCAAATGATTTTGCAGCCGCATTTCCAGCCATTGGGTTTCCTTGCATTTGAATCGCAAAATCCTGCAGGTTACTGATAGCAAGCGCTTCATGATCACCATACAAACTTCTCGGTAAAGCACTGGTTAAACTAACTGCACTAAATGGAGTAGCTTCATGACCCGTTAATCCAACGGCCCTGTTTAACCAACCGCTGTTTGTTCCTTTGTTAAAAGGTGTGCCACTCTCCATAAAATCCTGTGCATCAAAATGACTTCTGGTATTATTCGGACTGCCAACACCATGAACAACTGCCATTCTTCCTTCTTTAAAATAAGACGACAAACTGTTTAGTGCAGGGTGTAAACCGAATTTCCCGTCGAGATCCATCAAGCCACCTTGTGTTTGTGACGGACTCATATATAATGTGGGCCTGAGCGATTTCAGGTTTTCGTCTGCAAATGGACTAACCGCCATTAACCCATCCATAGCACCTCTTTGGAAAATACAAACCAATACTTTGTTCCTTTTGTATGGGTGTAGTATTTTTCTGGTATCGGCTGCACGTGCAATAAAATTGGGCACGCCACCAAAACCTGCAGCAAAAAGTGCCATGGCACCTGATTTCATAAATGCTCGTCTGTTGGTCATAGTTGATGTTTTATAAACACGTGTAAAAACTCCGTCGTATTACAGTGATTGAAATATTGTTGATTTGAATAAATTTTATCGCCTGCTTTTACTTCCGCTGAAATTCAGGAGAACCAATGATAATTCCTACTACTTGAGCAACAGTTGCCGCAGTATTATTCATGGCATAAATATCTTTCCCTTTCGGATCCTGCTTTCTGTTTGGCTGCTCTTCATTTTCATCTTCTACCATTTCTGTTTTCACCTTTGCAGCAGCGGCATTTATTTTCTGTTCTACATTAGCATCTCTAACCATTGCCGTTAACCTTTTAATATTTTCTTCGAGGTTTCTTTCAGGCAATAGAAGTTTACTATAAATACGCAATGCCTGGTCTGCACTTTCCGGTTCATGGTTTTCATTTAGTGCAAGCAGGTTCAGACGAACTCCTGGGATTTTCTGTGTTGCCAATGCGAGTCCGAAATTCATCCTGTTTAATAATGCACCGCTATTGATCCAAAAATTTGCGCGATCAGGAAATCCGGTAGGAGCTTGATAATAATAAAAACGTTGCCCCATCTTTGTGCACCACGTATACAATTGATAAGGTTGTAATACCTGCGCCTTTGTTGCTCTTACTGCACTTATGGCAAATTCAAATGGAGATTTTACTTTTTCACGCAATGCATCTTTCGACCAGAAATCAGGATGATTTACCATGGCAATCATCATGGCCTTAATATTCCCTTCTGTATCACGATAAGTTTGGGCCAATGTTTTAATAAGTGCCGGGGATGGCTCATCCGACACAAAACGTCTGGCCAATTTTGTTGCAATAAACTGTGCAGTAGAAGCATGTTTCGCAAGCATGTTCAACACTTCTACCCCCTCCTGATAACCGTCTTTCCCACTGAATTGCTTTCCTAATACTGTTTTTGGATTTTCATCGTGTTTATCTTCCCTGAAGAGAAAATCACCATCAACAATTAATCCTCGTCTTTCCATTTGTTTCTCATTCAGGTTTTCTACCAATTTTTTTGCCGGACCTTCTTTATACATGGGTCGCACGCTCCATCCGGTTAGTGCTCTTGCCACTTCAGTTACATCTTTTTGTGCATATCCGCCATCTACCCCCAGCGTATGCAATTCCATTACTTCACGTGCATAATTCTCATTAAGCCCTTTTGTTTTTCTTGCGGCAATTGCTTGCTGCACCAACGCATTTCCTGCCATGGATGTATCCATCAATCTGGCTTCAACACGTTCTCTTGCAGCCTTAAGCATCGCATTGTTCTGTTGTTTGCGTGTACGTTCATTATCATTACTCACACTCAATGCATTATCCAGGTATTCCAGCATAGCCGGATGTTTGGCGGTGGCCATTAACATGTCTTTGAAACTACCCAACACATAGGGCCTAATGGCATCACGCTCATAAGTAAGCACGTATTGCTGGCTTTGTCCTTTTGTAAGCGAAACATTAAAATGGTTGAACCAGAAATCAGTTAATATTTCTTTCAATTGATTATTGCTGTAAACAGCCCTTAACACTTTCTGGTTAATTAGTTGTCTGTGTAGTTCCTGCACTGGTCTTATACCTTGTTCACGAACTACTTTAGCTATTAAAGCCCGGTATTCCTGTTTATTGGTATCACCGATTGAATCGGCCTTGATAATTTTATTGCGGATGCCATAACGTAAAATCTGGGCGGGGGTGAGATAGGTATTTACAATGGCTTCATTATCCATTTTTAAAGCCTCGAAATTTGCCAATCGTTTATCCAGTTCCTGATCGGGCAAGTTAGCATCCAATTGTTGTTGCAACCATTGCTCCAACCCCATGTTTACCACCTGTTCAATTTGTCCGGGTTGAATGCCATAACTAAACCTGTTCAATAAATGAGCCGCAGCCTGCTCTTTGGTAAGGCCTGCTTTTTTATAGGGCATTTTTATTTCTGGAAGACTACTCTTGTTGTTGGTAAATGCAGCCCCCAATGTAAACAGGGCTCCAACAGTAAAGGTTTTAAACATTCGCTTCAGGGACATTGGTTTTCGTTTTTCTTTTGACTGGGGGTTGGGTGGAAGGTTTAATCTTTATGATTAAAAATGATTGCCACTGAATACACGGAGAAGCACAGCATAAGTTTATTTTTTCTGTGCGTTTCTGTGCCCTCAGTGGCAAAAAAAAGAGCGCCTGAACAGACGCTCTTTTCACTAAGATTAAGTTGTTTTTTTCATAGCAACCCGATACAGTATAAAGCCCATGATGGCAAAGAACAAGGTACCTAACAGGAAGTATCCGTTTTCTGTGAAGGCACTCACCAATCCATGTTCCATACTGATACTTTTCAGGAATTGTTCTCCTCCAGATGTACCGGTAATAAATGCAATCACAACACCTGCAACGGCACCGCCCGCAACCAGACCGGTAGCGAATAAGCTTCCTTTACTCAGTTCCTCTTCTTCTGCACTTACTTCCTTTTTATCTTTTTTCTGCTTGCCTTCCACAATTCCACGAATAGCACCACCAATAAATATAGGCAGGGTAGTGGCAAGTGGCAGGTAAACCCCAATTGCAAAACTCAACGATTTAATACCACAAAGTTCCATCACCACTGCCAGGAACATCCCTACAATAACATACTGCCAGTCGAGATTTTGAGACAGGATACCTTTAATTAAAGTAGCCATCAATGTTGCCTGAGGGGCAGGATATTTTTCTGTTCCGATAGCATGTTGTATCCCCTGTTGTACCATTTCAGTGGTTGGTTTATCAAGGAACTTCACCGTTATACCAATAACAATGGATGATACAATAGCGCCTACAAACAAAGCTATTTGCTGGTTACGTGGTGTAGCGCCAACAATATAACCACTCTTTAAATCCTGTGAAGTGGCACCCGCATTGGCAGCAGCAATACAAATCATACCTCCTACAACCAACACCAGTGGTTCATAGGCCTGACCAGACCAGCCAAGACTTAAGAATATCAGGCTGGTTCCCATAACGGTAGCGATGGTCATACCGCTGATTGGGTTATTTGAAGATCCAATTAAGCCCACAATTCGGGATGATACCGTAACAAACAATGCACCGAACAATACTACTAGTATTCCTATCAAAATTTTCTGAAGAAAACCATCTCCGGGTAAACTCGGTATAACAGAGATAATGGCTATCAGGGCAAGACTACCTAAACCCACAATTTTTAAGCTAAGGTCTTTGTCTGTACGTGAAACATTAATGCCAGATGCAGCACCGCCGCCCTTGAGAGAAGCCATGCTACCCTTTACAGATTTTACAATGGTAGGTAAGGTCTTAAGCAGTGTAATGATACCTCCAGCAGCAACAGTACCAGCGCCTACCTGACGTACATAAGCATAATAGATAGCCGCAGAGTAATCAGCGAAAGTATGTGTTACCGGATCCCATCCGCCTTTACCACCTGCTTTTGTAATATCTGCCAGGTATCCAAGTTTAGCCAACTGAATGGCAATAGCGTCAGCAGGAACAAGGGTTGATAACAATGGAATAAATACCATCCAGCTAAGCACACTACCCGCAACCAGTACCCCTGCAATTCGAGGTCCGATGATATAACCTACCCCAAGGTATTCCGGCGTAATTTCACCACTCACTTTGGCTGATGGGAAGAATTTATTGATTTGTTTAGTGGCATAGAAAGGTGTCTCCGCTATCACATGCATTACTTTTTGCAGAAGAGCATATACAAAAGCAACACCCAGACCCCAAAAAGCAGTTTTAGCAAAATCTCCCCCTCTCTCTCCAGCTTTTAATACATCTCCGCAAGCAGTACCCTCCGGATATGGAAGATTATCGTGCTCATTTACAATCAACGCTTTTCTCAGTGGCACCATTAATAAGGTACCCAGTAATCCGCCCACAATTGCAAGTATGAGAATAGTGAGATAATTAAAATATTCAGCACTGGAAGGAGAAGATAAAAACAGGAAACCTGGTAATGTGAATGCCACCCCTGCTGCAATACTTTCACCAGCAGAACCGGTAGTTTGTATGATATTATTTTCAAGAATCGTGGTCTTCAAAAATTTTCTACCCAGTGTAATGGCAATTACGGCAATTGGTATAGAAGCTGAAACGGTTAACCCGGCTTTCAGCGCTAGATAAACTGTGGCCGCGCCAAAAATTACACCGAAGAGACTACCTACCAGAATCGATTTTACGGTAAGCTCTTTCATATTTGTTTCGGGGGAAACAAAGGGTTTAAAAGTTTTTTGAGATTGGGACATGAGTTGGTTTTTAGATGAAGCAAGCATTTTTTTCGGCAAACAATGAACCGTTTACCGATAGTTTCCGATACTTTTAAATTTCAAAATACGATTTATGTCTGATATACAAAAAGAGTCAAAGAAAGGCAGTATGCCAAAATCGATTCCATTTATCATTGGAAGCGAGATTGCAGAAAGATTTAGCTTTTATGGCTTGCGCTCCATTATGGTTACTTATATGGCTGTCGCATTTTTTAATCCAACCCTAAACCCCGCACTCACCGCTGAAGCCGATGCCAAAGCAAATGAGATGTCGCACCTTTTTGTAACACTGGCCTATTTCATGCCCATGGTTGGAGCCATAATGGCAGATTGGTTTTTTGGAAAATACAGGGTTATCCTATTGGTATCAATATTATACACTATCGGCCACTTGATTCTTGCAATATCAGATAATAGCTATACGGTTTTCAGTGCCGGATTAGTAGTAATTGCCTGCTGTGCCGGAGGTATTAAATCCTGTGTGTCTGCAAACGTGGGCGACCAGTTCGATAAATCAAATGAACACCTGCTTTCAAAAGCATATGGCTGGTTTTATATGAGTATCAATACCGGAGGCACACTAGCTCCTTTATTTATCCCTTTGCTAAAAAAATACTATGGCCCTGAAATCGCCTTTGGTGTGCCTGGTATTCTGATGGCCCTGGCTACCATTTTATTCTGGTTAGGTAGGAAAAAATATGTGCGTGTTCCACCGGCTGGTATTAAAAAAGAGAATTTCTTTTCTATTTCCATCTATGCACTAATAAAATTATTCAGCCGCAAACCCGGACAAAAAGTTTGGGAGGCTGTTGGAGAAAAATACTCAGCAACATCTATTGATGGTATCAAAGCTGTTTACCGCGTATTAGCTGTTTTTGCTTTTACCCCTATTTTTTGGGCACTTTGGGATCAGAACCTTTCGGAATGGGTATTACAGGCTACCAGGTTAGACCTGACCCTTGTCGGAGATTTTTCCATTTTACCAGAGCAAATCAATTTTATCAACCCTTTATTCCTGGTATTATTAATTCCTGTTTTTAACTCTCTTATTTTCCCTTTTCTAGAAAAAAGGGGAATTAAAATCAGTCCTCTACGCAAAATAGGAGCCGGACTGGTCGTAATAGGCATTTCATTTACCATTATTGCCCTGATTCAGGAAAGTATTGATGCGGGTGGAAAACCATCGGTTTGGTGGCAGATAATAGCCTATATCCTGTTGGCTGCATCAGAAATACTTGTTTCAGTTACCTGTCTTGAATATGCATATACACACTCACCCGTATCAATGAAAAGTACCATGAGTGCATTATACCTGCTGGGTATTTCTGCGGGTAACCTTTTAGTGGGTCTGATTAATGGAAATATCGTCGACAAAGGATTTTTCAGTCAGTTTACCGGTGCACGTTATTATTGGTTATTTATTGGCATACTAGCCGTTTCCATACTATTGTTTATGCTGGTAGCCAAAAGACTACCGGAAAAACGCTATGTAGGCGTTGCCGAAGCGGAAAACTAATTTTTGAGTATGAGTAGGGCGTTAACAAAAAAACACCCTACTCATGCTGAAAATCCTACATAGAGCCTACTTTCGCCACCTGAACTTATTTCTATGAATATTCTTCTTCTCGGATCAGGTGGCCGCGAACACGCGCTGGCATGGAAAATGTCGCAAAGTCACCACTGCGACGCACTTTTTATCGCTCCAGGCAATGCGGGAACCAGCGAATTTGGGACCAATCTACCGCTCTCTGTTACCGATTTTGAAGCCATTAAAAAGGCTTGTTTGGAAAACAATATCAGTATGCTGGTTGTAGGACCGGAAGAACCTTTGGTGAAAGGGATCTATGATTACTTTGAAAGCGATCCACTTCTACAAAAAATACTCGTTGTGGGCCCATCTGCAAAAGCCGCTCAACTGGAAGGAAGTAAAGCTTTCAGTAAAAAATTCATGGAACGCCATGGAATACCAACCGCTGCTTATGCAGAATTTACCGCAGCTAATTTTGAAGAAGGAAAAATTTATATCGCTAACCACAGTTTGCCCGTTGTTTTAAAAGCTGATGGGCTTGCTGCAGGAAAAGGTGTGGTTATCGCAAATACACACGAGGAAGCACTGCAAACATTTGAAGAAATGATTCTTCATAAACAGTTTGGAGAAGCAAGCAGTAAAGTGGTGATTGAAGCTTTTTTACAAGGAATTGAAGTGAGTGTGTTCGTATTAACTAATGGATCAGACTACCAGATCATTGGACATGCAAAAGATTATAAAAGAATTGGTGAAGGCGATACTGGCTTAAATACAGGTGGAATGGGCTGTGTAAGTCCTGTGCCATTTATGGATGACACATTTATGCGCAAAGTAGAGGAGCGCATAATCGCACCAACAGTAAAGGGATTGGAACTGGAAGAACTGATATACCACGGTTTTATTTTCTTTGGTCTGATGAATGTTGCAGGCGAACCATTTGTAATTGAATACAACTGCAGAATGGGTGATCCTGAAACAGAAGTAGTAATGCCTCGCCTTCAAACAGACCTGGTTGCATTGTTTGCAGCTATGGATAATGGCACACTTGCTGATGCAAATATTTCATACGATGAAAGAGCTTGCGCAACAGTAATGGCTGTAAGTGGTGGTTATCCGGGTGATTATGAAAAGAATAAAATGATCCATGGACTTGAACTGCCTGCAACAAAAGATGTGATGGTATTTCATGCAGGTACCAAAAAAGATGAAAACAAAGTTTTAACAAATGGTGGCAGGGTTTTGGCAATAAGCGCCTACGGAAAAAATATTACTGAAGCAGTTCAACAATCAAAAAATAAATTATCAGAAATCACGTTTGAAGGAATGTATTTCAGGAAGGATATCGGATACGAATTCGGGCTATAGTCAACAGACCATGGTCCATGGATCATGGTCTATTCGCCAACCCCTGAAAAATCGGTACTTTAGGCTTTGTTATTTCAAGTAATTTCAACCACCTTTGCTATCATTGATCAAGAAATAAAGTATTTTTAATATACAATGGGATTATTCAACTTTTTTACGCAGGAAATAGCTATGGATCTGGGTACCGCAAATACCCTTATAATCCATAATGATGAAGTAGTGGTAAATGAGCCATCAATTGTGGCCCTGAACCGTAACAATATGAAAGAAGTGCTCGCGGTGGGTAAAAAAGCCCTGATGATGCACGAGAAAACCCATGAAAGTATCCGAACGGTACGTCCCTTAAAAGACGGTGTTATCGCAGATTTTAATGCTGCGGAGCTAATGATCAGGGAACTGATCAAGATGATCTATCCCAAAAAACCCCTTTTTCCACCAAGCTGGAGAATGGTAATATGCATCCCTTCTTCTATTACAGAGGTTGAAAAACGTGCGGTACGCGACAGTGCTGAGCAAGCCGGGGCTAAAGAAGTTTATATGATCCATGAACCTATGGCCGCGGCCCTGGGTATTGGTATAGATGTTGAAGAACCTGTTGGAAACATGATTATCGATATCGGGGGAGGTACCACAGGTATCACTGTAATTGCCCTTGCAGGTATTGTTTGCGACCAAAGTATACGCGTTGCCGGTGATGAATTCACTGCCGACATTATGGAAGCACTTCGTCGTTACCATAGCCTGTTGATTGGTGAAAGAACCGCAGAACAGATCAAAATCAATGTGGGTGCTGCGATGAAAGACCTCGACAATCCACCCGATGATATGCCGGTAAACGGTCGTGACCTTGTTACAGGTATCCCTAAACAAATCATGGTAAGCTACCAGGAAATTGCTGAAGCACTTGATAAAAGCATCTTTAAAATTGAAGAAGCAATCCTAAAAGCACTTGAAACCACACCTCCTGAGTTAGCTGCCGATATCTATCGCAGAGGATTATACCTCACAGGTGGTGGAGCGCTTTTACGTGGATTGGATAAACGTTTAAGTGCGAAAATCAAATTACCCGTTCATGTTGCCGATGATCCTTTAAAAAGTGTGGTACGTGGTACAGGGCTGGCCCTCAAGAATTACCAGCGCTTCCCATTCATCATGCGATAAAAAGTGATCCTATCCTGTAGTAACAGGCTATAAGATTTTACTGATCGCTAATCAATTCCAGGTTGAAGAATATCTTTTATTTCATACGGCGCTATTTTACTTTCCTGAGCTTTCTGGTTTTACAGGTGTTAGCAATCATTTTGCTTACAAGATCCAGCAAAACGCATGAAGCTTTTTTTGCTGATGCTACCAGTGAGCTTACCGGCAAACTCAATAAGCAATACAGCACCCTGAGAAATTATTTCAGTCTCGCAGAAGCCAATCGACAGCTCGCAGAAGAGAATACCCGATTGAGAAATTTGCTCCAGTCTAATGTTATCGCACCTGATAGCTCTAAAATAAATTATACAGATACCACTCACCGCGATTCATCTGGCCGTTACCGCAAGTTTACCTGGCTTCCGGCAAGGGTAATAGGCAATACTGTTACGCTTCAAACCAATTTCCTAACCCTGGAACGAGGAAGTAATCAGGGCGTAAAAAAGGGTATGGCCGTAATCGGACCCGAAGGTATTGTAGGCGTAGTGGTAGATGTGAGTCCAAATACCAGCAAAGTAATGAGCCTGCTTCACAGAAACAGTAAGGTTAGTGCCATGCTGAAAAAAGACAATAATGCGGGTAGTATTGAATGGGATGGCAGTGACCCATCTATACTTACACTTAGAAATGTATCAAAAAGTGCGAAAGTTGTAAAGGGTGATACTGTAGTAACAAGTACATACTCTGCAAATTTTCCGTCACACCTCATGGTTGGAACAGTGGCTGACATTGTAAAAGATCCATCCAGTAATTTTTATACTCTAAAAATAAAAACTGCGACCAATTTTTTCAATATCCAATACGTGTACTTAGTAGAAAATACAAGGTATGCGGAACAGGTTCAACTGGAAAATACCCCATTATCTAATCAATGAGCAACCTCATCAAAAATATCGTCCGTTTTATCCTGTTTATCTTTTTACAGGTATTCATCCTGAATGAGGTTCCGCCATTGCACCGTTTTATCGTTCCTTATATCTATTTCCTCTATATACTATGGCTTCCTTTTACGACAAACAGAATTGCGCTGATGGTTATCGCATTCCTGTTTGGTTTAAGCCTGGATTTTTTTGCCGGAACCATGGGGCTTCATGCCGCACCCTGCGTGTTGATTGCCTTTATTCGTCCTTATCTGCTCAACCTCCTGCTGCCCCAGGAAACCATCGAACAGAGCTATTCTGAGCCAGGAAGTAAAAGTATGGGATGGGCTCCTTATAGTTTGTATGTAGGCCTACTCACCTTTATTCACCATTTCTACCTGGTATTTATTGAGTGGCTACAATTTGGCAACTTCCTTTATTTCATCGGAAAAGTTCTCGGCACCACAGCCATAAGTCTGCTCATGATTTTCCTTGCAGAACTACTCTTTCTGCGTAAAGGAAAGTATAGAACCAATGCGGCGTGAGGTGTGAATTGTGAATTGTCAATTGTGAATGGTATTTTGAATAGTGAATAGTGAAGTACATCTTACAAAAAAAATCTTTTCCCTATTTCCTCCCTCATTGACAATTCACCATTGACCATTCACACCCCCTCATTGACAATTCACCATTCACCCCAAAAAAGACATCTCGCAAAACAGATAATGCCAGAGGTAATATTTTCACAACAATTTTTTTTATTTTTTTACGTTTCTCCACTACAAAGCATCAAATTTGTAGTACACTTCTCTTTTACGTTTAGTTCCAAGAAATATGCCTGTCTTCAACCAGAGCCGCAGCCGCGTGATACAGTTTATTTTTGCAGGTGTTTTTATCGCCATAGTCGGACAACTGATTAACCTGCAACTGTTTTCCAGCAAATACAAACTGGCAGCAGATAATAATGCCTTTTACCGAAAAGTTATTTACCCGGATCGTGGCATTATATTCGACCGTAAAAAAAGAGGTATCCTTGAAAACACCATCAGCTATGATTTGGTAGTTATTCCATCTGAAGCCAGAGGAACTGATACCGCTACCCTCTGCCGACTGCTTAATATCGATACGGCGACCTATAAAAAACGTATGCGAGACCTTATTTTCAAGAACACCAGCGTAAAGCCCAGTGTTTTTGAGGCTTTGCTTACCCCAGAAATGTTTGCAAAGCTCAATGAGAACATGTATCGCTTTCCAGGATTCTCCCTTAACGAAAGATCGGTGCGCACCTATCCCTATAATGTTGGTGCCGCCATGCTTGGTTATATGGCAGAAGTGGATACCGGATTCCTGCGAAGGCATAAAGACGAGGGTTATGAAATGGGCGATTATTTTGGCAGTACTGGTCTGGAAAATATCTATGAAAAAGTATTAATGGGGCAAAGAGGTATTCAACGATATATACGCGATAACAAAGGCCGCTTGCAGGGATCCTGGGAAAATGGTGCTTATGATACTGCAGCTATAGCCGGTAATAACCTGTATTCAAGTATCGATGTTGAGTTACAGCAGTTGGGCGAAAAACTCATGGAAAATAAAGTAGGAAGTATTGTGGCTATCGACCCGAAAACAGGAGGTATTCTTTGTATGGTCAGCGCACCTACCTATAACCCTAACTTCTTAACTGGTAATCAACGAAAGAAGCACCTGGTGGAAATGTTATACTTCGATCCGAGACTCCCCTTACTTAATCGTACAGTAAGTACTTATTACTCGCCCGGATCAACCTTTAAAACCTTTGTTGGAATTGTTGGTATGGCCGAGGGTGCTATTGACGACCAGATGTCGGTTAGCTGTGGTGGTGCTTACTTTGGTTGTGGCCGACCAATGGGTTGCCATGCAAAAGGTACTTTTACACTGAAAACCGCGATCTCTAAATCCTGTAACAGTTATTTTGCAGTATCCTTCAGAAGAATTCTTGACAATAATAAATATGCTAACAGATCCCTCGCTTTGTCAGCGTTTAATGAGTATGCACATTCATTTGGCCTGGGTAGAAAATTAGGTGTTGATTTACCTTCCGAAAGAGATGGACTAATCCCAGGTCCTGAATTATACCAACGAAAATTTGGTAAAAACTGGCAGTCATGTAATATTATTTCAAACAGTATTGGACAGGGTGAAATATTAACCAACCTCACACAGGTAGCCAATGTAATGGCCATTATAGCAAACAAAGGCTGGTTTTATACGCCTCACCTGATCGATTCAATTGAAGGTGGCGACACTTATGGTTTATTAGAGAAATACAAAGTGAAACATAAAACAAAAGAAGTACCGGAATTTGTATGGGAAGAAGTACATGAAGGTATGCAGGGTACCATGGAATTTGGTACCGGTGCCTATGCAAAAGTACCGGGAATAGTGGTATGTGGTAAAACTGGTACCGTGGAAAATCAATACCGTGGTGAAAAGCTGAGAGACCATGCCTTCTTCGGCGCTTTTGCACCCAGAGATAACCCGCGTATTGCCATTGCAGTGATGTGCGAAAACGCAGGATATGGAGCCACTTCTGCCGCGCCAATAGCCAGTTTATTAATCGAAAAATACCTGAAAGACTCAATCTCTGGTAATGACAGAAAAGCCAAAGTGGAACAATTAGCCAATATGGATCTTATTCCTCCTCAGATGAAAAGACAAATGGTGAAAAGAGATTCGTTGAGGCAGGCACAGCAACAGGCAGCAGCGAAAAAAGCAGCAAGAGACACTTCCGGTGTTGAGGAAGCCCCGGAGGAAACAGAAGTAGATAGCCTGAAAACACCTGCTAAACCAATTCCCGCTAAAAAGGGGGGAAAGGAAACCGTAACCAAACTGGCTTTATTACCTGACCAACAGCGAAAAAACGCTATTAAAAGAAAAACTGCAGCCTGAGTTGTATGAACAGAAGAAACCATCAAACGGCCACACAGGGTGTTGACTACCTCGTAATCTGGTTATATGCTATCCTGGTAGCCATTGGTATACTATGCATTTTTATGGTCGAATACAGACCAGGTACAGATTGGTTCACCACCTTCATCAATGGTAAAACAAACTATAGCAAACAACTCATTTTTGCTGGTGTATGTGCCATTGCCGCAACTTTCATTCTGCTCACAGATAGCAAGTTGTTTACCGCATTTGCCAACCTGTTTTATCTGATGGGTATTCTTTTAATGCTGGCCACATTTGTAATCGGGAAAAACATCAATGGCTCCCGAAGCTGGATTCCGCTAGCCGGAGGATTTAACCTTCAACCTGCAGAGCTTTGTAAAATATTTGCAGCACTTGCCCTGGCGAAATTTCTATCCCGACAGGAAGTTGATTTTAGTAAAATAAGATCTCAACTAATCGCCGGAGCAATTACACTTTCTCCCGCCGTACTATCTATTCTGCAACATGAACTTGGTTTGGCACTCGTTTATACAAGTTTCCTAATCGCCATGTACCGCGAAGGATTACCGGCACAGATATTAATTATAGGATCATCATTTGGCGTACTGGTTATTGCAACGCTGATACTCGAACCCAATATATTGGCCATCATACTTACGGTAATTGCCGCTGTGGTAATTTTCATCTTGCGAAAACAGATTAAAAAGAAAAAAAGATTACTAACCATTATCCTTTCAATCTGGCTGGTTTGTGTTGGTGTTCAGCGTTTTGTTGTGCCCTATATTTTCAACAATGTACTCGAATGCTACCAGAGTACACGTATCTATAGTATGGTGGGTAAGGAATATGATTGCTCAGAAAATAAAAAAGCGCAGGATAAAACCAATACCAATAAATCAGTGAGAAAACCCGACGATTATAATGTTCGTCAAAGTAAAATTGCCATTGGATCAGGCGGATTTATAGGAAGGGGTTTTTTAAAAGGCACTCAAACACGCGGAAAATATGTACCAGAACAACATACCGACTTCATCTTCACCTCTCTTGGTGAGGCTTTTGGTTTTGTAGGATGTTTAGTGTTTTTATTGATTTATCTGTTTTTATTATACCGTATAATTCGCATAGCTGAACGACAACGAAGTACTTTCAGCAGGGTTTATGCATACAGTGTTGCAAGCATCCTGTTCTTTCACATTGCCGTAAATGTTTGTATGACCATTGGTTTGTTTCCGATTGTGGGTATTCCTTTACCATTGATTAGCTATGGGGGCTCATCTTTACTTACCTTTACAGTGCTGATTTTCATCATGCTAAGATTAGATGCAGACCGGCAAATGGTTTTACGATAAAGCGCGACAGCATGCAGATCATTCCACTTTCAGAAGGTAGTTTTACCATCGACAAAACAAAAGTCTTTGTTCCTTTCGATATCGAAAAAGAAGAACTTAATAATCGCCCTATTGGCAGTTTATTGGTAGAAATACAACCCTTTGTGGTGATTACTGCGAAAGATGTAATACTACTCGATACCGGACTAGGATACAACGAAGCCGATGGAAGACCTCAACTATACCATAATCTTGAAAAAGCAGGTATCAATCCCTCACAGATCACTAAAGTATTGATGAGTCACCTGCATAAAGACCATGCCGGAGGTGTAACTATTACCAATAAAGCAACTCAGGAACGTTTCATCAGTTTCCCTTATGCCACATATTATGTGCAACAGAGAGAAATGGAATTTGCACAAGGCATCGGTTCTGCTTCTTATATACCCGAAGATTTTAAACTGCTTGAAGAATTCAGTAAAGTTGTATGGCTTACTGAAGACGAAGGAACAATAGATGGTTATATACGCTACCAACTAACTGGTGCGCATAGTAAATTTCACCAGGTTTTCTGGATCGAGGAAGATAGTCAAACCATTTTCTTTGGTGGAGATGATGCACCGCAACTACAACAGATGAAAAGCCGATTCGTAGCCAAATACGATTATGACGGTAAGAAATGTATGGAACTCAGGAAACAATGGTGGGAAGAAGGACAAGCTAAAAATTGGACCTTTTTATTTTACCACGATATACAATCGCCCGTTTGGGGACCGATGAAATAAACGTTACTGACCACCTCCAGATTTTGGTTCACGCATTTTTTTGCGCTGTTCCATTCTTTGTTGTAACTCTTTACGCACCACATTCATAAACTCACGTTCAGCCTGAAGTGCTTTATTTACGCGTTCATCAGTTACGAGTATCTTTTTGAGATCTGTCTTATACTTCTTACGGATATTCAGTACAGTTTCTTCAAAAGCCAATATATCTTCCTTATTATCCTGACGCGCTTTTCTTACTTCATCAGTGTAACTATTGTAAAGCGGCCAGAATTTCTCCGCCTCATCGGTTGTTAATGCAAGATGCTTTGTGAAATAAGCCACTTTCAGCACTTCTACATTCTGTCTTCCACCCATCATTTTCCTTGGAGGTTCCTGCGAGATCACAGCAGATGTCACCAGCAGGGCAATGATAAAAAATATTGCTTTTTTCATGATTAACTATTTGATTCAACTGTTCCTGATGAAACCGATTCACCAGACTCATCCAGGTATTGTTTCAACTCATCATCGCTCATATACTGAATATGTTCATTCACATCAGGAAATTCATCTTCACCATATTGTTCGCGGTAACCGGCTGCTACTATTAATTTTTCAGAGCTTGACAGATACGTATTTAACTCCTCTTCACTGAGTTTAGATATTTCATGCGAAACATCTATTTGGGCATAATCCGCAAATTTCATGTCTCCGTTTTGCTGACTAGTATCCGAGGTATACAAAACCGCAGTTGTTATAAGCAACCCCGCTACAACCGCCGCGGCTGCCAAGCGCATCCATTTTAAAGGTTTACGAGCCCTCATCTGAACTACAGGTATCTCACGCACCGCAGCCCTCTGCATAATGGTTTCCATATTCAGCGCCGGACTAGCCTGCTTATGGAAAGGCATTTCTTTTGACAAGGTATTGAGCAATGGAGACAATGACTCCATTTCTTCTGTCACATCCGCTTTATGTATAGCTGCTATAATTCTGTCTGAAAGACCTTCAAAATATCCGTTAGGTAATTGGTAAACTTTGTTTTTCGAAATATCCGCATTTACCGCTAATCTTTCCAATAGCAAATCTGAGAAAGCCTCGAAATACCCATCCGGTACACGGTAAGGTATACGAGCAGACAAATGTTCCAGTGAAAGACCCATTTGCTTCAATTCATTCTCTATTGCTTCTCTCTGACTCATGTTTATTGGATACCCTTAATAAAACAAGGTTTAATTTTCACGGATAAATGCTTCAATTTTCTTTGCGGCATGATGATAACTGGCTTTTAATGCCCCTTCAGTCGTCTCCAAAATACGGCTCATCTCTTCATATGGCATTTCGTCATAATATCGCAGATTAAATACTACCCGCTGTTTTTCAGGCAATTGCTGAATGGCGAGCTGTAATTTCCACTCCAGCCGATTGCCATCAAAGTTACTGTCGGCTTTGATTTTATTAGACAATCCCTCTCCTACTTCATCCATACTCACCGAAGCTCTTCTTTTCTGCTGTTCAATAAAACTCAAACATTCATTCGTTGCAATACGATACATCCAGGTATACAAACGACTATCTTCTCTGAAATTCTCCAGCCCCTTCCATACTTTAATAAACATATTCTGTAACACATCATTGGCATCATCATGGTCAATCACCATCCTTCTGATATGCCAGTAAAGTTTTTCCTGGTATTTTTTGATAATTGCGGTAAAACCCTGCTCCCTGGTTGAAGGCTGGCGAAATTGATCCAATAAGACCTTATCATCTAACTGCATGCAGGGCTATTTTACTCGAATATAATGTCATTGCCTTTTTAGACCAAAGAAGATTAGAAAAGTTTAATCTTCATAACTAACATTTGTTTTAAATACATCATTAATTCATTAGTCTTTTTTGAAAAATTCGTTAGTAAAATAGGTAGAAATGGGTAAATTGTGGAAGCAACCTTATGACCTCTAATTATTATATCACACAGTTTCGGCGAAATGTAACAGATAAGTACACCATCTACAATAGTTTGTTCGCTGCCCTTCCCTTTTCAGGCATTGCCAATGTTGGTGCACTATTACCCATTTTATCGCAATCATGTCAGGATGAATACCAGGCAGGAAAGAATCCGGTACAAATTATCAACGACTTCTTTCAACAGCATACGGAAGTACGTAGCGAAGAAGATAAACTTGATCGGCTGTTTAAATTTGTTCAGTATATAGAAAGACAGGTGGTGTTATTCGATGCCATAGAAGACGCAGCATTTGATTCTGTGAACAATATACAGGGAGCCGGTAGCATGAAAGCCTTGTATAATGAAGCTGTATTTGCAGGCAAAACACAGGCCCTGAAAAATAAACTTAAAAAGTTCAGGGTAAGAGTAGTACTAACTGCTCACCCAACACAATTTTATCCCGGTACTGTTTTAGGTATTATTCACGATATGAGTGAGTCTATATCAAAGAACGATTTCCATACCATTAATGAATATATTCAACAACTGGGCATCACACCTTTTTTTAATAAAAAACAACCAACACCCTACGATGAGGCTTTGAACCTGATGTGGTACCTGGAAAATATTCTATACCATTCAATCGGTAATATTTATAACACAATCGTAAGAGATGTTTTCGATTATCAATATGAAAGTGATAACCCCTTTATCGAATTAGGGTTTTGGCCGGGAGGCGACAGAGATGGTAATCCATTTGTAAATGCTGCCACGACCGTTAAAGTTGCTGAAGCACTCAGAAGTGCCATTACCGTTTGTTATTACCGCGATATCAGGAAACTAAAACGAAGATTAAGTTTCTCCGGTGTTGATACACTAATCAGTGAACTGGAAGAAATCTTGTATGAAAATGTATTTCGTCCGACTGAACAGAACCGGGTACAGGTAGCCGAGCTGCAAAACAGGTTGCACCAAATTCGCCATCTGGTAGTGGAGAAGCATCATTCACTCTTCTTACAAAGACTCAATAGCCTTATTCATAAAGTAAATATTTTCGGAACGCATTTCGCGACAATAGATATTCGTCAGGACAGTCGCATTCACACACAGGTATTACAAGAGATTAATCGTGTATTGGGAAACAGCATATTACCAGATAACTATGCATCGTTACCAAATGCTGATAAAATAAATATTCTTAGCAATGTCAAGGAAACAGTTAATCCTGCCTCATTTGAACCTGGCATTACAAAAGATACCATCGAAAGCATTTATGCTATCCGAACTATCCAACACCAAAATGGAGAAGCAGGATGTAATCGATATGTGATCAGCAATTGTCAGTCTGCTTTAAATGTTATGGAAGTATTTGCTTTATTCAGACTCTGCGGATGGCACCAGGAACAGATGCCCATAGACATAGTGCCCTTATTTGAAACCATCGATGATCTGCAGGAAGCTGAAGACATCATGGATCAGTTATACCAGCACCCAGCCTATGCACAACACCTTACTGGTAGAAAAATGCATCAGACCATTATGCTTGGTTTTAGCGACGGTACAAAAGACGGTGGCTATTTACAGGCAAACTGGAGTATATATACGGCCAAAGAAAACCTTACCGCTATTTCCAGAAAATACAATGTAAAAGCCCGATTCTTTGATGGTCGTGGCGGACCACCTTCCAGGGGCGGCGGAAAAACCAATAAATTCTATGCGTCCATGGGAAATAATATCGAAAATGAAGAGATTCAATTAACGATACAGGGACAAACCATTACCTCCAATTTTGGAACCATACAATCATCGCAGTACAACCTGGAACAATTATTAAGTGCTGGTATCAGTAACGAACTATTTGCTGACACAAGGATTCAATTGTCGCAACACGACCGATTTCTTTTAGATGAACTGGGACGAATCAGTCATGAAACCTATCAAAAATTCAAGCAACATCCACTGTTCCTTTCCTACATGCAGTTGTTTAGTCCGCTTAATTATTACAGCAAAAGTAATATTGCGAGCAGACCAGCTAAAAGAGGCAGTGCAGGTGGATTACGTTTTGAAGATTTAAGGGCCATTCCATTTGTGGGTAGCTGGAGTCAGTTGAAACAAAATGTACCGGGCTTTTTTGGCGTAGGTACGGCCTTACAGGAAATGAAAGAAAAAGGATATTGGGAAGACATGAAAGCTATGTTCCGAAATGTATTGTTTTTTCATACCCTTGTCGACAATAGCATGATGAGTATGCTCAAATCTTTTTTCCCGCTAACCCAATACATAAAAGATGATCCGGAATACGGTCCTGTATGGCAATTGGTAAAAGATGAATTTGACCTTACAGAAAAATTAGTGCTTGAGCTGGCAGGCGTTTCAAAACTTATGGAAGATGATTTAGCTGGAAGGGCCTCCATACAAATGAGGGATAAAATTGTACTGCCGCTGCTAACAATACAACAATACGCCCTCCATCAAATAAGAAAAAGTGATCCTGACAGTGATAAAAAAACGATCTACGAAAAACTCGTCACAAGAAGCATGTTCGGCATCATCAACGCCGCCCGCAACTCAGCATAGGGCTATATCAATGTCCAATATCGAATATCCAATTTTCAACTTCGAAGTTGGATATTCAATATTTCATTCTTCGTCTTTCCATCCCCACAAATGCAGGCATGCATAGGTTCTGTAGGGCGACCAATTGGCGGAAATTTTTAGCATGCGTGCTTTCATTTTCTTTTTATCCGTTGAACTGATCTTATAAAGTTTACACATAGCCTGTTGAATACCCAGGTCATCTACTGCAAAAACATCTTCACGGCCCAGGCTAAACATCAGTAACATTTCAACCGTCCACTTACCTACTCCTTTTATTTGCGTAAGTAATTCAATAATTGTTTCATTATCTAATTTCCGTAAGCGTGTATCGGTAATTTTATGCGTTAGGCAAAAACTGGCCACATTTTGTACATAGGTAACTTTAGCATTACTCAGGCCAATACCACGTAATGTTTCAAATGGTGTATCCAGCACCTGCTGAGGCTTGGGTTCTTTTCCTTTATATAGTTCAAGAAAACGATGGAAGATTACTTTTGCGACTTTAGTACTTAACTGCTGGCTCATAATACTGGCCATTAAACGCAAGGGGATATTTTTATGTAACCTAAGTTCATGGGTTGTTCCAGCGAGTATACCAGCCAGTTTAGGGTCTTTCAGTAAATGCTTTTTATATTCCATATTGGAAAGATAAAGATTCGTTTTCACTCATGATACATAGCTTATTTTTGTGTCAGTAACATGGAAAGAAAAGTCCTTACTACCGCCGATGGATCAGATACGATTGCCATACCTGAGATGCAGGTAACCTACCACAGTAAACATGGTGCCATTCAGGAAAGTAACCATGTTTTTTTAGATGCTGGTTTACAATACTGTACACAAACACTTGGTAAAACTTCTTTGCAAATACTGGAAATGGGATTCGGTACCGGGTTAAACTGTTTACTTACTGCCATCCAGGCAAGAGATAAAAATTACCAGATACAATATCATACCCTTGAGGCATTCCCGCTTCAACCAAATGAGATTGCTTCCTTAAATCATGGAACTGTACTGAATGAACAGTATTTGTTTTTGGCCATTCATCAGGCGGGTTGGGAAATACCTCAATCAATTCAACCCGGTTTTCAACTGATAAAACACCATACAAGTTTATTGTCATTTGAGCTTTCTTCCGGCATTGATTGCATATACTACGACGCATTCGCCCCATCTGCTCAACCAGAGCTTTGGAATACCCGGATATTTGAAAAGCTATACTCATTTCTTGTTCCGGGAGGCGTGCTGGTTACTTATTGCAGTAAAAGTGTTGTACGTCATTCAATGAAAGCTGCTGGTTTCCGTGTTACTAAAATACCCGGGCCTCCGGGAAAAAGAGAAATGGTAAGAGCATTTAAAGACGCATAATTTTCAGTAGCTTACTGTAAATTATTACTATGAAATGGTCAATACTATGCCTGCTTCTAATGTTTACTACATTTTCATATGCCCAGCAGGGAGATGAAAAAATCATCCGGGATATTCTAGAGCGACAAACCCGCGACTGGAACCGCGGTGATATTGATGCTTTTATGAAAGGCTATTGGCAAAGCGACAGTTTAATGTTTGTTGGCAAAAGTGGGGTTACTTATGGTTATCAGCAAACCCTAAACAATTACAAGAAAAATTATCCCGATACAGCAGCTATGGGTAAACTGAGGTTTAATATTCTCGAAGTCAGAAGAATATCTTCCGATCATTTTTTTGTTTTGGGGAAATGGATGCTTACCAGAAGCATCGGAGACCTAAGTGGCCATTATACCCTGATTTTCAGAAAGATAAAAGGCGTTTGGAACATCATTTCAGACCATAGCAGCTAATGTTTGTAATATTCCGACTATTTAACGACTAATATAAAAACAACTATATGGCACTCATTATTATTGGTATTGTAGTATTGGTCATCGGCTTTGCACTCAGAAGTCAGGAAAGAGAAGAAATCCGTAAACTGGCAACAGGTATAAGGGTATTTGGACTGCTGATTATCATTGTCGGTTTTCTTACCTCCTGTATCAAGCAAATTGATGCTGGTCAGATAGGTGTGAAAAGCCTTTTTGGTAAAGTGTCGGATGATGTACTAACCAGCGGATTAAATATGGTAAATCCATTGATTGATGTTAAAACAGTAGACATCAAAACACAAAACTATACCATGAGCGGGGTACAGGATGAGGGAGACAAAGCAAATGATGATGCCATCAGGGTATTAACGGCAGATGGATTGGAAGTGATTATTGACCTGACTGTATTGTATCGTGTAATTGGTGAAGAAGCGCCAAGGATTGTAAAAGAAACAGGATTGGATTATAAAGACAAGATAGTGCGTCCGCTTACACGTACCAAAATTCGTGACAATGCAGTGTACTTTACTGCAATTGAACTCTATTCAAATAAACGCGATCAGTTTCAGAATCGCATCTTTAAGAGTATTGAAGATGATTTTAAAAAACGTGGTCTGGTATTGGAGCAACTTTTGGTTCGTAACATCACCCTGCCAAACAATGTAAAAACTTCTATAGAAGAAAAAATAAAAGCTGAGCAAGACGCTCAAAAAATGGAATTCGTTCTGCAAAAAGAAAAACAGGAAGCTGAACGTAAGAGAGTAGAAGCACAGGGTATTGCAGACTATCAGCGTATTATGAGTAGTGGTCTTACCGATAAACAATTACAATACGAGCAAATTCAGGTGTTAAAAGGATTGGTTACTTCTCCAAACTCAAAAGTTATCGTAATGGGTAAAGGAAACACACCAGTTATATTAGATACCAAAGACAATAAGAATTAAGCTGTTGTATTTGCAGTTGCCGGCCTGAAACGAAACATTAATCTTCTAAAATAGAGATGGCCGAGAAATACCCCAATCACGGAAGAGATAATATCAAGATAATCGAAGGTTCTTCCGAAAATGGGTATCAACTGCAGGTATTCATTTATAATCACCAGCAAAAGCCCAAAAAAGCAGGTAATATTCAAATCCAGCTCTGTTTCTAACCTGAATATGCGCTGAAAAAACCAGCATGCCCCAAATGGCAATAAAAAAGAACCAATCAGATTGGGTGCTAGTCCGACCAGTGGCTTCAATGAAGGATCAATGAAAACAAATGGTCTGATCAAAAATTTAATAGACCAGATTAGTAATGTACCAATGATCACTACCCACCTCGAAGTTTTCTTTAAGGGCATCATGTATTCAGTTTCAGCTCTGAAAATACAGATTTACACAGGTAATAGCAAATGATGCAGGATGGTCTATGGACTATGGACTAAAGTCTACCGCTGCCTTATACATAGCCACCATGAATAACTTTATATGCTATTCCTCAAAATCAATGGGTTTTCGCCAAAGCCTGATAACATACCAGAGATAAGCTGTTAAACTCAGCAGGAACCATATATAGAACAAGATATTACCGAGTTTTATTTGTCCTTCAACAAATGCATACCCATACATAATGCCAGCTGTAGAATTCAGTGCAAGCCATAAAAGCCCTAGCGATAGGGTGTTGATGATTCGAATCAGATATTTACGGATACCAGGTTCCAATAGTGATGATTTATCGAACAAAATACAAACTGCAACCCTGATTGTTCTGTAAATGAATGATTCTTTTCAAAATAATTACCGCGCATGAACATTCATCATCAGTTGAAGCAATCTCCCGCAAGCAACAAGCCAAGCGTAGGATAAAACACGGATGTTCATGATTTTCAGGATCTATCATGATAAATCCTGAAAATCATGAACATTTGTGTTCCATCAATAGCAGAAAGTCTAAAATAAGCGCCAATCAAGGCTAAAAGCTAGAAGCCAAAGTTTTTAATCCATACTCTGGTTGCTAGCAGCCGCAAGTTTAAGTAAACGATCAAACTGAGCAGGTGTTAGATCGTTATAGAAATAGTAAATAGGGTTTACAGGCATACCCCGGTGGTGTACCTCATAATGGCAATGCGGACCCGAACTTTTCCCGGTATTTCCTACATAACCAATCACTTCCCCTCTTTTAACTCTTTGTCCAACCCTTGCTTTAATCCTGTACATGTGACCATACAGGGTTTGGTAGTTATTACCATGATTAATCACGACCCTGTTACCAAATCCGCCGGTATTAAATCCTGCATCAGAAACTACGCCATCAGCAGTTGCATAAATGGGCGTACCACGGGGTGCGGTAAAATCCATTCCGAGATGAGCCCTACGGTCTTTATAGATAGGGTCAATACGGTATCCATAACCCGATGCAATTCGGGTCAGATCTTTATTACTAATAGGCTGAATAGCAGGAATAGACGCAAGTAATTGTTCTTTGTTCTTAACCATTTTTGTGATTTCGTCGAAAGAACGTTCCTGATATGCCATCCTTAGCGCAAGGTTATTCAACTGAGCCGTCATGTTTTTTACCAGTTCGGTTGAACCCATACTTTGTACCAGTTGAACCTCCTTCCGCTTTTCCATTTCTTTCACCCTTGCACTATCCGGAATAGGATTGGCTTCAAAAATTGACCGGTAAACCGCATTATCACGGTTGGCAATTTCGTCCATCTGTAATTCCAGTTGCTTGAGGCGCTCAGACATGATATCGTAATTCTGCCTCAAATCGTCGTTCTGCTGACGTAAAAGCTTTTCCTTTGGAGAGTCGATATAACGGAAGGCTATGGCAAAAATGATGATCCCGGTTACTATCGAAGCGGCAATAAAACCAAATAACTGTAATAGACGCACCCTAAGCGGGGTTTCCAGCTTTTCATAGCGAAGCGTATGCGTATTATAGTAATATTTGATCTTTTTCATATTCAGGGGGCAAATCGCAAGGCGGCCAATTGAAAAGAACAGGCCATTTCCTTACCTTTGATGCCTTTCTAAAGCGCTCAAAGATAGCTTCTGAGCGACTAAAATACAGTTTTTAAAATTTTATGACCAGCGCAGAGATAAGAAAGCAGTTTTTGGATTTTTTTGCATCCAAAAATCACCAGATTGTACCATCAGCTCCTATCGTTGTAAAAAACGACCCTACACTCCTGTTTACCAATGCAGGAATGAACCAGTTTAAAGACTATTTTCTAGGAAATAAAAAGCCAGCCTATCCCCGAATTGCAGATACCCAAAAATGTTTACGCGTAAGCGGAAAACACAATGACCTGGAAGAAGTGGGTGTTGATACCTATCATCATACCATGTTTGAAATGCTTGGCAACTGGAGCTTTGGTGATTATTTCAAGCCTGAAGCTATTGCCTGGAGCTGGGAATTACTTACAGAAGTGTACAAGCTAGACAAAGACCGCCTTTATGTAACTGTCTTTGAAGGCGATCCTTCAGAAGGCTTACCTCCCTCTTCCATCGCTCTGGAAGAATGGAAGAAATTAGTACCTGAAGAACACATCGTTTACGGTAACAAAAAAGATAATTTCTGGGAAATGGGCGAAACAGGTCCTTGCGGGCCCTGTTCAGAAATTCACGTAGACTGCAGACCAGATAGTGAAAGGGCAAAAATTCCTGGAAGGGATTTGGTTAATAAAGATCATCCCCAGGTAATTGAAATCTGGAACAATGTATTCATTCAATATAACCGCCTTAAAGATGGTAGTCTCGAACCACTGCCAGCAAAACACGTAGACACAGGTATGGGCTTTGAAAGACTGGTACGCGTTATCCAGGGAAAACAAAGCAATTATGATACAGATGTATTTACCGGCACAATTGCAGCGGTTGAAAAAATAACCGGTAAAAAATACGATTACAGCGACAGCAAAGAAGCCATCGCATTCCGGGTGCTGTCAGATCATATCAGGGCCATCGCTTTTACCATTGCAGATGGTCAGCTTCCATCAAATACCGGGGCAGGTTATGTGATCAGACGAATTCTTAGAAGAGCAGTGCGTTATTATTATTCCTATCTCGACTATAAGCAACCTTTATTGTTTCAATTAATCCCGGTTATCGCAGCACAATTTGCCAATGTATTTCCGGAGTTAAAACAACAGATCGATTTTGTAAGTAAGGTAGTAAAAGAAGAAGAAGATGCATTTTTAAGAACACTTGATAAGGGATTAAAAAGGATTGATGATATTATTGCTGCTTCAAAAGAAAAAATACAAGGTAAAGCCGCATTTGAATTATTCGATACCTACGGTTTCCCTATTGACCTTACAAGACTGATTGCCAGTGAGAACAACTTACAGGTTGATGAGGCAGGATTCGAAACAGAAATGCAACAGCAAAAAAGCAGAAGCCGTGCTGCTACTGCGGTAGATACGGAAGACTGGGTTGTGGTTCATGATACAAATGAAAATCATTTTGCAGGATACACCAGCAATGAAACTTCAACCAAGGTTAACAAGTATAGAAAAGTAAAAGCAAAAGGAAAAGAAGCCTATCAACTGGTATTGGAAAACACCCCTTTTTATGCAGAAAGTGGTGGACAGGTAGGTGATGCAGGAACTTTAAACTTTGATGGTGAAGTAATTGAAGTGTATGATACCAAAAAAGAAAACAACCTGATCATCCATTTCTGTGACACTATTCCTTCCAAAATAGATGCCGACGTTGTAGCAACGATAGATACAAAGAAAAGACAATCAACAGCTATACACCATAGTGCCACGCATTTATTACATGCTGCTCTCAGACAGGTACTGGGCACGCATGTTGCACAAAAAGGAAGTTTGGTAAATGAATCGCAACTAAGGTTCGATTTCTCTCATTTTGCGAAAGTTAGCACGGAAGAAATGACGGCTATCGAACAAATGGTGAACCAGAAAATTCGTGAAAACATCCCTGTTGTTATTAAGGAAATGAGCAAGGATGAAGCTGTTTCAATGGGCGCCATGGCTTTGTTTGGAGAGAAATACGGCGATACCGTTCGGGTAGTAATCATAGACCCAAATTATTCAATAGAACTTTGCGGCGGTACGCATGTAGGTGCTACGGGTGAATTAGGGATATTTAAAATAAAAGCAGAATCTGCTGTTGCTGCCGGCGTAAGAAGAATTGAAGCCATCAGTGGCTTAGCGGCTGAAGAATTTGTGCAGGATCAATTATCACAATTATCAGCAATAAAGGAGGCTTTAAAGAATCCGAAAGAATTATTAAAAGCCGTCGAAAACCTGCATGCAGACAATAATGAATTAAAAAAGAAAATCGAGAGTCTTGAAACCAAACAGCTTGCCGTTATTAAACAGGAGCTTTTGCAACAGATGGTGATCATCAATGGTATCC
This sequence comes from uncultured Sediminibacterium sp., assembly GCA_965650685.1. Classification (GTDB taxonomy): domain Bacteria; phylum Bacteroidota; class Bacteroidia; order Chitinophagales; family Chitinophagaceae; genus Sediminibacterium. The sequence continues at coordinate 32,499 of CBFGPM010000036.1, forward strand.
AGTTCATCGGTGCAATTGTTGAATTAAGCAATGTGGATGGTTTGAAAAAACTTTGTTTCGATTTAAAAGATGCGCTTTCAAACTATGTAATAACACTTGCCGCTAATATTGAAGGCAAAGCAAGTGTGGCGATCGCTGTAGCAGACGAGTTGGTAAACAATAAAGGATTGGAAGCACCTAAGCTTATCAATGATCACGTGAAAAGCCTGATCAAAGGTGGAGGGGGCGGACAAAAAACATTGGCTACCGCTGGCGGACAAGATGCAAGTAATCTTCCGCAGGTAATAGAGAAAATTAAATCGATTCTATAATTTATTAACCACTTTATGCCATCTCGTGTAAAGCGGGATGGCATTTTTATTAGCATGAGTCAGTATATTTTTAGCAGCGATCGTTTATTGTTTCGTCAGTTTACCATTGATGATGCCTTACTGATTCATGAGCTGAACAGCAATGAACTTGTACTGAAATATGTACATGAATTACCAAGTACACCCGAAAGAGCAATCCTCAGGTTAACAGAGAGCATCATACCACATTATCAATTATATGGTTATGGTCGTTGGGCAGTACACATCAAAGAGAACAACGATTTTATCGGATGGTGTGGTTTAAAATTCAGACCCGAACGAGAAGAAACTGATCTGGGATACCGTTACTCCCCATCTTCCTGGGGTAAAGGCTATGGCACTGAAGCCGCAAATGCCTGTTTGGAATACGGTTTTAAAACACTCCAACTAAATCGCATCACCGCTGCCGCACATATAGAAAACCTCCCCTCCCTCCGCATCCTCGAAAAAATAGGTATGCAGTACCTGAAAGATGATATAATTGACCACTGTCCGGTGAAATGTTTTGGGAAGTCCATGGTCCATAGACCATAGACCATAGTTTAGGGCTAATTATTTCCAATGGTCCATGGACTATGGACCATGGACCCCCTCTTTTTAACATTTCCGAAACCTTTCGTAATTAATTTTTTTCTGACATTTGACTACTAAACATTTCGTACTCTAAAATTATTTCCTATGTATAGAAAATGGATGGCAGCATTGGTGCTGTTCACTGGTATGACAGCAACTGCACAAACAACTGAAAAAGAAAAAGCAGATAAGGAACCCAAGGAGAAAATCAGTAAGAAATTATCCATTGTTGTAGATGGCGATAAAGTAACCATTAACGGAAAGGATATCAAAGAGATGAGTCCTGAAGAAATGGAAAAACTGGGCGATATGGACATGTTGAAATTGAGTCCGGGTTTACGTATGATGATCCCAGGCCGTGGTGGTGCTAATTTCTTTAAGTTGGATGAACTACGTAAAGGTGGTAAAGAAAGGGCCCTATTAGGTGTAATGAGTGAGAAACATGAAAAGGGTGCTAAAATAACTTCGGTTACGAGTGAAAGCGGAGCATCTAAAGCAGGTCTTCAAAAAGATGATATCATTACTAAAGTAAATGATGTAACCATTACCGGAAGTGAAGACTTATATGAAACCATTGGTAAATACAAGCCGGAAGATAAAGTTACCATCCATTACCTGCGCGATGGCAAGGAGAATACAACCACTGCCACTTTAGGTAAAACCATGGAAATGGGTTTTGACTTTGATTTTGGTGACAGCTTCAATCGAAATTTTAATTTCGATAATATGCCTAAACTTAGAAATGGAATGCCATTCAGTTTCAATTATTCCAGTAAACCTAAATTAGGCATATCAATAGAAGATACAGAAAATAATAAAGGTGTAAAAGTTACTGAAGTTGATGATGATACCCCTGCAGATAAAGCCGGTATAAAAACAGACGATATTATCACTTCCATTAATGGTAAAGCGGTAAACGCAGTTGACGAAATTAAAGAAGCACTCAAAGACCTGAAAGAAGGTGATGTTGTAAAAGCAGGTATCACCCGGGCAGGTAAATCGCAGGTTATTGAAATTAAACTTCCTAAAAAATTAAAAACTGCCGACCTGTAATCAGGTCCACCCATCTTTCTCATCCTCATGTGTATATAAGCCGCGTCACCCTGATAAAGTAAGGGCTGGCGCGGTTTTTTATTTGTATTTTAGTACTCAAAAGGTTGAACGAGCCCCAATGGTCTATGGTCTATGGACTATGGACCATAGACCATAGGATTGTAAATCCTAGCAGCAAAAATCTTACTATGCGATATTTATTGTATTTCCTTTTATCTGCAACCATTGTAACGGAAGCAACTGCACAGGTTTATAAATCAAACCAACCACTGGTACACACTTTTTCCATTGTGGCAAGAGATGCCAATACGGGAGAAATGGCGGTAGGTGTGCAGAGTCATTGGTTTAGTGTAGGTACATCCGTACCATGGGCAGAAGCTGGTGTTGGCGCTGTTGCAACACAATCATTTGTTGATAAATCATATGGCCCAAAAGCGCTTGCATTATTAAAACAAGGGCTCTCATCTCAGGAAGTACTTGATCAGTTAACCAATGCAGACCCAGGAAAGGATGTGCGACAGGTAGCAATAATAGATACTAAAGGAAATGTGGCAACCCATACCGGCAAAAACTGTATACAGGTTGCCAGTCATATAAAGGGTATCAATTATAGCGTACAAAGCAATATGATGCTGGGCGATAAAGTAGATGAATACATGTCGGAAGCGTTTGAGAAAAGCACTGGAAAACCACTGGCAGAAAGGGTATTACTGGCATTGGAAGCAGCCCAAAAAGCGGGTGGTGATATACGAGGTATGCAGGCAGCCGCTATCATTGTAGTGCCTGGTAAGCCAACAGAAAGCTGGAACAATAAAACGGTTGACCTTCGAGTAGATGATGCGAAAGAACCATTAAAAGAACTACGCAGGCTATACCTCGTACACCTCGCCTACCAACACATGAACGAAGGAGATTTGGCCGTTGAAAAAAATGACATGACAAAAGCCATGTCAGAATACAATGCCGCAATGCAATTATTTCCTGAAAACCTCGAAATGCAGTTTTGGACCGCAATAACCCTTGCAAATAATAAGGAAGTAGATAAGGCACTGCCTATGTTAAAAAAGATATATGGGAAAGATAAAAACTGGAAAGAACTAACCCGCAGGCTGCCTGCGGTTAAACTTCTTACAGTGTCTGAAACTGATTTAAATCGCATACTTTCCTTATAATTCTCTCATAAAATAACCCGATTCACCCAAAAGGGTAAAGAAGGTATTGTACTTTTGTTGCCCATGTTATCAGAAGAAAAATATGAAGCTGTTATAGGTTTAGAAGTACATGCTCAGTTGGCAACCGAAAGCAAATTATTTTGTGGTGACAGCATAGCATTTGGTGCGGCCCCCAATACACATGTTAGTCCAATTACCCTGGGCCACCCCGGAACACTTCCAAAAACAAACAAAAAAGCAGTTGAGTTTGCTATAAAGATGGGTTTGGCTTGCGGATGCGAAATTGAGAAAGACAATTATTTCGCACGTAAAAATTATTTCTATCCTGACCTTCCAAAAGGTTACCAGATATCACAACATACAACACCCATATGCAAAGGAGGTTATGTAAGCATTACAACCAGTAATGGAACGAAAGAAGTAAAACTAAATCGCATTCACCTGGAAGAAGATGCTGGCAAAAGTATCCATGACCTGGAAGAAGATTATACCTGTATCGACCTGAACCGCGCCGGCACACCACTAATTGAAATTGTTACAGAGCCGGATATGCATAGCGCTGAAGAAGCCTGGCATTATGTTACAGAAATAAGAAAGCTTGTACAATGGCTGGGTATTTGCGATGGTAATATGGAGGAAGGTAGTCTGCGCTGCGATGCCAATATTTCTGTGAGATTAAAGGGAGAAGAAAAATTAGGTACCAAAGTAGAAGTAAAGAACCTGAACTCAATCCGCAATGTAAAAAAAGCCATTGAGTTTGAGATTGATAGAATCATCAACTTACTAGAAGAGGGCAAGCTAATTCAACAACAGACCAGGAGCTTTGATGCATCCAACGATACCACTTTTGCGATTCGTGATAAAGAAGAGGCCAACGATTACCGTTATTTTCCGGATCCGGATCTTGCACCATTCCGATTAACTGAAAATTATATCCAGGGTATCAAAGCATCATTACCCGCTTTACCTGCCGTATTGATCAAAACATATACTGAAAACTTTGGTCTAAGTGAATACGATGCATCACAATTATGTGATACAAAAGCAACCGCTGCCTATTTTGAATCTGTTATCGCATTCACGAAAAATTACAAAGCAATTGCCAACTGGATAACTGGCCCCATTCGCCAATACCTGAATGAGCAGCAAACCGGAATCGATCAATTGCCTTTATCAGCAAAAACGCTTGCTGCTTTAATTGATTTGGTACAAAATGGTAAGGTTAGCTTTTCTATTGCGTCTTCTAAGCTGTTACCGTTATTAATGCAACAAGAAACCGACCCGGAAACACTGGCTGCCTCTTTGAACCTAATTCAGGTAAGCGATGCGGGAGCATTGGAAACATGGGTGAATGAAGCCATTGCCGCAATGCCGGAGAAGGTGTTGGAGTATAAAAAAGGGAAAAAAGGACTGATCGGATTATTTGTAGGAGAAGTAAAAAAGCGCAGTCAAGGTAAAGCCGACCCCAAACAGGTAACTACATTATTAGAACAAAAACTCAATCAATAAATCAGTAATCAGGTATGAAGAAAATGCTATACATCGCGGCGATTGTCGCACTGGTAAGCAGTTGCCAGGAAAAAAAATATGGTGCATTCACCGTAAGTGGTAAAATCAGCAATGCTCCATCGAAAAGAATATTTCTACAGGAACTCCCTTTTGGTGGCGATCAACCAGTGGTACTCGATTCGGGTACTTTGAAAGACAATGGAAATTTTGAACTGAGAGCAGTAGGAAAAGAAGAGGCCCTTTATCGCCTGGTAATTGAAAATGGTCCTGATGTATTATTGGTGAACGATGGCAAGAGCATCAAGGTAAATATGGATGTAAACAATTACCGTGCTTATAAAGTAGAAGGATCCGATGCAAGTGAAAGCCTTCACACCCTGTTTGAAAAATTCAGTGTGAAAGATTCTATTTTATACCATACACTTGGAATGTTAGATACTTTGCAAAGAAGCGGCAACGATAGCTTACTTACTTTAGAAAAAGCCAGACGTGATGTTCAGATCAAAGACATGAATAAACTCATTTCAGATTATATCAATGGATCTGAAAGTCCGGCTGCGAGATATTATGCACTTGGCATGGGTTCACGTACCATGTCGCCAGAGGAATTAAAGGCACTAGCTGATGCTTCTGCTGAAAAATTTAAAGACCATACTGGTTTGGCTAAAATAAAAGCCCTCCTCAGTGCTTATGGTAAAAATCAACAACCTGCTACCGATCCATTTATTAATCAGCCGGCACCTGAAATAACTTTACCTGATACCGACGGAAAGACATTCAGCCTGAGTAGTTTAAAAGGCAAATATGTATTGGTTGATTTTTGGGCAAGTTGGTGCATGCCTTGCAGAAAAGAAAACCCGAATGTTGTAGCAGCATATAATAAGTTTAAAGACAAGAACTTCACTGTTCTGGGTGTATCGCTTGACCAGGATAAACAATCATGGTTAGATGCTATTGCAAAGGATAAACTTACCTGGAAACATATCAGTGACCTTAAATATTGGGAAAGCAGTGTGGTACCTTTATACAAAATAGAAGGCATCCCTTTTAATGTGCTGGTAGATCCTGATGGAAAAATCATCGCTACTGACCTTAGAGGTGAAGATCTTCAGAAAAAACTAATGGAAGTACTCCCACAGTAAAATGAATGAGCTTATTAAAAACAAATGACCGGCAATGTTCCGGTCATTTGTTTTTAATATAGTAGCATGCTTAAACATATTTAACTGGTTATACGGCACACTATATACAAAGTACCTTGTATCTCTAAACTGACAGACTCCAGTTGCTGTCAAGAGAAATTTAGCCACGAGTTGATAGTCACACGTAAGATGGAACACAGATCTTCATGATTTTCAGGATTTATCATGATAGACCCTGAAAATCATGAAGATCTGTGTTCCATTTATTATTGCCAGCGCATTATTAGCACTCAAATATTTCTTTAACCATCTGCTTTTAGATTATCAGATTCTCAGGCCACCTCATTTATTCCATTAAAAACCGAAAGCCTAAAACAAGCACCAATCAAGGCTAGCAGCTAGGGGATAGTAGCTCACAGCTCAATACTTACCATACCCTGTAAATAAAAAGAGAGCCGATCAAAAATGATCGGCTCTCTTCAATATAGATTTTACAAACTGTATTAGTTGGTATAACCTGGGTTCTGCTGTATAACAGGGTTAGCCTGTATTTCAGCATTTGGTATTGGTAACAAGAAGCGGAAGTTACCTGCAGGTAGTGTAGTTGCTGCATTCACCTGTGGTAAGTCTACAGTCAGACGAACAACAGGAAGGTTTCTTCTCTTCAGGTCCCAGAAGCGATGTCCTTCATAAGGCAATTCCTTGAAGCGCTCATCCATGATAGCAGAGATGGCTGCATCTTTAGAAGCCAGTACTACAGGAACATAACCGGTGATACGGGCAGCTCTCAGTGCATTCAGATCAGCAGCAGCATTCACCAGGTCATTGCTTTCTGCGCGTGCTTCTGCACGGATCAGGTACATTTCACCGGTACGGAATACTTTAGCATCTGCTACGTTTTCAGTTGCAGTACCATAAGTAGTACCAGCATATTTAGTGATCAAACGAGTGTATTTACGACCTGTACCTACCAGTAATGGTTCATTTTTTGCATAAGATGAAAAACGAATGTCATTTGTCTGGTCATACATATCCCAAAGTTTCTGAGAAATTGTCCAGGTAATTGCACCGATATTACTTGCATTTGCAGAAGTACCGCGCCATAAGCTACCGATACGACCACCCAGTGAAGCGGTACGACTTAATTTAAAAGCAGTTTCACTGCTGTTGGCATCGGTCCAGATTCCAGGGAAATTGGCACGTGAAGCCAAAGGAACTGCATTGATGTATTCAGTACTGAAAGTAACGGCATCGTTCCACTCTTTCAGATACAGTGCAACGCGTGCCTGTAATGCTGAAGCTGCAGCCTGACTTGCTCTGTAAACGTTATTACCGGCAAAGCTTGTAGGTAATAATGGTTTAGCTGTAGCTAAATCAGCTTTCAGTTTCTGGAAGTAAGGTGTTACAGTGATACGGGCCTGT
>CBFGPM010000037.1:0-39610 GCA_965650685.1 uncultured Sediminibacterium sp.
CCCTAAATACCTGGCTCCTGTTTAATGTCTGGTTTACTAATTACTTGCAGCTTGTGGCATGTAGCCTGTGGCTCAGAAGATGCTAGCAAATTTTCCCCGGACAGCAATGGCTTGCGACTTGAAGCTTGAAGCCAAATTTCCCCGGACAGTAATAGCTAGAAGCCAGTAGCCTTATCCCCATTCATTTTTCTTACATAAAGCCAGGTGCAAAATGCTGGAACCAAAATCTGGTAAAGCACCATAAATAAACTACTCCATAAATTATTTTGCTGCACACTATTTTGAGCAATTGGTATCAGGAGATGTTTTCCTATTGAACCATCTGAAAATACAATGCTTCCCACTGTGTTCCATCCAAGGTGTAAACCGATTGGCAGAAACAATGAATTTGTTTTAATAAAAGCATATGCATACATCCAACCCGCTGCTGCTGTAATGAGGAAAATAAAAATCATTTGAACGGGATGATTCCATGCATTGTAAGAAAACCAGTGATATACGCCGAAGGCAATCACTGATAACCAAAATCCTTTGGTAACACCCAGTCTTTTTAAAGCAATATAAAACAGCGCTCCCCGGAAAATGAATTCTTCATAAAGTACAGAACGCAACATCCACCAAAGACCTATACCAAACTCACTAAAAGAGTATGCTTCATTAAATTTCCAGGATATTCCGGCAAATGCTGATCTGGTTAAATGAAAAATGGAGGCCAGTGTCATGGCAATCAATAGTCCGATAAAAAACTGTTGTATTCTTTTTAAAGTTGGTAGTAAACCAAGTACGGAAAGCCCTTGTTTTTCAATTAGTTTTAAGAGTAGTAGTGATAACAGTAACTCTACCAAAATACCTGCCATAACTAACTGATTTTAAGTTTTTTATATCTGGTTTTCATCATTTGAGATAGGTGGTTTCCAAATAAAAGCTGCCAGGCTTGGAAAATTATGTTTATTTTTTCTATTTTTACAATCATGCAACGCTGCAATCAAATGTGGCGTTGTATTTTTTTTACCCTTTTTAAACCGCAAGATTATGAGTGAGAGTACTATGTATGTTACAAAGGAGACATTTGAAAAAATGCGTGAAGAGCTTCAGAAGATGAAATCGGTTGACCGACCGGCTGCGTCAAGGGCTATTGCAGAAGCCAGGGAAAAAGGAGATTTAAAAGAAAATGCCGAATACGATGCGGCCAAAGAGGCCCAAGGCATGCTTGAGGCCAAAATCAAGCAATTGGAAGGTGCCATCGCAAATGCAAAGATTGTAGACACCAGCGATATAGATACAAGTAAAGTAACTATACTTACTAAAGTAACCATTACTAATGTAGCTACTAAAAAAACGGTTACTTACCAGATTGTAGGAGAAAAAGAAGCTGACCTTAAAGCAGGAAAAATTTCTGCAGGTTCTCCTATTGGTAAAGGATTGATGGGAAAAGTAAGAGGAGAAGTGGCCGAGGTAATTGCTCCTACAGGAGTTATTAAATTTAAGATTGAAGACATCACTGTTTAATTAATTCTTCGTTGTTGTATGTTTCCGAAAAGCATACAACAACGAATTTCATATCTACAGGTTATGACCATTTTTTCCAAAATCATTGCGGGTCAAATACCATCTTATAAGATAGCTGAGGATGAACAATTTTTTGCTTTCCTGGATATTTTTCCACTGGTAGAAGGTCATGTGTTGGTTATTCCTAAACATGAAACTGATCGTTTCTTCGATCTATCGGATGAGTATCTCTCTGATATGTTGCTTTTCGCTAAACCAATTGCCAAAGCAATCGAAAAAGCTTTTCCCTGTAACCGTTGTGGTATAAGTGTGGTTGGGTTAGAAGTTCCACATGCACATATGCACCTGGTGCCAATTAATAGCGCCGATGACCTGAATTTCACCAGAGGTAAATTACAATTGAGTCCTGAACAACTGCAGGAAAGTCAGCAACGGATATTGGCCGCGCTTTTAAAGTGAATTGTGAATGGTGAATTGTGAATGGTGTATATTACTTAATCCTTTACTTGTTGTGATTTCATATCTTTATTGATAGATGCATGTTATCTATCCTATTGCTGCAGCTTTCCAGGAATGCTAAAAAACAATGGACAATTCACCATTGACAATTCACTTTCCCCTAACTTTAGAAAAATAAACCCCACCGTATGCAAACTACTGCTTCAAAACGGGTCATTAATGGTTGGGCCATGTACGACTGGGCCAACAGTGTTTATAATCTAGTTATTACTTCAACCATTTTTCCTGCTTATTTCGAATCGGTAACCGGAGATGGTAATGATGCCACTACCAATGATACCGTTCAGTTATTTGGCAGAGAGTTTGTAAATACCTCTTTATATAATTATGCATTAGCGGTGGCATTTATGATTGTTGCACTGATATCGCCCATGCTTTCTTCTATTGCTGATTACAAGGGGAATAAAAAAAGTTTCTTATTCTTTTTCTGTACCATGGGCAGTTTAGCGTGTAGCGCTTTATTTTTTTACGGAAGTACGAACCTGGCATTTGGCTTGGCCTGTATGATTGTAGCCTGTATAGGTTATTGGGGCAGCCTGGTATTTTATAATTCATTTCTCCCGGAAATAGCTGCACCTGCCGATCAGGATCGTGTTAGTGCAAAAGGGTTTGCCATGGGATATACCGGCAGTGTAATTTTACAGATAGTATGTTTTGTTTTTGTGTTGAAACCAGATTTGTTTGGTATTACAGTCGGCAAAGCCTCACAAATTTCTTTTTTACTTGTTGGTGTATGGTGGTGGGGTTTTGGTCAGTTGGCATTGAGCCGTCTGCCTAAATCAACTCCTGCCGGAAATCTCAACAGTAAAGCGAGCATTTTCACAAATGGCTATAAGGAACTTAATAAAGTATGGAAGCAGCTTAGCCACACACCTATATTGAAAAGATATCTTGGGGCATTTTTCTTTTTTAATATGGGTGTACAAACCGTAATGCTTGCCGCCACTTTATACGGTAAAAGTGAACTGAATATACCTACAACCAACCTCATTATCGCCATATTAATAATTCAGTTGGTTGCCATTCCAGGTGCTTATACTATTGCAAAGCTCTCCGATAAACTGGGAAATTTCAGGGCATTGATGATTACAGTGGCTATTTGGATATTGATTTGTATTATCGGGTATCTATTGCCAAGAGATGGAGTGAATGAGTTTTATGCGCTGGCAGTACTGGTAGGATTTGTAATGGGCGGCATTCAATCTTTAAGCAGAAGTACCTATGCCAAACTAATGCCTGAAACAAAAGATACCACATCTTTTTTTAGCTTTTATGATGTTACAGAAAAAATTGCCATTGTAATTGGGATGTTTAGCTTCGGCTATATTAATGAATACACAGGCTCACAAAGAAATTCAGTATTGGCACTTGTAGTATTCTTTGTTATTGGATTGATATTACTCAGCTTTGCATCAGCAACTAAGCATAAACAAGGAAAAGTAGCATAGGTATGAAATTGTATTCGGTTAATAGTGGTTATTTTAAGTTGGATGGTGGGGCAATGTTTGGTGTTGTACCAAAATCAATGTGGAACAAATTAAATCCGGCTGATGAAAATAACATGTGCTCCTGGGCCATGCGTTGTTTGTTGGTGGAAGATAGGAACAGACTTATTCTCATTGATAATGGAATGGGCGATAAACAGGATGCCAAATTTTTTGGTCACTACTACCTGCATGGAAACGATACACTAGATAAATCACTTGCTCAATACGGTTTTAATAGAAATGATATCACCGATGTATTTTTAACCCATCTTCATTTCGATCATTGCGGTGGAAGTATAATTCGGGATGGAGATAAGCTGGTTCCGGCATTTCCCCATGCAACTTTCTGGAGTAATGAAAAACATTGGGATTGGGCCATAAAACCCAACGATAGAGAAAAAGCATCTTTTCTGAAAGAAAACATTCTTCCTATTCAGGAAAGTGGACAGTTGAAATTTATTAATACTCCATCAACAGGCTTTACAAGTAATGGACAATTAGAGACAGCGGCTTTTCTCGAGAATTTTTCTATCCGTTTTGTAAATGGACATACCGAGAAAATGATGCTGCCGCAAATAAATTATAAGGGGCATACCTTGGTATATATGGCAGATCTGCTTCCTTCCGCCGCTCATTTGCCTATTCCTTATGTGATGGCGTATGATATGTTTCCATTAACCACACTACATGAAAAGAAGCATTTTCTACAAGAAGCAGTTGAAAAGAACTACATACTATATTTCGAACACGATCATTTAAACGAATGTTGCAGCCTTCAGTTAACAGAAAAAGGAGTGAGGGTCGCTGAAACTTTCCCCCTCCACGCATTGTAAAGCTATCCTGGTTTGTAGTGTTTCACCTAATAATACCGCTTAAAAAATCCGTGAAAAAACGTGATAAAATCGGTGTTTTTCGGACTTCATTGCCATTTATTCATATTAAGTTTACGTTGAAATCCTAGCTTTAACACGCTATTTTAAAATCCAATGTCCAGAAACCAGGAAACCGGATGTCCTAATTGCGGATGCAGGATATCCTTCAGGCAGTTTATTCTGCTAAACAATTTTTCCGCCATCAACTGCGATACCTGCAATGCACGAATCGAAATTTCGAACCGGAATGGCAATGCAGTTATCGCAGTTGTTTCAGGAGTTATATCTGCTGCCACAGTGGTATATGCTGCTTATGCCGGTAAAGAATATTTAAATTCCTTTTTATTAGGTCTTATTGGAGGGGTTATACTTGCTACCCTTTTTGTGATAATTATCTGCAGGGTGCTATATAAAAGATCCCAGTTGTCGCGTAACGTACAAAGTAACCCTATACAGTATCCAAAAAATGCGATGGTGTCTAATGGTTAAAACTGATCATTGAACTAAGCGGGTATCTTAGGTTACGGTATTGCATCATGTCTACTTTTACACTTCCAACGATTATTGGACTTTCAATCCGAAGTGGTATATGATTGGGGTCGTCGCTCACCCATACCGTCATTTTTTCCCCACCTTCAAACAATGTTCCCTTAACCAGTAAGGGTTTGAATTTGATGGCCCTGAATTTACCATACTTTGTTTTGATGGTTTCCTTGCCTAAATACTTTATGTATAGGTTATAAACTTCATTGTCCAGAAACATGGAAAAGGGAATTTTTTCTTCAGGTTTATATTTATTGAAGTCAATATTCCGGGCATAATAAATAGAACTCAAAACATCCTGTACGCAACCGGGTACTTTAAATACACCTTCAGTTGTAACAGCGGTATTAGTTTCTTTATTAAACGTAATGTTTTCAAATTTTTTATAACCACCTTCGTCAATGTTCCGAATAAATTTTAGAGGCTGCAGATCGGTAGTGTCGATATATGATTCATACTTGTCCCTAACTTTAAAGATCCAGTCATAACTGGGGTTAGAGCTTCCTTTTCCAACTACATGGTAGGCAATTCTGTTGTTCATCTTATCGAGAGAAACGGAAAAATTGGCATTACCTGCATTTACATATAATCCAAGTACAGAATAAAATACATTAAATGAAATACTTTCACCTTCTTGAAAAGCGGTGTTCCGGATTCCGCAGAATTCATCTCCGGCCGAAAGGGGCTTTAAGGAGATAAGCCATATTAATAGTAAGAAAATTCGTTTCATGCTTGCCTGTTTACTTATTGTTTCTGAACAAACGAATGCCCAATAGAAATATACTACCTATTATAGCCGGAATAATCAGGTTTATTATCCAGATACTTCCGGTTGATGCAATGATGCCTAGCAGGTTGTTACTCAGTATGCCAAACAACTGTAAACTCACTTTTCCTCTTATTCCAATTTCCGCTAGTGTAATACTTGGAATAATGGTTAATATGACCAACAATACTGAAACAAGTGCTATTGTATCCCATATACCTATTCCAACCTCAAACACTTGTATTACTAGCACATATTGTACCAGATATACAACGTATCGGAAAATAGAAAGAAGTAAAATTTTTGTTAAGAACTGCCACCCCAAACTTTCCATATTTTCTACTACAAACCTGTATCGCGACACAATCGGAATCTTTTCCAGTAGCCGGATTAGCCAGGATAATTTAAAATATAAAAGAAAAAGCAATGCAGTTGCAAATCCGAGTACACTCATTAATCCTGTCAGCCAAAACATAGACAATCCCTCTAACTGATGGGTTGCATCGAAAATAAAAATGCGCATATATACCATTCCGGCTAAACCGAAGGAAAGGGTAGTAATAATCAGGCTCATGCTTCCTACTAATGAAATGGCCATGCCTTTCAATCGATTCCCATCATCCAGATATATTGATCTGGCAGCCGATTCTCCAAACCGATTAATACTATTAAAAACCAGCGCATTGCCGGTAATGGTTGCTTTAAGGGCCTTGGCAAAAGAAACTTTTTGCACTTTTGATACCAGTAATTTCCATTTATAGGATTCAATACCCAAATTGGCGAATACAAACAAAATTGCCAGTATGAGTTTCCAGGATTGCGGACCTTTTAAAGACCGTAAAATCATATCCCATGCCTGCTGAATATCATCCTGATGCTGAACCTGCTGATAGATAGAGTAGGCCAGCCAGATAAAAAGTACTGGTCCTAGAAAGTAGTTCAGGAATATTTTTAGTCGCTTCTTCAGTCTATTTCGAATTAAGTACCACAAAGAACGGGTAAATGTAGCAGAATCATGGACTATACGTCTTGGTCAATAGACCATAGACCATAGTCCATAGTCTATGGCAGATTGCAAATAGATCGGGGTTAATAGTGGAGTATACATGGGTTAAACAAAATCCTTCATCATGGACCATGGACTATGGACCATGGTCCCTCTCTCCACAAATCTTCCGTATTTTCACCTGCGAATGGGAAAAGATGAAATTATATTAGGAATTGATCCTGGTACCCAGCTAATGGGTTATGCGTTGTTAAGGATTCATAAGGGGCAGCCGCAGGTATTGTTAATGGATATTTTGAAATTAACCTCACAGAAAGATATTTATGCCAGGCTCGAAACAATTCATGCAAAAGTTTGTGAGCTTATCAGGTTATATAAGCCTTCCACATTTGCCATTGAAGCACCCTTTTTCGGAAAAAATGTACAGAGTATGCTAAAGCTAGGCCGTGCACAGGGTGTTGCTATTGCAGCAGCCATGCAGGCAGGTTTAACGGTAACAGAATATTCTCCTAAAAAAGTGAAACAGTCTATTACCGGCAATGGTAATGCCGATAAAGACCAGGTATGGAAAATGTTACAGCGTATTTTACAAATAGCCGAAAAGCCACAATATTTTGATGCTACAGATGCTCTGGCGGTTGCCCTCTGCCACTATTACCAATCATCCTCACCGCTGGCAATTAATGGAAAAAAAGGAAAGGGGTGGGAGGATTTTATTGCGAAAAATCCAAACAGAATTAAATAATGTCAGATGTCAGATGGCAGATGGCAGATTTTTTTTAAATCTGACATCTGACATCTGACATCACACAATCCAAATCCAAATCCGACATCAGCCATCAGCCATCCTCCCTCTCTACTTCAGGTATCCCGTCAGTACAAGCACAAGCAATATCGCTCCGCCAATCACTCTGTACCAGCCGAAGAGGCGGAAGCCATGTTTTTGTAGGAAGCCTATGAAGAATTTGATGGCGAGCATGGCTACGATAAATGCTACCAGGTTACCGACTGCAAGTGCGATGAGGTTATCGGTATTGGTTAATATTTCAGGATTGTCTTTCCAGGCTTTTAATAACTTATAACCGGTTGCGGCAGCCATGGTTGGTACGGCAAGGAAAAAAGAAAATTCTGCTGCTAATCCCCTGTTTAATTTTTGCTGCATACCTCCAATAATACTAGCGGCACTACGACTCACACCCGGTATCATTGCAACGCATTGCCATAATCCAATCATGAATGCGCGAACAAAACTTACTTCCTCTTCTTTATCAATAACTGGCTGCTGAAAAAGTTTGTCAATAAACAACAATACAAAACCACCTGCCAGCATGGTGATGGCGACTGTAAGTGGACTTTCAAGCAGATCATCAATCTTATCAGAGAAGAGCGCACCGAGTGCCAGGGCGGGAATAACGGCTATTAAAAGTTTTAGGTAAAAGTTCCATCTGTTAAGCGGAAAGAATTTTTTTCTGTATAGAACTACCACCGACAGAATAGCTCCAAGTTGAATGGCTACCTCAAACAGTTTCGTGAAATCGTCTTTCGCGATACCCAAAAACGAACTAGCAATAATCATATGACCAGTAGAAGAAATAGGCAGGAACTCGGTTATTCCTTCTACAATGGCAATTATAATGGCATCGAATATAGACATGGAGTAGAGTTGAGGTAGTCCGAAAGTCGGTTTGTCTGAAAGTCCGAAAGAAAGCTTAGTGTATAGTAAATCCTTCAGTGTATTTCTGTGTCTTCAGGGGCATTAATATTGCCACTGAAGACACAGAAATACACTGAAGGGTAGGGGATTTATTTTCCTTTTTTGAAGATCGCATAAATCTCTACTGCCAATCCGATTACGATAAGGATTGGTGCGATGGTAATGCGCGTGGTGCTGTAAACAACTTTGTAATCAAACACATTTGGGTCATTGCTTTTGCCGCCACTCATCAGGAAAAAGCCCAGGGCTATAATAACACCACCTATCAACATCCACTTGTAATTATCTTTTGTAAAAAGTGGAGCTGCTGTATTTTTTGTTTCAGTCATATCAGTCAGTTTTTAAGAATTATTATTTGTTCAAGTATTTTCTTTTAACCATTTACCATTCACATCTAATAAAGATCGTCCAATTTCATTTTTAAATATTTCAGTACGCTTCTGTAAGTACTGTACACTGAAATGCCTACGCCCAGAACAATCAGGCCACCAAAAAGTATAAAAGTAAGTTTCCAGTCGCGAATGGCTTTTAACTGCGGAAACTGACTTTCAGCCCAACTGATGATGCTGAATAACAATACGATCGCAATACCTGAACTAATTAATCCATTGACTATTGCCCTGATATTCAAAGGACGGGCAATGAAATTGCGCGTAGCCCCCACCATTTGCATGGTTTTGATCAGGAAGCGATTGCTGAACATCGCCAGACGTATTGTATTGTCAATACTTACTATAACGATAATACATAGTATGATGGCAATCACCAGGAATATGAGCCCGATTTTGGCCGCCCGCTCATTCAAATTACCCACCAGGGTTTGGGGATATTGAATATCGGTGATTTGGTTGCCATATTTGCCCAATAATTCGGTGGAAATGGCGTTTAGACTGTCTTTGTTTACGTATCCGGCTTTGGCATAAAAATCAATGCTTTCCGGAAGAGGGTTCATATCGAGTATTTTGGCCCAATCTTCATTGTTTTCCCGGTTCCAGATTTCCTGTGCCTTCTGTTTATCTACATAAGTAACAGTTTTTGTATAAGGACGACCAGCAATGTATTGCTGAATTTGCCCGATGGTATCTTTATTAAGGGTACGTAAATAGGCGCTGATGCGGATATCTTCCTTAAATGCATTACCCACCGAATTAATATTCAGGAAAAACCATCCCATGATACCCATAATCAATAGAACCAGGGCAACACCAATAATGGAGTAGATATAATTGGGTTTACTACGTTTTAAAGAAGATTTTGCGCTGTCTGCCATACTAATTCCTGTTTTTTTCTTTTCCCCCTTCTCCACCCGTGGAGAAGGGCAGGGGATGAGGAGCAAATGTAGGGTTTTGACGCCTAAAGACTTACATTTGCAGCCACTCTAACGATTATTTCGCTTTTGAAAAATACCGTAATCCTGACTTATTTGGGTTAAAGATATGTTAGGATTACCGGCAGTTGCCGAAAAGTACTGAGCCTTCAGTTTCTGATCAGCAGACCTGCCCAATTAATAACGCTTTACAACAACAAAAAGTATACAGAACAGGACCAAATATGGAATACAATTTCAGGGATATTGAACAAAAATGGCAGTCAGCCTGGGTAAAAGACAAAACCTATCAGGTAAAAAACAATTCCGATAAACCAAAGTATTATGTACTGGATATGTTTCCCTACCCAAGTGGTGCGGGATTACATGTGGGACATCCCCTGGGTTATATAGCTTCTGATATAGTGAGTCGTTTTAAAAGACTCAAAGGATTCAATGTATTGCACCCGATGGGATATGATGCTTTTGGTTTACCTGCCGAACAATATGCCATTGAACATGGTGTACATCCTGCTAAAAGTACCGCACAGAATATCGATAATTTCAGGAAGCAACTGGATAATATAGGTTTTAGTTACGATTGGGATCGTGAAGTGCGTACCTGTGAGCCGGGTTATTATAAGTGGACACAATGGATATTTCTGCAGTTATTCAATAGTTACTATAACAGGCAACTACAAAAAGCCAGTCCGATTACAGAGCTAATCGCGGCTTTTGAAAAAAATGGTAATGCAGATCATGTTTGTCCGGGTGATAACAGTATTCAGTTTACTGCAGATCAATGGAAGGCTTATTCAGCAAAAGAACAGCAGGATATTTTGATGCACTATCGACTTGCATTTTGTGGATACGGTGAAGTTAACTGGTGCGAAGCCCTTGGTACCGTATTAGCCAATGATGAAGTTGTGAATGGGGTGAGTGAACGAGGGGGACATCCTGTTGTAAAAAAGAAACTACGCCAGTGGTACCTGCGAATTACTGAATATGCTGATCGCTTACTTACTGGCCTCGACACCATCGAGTTCAGCGAAGCCATGAAAGAAATGCAAACGAACTGGATCGGAAAGTCTTCGGGAGCAGAGATCGGCTTCAAGCTACAAGCTGCAAGCCACAAGCAAGAGCCATCAAGCTTGCAGCTTGAAGCTTGTAGCCTGGAGCTCAATGTTTATACTACTCGCCCCGATACCATCTTCGGAGTTGACTTTATGGTTGTAGCGCCAGAGCATGAGCTGATTGAAAAAATTACCACGCCAGAGCAAAAAGAAGCGGTGGAGGCTTATGTAGCTTATGTGAAAAGCAGAAGTGATAGAGAGCGTCAGGCAGAGAAGAAAATTACCGGATGCTTTACGGGTGCTTATGCCATCAATCCATTCGACGGAAGAGAGATACCGGTATGGATTTCAGAATATGTACTGGCAGGTTATGGTACAGGAGCTATTATGGCTGTGCCATGTGGCGATGAGAGAGATTTTAAATTCGCTCAACATTTTAATATTCCTATTACCAATATAATCGGTGAAGCATTTGATGGTAAAGAAGCCAATCCAACCAAAGATGCCCTACTCAGTAACAGTGGTTTCCTCGATGGTATGAAAATGAGGGATGCCATAGAACTGGTGATTAGTAAACTGGAGGAGATGGGTATCGGCAAACGCAAAGTGAACTACAAAATGCGTGACGCTGCTTTCAGCCGCCAGCGTTACTGGGGAGAACCATTTCCTATTTTATGGAAAGATGGTATTGCTTATCCGCTGGATGAATCGCAACTACCCTTAACCTTACCAAATGTAGAATCGTATAGCCCTGGTCCGGAAGGCGAAGGTCCACTGTCGAATATTCCGGATTGGACCAATCAGTTTGGTGATAAAGGAGTGTTGGAAACCAATACAATGCCTGGTTATGCCGGAAGTAGCTGGTATTTCCTGCGATATATGGATCCCCAAAATGATCAACAGTTTTGCGACAGAAAAGTAAGCGATTACTGGAACCAGGTTGATCTTTATATCGGTGGTACTGAGCATGCGGTTGGACATTTATTGTATAGCCGTATGTGGACCAAAGCTCTCTACGATTTAGGGCATATTGGTTTTGATGAACCATTTAGGAAATTGCTGAACCAGGGGATGATACAGGGAAGTAGCAGGTTCGTGTTTCGGAAAAAAGGAACACAACTTTTTGTGTCTGCAGGGTTAATAAATAAAGAAGAAGTTGATCAGTTACATGTCGATGTAAACATAGTTGATGGTGTTGAATTAGATATTGAAGCCTTTAAAAAATGGCGCAACGGCGAATATGCTAATGCTGAATTTATGTTGGAGGATGGGAAATATATCTGTGGGGTGGAAGTGGAGAAAATGTCTAAATCCAAATTCAATACCGTTAATCCGGATACGTTGGTTGAGAAATTCGGTGCCGATACATTCCGTATGTATGAAATGTTCCTGGGTCCAGTTGACCAGAGTAAACCATGGGATACTAAAGGCATTGAAGGTGTACACCGTTTCCTGAAGAAATTATGGCGCTTATTCTTTGATGAAACAAAGGGTAAGGTCTGGACGGATGCAGCACCTACTGCTGAAGAGTTAAAGGTGTTACACAGAACCATCAAAAAAATTGAAGACGATACAGAACGATTCAGTTTCAATACGGCAGTAAGTAGCTTTATGATTTGCGTAAACGAACTGAGTGATTTAAAGTGCAACAAAAAAGAAATCCTTGAATCTTTACTCATCATGCTTACTCCTTATGCACCGCATATTGCAGAAGAACTCTGGCAACAACTTGGTAACAGTGGGTCTATACTGGATGCTTCTTATCCTGTATTCAATGCGGCACATGTTACTGAAACCAGCAAGGAATACCCAATTAGTATCAATGGCAAAATGAGAACCAATCTTACCATTGCACTGGATTCTACGGAAGAGCAGGTAAAAGAACTGGTACTGGCTAATGAACTGGTTCAAAAATGGATGGAAGGAAAGCCTTTGAAGAAACTGATTTTTGTGAAAGGAAAGATGATTAATGTGGTAGTATAAAGACTTGATTTAGGGGAGATGCCGGTTTTCAGGCATCTTGCCTAATTTGGGCATCTTCTGTAAAGTGAATGTTGGCGCTTCTTCCTGCGTGTCTCCTTTAACTGACATGGTTATAAATAATAAACCATCTTTTATATGTCCAGGCCATTCATCTGTAATGTATTCACCTAAGCTATTTTGTGAAGTAACCATAATAAGGTTACTTTTTTTATTAAAACAATACTTTGTATCATTTATCATTAATTCTCCCATGAACCGCATACTTAATTTCGATGCGGTTGTAAAGTCAAATTCAATGCTGCCATACATCATTTTATGTATATCCATCAGCGCTTGTTTGGCAGAATCAGCACCATTGTTGTAAGCTCCTGGAAACACAGACATAGAATCAGTCAGGAAGTTGAAAAATCCATCTTCCGTTTTTACGCTAACAACTCTCCAATTACCAATTAAGCTGCTATCACATTGTGCATGAATCTTATTAACTGAAATAAATAAGACAATAAGAAAAGTAGCTTTTTTCATGTTTTTGATTAGCTTAATTCCCGCAATATATAAAAAAATTTAATATTTTTTATCCCGTTGTTAAACCGTCGGTCAATCCAACCTTTTTGTCATTTATAACTTAAGTATATTGTACATCCAAAAACTGCATACATGAATAGGATCATTTCCTGCCTGCTAGGCTGCATAAGCCTCGCCAGCGTACAATCGCAATCCAATCAACCTTACTTTTTATCAAACCCGGCTATAAGTCCAGATGGCGAAACCATCGTTTTCGCCTTTGAAGGAGATCTATGGAAAGCTGCCGTTAAAGATGGCAAAGCCACCCGCATAACAGCTATGCAAGGTTATGAAACCAGTCCACGCATTTCACCTGATGGACAATGGCTGGCTTTCAGCAGCAGACAAAAAGGTAATGCAGATATTTATATCATGCCAATGGCAGGTGGCGAAATAAAGCAAATCACTTATCACAGTGCCAATGATGAAGTAAATAACTGGAGTTGGGACAGCAAGAAAATATATTTCACTTCTAACCGTATGGGTCAGATTTCAGGCTTTACTGTTGGCATCAATGGAGGCACACCACAAAGATTATTCGGTGATCATTTCTTCTTACTGGATCATGGTTTGGCTGAACATCCTTCCGGAGATATCTACTTCAACGATACCTGGGAAAGTACCAGCCAGATAGCCCGCAAACGCTATAAAGGGCCTTTCAATCCAGATATTCAATCGTACAATATCTCCAAAAAACTGTATAAAAAACACACCGACTGGGAAGGAAAAGATTTTGCAACAACCATCGATAAGAGCGGTAAACTATATTTTATTTCTGATGAAGCCAACGGAGAATACAACCTGTATACATTAGAAAATGGAAAGAAAACAGCGCTGACCCGTTTCAATAGCTCTATTAAAACACCCGTTGTTAATGCTTCAGGTTCTAAAATAGTATTTGAAAGAGATTACCAGTTATGGCTATATGATGTTGCATCAAAAAAAGCTGAGAAATTGTCCATCCAGTTAAACAGGAATTATGTGTTACCTGCCGATAAAGATTATAATGTGCGCGGCGAAATCACAAACCTGGATGTTTCACCAGATGGAAAGAAACTTGCATTTACATCAAGGGGTGAAATATTTGTGAGTGATGTAGACGGAAAATTCATCCAGCAAATCAATAAAGGGAATACCGAAAGAGCCAGAGAAGTAAAGTGGATGAGCGATAATAAAACCATCCTTTTCAATCAAACTGTAGATGGATTTCTGAATTGGTTTACTGCACTGGCAGATGGATCCGCACCAATCAAACAAATCACAAAAGATGCTAAAAATAACCGTTCCGGTATATTGAATAAAACAAGAACAAAATTAGTTTACCTGAGCGGTCGAGATGAAGTTAAATTACTTGACCTCAAAACTTGGGACAACAAAACCCTGGTGAAAGATGAAATCTGGGCTTTCCAAAATTCAGATCCTGGTTTTTCGCCTAACGATGAGTATGTTTATTTCACTGCAGTGAGAAATTTTGAACAAGATGTATTTATCCATAACCTGAAAGACAACAAAACCATCAACCTTACCAATACCGGTGTTACAGAGTCTAGCCCGATTTGGAGTCCTGACGGGAAATATATCTACTTTATCTCTTCACGCACAAAGCCATCTTATCCATTCGGCATGCAAAACCCTAAAATTTATAGGATGCCGCTGGAGAAAATAGATGCGCCTTACCGCAGTGATAAGTACGAGGCACTTTTTAAAGTTGAAAAAAAGGACAGTGCCAAAAAAGAACCGTCACCTATTAAAATTGATTTCACTAAAATCATGGACAGACTGGAACAGGTTGGACCAAATTTCGGTTCACAGTTCCTAGTGAATGTAATACAGAAGGGGGAGAAGACGATTGTTTTATACGTGAGCAATCATGCGGAAGGTCGTGGTGCTCTATGGAAAACAACAATCGAGCCTTTTGAAGCACCTAAAACAGAAAAAATAAATGGAGCCGATGTATTTGGTGTGGATTATGCCGAAGGTGGTGATAAAGCAATGGTGTTGATCAATGGTAATATTTTCAAACTAAATATTGATGCTAATAAAGTTGATCCCGTAGCCATTTCAAAAGTATTCAGGAGAAATCTTTCTGCTGAATTTGCGCAGGTATTTCAGGAAACATGGGGAAATGTAAATGAGAATTTCTATGATGAAAAATTCCATGGAATCGATTGGCTTGCTACGCGTAAAAAGTATGAAGCATTTGTTCCTTATGTAAACACAAGAGGTGATCTGCGCATCTTGTTGGCTGATATGCTAGGTGAGTTGAATTCCTCGCACCAGGGCTTTACTTCTAATGGTGATGAAGAAGCTATTCAGCTTTCAAACAGAACCATGGAAACAGGTATCATATTTGAAAATACGAACCCCTATAAAGTGAAATATGTGGTACCAGGAAGTAACGCAGACAAAGCAACTGTTGATATTCGCCCAGGAGATATTTTGACAAAAGTGGATGATGAAGTTGTTGATCCGTCTAATGATAGGAACTACTATTTCAGCCGCCCCTCTTTAGATGCCGAGATAACACTTAGTTTCAATCGTAATGGTCAAACCATGACCACCAAATTACATCCACAGCCTTCTTTGTTTGCGAATCTATCCCTGGAATGGAGTGAGATAAATCAAAAACGGGTAGATGAAAAAACCAATAACCGTGTGGCTTATCATAACATGAAAGATATGGGTGGTGGAGAGCTGGAGAAATTCCTGATAGATATGACACAGGATTTTTACCAGAAAGATGCGCTCATCCTTGACCTTCGTTATAATACCGGTGGTAATGTACACGATGAAGTGTTGAAGTTCCTGAGTCAGCGTACCTATTTGCAATGGAAATATCGGGAAGGTAAGTTAACCCCCCAATCAAATTTTGCTCCGGCAGATAAGCCCATTGTATTGTTGATTAACGAACAATCACTGAGTGATGCAGAAATGACTTCACAAGGGTTTAAAGCGCTTAAACTGGGTACTATCATTGGGATGCCTACTTATAGATGGATTATTTTCACCAGCGGCGCAAGCATGGTAGATGGATCCTTTGTTCGCTTACCTAGCTGGGGATGTTATTCATTGGATGGCAAGGACCTGGAAATTACCGGTGTGGAGCCTGATATAAAAGTGCCAATGAATTTCGAAGACAGAATCAATGGTCGCGATCCACAACTGGATAAGGCTATTGAGGAAATCATGAAGAAACTCAAAAAATAATCTTTCATAATCTGTGAATCTGTGGCAAAATATTTTAAGCCACAGATTCACAGATTAAGTTTAATCGGCTCTTATGTTTCATTCCATTGTTCCTTTTGAAAAGGGGACAGACTTACTTTTTCAACTCGACCTTACTGCCAATAACACAGCGGTAACCAGTGAGCTGGTAAATGATACCATTGCATTTGATGCTTATATAACTGCTTGCCGGCTGAATGCAGGTGCCCGATATGCGATTGGAGGATATAATGAGCATCGAACAGTTTATAGCAGGAGTGCTGTATTTGATACTGCAGATGAACCACGTCGCTTGCATTTGGGAGTTGATATTTGGGGAGATGCAGGTACACCTGTATTTGCACCATGCGATGGTGAAGTGCATAGTTTTGGATTCCATGAAACCTATGGAGATTACGGAGCGGTGATTATTTTAAGGCATATAATTGAAGATGCAGAGATTCATAGCTTATATGGACATCTTTCTTTAGGTGATCTGGATGGTTTGTATGAAGGAAAGCCCATAAATGGAGGCGATCAAATAGCTCATTTTGGACTACCTGAAGAAAATGGTCATTGGCCACCGCATTTGCATTTTCAGTTGATTAAAGATATGCAGGGCATGAAAGGAGATTACCCCGGCGTATGCAAATTCAGTGAGCGTATAAAATACCTCAATAATTGTCCTGACCCAACCTTTATTTTGCGACACACATTCTAATCTCTTCTGTGGCCTTCTGTGGCTTTCTGTGCCCTCAGTGGCAATTAATAATGCCACTGAGGGCACAGAAAGCCACAGAAGAGTTAAAACAGGTTCAATCATTCACAATTCAATATTTAGTAGCTTTGGCCCATGTTAAACCCAAATCTTAACAGTGATTCTGGTAACCTCAGTGGTTCTGAAAAAGAATTTGAGAATGTCATTCGCCCGGCAGAAATCAATGATTTTTCAGGTCAGCCACAGTTAATTGAGAACCTTGTTATTTTTATCAAAGCTGCTAAGCTAAGGGGTGAAGCATTGGATCATATCCTCTTTCATGGTCCACCGGGCCTGGGTAAAACCACCTTAAGCAGAATTGTTGCCAATGAACTGGGGGTAAGTATTAAAGAAACATCGGGCCCGGTTATTGAAAAACCGGGTGACCTGGCAGGACTATTAACCAACCTTCAACCCAATGACGTATTGTTTATTGATGAAATTCATCGTTTGAGTACGGTTGTAGAAGAATACTTATACGCTGCGATGGAAGATTTCAGGATCGATATTATGATTGATTCTGGTCCGAATGCTAGAAGTGTACAGATAAACCTGAATCCATTTACCCTTGTTGGTGCTACTACCAGAAGTGGATTATTAACAGCCCCATTATTGTCAAGATTTGGTATTAAGTCGAGACTGGAATATTACCAAGCTGAGACACTACAAAAAATTATTGAACGTAGTGCTGCTATATTAAACACCTCCATTCAATCAAATGCGGCATTTGAAATAGCCCGAAGAAGCAGGGGTACACCTCGTATTGCAAATGGCTTGTTGAGAAGGGTGCGCGATTTTGCTCAGGTTTTGAATGACGGTGAGATTGATTTAGGTATTACACAGCATGCCCTGAAAGCTTTGAATGTGGATGAGCATGGATTGGATGAAATGGACAACAGGATTTTATTGGCCATCATTGATAAGTTTAAGGGAGGCCCTGTTGGGTTGACTACCATAGCAACTGCAGTAGGAGAGGAAGCTGGAACTTTGGAAGAAGTATATGAACCTTTTTTGATACAGGAAGGCTTTTTACAGCGAACACCAAGAGGGAGAGAAGTTACTGCTAAAGCTTATACCCATCTTAATCGTGCTTTTAAGCAAACGGGTAATCAATCAGATTTATTTGCTTAAATAATTAAGCCACAGATTCACAGATTATGAACGATTAATCTGTGAATCTGTGGCTTAATAAATTATTGTTAGTGGTACTAAGGTGCTACCAATCTGAATCCATTCCCGTGAATATTCACGATTTCAATATTCGTATCGTCTTTCAGGTATTTGCGCAGCTTTGCGATATACACATCCATACTTCTACCATTGAAATAAGTATCACTACCCCATATTTTTTTCAGCGCACGTTCGCGGGGCAATAAATCATTTTTATGTTCGGCAAGCATTTTCAATAACTCATTCTCTTTAGGAGAAAGAGTTTGCGTGCTATCGCCGGTTTTCAACTCACGTAACTTTGGATTAAAATGGTATTTACCCAGATCAAACTCAATATTTTCATTGGTTTTGTTTTCTTCTTCGTTACGCTTAAGGATAGCCCTGATTTTTAACAATAAAACTTCACTGTCAAAAGGTTTAGTGATATAATCATCAGCGCCAAGTTTGTAGCCCTGGATAATATCTTCTTTCATGGTTTTAGCACTGAGGAAGAACAGAGGAATATCCGGATCTACATCACGAATTTCTTCAGCAAGGGTAAATCCATCCATATTGGGCATCATTACATCTAGGAGGCAGATATCATATTTCTCCCTTTGAAATGCAGCAAGCCCTAATCGTCCATCGCGTTCCAGTGTTACATCGTAATCGTTCAGTTCCAGATAGTTCTTTAATACCATACCCAGATTGGTATCGTCTTCGCACAAGAGTATCTTAAATTTTTTCTTGTCTTCCATGGTTCTAAAATTTATGTAAATAAAGATAATTCACTACTACTTAACATCCTATAGTCTGCAATCTTTTGTTAAAGGTGGGGTATTAGGTACTGGGTACTAGGTATTAGGTACTAGGTGTTAGGTATTAGGGATTAGGTGCTGCTTGTGGTCGATGAGTACATTTATTAAACGTAACCTCTACGTATTCCTAGTACCCAGTACCTAGCACCTAACACCTAACGCCTAACCCCTACTCCCAACCGCTTATCCGTTAAGGTCCTTAAAAATGCAACCAGGTCGGCTTTTTCTTGTTTGTTCAGACCTAAAGGGGCCCCCATGGTACTATCCATATTAATCGGATTCAATACAAAAGCTCCGGGGTTATTGTAATATTCTATTACTTCTTCAAGGGTTTGAAACATGCCATTATGCATATAAGGAGCAGTAAGTGCTATATTCCGCAGACCTGGAGTTTTGAATTTTCCAAGGTCTTCTTTTTTTCTGGTGATCAGGTATCTGCCCGAGTCTTTCAAAGCATATCCGTCGAATAATCCAATATTTTTAAACTGGTCATCGGTAAAATCTGGCCCTCTATGGCAATCGAAACATTTGGTTTTTTCACTGATGAATAATTTTCTTCCTCTTTCTTCCGAATCAGTAAATGCGATGATATCATCTATATAGGCATCGAATCTACTGCTGTCTGTTTCCAGCGTTTTCTCAAAAGCTGCGAAAGCGGCACCCAGGTTATATTTATTGGGGGTTGTTTTGAAGATACGCAGAAACAGTTTTTTATACTCGGCATTTGTATTTAATCGCTTTACCGCTTCGTCAATCGATAATCCCATTTCATCAGGATGTGCAATAGGCATCAGTGCCTGTTCTTCCAGTGATTTGGCACGACCATCCCAGAAAAAATAGGGGCGGTTTTTCATGTTCAAAACAGAAGGTGTATTTCGAAGGGTTGATCTTCCTTCAATTCCTATGCTGAAAGCCAAAGTATCAGCAAAGCCAAATTCAGGCAGGTGACAACTTGCACAACTTATACTATTGTCTTTTGAGAGAATTTTGTCGTTAAAGAGTTTTTTACCCAGTGCAGCTTTTGTATTAACAGTCGGCGGTGAAGTATAGGCAGCTAGGATGATTCCTGAAAACATTATAACCAGAATGGCTGCAATAGTCTGCTTCATGTTACAAAAATACTGAATCACCCGATTTTCATTTTCTGTTTTATTTTTACGGATTCAAATAAGGATAAACAGCTGTATTATGTTACTTACATCAGACAATAAATTCAAAAAACTCATTGTAATTGGCGACAGGGTACTGGTACGACCATCCAAACCTGATGAACAAACAGCGAGCGGTTTGTACCTGCCACCCGGTGTTCAGGAGAAAGAGAAAGTACAACAGGGGTATATCATTAAAACAGGTCCTGGGTACGCTATTCCAATGCCCGTTGATGAAGAACCCTGGAAAACAGATGAGGAACAGGTAAAATATGTGCCCTTACAGGCAAAGGAAGGAGATTTAGCAATATTTCTGGTCAGCGGTGCTACGGAAGTGATGTATGAACAGGAGAAATATTTTATCGTGCCACAGAGTGCGATATTGTTGTTGGAGAGAGAAGAGGAGCTTTGAGCTGTTAGCCATTAGCCTTTAGCTATTAATGCGAATCAAGGGTTGAAATTTCATAGGAGCGGGCAATAGAACACAGATTTATCATGATAGATTATGATAAATCCGCGTTCTATCTAAGCAGCCAAATAAGATTAGGAGTTATTATTTTATAGGAGCCTGCTTTAATGACTTCAAAATATCACTCTATCGATGATTTTCTCATAATTGGCAGATTTCAACCCTTGATTCGCATTATTAGCTAACAGCAGGTGTTGATGTGAATTAATATTCTATCAGACTTTTATTGGTATAATTTTAAATCAATAAATTTCCAAGAAGCTAAAGGCTAATAGCTAACAGCTAAAAGCCAATTTTCCTTATCTTCCAAAATCAACATCCCATAAATCATACCATCAAAAAATCATTATGTCAGATCAGCAGGTATTTGTAGACGCAATTAACGCGGGATATGGTTTTAAAGGCGAACAGGTAAAAATAGGTGTGGCCATGTTAAATGGTGAAGTAGTGCCTGGTGCTGATATAAAGCTGCCACTTAAAACCATGAATCGACATGGTTTGATTGCCGGTGCAACCGGAACAGGGAAAACAAAAACTTTGCAACTTTTGAGCGAGGCCCTGAGCGATAATAGCGTACCTGTGTTATTGATGGATATTAAAGGTGATTTGAGTGGTATCGCTGCTGCAGGACAAGCAAACGAAAAACTAACGGCTCGAAGTGAAAAACTGGGCGTTCCTTTTGTGCCTACTTCATTTCCTGTTGAACTGCTCACTTTAAGTAATGAAAAGGGAGTTCGGTTAAGGGCTACTGTAAGTGAGTTTGGTCCGGTTTTATTAAGTAAGATTCTTGGTTTGAATGATACACAGGGAGGTTTGGTAGCTATGATTTTTAAATATTGTGACGACCATAAAATGCCCTTGCTAAACCTGAAAGATTTCATCAAAATACTTCAATACATAGGTAATGAAGGCAAGGCTGAAATAGAGAAGGAATATGGTAAAATTTCAACAACTTCAACAGGTACCATATTGCGGAAAATTATTGAACTTCAGCAACAAGGTGCAGATATTTTCTTTGGAGAAAAAAGTTTTGAAACCGATGACCTCATGCGAATCAGCGATGATGGCAGGGGAATGATTAACGTTTTGCGTGTAACTGATATGCAAGACAGGCCAAAACTGTTTTCCACTTTTATGTTGCAACTACTGGCTGAATTATATGCCAGTTGCCCGGAAGAAGGAGACCTCGACAAACCTAAACTGGTTATTTTCATTGACGAAGCACACTTGGTTTTCAATGAAGCTTCCGATGCCTTATTACAGCAGATTGAAACAGTGATTAAACTAATTCGCTCTAAAGGAGTGGGTATTTTTTTCTGCACCCAGAATCCTCAGGATATTCCTGCCTCTATACTAAGTCAATTGGGTATGAAAATCCAACATGCATTGCGAGCTTTTACTGCTGCGGATAGAAAAACAATCAAGCAGGCGGCAGAGAATTTTCCAGAAACCGCTTTTTATAAAACAGATGAGCTGTTAACACAAATGGGAATCGGGGAGGCGCTGGTAACCCTTTTAAATGAAAAAGGAATACCTACACCACTGGCACATGTTATGCTATGTGCACCTCGTAGTAGAATGGATATTTTAACGGAACAGGAAATCAACCAATTAACGAGTTCCAGTAAACTGGTGGCAAAATACAGTCAGGAAATCGACAGTCATAGCGCCTATGAAATATTAACCGACAAACTGGAAGAAGCTGCAGCAAGGAGTCAGGAAGTTGAAACGATGACGGAAAAAACAACAGGTAGAAAAAAACAGGATGACAGTTTTTTTGATAACCCTGTGGTTAAGCAGGTTGGAAGAACAGCAGCAAGCATAATCACCAGAAGTCTATTAGGCGCATTGGGATTAGGAGGGCGCTCCAGTTCAAAGACCAGAAGAAGGAGTTAAATGAATATTTCCGGATTCGTTTATTGTTATTAGTCCTTCACTTTGTAGAAAGTCAAGCACTACCCACCATTTTTCGCCCGAAATGTTTTTCATTGATGCGAATAATTGATCAATGGTGCAGTCGCCTTTTCTTAATTGCTGTTGAATGTTTGTTTCAAGTAAACTGAATTCTTCAACGGAAAGATTTTTCTTCTTTTTAGCTAAACAGTTATCACAGATACCACACTCGCGGATGGTTTTGTCACCGAAATAAATGCCGATAAACTGGCTGCGACAAGCTTCATTATCTCTCAGGTACCGGATCATGTCGTGTACTCGTTTTTTGAACTGTTCTTTTCTTTTAAAATATGCATCATGATCTATGTGAAGATACTTAGCTGGTGCCCGATTTAAAAGATAATGAATTTGAGGTGTTTCTTTTTGTGGTAAATAAGTAATTACACCGTATGCCATTAATTCGCGTAATTGTTTTTTTACTGTTTCAACGGGTAGCCTGGTTAGTTTTGCGAGTTGTGATTCAAAAACAGAGACCTGGTTGTCGAAAATGCCTTCATACCCCCTGAGCAAACTTCTGATAGTAAGTTCCAGTGTCGGGTGAGCATTTTCAAAATTGTACAAAGCGTCTTTGTCAATGGTAAACTGAACTTGTGAGGGGAGGAAAATATTTTCTGCATAGCTGATATGTCCTTCCTGCTCCAGCACTTTCAGTGTGTTGACGGTGGTGATCAGGTCGAATTTAAAGCGGTCTGCAAATTCCCTGATATCAAAATCATAATAAGCCCCTTCTCCTGAGCCTACGGGCAATTGAAAAAAATCGGCCAATGCCTGGTAAATGGATTGTATAATCGGAATAGCTGGGTAACGCTTTTCTGGTAATTGTTCTAGTTGGTAAAGGTCGTCTTGCTGGAATAATGATACGGCAAATGCCCTATTTCCATCCCGACCAGCGCGACCTGCTTCCTGATAATAATTTTCAAGGCAGTCAGGAATATTAAAATGTATCACCGAACGAACGCCCGATTTATCGATTCCCATTCCAAATGCGTTGGTACAAACCATGATCCTTATTTCATTGTTGATCCATCTGGTTTGTTTAACTGTTCTTTCATCCTGTGATAGACCGGCATGGTAAAAATCAGCGGATAAGCCATGCAACTGTAATAAGGAACTGACTTCTTTTGTAAGTTTTCTGCTATTACAATATACAATGCTGCTACCCGCAACGTTATGGAGTATTTGTATCAGTTTATTGATTTTGCTTTCAACCGGAAAACAACTGTAAGACAAAGCAGGTCTTTCAAATGATTGCCGGAAGAGATGGAAATCTTTGAATTGTAATTTCCGGATAATATCTTCCTGAACTATTTCAGTAGCAGAAGCGGTAAGGGCGATTACTGGTACATTACTCAGTTCTTTTCGTAGTTGGGCAATGCGAATATAAGGTGGTCTGAAATCATACCCCCATTGCGAAATACAATGCGCTTCATCTACCGCTATCAATGATATATCTAAAGCAGGTAAGTATTCCTGAAACAGGGTTGATTCTATTCTTTCCGGTGACAGATAAAGAAATTTAAAATCTCCACGAACTGCTTTTTGTAATGTGTTTTTTACTTCTGCATAACTCATGCCGCTATTTAGTGAGGCGGCAGGAATTCCTTTATCCAATAAATGTGTAACCTGGTCGCGCATGAGTGCGATAAGCGGACTAATTACTATACACATACCATCCATCAACATGGCCGGTACCTGGAAGCAGATTGATTTTCCGCCACCGGTTGGTAAAAGCGCTAATGTGTCTTTCCCCTCCATCACAGACTGAATAATATCTTCCTGCATTGGCCGGAAGCTATTGTGTCCCCAGTATTTTTTTAAAATGTCGATTGGAGTAATCATGGAAAAGAATGAAGTGTTCAAAAATACGGGGAAATATCAGATGTCAGATGGCAGATGGCAGATGGCTGATGGCTGATGTCTGATGTCTGATGTCTGATTTGAAGGGATTGCCTCCGCCATTATTGGTCGCCTCCGCCATTGTTGGTCGCCTGACCAACAATAGTTACACAGACAGGGTGTTCGCTTTATATGTGCACTTAATATTTATGGTGGCAGCAAAATAAATCATAGCCATGGAAGTAGTTTGTAGTTGGTGAGGCGACCAACTGCGGTAGTAGATTTTGCCTGTTGTTAGAAATTAATCTGATTTAACCGTATATTAGTATATCATGTTAAAATATCGACTATTCTTTTTTGGAGGGTTGTTATTACTAATTTTGATATTAGCTGATGTTGCGTGGTGGATTGCTAATTTTACAGAAACAATATCCTACGAAGAGAATACAAAAAAATACCTCAGTCGCTTTCCGGCTTTTTTACAAAACGCAAGACTTACCACCGTTATTGAAATAGGTATACTATCTATAGCGCTTGTTGGATTTTGGAAGTCTAAGCGGGCAAATTACTTAAGAAAAGTAGCTGTACTATTATTTGCTTTAACCTCAGTTGTATTATTTTGGTTATTATTTACCCTTATGTGAAATATATTTTCTTATTTATTCTAACACATCAATAAATAAATTTGCCAAGCTCCTATTTCAATATTATTAATTGCAAGAATAAACAAATTGCAATGAGGTATCTGATATGTCTTTATTGTTTGAGTTTTGTTTTAAGTGGGTATTCACAGGAAAAGCGGCAGAGAACTTATGTAAATGCGGCGGCTGGTTTTTTCAGGGTATCTACAAATAGTGATAATATTTCTAGTACTCCATTTATGCTGGATTTCAAAATAGGGGGTTTTCTGGGGGATAATGATGTTATTGGTTTACAAATCTCTACAAGTACACAAAGTATTCCGACAAAGGGAACTACAAGATCCGTTTATATTGCTGATTTTGGATTGCCAGAAACATACGGTAGACTGACACATAAGTATACTGCAGTTGGTATGTTTTATGATCATTTTTTTTCGATTGGTAAAAAGATCGACATCTTTCCTTCAGCTTATTTACAATACCTGGAGTACAGGGCAGAAGACAAAGGCAATATTGTTGTAGTAACTGATTCATCCAGAACTTATTTAAATAAAATTGAGAACAGTTTTAAAGGTAGGGTAGGCATAAATTTAAATTTGCAATACGCTTTAAATCAATCAACTTCTGTAACGCTCCGTTTTGTTCAGTTTGATTGTAAACTATGGGATCATACAAAACAGAATCTTTCTTTGGAAATGCCTTTATTAGTGGGTGTTAGGTGGATTCTGCGGTAGAATAGTTGAGCATTAACTCCCGCTGTTGTTGTTTAGGCGACCAACAACGCGTGGGTTATTCTTTTCCTTTCATATTCCTTATTTCTCTGTTCCTTATTCCTCTGTTCTCTCACCCAGCCCATCCTTCACGATCAAGGCTGCGATAATGAATCGCTTCTGCCAAATGCTCCGGTTGTATATCAGCACTCCCCGCTAGATCAGCAATCGTTCTGCTCACTTTTAAAATGCGATCATAGGCTCGTGCACTAAGGTTTAGCTTTTCCATGGCACGCTTGAGTAAGTTTTCTCCCACATTGCTGATGCGACAAATTTCCCTGAGTTGTTTACTGCTCATTTGGGCATTGGCATATACACCGTTCTCACCATTATATCGAGCTGCTTGTATTTCTCGAGCTTTAATAACACGCTCACGAATCGCTGCTGAGTCTTCTCCGTTTTGTTGGTTGCTCAGTTCACTGAAAGCAACGGGTGTAACTTCTACATGCAGATCAATCCTGTCTAATAAGGGACCGGAAACTTTGTTTAAATATTTCTGCACAATACCCGGTCCGCAGGTACATTCTTTTTCAGGGTGGTTGTAGTATCCACAAGGGCAAGGATTCATCGAAGCTATCAACATGAAATTCGCTGGAAAATCCAGGGCAATTTTAGCCCTCGATATAGTTACCCTTCTTTCCTCCATGGGCTGACGCATCACTTCAAGAACGGTTCTTTTAAATTCTGGCAACTCATCTAAGAATAAAACACCATTATGCGCTAAAGATATTTCACCCGGCTGCGGAACACCACCACCACCTACAAGGGCAACATCACTAATGGTATGATGCGGTGACCTGAAAGGCCGCTTACTAATCAGTGCACTATGCTCAGGAAGCTTACCAGCGACACTATGAATTTTTGTAGTTTCCAGTGCTTCCTGTAAACTAAGCGGTGGCAGAATGGTTGGTAAACGTTTTGCCAGCATAGTCTTACCCGCCCCCGGCGGACCAATTAAAATGGCGTTATGTCCACCAGCCGCCGCAATCTCCAATGCCCGTTTGATGTTTTCCTGTCCCTTTACGTCTGTAAAATCGAATTCAAACTGGTACTGGTCATTGAAAAATTCTTCACGGGTATTAACAACTACAGGTTGAAGGCTGTTTTCATCTTTAAAAAATTCCACAACCGTCTTAAGATGATCAACACCATAAACCTGCAGGTTATTTACCATTCCCGCTTCCCGGGCATTCGCCATAGGTACTATCAATCCTTTATAACCCTCTTTTCTGGCTTGAATGGCAATGGGTAAAGCTCCTTTAATCGGTTGTATACTTCCATCCAGACTCAATTCTCCCATGATTACATAATCTTTCAAAGCATCGGCATTATCTAATTGCTCACTCGCACCGAGAATACCTAATGCTATCGGAAGGTCAAAAGATGAACCTGATTTTCTGATGTCTGCCGGAGCAAGATTTACCACCAGTTTAATCCGAGGCATATCATACCCATTGGTTTTAATGGCACTCTCTGTGCGCTGTAAGCTTTCCCTGACTGCATTATCAGGTAACCCAACAATCTGGTAGCCCTGCCCTGCACTCACATTTACTTCAACTGTTATCGTAATGGCCTCAACACCATAAACAGCACTACCAAAAGTTTTTACAAGCATGAATGAAATTCAAAAGTGAAAAATAAAAATTCAAAACGAGGGTAAGATAGGGAAGAGTAGGAAAGAAAAAATGAAATGAGGGGAAATACGGGGGACTTATACTTGAAAATGGCAGATGTCAGATGGCAGATCTCAGATTTGTATGTCGGAATTGATGGATTACAAGAGGGTCGCAGTGGAAGTTGATATTTTTGATTTAAAAAATGGATAGACAAATACTTGAGCAACGAACAAAGCAATTTCATATTGATGTGATCAGATTATGTTTATTGTTACCTAAGAATAATGTGGGGTATGAAATAGGAAAACAACTCATTCGATCAGCTGGCTCTGTAGCTGCTAATTATAGGTCGTCGAAGAGGGCAAAATCTATGTTAGATTTTATTTATAAAATTGAAATTGTTTTGGAGGAGGCAGATGAATCTTTATACTGGTTACAAATAATTAAAGAAGTAGCGATAATTCAGAATCATAACATCAAATCATTGATTCAAGAAGCCCATGAACTAACTGCCATATTCTCCGCAACAACCAAAACTGCCAAAAGCAAAATAAAAAAATAAATCTGACATTTGCCATTTGACATCCAACAATCTCCTCCCTACAGTTTCTGCAACAACTCCACCACTCCCTCTTTTCTTAAAATCAAGTATCCAAGTCTGTCGTTGCTGATGCCTTCTTTGAGTTGGTAGCTGAAAATTAGTTGATCGTCACTAACACTTGTTTCGAAATAACGGAACTGGATATTGCTATGCTGTTGTAAAGCATCACCAATTTCATATAAGTGGGTGGATAGAATAAATAGTACATTTTTCATTTTTCGTAATCCCTCTATCACAGTACTGCTGCATTTCATGGCATCTTGTACATTGGTGCCTTTGAAGAGTTCGTCTATGAGAATAAGCCAGTTCTTTCCATCACTTATTTTTTGAATGGTATTTCTGATTCTCTGTACCTCATTAAAGAAATAACTTTCTCCTTTGATGATATTATCTACAACATTGATATTACTTAATAAGCCATCGAATAAACTCATTTGCATTTTTTGAGCGGGTACGCCCATACCCAGATGCGCCAGGTAAACACTTACGCCTACAGCTTTGATAAAAGTGCTTTTACCAGCCATATTAGCTCCGGTGAGGAATAGGAAATTTTTTTCGCGGCTTAACTCTACGTCATATGATACCGGTATCTGTAATAATGGGTGATATAAGGCTGATGCTTCTACGTAAGGCTGCTCAGATTTCCGGATTTCAGGAAAGCAGAATGCATATTTTTTACAGGCAATACTTAATGAAAGAAATGCATCAATCCTGCTGTAAATGTCAATCAGTTCAAAGAACTGATTTTTGTAGTGAGATCGCACAAAATCTGCATAGCTGAGTATTCTCCAGTTACTCAATCCTTCTTTACTTGCCTGACCCATTTCGGGGATCATGCCCTTGTTCAATAGCATTTCTATTCGATCGGCCCAAATGCGTAAATGCTTGCTGGTAGCATTTTCTTTAAGTAGCTGAACAATTTCCTGCATTCCTTTTACAAAATCTATGCAATGACTAATCGTATACCTCGTTAAAGAAAAATCAGGGGCATTAAATAGTTTGTAGATAAAGCTGCTGAACACATTAGGTTGCGTCGGATATTTATTAATCTGTGATTCATAAAACCTGGCAATTACCATGATGGTACCATTGGTGATGGTAATTGGCCAACGATCAATTAAAGGAATGAGGTCACGAATAGTTTGCTGATTGTTTTCAATCGCCTCAACTGTAGATAAAGGCTTGGCCACCATGTCATAGAGATATTCCCTACCACCAGTTGTTTGTGTATGATCCAAAAAATGAACAACGGATAATTCTTCCTCACTATGAAATATGGAAAGATCGGCAAGTGTAGTTTTGTCTATCTGCATCTGTTAAAGTTAAGAAAGTCCGGAAGTCGGAAAGACCGGAAGTCCGAAAGATGAAGGTTTATTTTTTAATAAGCTACTGTTTAAAAAGTTTTAGTAACTAAACAATCGAGAAAAAGCTTAGCATGATAATGTATACGTATGGATTGGACAGGGACTTTCTTGATTATGATGATTTATCATGAAAGATCATGAAAATCTGTGTTCCATACTCACCCTTCCATGTCTGTGGTTAAACAAAAACATACAGCAATACAAGGAAGGGATCTATACACCATCTATATAACTTCCGGACTTCCGGTCATCGGACTTTCCGACTTAACCTCTATCGCTCAAACCCCAACCTCATCCCTTTCTTAGATTCATCAAATACCCCTTTTCCATATACAGGATGACCATTTACAAAAGTATATTCAACAGTAGCTGGAATAAATTGTCCTTCTAAAGGGCTCCAGCCGCATTTATAGAGAATATTATCTTTCTTAATAGTATAACCTTCATTCATGTTAACCAGTACCAGGTCAGCATAATAACCTTCCCTGATAAAGCCCCGGTCCTTTATCTGAAAACAGGTAGCTACTGCATGACTCATTTTCTCTACCACTTTCTCAATACTGATCTTTCCTTCTTTTACATAGTGCAGCATTAGTCCAAGGGAATGTTGCACCAACGGTAAGCCTGCATGTGCATGTTCATAGTCTTCCAGCTTCTCAGCCCAGGTATGTGGGGCATGATCGGTGGCGATAACATCCAGGCGATCGTCGAGTAATGCTTCCCAAAGAGCTTTACGGTTATGCGGCGCTTTAATTGCAGGATTGCATTTAATCTGGTTGCCCAGTCTAGCATAATCATCACTGGTAAAATGCAGGTGGTGCACACATACTTCAGAAGTGATTCTTTTTTCTGCCAGTGGCAGCATATTGCCAAATAGCTGTAACTCTTTTTCAGTGGTGATATGTAGTATATGCAAACGGGTATTATATTTCTTAGCGTATTGTATGGCTTTGAAAGATGATTCAAAGCAAGCATCTTCGTTTCTTATGATTGGGTGATCTGCAGGCTCCAGTATTCCTTTCTGTGCTTTTAGTGCCTGGAAATTTTGTTTGATGATACTTTCTTCTTCGCAATGGGTAGCAATCAATAATTCAGACCCTGCAAATACTTTTTCCAACACCAGCGGATTATCTACCAGCAGGTTGCCGGTGGATGATCCCATAAATATTTTCACACCACATATCTCGTTCTTCTTATCATTGGTACGTAATATCTCTTCCAGGTTATCATTGGATGTTCCCATGAAGAAGGAATAATTAGCCAGCGAAGTATTCTTTCCTGTTTCATATTTCTGCTCCAATAAATCATGGGTAAATGCCGGTGGACTGGTATTCGGCATTTCCATAAAACTGGTTACACCTCCGGCAACTGCGGCTTTAGCTTCGGTGTAGATGGTTGCTTTATGGGTTAAACCTGGTTCCCGAAAATGTACCTGGTCATCTATTACGCCTGGTAATAATAATTGGTTACTGCCATCTATTTCAATGGCATTTATAGCTGGACTCAGGTTGGCGCCGATTTGTTCGATACGTGCATTCCTGATCCATACATCGCCATAAGTTATACTGCCTTCGTTTACGATGCCAGCATTTTTAATGATATAATCCTTCATAACAAAGATTGCCTTTGTGGCAAGCAATGCAATTTATTACATCATTCTCACTAAACCTTAATCTTCGAGGTGAATGGAGAAAATGATCATGCGCGACTGAATTTTGTCGAGCACATTGGAGAAGCGCAGGGTAGGGTCGTATTGATGGATATTGGACAACCCATAACTGAATTTTATTTCCGGAGATACGGTAACAAAAGGCAGGTAAAAGTTGAAGCCAATGCCAGCCTCAAAACCAAAATCATTTCTTTTCAGCTTTAATAGATCTTCAGATAATCGGGCTGCTGAATTG
This sequence comes from uncultured Sediminibacterium sp., assembly GCA_965650685.1. GTDB lineage: Bacteria > Bacteroidota > Bacteroidia > Chitinophagales > Chitinophagaceae > Sediminibacterium. The sequence goes on from CBFGPM010000037.1 coordinate 31,573, forward strand.
GAAGAAAGATCCGTATCCAACTTAATACCACCAAGCAGGTATGTTTTAAAATTGCCAATTCTATCTGAATTGAATTTAAAATGAAGGGGTAAGCTGATCAGGGTAGCTGGCAGTGTTTGTCTTTGAAGCGCCGCTTCTCCAGGTCGGGGTTTACCCAAACTATAATCAATGTATTTTGACCCGCCGATAATTAGTTGGGGATTTGCACGGAATTCAAGGTGGTCGGTCATTTTTACCGTGGCTAGTAATCCCATGGTAATACCACCACTAGAACCAGGTCGTACCGCCAGAATCGAATCATTTTGTAAAAAAAGAGGTGATTTCTGCTGGTGTAAAAAGGAGCTGTTATAACCTAGGGTAAGACCAAAATAATAAGGCAGGTCATCGTGGTTTGGACGATAACGCTGTTTCTGTGCCATAACAGCCAGTGTACAGGTAATAAAGAGAGATAGCAGGATTACTTGCTTCCGCAATAAATGGTGCATATTCCGAAACTGAGTTTTTTCAAATAAGTTTGGGTAAATCCTGCTTCATGCATAATATTTAAAAAATTCTGCCCTTCCGGAAAGGCTTGAACACTATCGTTCAGGTATTGGTAAGCATTTTTATTTTTAGCAAATAAGCCACCCACTCCAGGGGTAACTACATTGGTATAAAAGTCGCACAGTTTTCTGAACAATGGCTGACTCGGTCTTGAAAACTCCAGCACCACCAGTTTACCTCCTGGTTTTAGTACCCGGAACATTTCTGCCAAACCTTTATCCAGGTGTGCAAAGTTCCGAACACCAAAGGCCACGGTAATGGCATCGAAATGATTATCTGGAAAATGAATGGTTTCACTGTCGCCTGTTTGAAGCTCAATTGCCTCATTCAATCCGAGTTTGGTTAGTTTTTCTCTACCCAAAGCCAACATTCCTTCAGAAATATCTATGCCAATGATCTTTTTGGTCTTCAATATCCTGTGTGTCATAATGGCTACATCTCCTGTGCCCGTAGCCACATCCAGTACCAGTTGAGGTTGAACGGCTTTTAACTGCCTGATGGCTTTTTTTCGCCATTGTACATCAACCCCTGCTGTGAGGAAACGATTCAGAAAATCGTACCTGAAAGCAATACTGTTAAACATCTCCGCCACCTGTTCCTTTTTACCCTGACCACTCTCCGGGTTAGGAACCACTTCGTCGTGCGCAAATTGTGCCATATCGGCAAAGATATTGAATTCCGGCCTGAAGGTCCGTGTTTGTAGACTTATACCGGCCAAATCAGGGGTTAATGTTTAGCAAATATTCGCTGTTCTGTGTTAAATCAGCTTAGAGTACTGTCTAGGGAATAGGCTGCAAGCTACAAGCTTCAAGCTGCAAGCCTTGATTCGTGGTTATTTTAGGCTTTCTGCTAATGATGAAATAAATTGGAGGCAAGCGTATTATAAACATAAATCTTACTGGGGAGAGGAAGTGCCTAATTAGTAGGCCTTCCCATTAAAACGAATAATTGCTGAAATCCTTAAACATGCACAAATCAAGGCTTGTAGCCATTGCTGTCCGGGGAAATTTAACCGCGAGCTGTAGGTGTCGCGTATAATGGCACACAGGTCTTCATGATTTTCAGGATTTATCATGATAGATCTTGAAAATCATGAAGATCCGTGTTCTATTAATAGCAGATAGTGCATTTACGACAACCAAATATTTCTTTAAGCAACTGACTTTAAATTTTCTAATTCGCAAGCCCACCTTTAATTTCATTAAAAGCAGAAAGCTTAGAATAAGCACGAATCAAGGCTTGCAGCTTGCGGCCTGCAGCTTGCAGCCAATTTTCCCCGGACAGTTCTGGCTTGAAGCTTGAAGCATGTAGCTAATCGCCCTTTTTAGCTGCCTTGCTTTCAAGCCCCCATATAGATACGTTAAAACCCATAACCGCGTATTATCTTCGTGGCTCATGAAAGCCAGAATTTATAAATCTACGGGTAGTTGGTATGTGGCCAAAGCTGAAAACGGGGAAACCTATCAAGCACGTATCAAAGGGGTCATGAAAATAGAGGGTATTACCTCTACCAATCCTATTGCGGTAGGTGATGAAGTGGAAATGGAGATCGAAGCTATTCAGGAAGAATCGGCAATCATCAGTGAGATTTATGACCGGAAAAATTATGTGGCAAGGGTGTCTCCCCATAATAAACACCAACATCATATAATAGCTTCTAATCTCGACCAGAGCCTGTTATTTGTTACCCTGAAAGATCCTAAAACATCACAGGGTTTTATGGATCGCTTTTTAATTTCTTGTGAAGCTTTTCATGTACCCGCCATCATAGTTTTCAATAAGGCGGATCTCTATAAAAAGAAAGAGTTAGAGAAATTTGAGCGGCTGAAAGAAATTTATGAAGCTATCGGTTATATTGTTTTATTGTGCAGTGTGGCAGAACAAAGAGGATTGGAAGAAGTAAAAGCATTGTTGCATAATAAGGTTTCCTTACTCAGTGGACATAGTGGCGTTGGTAAGTCTACGTTTATTAATGCGCTATTCCCTGAATTCAAACTACGCACACAGGAAGTAAGTGGATGGAGCGGAAAAGGATTACATACCACCACTTTCGCAGAAATGTTCGACCTGCCAGGTGGTGGACAAATAATTGATACCCCCGGTATTCGTGAGCTAGGTATTGTTGATGTAAGCAAAGAAGAACTCGCGCACTATTTCCCCGAAATGCGGGACCGCATACAAAACTGCCAGTTTAATAACTGCATGCACATTGAAGAACCCAACTGCGGGATCAAGAAGGCCGTAATAGATGGAATCATTTCCGAAGAAAGATATATCAGCTATCGTACTATTTTGGATACGATGGAGGAGGAATGGTGAATGGTGAGTAGTTTGGGTGAATAATTTTACTCACTATTCACTATTCACCATTCACAACCTCCTCAATACTCCTCAATACAACCTCACAAACTTCTTCCAGTTCTTCCGTTGTAATGATTAATGGAGGTGCTATTCGCAGCCTGTCTGGGGCGAAGAGAAACCAGTCGGTTATTAAACCATTCTTTACACATTGATGAACAATTTTTTGATTCGTTTCAGCATCCTGAAATTGCAGCGACATCCATAGTCCATGTATTTTTTTATCCTTGATGGCAGGGTGATTGAGCTTCTTATTTAGTATTTCTGCCTTTTTTTCAACGGTATCGATCATATCATTGTTGGTTAATACCTCAAAAGCTGCTTTACCAGCCGCACATGATACGGGGTGACCACCAAAAGTGGTGATATGACCAAGCACAGGATCATAGGTTAGGGTTGACATTAATTTCCTGTCTGCAATAAATGCACCTAAGGGCATTCCACCACCTAGTGCCTTGCCTAACAATAAAATATCGGGAACAACATCAAATTGTTCAAATGCCCATAGCGTACCTGTTCTTCCAAAACCTGCCTGTATTTCATCGAATATGAGTAACACGCAATGCTCATTGCATTTTTGCCTGATTTTTTCCAGCCATTCTTTTCGTGGGGCAGTGATACCGCTTTCTGCCTGCACAGTTTCCATTACCACACAAGCCACCGTTGAATCGATCGCATCTATCACAAGATCATCGTCGTAATTATAATGATGTATATCGGGTAGCAAGGGTCTGAATGCATTTCGCCAATATTCACCACCCATGATACTTAATGCTCCTTGTGTACTGCCATGGTAGGCATTATTGAATGCAATGATTTTTGAACGACCTGTAATTCGTTTGGCTAATTTCATTGCACCTTCTGTTGCTTCGGCACCGCTGTTGGTGAAATAAACACAATTCAATAAAGTGGGTAAATGATCTGTGAGTAGTTTAGCATATTGTACCTGCGGACTTTCTATAAATTCTCCATACACAATCAGATGCATATAAGTGGCGGCCTGTTCCTGTACAGCTTTTACTACAGCTGGATGACTATGACCGATATTACAAACACTGAAACCGGAGATAAGGTCCACATATTTTTTCCCCTCTGCATCCCATAAATGAATGCCTTCCGCCTTTATCATTTCAATGCCAATAGGTGCTTGTGATGTTTGTGCAACATGCTGCAAAAAAACTTGTCTGTTAGAAATACCACTCATTTTACTAACTTTCATTAAAGTTCATTTATTACGCATTCGAAATTCGATATTTTATGCCAGTAATTCTCCCGGTTCTCGGTAAACATCCTCAATTTGGTGAAAATTGTTTTATAGCGCCCAATGCCACTATAGTTGGCGACGTGGTAATGGGTAACGACTGCAGTATATGGTTCAATGCCGTGGTGAGAGGGGATGTTCACTATATAAAAATGGGTAATAAAGTGAATATCCAGGATGGAGCAGTCATTCATTGTACGTACCAGAAAAACCCAACCGAAATAGGTAACAATGTTTCTATCGGTCATAATGCACTGGTACATGGCTGTACTATACATGATAATGTATTAATCGGCATGGGTGCCATTGTAATGGATCGTTGTGTGGTTCATAGTAATTCTATCATAGCTGCGGGTGCCGTTGTATTGGAAGGAACGGTTGTAGAAGCAGGCTGTATTTATGCGGGAGTACCTGCTAAAAAAGTAAAAGATATATCACAGGAGCTGATCCATGGCGAAATAGATCGTATTTCGAATAATTATGTGATGTATGCTTCCTGGTTTAAGTAGGGAGCATTTGGTCCATAGTCCATAGACAATTGACCATTGACTTTGGACTATGGTCTATGGACTATGGTCTATGGTCTATACTATCAACAAGGCCCCATTCTGCAGAAGCGGCTGTATAATTTTTCGTAAACCGGAATGATGTTTTTAATGTCGAACCTGCAAGCTTGCTGGTAGGCAGCTTCTTTCATATTCTCCATTTTTGTATCGTCCTGTAATAATTCAATCGCATATTGGCTCATGCTGGCAACATCACCTACATTGGCCATAAAACCGGTTTCACCCTGAATATTTATTTCACTTAAGCCACCTGCATTAGAACTGATGACTACCGATCTGGCCGCCATGGCTTCTAAGGCAGCCAGGCCAAAACTTTCATATTCAGATGGTAACAGGAATACATCACTAACTGCCAGTATATCTTCCATTTGCTCCTGCTTACCCAGGAAACGTACATCGTCTTCTATGCCCAATTCACGACTCAGTTCTTCCATGCCTGGTCGTTCAGGTCCATCGCCAACCATTAGTAATTTAGCCGGCATGGCTTTTCTTACATTGGCAAAAATATGGATCACATCAACCACCCTTTTTACCTTCCTGAAATTGGATGCATGTATAAGTATTTTCTCCCCATTAGGAGCAACCACTTTACGAAATGCGTCAATGGGTTTTTTATTAAAACGACTAACATCCACAAAGTTGTGGATCACTTCAATCTCCTTTTGAATAGGGAAGAACTTAAATGTTTCTTCTCTTAAATTTTGCGATACAGCAGTAATCGCATCGCTTTCGTTTATTGAAAAAGTCACAACGGGTTCGTAAGTCTTATCCTTACCAACCAGTGTAATATCTGTTCCGTGTAATGTAGTAATAACCGGTACATTTCTATTTGCTTTCTGCTTAACTATCTGCTTGGCCATATATGCAGCAGAAGCATGTGGTATTGCATAGTGTACATGCAACAGATCTAAATCGTGGTTCATGATAACATCAACCATGGTGCTGGCAAGCGCCACTTCATATGGCGGATAATCAAAAAGCGGATAGGTAGGTACCCTTACTTCATGATAAAAAATATTGGCATTGAAAACATTCAGCCTTACCGGCTGCTGATAAGTAATAAAATGCACCTGATGCCCTTCATCCGCCAATGCTTTCCCTAACTCAGTGGCCAGTACCCCGCTACCACCAAATGTTGGGTAACAAACTATTCCGATACGCATGATTCTATTTGTTTAATTTGGAAGTCTATTAGCTTGTGGTCGATAGTCCATAGTCCAAGGACTATCAACTATGGATCAAAGATCAAAGATCACAATCTTTCCCCTGCAATTAACAACAATTATCCCAATCCTGTTTTCCATTCATATAACTGGCGAAAACATGACAAATGATTAACTTTAGGCTTATGAAAAAATTGATACTCCTTTTATTACTCTCGCCCATTGCCTTGCTGGCTCAGCAGGAAGACGCGGCAATGATCAAAAAAATATCGGATGAAATACTACGCAATGGAAAAGCGTATGATTTATTGTACCAACTCACGAAACAGGTTGGGGGGCGTTTGGCTGGTTCCCCGCAGATGTATAAAGCGGAAGCCTGGGGTGAAAAAGCCCTAAAAGAAATGGGGGCTGACAATGTGTATCTCCAGGAATGTATGGTGCCTCGCTGGGTGCGTTATGGTAAAGAAGAAGCTACCATATTAAGCGCAGATGGTAAAACAATAAATAAAAAACTGGACGTACTTGCATTAGGTAATTCCCTGGGTAATGGAAAGCCCGTTACTGCAGAAGTTATTGCATTCAACAGCTTTGAGGAAATGGATAAACGTAAGTCGGAAGTGAAAGGTAAAATTGTCTATTTTAATCACTCATTTGACCCAACTAATATTAAACCATTCATATCCTACGGGCAAACTGGTGTTTCTCGCAGGGCAGGACCCAGTGCCGCTGCAAAATATGGTGCAGTTGCGGTTATGATCCGCTCCCTGACAGAATCAACGGCCAATGACCCGCATACAGGCAGTACCGTTTATAATGATTCATTTCCTAAAATACCAGCCATTGCCATGGGGCCAAGAGATGCAGATTATGTTTGGGGACTCTGCCAAAAATCTGTCGTAAAAGTTACGATGAAAACAAGTGCCAAATTTTTACCAGATACCATTGGGCATAACGTAATCGGTGAACTGAAAGGGAGTACTTATCCAGATGAAATCATCACTGTAGGAGGCCATTTAGACAGTTGGGATGTAAATGAAGGAGCACATGATGATGGCGCTGGTGTAGTGCATACTATTGAAGTAATGCGCGCTTTAAAAGCTATAGGTTTTACACCAAAACGAACGATTCGCTTTGTATTGTTTGCAAATGAAGAAAATGGCATGCGAGGTGGTAATAAATACGCAGAAGTAGCAAAACAAAAAGGAGAAAAACACATTTTCGCCCTCGAAAGTGATGAAGGTGGATTTACACCAAGAGGTTTTGGTTTTACCGCAACAAAAGATAAACACGAGAAAGCACAACAGTGGTTATCATTGTTAAAACCATATGGCACCGAAGATATGTCGGGAAGTGGAGGTGGAGCAGATATTGGTCCACTGAACAGACTTTTCGGAACACCTATTGCAGGCTTTCTTCCCGACCCTCAGCGATATTTCGATTTACACCATGCACGTACAGATGTTTTTGAGAATGTAAATAAAAGAGAGTTGTTATTGGGTGCAGTGAATATGGCAGGGTTGATTTACCTTGTTGATAAATACGGTCTTTAATATGAATAAACGTAAAATTATCTGGACCATCGTTACGGTCTTGCTTCTCGCCCTGGTAATCTTCATATACTGGCGCTATTATTTTATTTATGCGGAAGGTACCAAAGCCGGACAATTAAATACTTTTCAGAAAAAGGGAATACTATTTAAAACATGGGAAGGTAAAATCATTCAAAGTGGTTTCAGGGCTAATGTTCAGAGTAATGAATTTGATTTTAGTGTAACCAGTGAATCTGTTGCTGAACAATTGCTAAGGTGTTCAGGCAAAGAAGTTGAACTGCATTATAAAAGATATATTGGCACTTTGCCATGGAGAGGCCTGGAAAGAAACATTGTGGATAGCGTTTATGAAGTAAGAGCTACATCAACAGAAAGTGTCATCACACCAAAATAACCTTTTAAGCGGATTGAATGGACACGGATTTTCATGATAAATCTTGAGAATCATGAAAATCTGCGTTCCATATTCCTCACCCCATTTCTCAAGTATGAATTTTACCGCAGAGAACGAGAGATAAAGGAGGTAGCGCAGGGTTATTTATTAGGTAGCATGGAGTAAAAATATTGCCAACCGTTTATGAATGTCTGGCAGTTGGT
>CBFGPM010000038.1:0-37494 GCA_965650685.1 uncultured Sediminibacterium sp.
CAGAAATACACAGAATAGTCGTTTAACCGTTGTACAACCCAAATCTGCGATCTGCCATCTGCCATTCCTCAATCCATATCCGCCATCAGCGATCCGACATCAGCCATTTCCCCATTCCTCTTAAATACTGGTCTTCTTTTTTCCGCATCAGCGCGATATCGGCTTTTTTCTTGTCTTTATAACCGCATAGGTGTAAAGCGCCATGGAAAATTACCCGCAACATCTCATCGCGGTAGGGGATGCCCAGTTTTTTGGCATTGTCTTTAACCCTGTCGGTACTGATATAGATCTCCGCCTCAACAGGCTCGCCGGGAGAAGAGAGTCCAAAAGTGATGATATCGGTATAGTAGTCGTGCTGTAAAAAACTGCGATTAATCTCGAGCAGGTATTCATCGGAACAGAATACGTAGTTAATGTCTCCTAGTGATTGCTTTTCCTTTTTGAACAAGGTTTCAATAAATGAGCGGATAACAGTTTTCTGTCCAATATTTAATCGGCGGTCTGCATAACGAAAGCTAATCTTGTTCATATCTGAATAATCTGCTAATACTCCAAAATTCGTAACAAAAACCTATTGCACCATCCTACCTTTATAGAATATTTATAACCAGGCGATGAAAAGACTGTCAGATTTAGAAGCAGGTCAGAAAGCGGTGATCAATTCTTTCGAAAAGGATGAGATCTTTATCAAACTTATGGAAATGGGCTGTGTGCCAGGAGAAATTGTACAGGTTGAACAGGTGGCTCCTATGGGCGACCCGATATCAATTTCCGTGGCAGGATATCACTTAAGCCTAAGGATCAGCGAAGCAAGAAGTATCTTTGTAGAGGAAACAGAATAATTATAATCAATTGATTATCAATTAGATAAATGAAAATTGGACTCTATTTCGGCTCTTTTAACCCCATTCATACCGGTCACCTTATTATTGCATCTCATGTAGTAAACCAGACCGATATACAACAAGTATGGCTGGTAGTATCGCCACAGAATCCGTTTAAACCAGCCGCCGGACTGCTAAACGAATACGACAGACTGCATTTGGTTAGTTTGGCTATAGACGACGAAACATCCATCCGCGCATCAGATGTTGAGTTCAAATTACCCCGACCCTCTTATACCATCGATACACTTACCTATCTAAAAGAAAAATACCCGCAACACCAGTTCAGCATAATTATGGGTAGCGACGGATTTCAGAACCTGCCCAAATGGAAGAATGCCGAACTATTGATTAAAGAATACCCCTTCATTATTTATAAACGACCCGGTTTTGAGGTTACCGAAACCTGGAACGCCAATGTTCTGGTACTAGATGCACCCATGCTCGATATCTCTGCTACACTGATCCGCAACAACTTACGCGAAGGAAAATCTATTCGTTACCTCGTGCCCGATAAAGTGAGGGAAGAAATAGAGCGGAATAATTATTATTCGAAGTTGATTTAAAGAAAGCTACAAGCCGCAAGCCTCATGCCGCAAGCTTTGATTGGTGCTTGTTTTAGGCTATCTGCTATTAATGGAAAACGAATTTTCGTGATCTATCATGATAAATCTTGAAAATCATGAAGATATGTGTGCCATTTTACGCGACACCTACTGCTTGGGGTAAAATTTCGCCAGACAGTACTGACTAATAACCCCTATACTCCTTTATTGCAGAGAGAAAGGAATCTGGATTATCATTGATAATCTTAATTTTAACATTTACCTGCTGATTCTAATTTCATTCTAACATTAAACTAATTAGCACCTAAGCTTCTAGCATTATTATTGGATAAACCATCTGGGCTGCTGCACGCAGGGTAGATAATAGATTCAGTAAAAACAGAAGCCATGGAGTTAAATACAATAGATACACTACAAAACCAGGTTACACTACGTCAGCTTGGTATAGAAGATTATGAAGCAGTTTCCTCACTGCAACTTTTAGCATTTCCGGAAATGAAACCCTGGCGCGAAGAGCAATGGGAGAAAATTGTTACCACTTTTCCTGAAGGACAAATAGGCGTATTTCTGAATGATGAACTTGTTGCCTCATCAAGTTCACTTTTGTTGAACTTTGACGAATTTTCTTCTTCTCATTCCTGGTTACAGATCACCGGTAACGGTACCCTGTCTACACATAATCCCATAGGAGATACCTTATACGGTATTGAAATAATGGTATCTCCCAAAGCCAGGGGTATGAAACTGGCCCGGCGCTTATATGAAGCAAGAAAAAAACTGGCCATACAAAATAATTACAAACGTATAGTGGTAGGCGGACGCTTACCCAATTACCATCGTTATGCAGACAATCTTACCATAAAAGAATATGTACAGGAAGTAACCGACAAAAAAATATTTGATCCTGTACTAACTACACAACTCGCCAACGATTTTAAACTAAAACGCATTATCAAAGATTATTTGCCTGGCGATAAAGAAAGCTGTGGTTATGCAACATATATGGAATGGGTGAACCTGGATTATAGTCCAGATGGTATCAACGCACAAAAACTAAATCCATATGTACGGGTTTGCGCAGTACAATACAGAATGCGACTGGTAAATAGTTTTGAAGAGCTGGCGAGTCACTGCGAGTATTTTATTGATGTTGCATCAGATTATAAAAGCGACTTTGTTCTATTTCCCGAAATGTTTACCATGCAGCTGCTTTCCTTTTTGCCCAATAAAAGACCGGGTAAGGCTGTTAGACAGCTTACCGCATTCACAGAGCGGTATATACAATTCTTCAGCAGCATGGCAGTGAAATACAATACCAATATCATTGCCGGCTCCCATCTTACAGAAGAAGAAGATGGCGACTTATATAATATCTCTTTTCTATTCAGAAGAGATGGCTCATTCGACAAACAATACAAAATTCATATCACGCCACATGAAAGAAAATGGTGGGGAGTAAAGTCGGGAAAGAAGGTTGAAGTGTTCGATACTGACTGTGGAAAGATTGCCATATCTATTTGTTATGATGTTGAATTTCCAGAACTGGCGCGAATAGCCACTATGAAAGGAGCCAATATTCTTTTTGTTCCATTTAATACAGATGATAGAAGAGCATATAACCGGGTTCGTTATTGTGCGCAAGCCAGGGCTATTGAGAACCAGATATACGTAGTGCTTGCCGGCTGTGTGGGAAACCTGCCACAGGTTGATAATATTGATATACAATATGCACAGAGCGCAATTCTTACACCATCGGATGTAGAGTTTCACCGCGATGCGGTTGCCGCTATTGCAGAACCGGGCGATGAAACATTGATATACCAGGACCTCGACATGAACCTCTTACAAAAGAACCGTGTGGCGGGTAATGCCCGAACCTGGAACGACAGAAAAAAAGACTTATACCAAATAGTTTACCATGAAGACGAAACAACGCTGATAGTATAAAACTACCGGCATTATTATTAACCTTTAAAAACCGAGACCATGAAAACACAACAGATATTGGTACCAACCAATTTTTCGGAATCGGCATATAAAGCACTACTACATGCAGCCACTATGGCTGGTGAGCTTAATGCTACCATTCACCTGGTACATGTAACCAATTATTTTGCCGGCTCCTTTGTAAAAACACCAGAAGTGCAACAGATAATGCCTGATGCCTATTCAAGCTTCTGGCAATCGAAAAAGGCGCAACTGGAAACCACTAAAAGATGGGTAAGAGAAAAATTTGATGTACCCATTGAAACGCATTTACTGGAAGGGAGTATATCCGGACAGATAAAAGCCTATACAAATGAAGCAGATATAGATTTGGTAATATTATACGACCAACATAAAAAGTCATTCTGGCAAAAACTCTTCGGCACGAAAACAGATATGCTGCAGAAAGAATTATCTGTTCCTGTATTAACATTACTTGAAGTACCTGGACAACCATTTGAATGGAGCGATGTGGTTATTCCTATAACCGACTTTGTGCCTGAAACAAGGATCAATACTATTGCCGCTTTTGCGGAAAGATTTCGATTTACTATTCATCTGGTAGCGCTCAGGGCATTAGGCAGAGCTGGTAGACCTTTGCATTTATTGGTAAACTCACTCCAGGCTATTAAAGCAAGGTATAATGCCAGAGTGGTTTGCCGTGAAATACAGGGTAAGCAATTACATGAAGCAGCAATGGCTTATGCCGATGAAATTCAGGCAAATGCTTTGATGGAAAACAACAAGGCCCAAAAAGCAAAGAAGAACTTCTGGCAACGAATCACCGGATATTTTGATAATGCAGAGTATCCTTATTTACAGTGGAATATAATTCCTCCACGTTAAGGAACCTTGATCGATACAGCCTGTATAATGTATACGAAGCTGTCCGGGGAAAATTGGCTTCAAGCCGCAAGCTGCAAGCTTTGATGGGTGCTTATTATAAACTTTCTGCTTTTAATGTAGCTAAACGGAAGGCTTGGGAGTTAGAATCTTTAAAGTCAGTTGCTTAAAGAAATATTTGGTTGCCGTAAATGCACTATCTGCTATTAATAGAACACAGATCTTCATGATTTTCAGGATTTATCATGATAGATCTTTAAAATCATGAAGATCTGTGTTCCATCATACGCAACACCTGCAGCTCGCGGTTAAATTTCCCCGGACAATAATGGCTTGCGGCTTGTAGTTTGCAGCCAAATTTTCCTACCCGCTAATTTCATCCACCCATAAAATTCATTTTTGCTTCCCATTTGCATACAATAGCTTTAACGGATAAATTTCCCAAATGAAAAATAAACTGCTTATTGTCGGCATTTTCCTGGTCGGCAGCTCGGTTAATGCTCAGTTAACCGTAGAAAAAATTATGCGAGATCCTAAATGGATCGGCTCCTCACCTTCAAACGCTTTTTGGAGCGCAGACAGTAAAAAAATCTATTTTAACTGGAACCCAGACAAAAAATCAGCCGATTCCGTATATGTATATACTATTGGCGCAGCCGCTCCGGTGAAAGCCTCTTTATCAGAAGTGCAGCTTGCACAGGCAACCAATAATGCGGTTTATAATGATAAGCGAACCAAGATGCTTTACGCATTCCGCGGCGATCTTTACATGGTTGATCTTGCAACCAATAAAACAACCCGCATAACGCAAACACAAGATCAGGAGTTTGCGCCACGTTTTATTTTGAATGATGAATGGGTGGTATATAACCGTAATCAGAACTTATACGGATGGAATACCCAAAACGGTATAACCCTTCAGCTTACTAATATTACAAGGGGAACCGAATCAGCAACAGTAACTTCTGTTATAACTGCCGGAGGCGGAGGACGTGGCGGTTTTGGCGGAGGATTTGGTGGTGGTGGTAACCAGGGGCAGGTAAGACAAGCCCCTCCAACATCATCCAACACCTTAACACAGGAGCCTTGGTTGCGTAACCAGCAACTCGATCTTTTTGAAGTATTAAAAGAAAGAAAAGAAAAAAGAGATGCCCGCGCCGAGTTTATGCGTAACCACAGGGATTCTGTAGAACTTCGTACCATCGGTATCGGAGAAAAAAGCCTTCAAAACCTGCAGATTAGTCCAGACGGTCGTTTTGTAACCTATCGCCTCTATACAGCACCAACAGGTAATAAAAATACCATTGTTCCTGACTATGTTACGGAATCTGGTTTTACCACTGATATTCCTGCAAGAACAAAAGTTGGGGCACCATTGGGTCGTTATGAGTTTTACATTTTTGATAAAACAAAAGACAAAGTATTTCCTCTTGTATTAGACTCTTTATCTGTTCCTGGTATAACAGATCAACCTGATTATGTAAAAGACTATCCTAAACAATTTGGTAACCGCAGGGCGCCTGTTCGTGGGGTAATGGTTAATGGTCCTTACTGGAACCCTTCTGGCTCGGCTGCTATTGTAGATATCCGGTCGCAGGATAATAAAGATCGTTGGATCATGCAACTGGATGCCGCAACAGGAAAATTAAAATTACTCGACCGCCAGCGCGATGATGCCTGGATTGGCGGACCTGGTGTCAGCGGTTTTGGTGCTACACTTGGTTGGATAGATGATGCACAGTTCTATTTTCAGAGTGAAGCAACAGGGTACTCACACCTTTATACCTACGATATTAAGACTAACAACAAAAAAGCACTTACCAGTGGAAAGTATGAAGTACAATCCGTTTCCTTGAGCAATAACAGCCAATATTTTTACCTGCTTACCAATGAAGAGCATCCTGGTAAATTAAACTGGTACCGCATTCAGAAAGATGGTAACGGAAAAGAAAAAATTACCGATAAAACAGGTGGATACGAAGTGAGTCTTTCCCCGGATGAAAAATGGATTGCTTACCGTTACTCTTATAGCAATAAACCATGGGAATTGTTTGTACAGGAAAATTCAGCAGGTAAAGCCGCTACACAAATTACCAATAAAGCGGTTTCTGATGAATTCAAAGCCTACCCATGGAGAGACCCGCAAATGATTACCATTCCGGCTCGTGATGGTCAGCAGATTTATGCAAGACTTTATGAACCAACCAAAGCCAAGAAGAATAAAGCTGCAGTAATATTTGTACATGGTGCTGGCTACCTACAGAATGTACACTACTGGTGGAGCTCTTATTTCCGTGAATATATGTTCCATAATTTACTGGCTGATCAGGGCTATACTGTAATAGATATCGACTATCGAGCAAGCAGTGGATATGGCCGCGATTGGAGAACAGGTATTTACCGCCACATGGGTGGAAAAGACCTGGACGACCATGTAGACGCCGCAAAATTCCTGACAAGTAAATATGGAATTGATGCGGGTAAGATCGGCATCTATGGTGGAAGCTATGGCGGATTTATTACCCTTATGGGATTGTTTACCACTCCAGATGTATTTAAAGCAGGTGCAGCCCTGAGACCCGTAACCGATTGGGCACATTATAACCATGGCTATACCTCCAATATATTGAATGAACCTTTTAATGATAGTATTGCCTATGCAAAATCATCACCTATAAATTTTGCGAATGGTTTAAAAAATAACCTGCTTATCTGCCATGGTATGGTAGACGTAAACGTACATTTTCAGGACGTGGTTCGCTTATCACAAAAACTGATTGAACTGGGTAAAGACAACTGGGAACTCGCCGTTTATCCGATGGAAGACCACGGATTTGTGGAACCGAGCAGTTGGACAGATGAATATAAACGGATATTGAAATTATTTAATGATAAGTTATTGAAGAAGTAAAAAACTTCAGGCTTTAAGATTCAGAAGAGGGTGCGTGTTATTCACGCACCCTCTTTTTGTATGGTTTCTTAACAATCAGATAATCTCAAGCAGTCTATTTCTGTGCCAATTTTACGGTCTCAAAATCGACGTAATTCTATGTATACAGAAAGCGCTTCTTTACTGGTTAGCGTAGCAGCTGTTAAAGAAGGCACTGAAATAGCATTCACGGCATTATTCAATGAGTACCATTCTAAATTATTTCGATTTTTTCAAAAAAGGGTTGGGCAGCATGATATAGCAGGTGAGCTTACACAGCTTACTTTCATCAAAATATGGCAAAGCCGGCATACACTTTCTACAGAACATAGTTTAGACGCACAGTGTTTTACCATTGCATCTTCTGTATTAATTGATCATATCAGATCATGCACAGCAATAAAAAGATCTACAAAAACAACGGATCTTGAATTGGCTGAAACTGCCATGGTTCATGCAGATGGTAGTTTTGAAACCACTAATTATATTGAAGCCGCTACCAGCAGTTTGCCCAAAGTCAGGAAGCATATTTTTTTACTCAAAGTGGTACATGGTTATTCAAACAAAGAAGTGGCGGAAGCGCTTTCCATATCTGTAAAAACAGTAGAAGATCATTATTCCAAAGCACTTCGTCAACTAAGGTCAATCGCAACTGTATCACAACTCTTCCTCTTTATCAACTCATAGTGTTACCAAATTATTACCAGCAGGGGTAAACTATTCTTTTCTGCGTATTAGTATTTAGCAGCGTTTATTTTTTATGCAGGTAACCGAAAACCTTTTACAGCGTTTTTATGATCAACAGTGTTCAGCCGAAGAGGCAGACACTGTTGTATCATACCTGCGGAATAATCCCGAAGTAGTAGAACAATGGTTGGGACCCGACTGGCAACAGGCAGGCAAGGATATTCCCATTCCTGTTGCTTATAGGAATGAATTATGGAAGCGGGTAAAAGCGTCAGTGGAAATAGAAAAACCGATAAGAAGCATACGGGTAAAACAATATATTTCTGTAGCCGCAGCGTTTATTTTATTACTCTGTAGCTGGATGTTTTTTACTACTGACAAAAATACGGATAAGACTACGGCACAATTGGTTCAGTTGCAGCAGGAAAAACCAGTATTTAGAACCAATACCACCAATGCCCCTATTAATATTAATATGCCCGATGGTTCTACGGCAGTACTTGATCCGGGATCTGTGATAAAATATGCGAAAGGGTTTAAAGGAAAAGAACGAAAAATAATACTGAGTGGCAGCGGCTTTTTTGAAGTGAGCAAAAACCCGAATCGCCCGTTCATTGTAGTATCGGGTGATATAACCACCACTGCATTGGGCACATCTTTCCGTGTAACAGAAAATGCTGAAAACGTTACCGTAAAATTATATACTGGTAAGGTTGTGGTAAATAAAATCGGGTCACACAAAAACTGGAGCGGCCCTGTTTATTTATTACCAGGAACCGCTATGACATACTCCATTAAACAAATGCGTACAACGGTTGCAGGATTTGTGCCTGAAAAATCTTTACTGGTAGCAGCAAAAAAACATGGATTAATAAAAAAGAAAACAACAGAAATAACAACAGAACTGGTTTTTGATAATGCACCACTAGCAGATGTATTGAAAGCAATAGAGCAGCGTTATGGTGTTATCATTAAATACGATGAAACAGTTATTGACAATCATTATTTCACCGGAAAAGTTTTGCCAACCGATGCAGCCGAAACACTGCTGCATGTAATTGGAAATATGAACGGATTAACGATTAAAGAAAATGGAAGTAACCATTTTCAGTTAACTAAAAAGCAATAGATAACATATAAACAAGGCATTAACACATGGACAACCATGTGCTGGAATCTTTTTGCAATAACCGAAACAAAATAAAATGAGAAAGCTGAAACAGACCAAGCAACTGTTGTCTTTTTTGATGCTGATGGTAATTTCCATTGCACAATTAAATGCACAGTCTACAGCAGCCGACGTAACGGGCTCTGTGTTAACTGAAAAGGGAGAAGTATTACAAGGCGTTACTATTGTAGCCAGAAAACAAGGCGCACCAGCTAATGAATTAGTAACAGCAACAACAAATGAAAAAGGTGTTTTTGTTTTCAAACAGCTACAGGTTGGTAGCCGCTATAACTTTAGTTTTTCTTTTGTTGGTTATGAGGATGGAACACAGAATGGGTTTGTAGTAAAACAACAGGCACAAACCAATTCCATACTGATTAGATTGAAAGAAAAAAATAGCCGTCTTGATGAAGTGGTGGTAACGGCCCTTGGAATTAAGCGCCAGGAGAAGGCATTGGGTTATGCGGCCCAAACCATTAAAGAGAATGATGTAAATGATGCCCGTTCGAATAACTGGGTTGGCTCTTTGTCTGGCAAGGTTGCTGGTCTGAGTCTTATATCTCCGGGCTCTGGTCCATTGAATTCTGTACGTGTATCACTACGTGGTGATGCGTCCATGAATCCGGAAGGAAACAATGCGCTGATCGTATTAGACGGCGTTCCTATGAACAGCGGTCTTACTTCATCGGGTGTGAGTAATGCTTATGGAGCAGGATCTGGTAATGATGTTCCAATTGATTTTGGGAACGGAATTTCAGACATTAACCCGGATGATATCGAAAGTATAACCGTGCTAAAAGGCCCGGGCGCAACAGCGTTGTATGGTAGTCGCGCAGCCAACGGTGCATTATTGATTACTACTAAGTCTGGCGCAAGAAAAGACAAGGGAATCGGCGTAACCGTAAATACCAATGTAAGTTTTAATACGGTATTACGCTGGCCAGATTACCAGTATGAATATGGTCAGGGAACAGGAAAGGCACTTAATTCAAGCGGACAGAAATATTATTCCTATGGTGCTTCTGCTGATGGAGCCAGTACCGGCGGAACCAGCAGTGCATATGGACCAAGGTTTGATGGACAGAGTTATTTCCAGTACGATCCAACAGTGGAGGGTCAATCGCCGACGAGGGTTCCATGGAGACCATATACCAATAATATTAAAGGATTCTGGAGAACGGGTTCAACCATCACTAATAATATTGCCCTCGAAGGTGGTGGAGAAAATGGCTCTGTACGTGCTTCACTGACCCATTCTAAAAATGAATGGATCATGCCAAACACAGGCTATCAGCGTATCACAGCAGCGCTGAGTGTAAACCAGAAAATATCTGAGAAGCTCCGTATTACTTCAAAAATTAATTATACCAATAAACAAAGCGATAACCTGCCGGCAACAGGTTATAATAACCAGTCGATTTCTTATTTCATGATATTCCAGAATCCAAATGTGGATCTCGCCTGGTATAGACCAATCTGGAAAAAAGGGCAAACACAAATTGATCAGGTGCATCCTTTCAGCTCATTCATCGACAACCCTTACCTGATTGCTTATGAAATGACCAACGCAGTAAAAAGCAATATGATGGTAGGTAATATTGCTGCTACTTATGAGTTCTCTAAAAAATTAGATTTCATGGTGCGTTCTGGTGTTAGCATGACGAATGAAGAACGCGAACAAAAACGTCCATATAGCACTGCTAACTTCCAGAGAGGATATTATAAGCAACAAACCATTTTAGATTATGAGATTAATACAGATGTTTTATTGTCTTATAAAAACAAAATCGGATCAAATATCAACATCACTGCATCAGCAGGTGCCAATGCAATGAGTCGCTCATATAAACGTGTGGATGGTACTGTTGAAGGATTGGTTACACCGGCTGTTTACAAATTGAGCAATGGTGTTAGTAATCCACTGATGACAAATGTTAACAGCAACAAGAAAGTGAACAGTGTTTATGGAACAGCATCGTTCGCATACAAAAACAAATTTTTTGTTGATGTAACCGGAAGAAATGATTGGTCCAGTACATTGCCACTGCAGAACAATTCCTTCTTTTATCCATCTATAAATACAAGTATCATATTGAGCGATGTATTTCAACTCCCGAAAAAAATATCTTTTGCCAAACTGCGATTCTCTGTGGCACAGGTGGGTAATGATACCGATCCTTATAAAACAAGCAAGTATTATGGCATGAGTGATTTCCCTAGTTCTGCCTCTGTTCCAACTATATTGCATAATGTAAACTTCAAACCGGAAATTTCTACCAACTATGAAGCTGGTTTAGATATTCGATTGTTTAAAAACAGACTGAACCTGGATCTTACCGTATACAGCAACCTTACAAAGAATCAGATCCTGGATGTACCTCTTGATCCTACAACCGGATATTCAAGAGCAGTGTTGAATGCAGGAGCTGTTCGTAACCAGGGTATTGAAGTGGTGATAAATGCCAACCCGATAAAAACAAAAAACTTTAGCTGGAACACAATTCTTACCTGGTCTAAAAACCAGAACAGGGTAATGGAACTGGCTGAAGGTATGGATGGAAAACAGGATATTGGCTACGGAGGTAATGCAACTATTCAGGCAAGGGTAGGCGGAACAACTGGCGATATTTATGGGTTTGGATTTGCCCGTTCACCACAAGGAAAAATCATTTACAACAGTGCAGGTCTACCTGTGCGTCCTGCAGAAATTCAATATATAGGTACTGCTTATGCCGACTGGAAAGGTGGAATACGTAACGAAGTCACTTATAAGGCATTTCGTTTCAGTGTATTGTTTGATGGACAACTGGGAGGAAAAATATATTCTCAAACACACCATAAAATGACCGAGCAGGGTAAACTAAAGCATACACTGCGTGGAAGAGAAGAGAACTTTATTATTGGTGATGGCGTAGTGGAAAACCCGGATAAATCTTATTCACCTAATACAACCAAAGTATTACCGGTTGATTATTATGTTGAATATTACCGCAGGGCAAATGTTGAATCAAACACATTTGATGCATCATTTATAAAACTTAGAGAAGCAAGACTTGAATATAGTTTGCCAAAGCGATTATTGGCCAAAACATTGTTTAAGCAGGTAACATTGGCTTTATATGGTCGCGACCTGCTGCTGATAACAAGCTTCCCAATTTTCGATCCGGAAACAGCAGCCCTCAATGGTTCTACCATATTGCCGGGTGTTGAAATGGGTCAACTACCGTCGAGCAGAACATTTGGTGCAAATATTACCATTAAGTTTTAAAACTGATAATAAAGAAACCGAGTGTGAAAATCAACTAAAAGATAAAAGATGAAACAGCATAAACTATATACTTTTTTTCTGCTTGCATCAACACTGTTATTCAGTGCATGCGATAAAGATTTTGCAGAGGTAAATACAGATCCGAATAGGATCGATAAAATAAGTCCGGGTACTTTATTAAACCCGATTATTTATGAGGTATCTGCATTTAATGCAAGAAGAGCCGATGATTTTACGTTTAACCTGATGCAGGTTGCTTTACCATTTCCAAGTGCATCTGGTGGTGTACACCGTTATGATATTGCAGAAAATGCGGGTAGTTCTACCTGGACAACCTACTATCGTTGGTTAACCAATGTGAAGGAAATGTATAACGCAGCGGTTGACTTGAATGACCCAAACTATACGGCGATTGCGCTTACATTAAATGCATGGATCTATGCTAACCTCACCGATTGTTTTGGGGATGTACCTATGACAGAAGCAGCAAGGGGCGATGAAGGTATTCTGCGTCCGGTATTTGATAGTCAGAAAGATATTTATACTAAGATTATTGGTGACCTGGATTCTGCGAATATCCTTTTTGTTACTTCAAGGGCGATGAATTTCGGAACAGAAATTTTGTATGCGAATAATGTAACTAACTGGAAACGTTTTTGTAATTCATTGCAAATGCGTTTGTTGTTGCGCGTATCGAAAAGAACAGAGCTCAATGCTATGGCCAAACTTCGTGCGATGATCGACAACCCGACTAAATATCCGGTGTTTACCAGCAATGATCAGGCGGCTGTATTAAAAGTAAGCGGATTGGTACCGAATGTATCTCCCTGGGGTAGGGCCATTGATTTTACTACATTCAGGGCAATGGGAAAATTTTTCCTTGATCAGTTGAACAACCTCAGCGATCCGCGTCGTGATAAATTTTCAACTACTGCGAGGCCTTCAACTGGTACAGGTAACCTGGGTTATATGGGTATACCAAGCGGATATACAGGTGGCGAATCTCAGTTTAATTATATTCCATCCAACTTAAATATTGCACTGGTAACTGCACCAATGATTTGTGTATTGATGCCTTATGCTGAAGTAGAATTTATTAAATCTGAAGTAGAGTTGGCGTTCAACAATTTAACTGCATCTAAAGCAGCTTATGAAAAAGGCGTGAAAGCTTCTGTCGAACAATGGGGTGCTGTAATGCCATCAACCTATTTTAATAATACGGCGGCTGCTTTTAACGGAACACAGGAGCGAATCATGTTACAGAAATATATTGCTTTGTTTTTTGTGGATCATCAGCAATGGTTTGAATACAGAAGAACCGGGTTCCCCGTTTTACCAACAGCCGATGGAATGGTGAACAACAAAAAGGTACCTGTGCGCTATATGTATCCGATCAATGTGCGTTCAACAAATACAGAGAACTATACTAAAGCAGCACAAGCCATGGGCGGAGATAACTTCAACGCCAAAGGCTGGTGGGAAAAGTAATTATCCTTTCTGTGTCATTCTGTGTCCCCAGTGGCAATAAATAACTATTAATCATTTCAGTAGTTATATTAGTAGCCGTTAATTGCCACTGAGGGCCAGAAGAGCACTGAATAAAATATATTTTATGCAAAGAAGATCATTCTTAAAAAATTTCAGTTTAGCAACCATTGTATTGGGTGCACCTGCAATTAGTAGTGCAACCACTAATGCAAAGCAAAGAACCGTATCGGGTAAAGTGCATAGTAATGGAAAAGGTATTGCAAATGTTGCGGTAACGGATGGTTATACTGTAGTTAATACAGACACACAGGGTAATTATAATATAGATGTTCATAACAATGCAGAGTTTGTATATATCAGTACACCTGCAGGATATACATTCAACCAGCAAAACCATATTGCCTGGTTTTACCAAACATTAGCGGCAGACCAATTAAATGCCAAAGCAGATTTTTCTCTTGAAAAATTATCGGTAGATGATAACAGACACCAGTTTGTGGTTTGGGCCGATACGCAAATGATTTCACAGGCAGACTGCGATCAACTGAAGGCGACTGCTGTTCCCGATTTAAAGGCACTTGTAGCTTCTTATCCGAAAGACAGTCTTTTTCATGGTATTGGATGTGGTGACCTTGTTTGGGATAAATTTCAGTTCTTCAAAGATTATAAAGAAGCCATTGCTGCAACCGGAGTAACTTTCTTCAATGTAATCGGCAACCATGATATGGATCTGGACGCACGCACCGACGACTTCTCATCCAAAACCTTCAAACAGCAATTCGGTCCAACGTATTATTCTTACAATCGCGGACAGGTACACTATGTAGTGTTGGATGATGTGTTCTTTGTAGGCACTGCAAAAAAATACATTGGTTATATCACTGAAAACCAGTTGCAGTGGCTTGAGCAGGATTTGAAGCTGGTTAAACCAGGAACAACAGTAGTATTAAGTGTACATATTCCTACAAATACCGGTGCTGCCAGAAGGGCCAAGAAAGAGGAAGAAATGGGGGGAACCGTTACCAACAGAAAGCAGTTATATAAAATACTGGCACCGTATAAAGTGCATATCATGTCGGGCCATACCCATTTTAATGAAGCATGGGAAGAAAACAATATCATGGAACATAACCACGGTACAGTTTGCGGTGCCTGGTGGACCGGCCCAATCTGTGGCGACGGAACACCGATGGGTTATGGTGTATATGAAGTAAATGGGAATGATATACAGTGGTATTATAAATCAACCGGAAAAGATAAAAACCACCAGCTAAGGATTTATGAAAAGGGAAGACTAAAAGATGCACCGGAAGAAATTGTTGTCAATGTCTGGAACTGGGATACTAAGTGGAAGGTAGAATGGTGGGAAGATGGTGTTGCTAAAGGAAAGATGGAGCAACGTGTAGCCAGAGATCCGTGGGCGATTGAATTGTATGCTGGTCCTTCATTACCATCCAAGCATCCGTTTGTTGAACCCACGCTGGCGGACCATTTATTTTTTGCTAAGCCATCAGCGAATGCAAAGGAGGTAACGGTAAAAGCGACAGATCGTTTTGGTAAAGTGTACAGCGAAACAATTCGTCTGGTATAGTTAAGCGTCTTCTTTCAGTGGTTTTCTGTGCCCTTGTGGCAATACATAACAATTCTACATTCGGTAGTTATAAATTAAAAATTGATTGCCACAGAGGGCACAGAAAACCACTGAATAAAAAAGCGGTAAACATTTTCCTGTTTACCGCTTTTTTAATTTTGACTTTTTACTTTTGAATTTCTTACCTGTTCATTGAAGCGAGGAACTCTTCATTGTCTTTTGTTCCTCTCATGCGCTTGAGTAATTCATTCATAGATTCTTCGGTGTTCATATCGTTGATGTATAGACGAAGAATATTCATGCGTTGTAAAACTTCTTTATCCAGTAAGAGGTCATCCCTACGTGTAGAAGAACCAACCAGGTCAATAGCAGGGAATATGCGTTTGTTGGCCAGACGACGATCAAGTAATAGTTCCATATTACCGGTACCCTTGAATTCTTCAAAGATCACTTCATCCATTTTACTACCTGTTTCAATGAGGGCAGTTGCCAGGATGGTGAGTGAGCCACCGTGTTCAATTTTACGGGCAGCACCAAAGAACTGTTTTGGTTTTTGCATGGCATTAGCTTCCACACCACCACTTAATACTTTACCACTGGCAGGTGCAACAGTGTTATGCGCACGGGCCAGACGGGTAATAGAATCGAGGAGGATGACTACATCATGACCACATTCAACCAGTCTTTTTGCCTTCTGTAAAGCAATGGTAGAAACCTTAACGTGTTTTTCTGCGGGCTCATCGAAGGTAGAAGCAATAACTTCTGCCTTAACGCTGCGCTCCATATCAGTAACCTCTTCCGGACGCTCATCAATCAATACCACCATAAGGTAACATTCGGGGTGGTTGGCGGCAATGGCATTGGCCACTTCTTTCAGCAACATGGTTTTACCCACTTTAGGTTGCGCCACAATCAATCCACGCTGTCCTTTACCTATTGGTGTGAACAGGTCCATGATACGGGTACTGTAATTATTTGCGGTAGTAAAGAGGTTCAGTTTTTCATAAGGGAACAAAGGGGTAAGGTAGTCGAATGGAACGCGGTCGCGTACTTCATCCGGACGTTTACCATTGATATGATCCACTTTAAGGAGCGCGAAATATTTTTCACCTTCTTTTGGCGGACGAACAGCGCCCTGAACGGTATCACCTGTTTTTAAGCCGAATAATTTTATTTGAGAAGGAGAAACATACACATCATCTGGAGATGATAAATAGTTGTAATCAGAAGAACGGAGGAAGCCATAACCATCGGGCATCATTTCCAGTACACCTTCACCGAGGATAACCCCTTCAAACTCAATATTAAAATTAGGTTCCTTTTTGTGCGGGCGCTGTGGTTGCTGGGAAGGAGCTTCGGCTGGTAAGCTGTTTTCCGGCGCCTGACTAGTTTCAGCTTCAGTGGCCTGCTCATTTGCTTCTGCGGGAGTATTATCTTCCGTAGCGGCCTGTACAGGTTTTTCGTTCCTGCTGGTTTTTTTAACCGGACCACGTTTAGGCGCAGCTTTTTCAGGAGCCTCTTGCATTACTTCCGCTTCTTCTGTGCCGTTGGCGGTTTTAACGGTAACCGGCTTGCGGGCGCGGGCTGTCTTTTTCTTAGGATCGTCTTTCGACTCACTGGCCTGAACAGCCTGGTTATCGAGGATCTTGTAGATAAGACCCTGTTTGTCGAGCTTTTTGGCTCCCGTAATCTTTAATTGCTCAGCAATGTCAAGAAGCTCGGGCAGCAACATGTCGTTTAATTGCAGAATATCGTACATAAAAACTATTGATAGAAAAAATTCAAATTGTCATCGTTCAAAATCCAGTCTAAGGGAATTGCAGGCTCAGATCGGAAAAACTTTTGGGTATTGTTATTGATTTGGAAGAGGATAAACTGATGCGTCGAGCGCTAATTGAAGGACTAAATCAGCTTGGTTTCCGATGCAATGTTAAGGAAAAAAATTAAAAACAAAAGAAAAATTGGGGCTTGTGCCATTAGCTCTTAGCTATAAGCCAGTTGTTTATGTTTGTTTTATCTTATAAATAACAAACTTATCTCATGCCGAACGATAAGCTAAAGGCTAAAAGCCAACTGCTAATAGCCTTACTGCGTCTTCGACACGATCCTGCTGATCATCTGATCCAGCTCATGAGCACTTATTTTTAAATATTGTAATATCTGCTCGTTTTCTTCCACCGATTTGTTTTTTAGGTCCATGAGGTCGGTAAGGCCGGTGATATTGGCAACAGGACGGCGTATTTCGTGGGACTGTATTTTGGCGATTTCTTTTAGGGCATCCAGGTGCTTTTGAATTTGGAGCTCCTGCGTTTTACGTTTGGTAATATTGGTAGAAGCGATAACAACACCGGAAACATCTCCATTATCTTCAAACACGGCAAAAGACCTGCGATGGTACCATTTTTGTTCCCCATCGGGGTAAATTACCAGGTGTTCATGCGAAATAGATTTTTTTTCCTCAAATATTAAACGCATGTACTCCTTTCCGATGGTATTATATTCTTCCGGATAATATTCTGCGAGCAAATGTCCGGTTTCAAAGGGGCGGCCAAATAGTTTATTGGCGTGTTGTTGGGCCTTTCGGTTGGCATATTTAATACGAAGGTCTTTGCTGATATAAAGCAATACATTGTCTGAGCTATTGATGATAGATTGAAGGGTTCTTTCCGAAGCAGCAATCTGGTCGCGGTTTTGTTTCAGCTCAGTAATATCTTTTGAAATACCGGCAATATGCGTAATCTGACCAGCTTCATTTTTTATGGGGAATAACTCACTAAGACTGGTGGTATTATCTTCAAAATTTTCTTCAAAACTGATGGATTGCTGTTTTTCAACGCATTCTATAAAACGAAGCCGAATCGAATCAAGGATACTATCACGCAGCATTTCTTTGAATTCCTTACCTATAACAGATTCTGGTGTAACGCCAAACTTTGTGAGATAGGCCGGGTTTACATATTCCATATAGAACTCCTTACCGCCCGGGTCTACACGAACTATAAACACCGCATCAGAGGTGAGTTCAATCAATGATTTGAACAGATTGGATTGGATCATGCGGTTTGGATATGGAGTCTGAAAACCGGTTAAAAGTATACATTTTGAGGTAAAATTTGAAGAAAAGCTTGGTGTTTGGCTGGATAGTTGTTTGTAAAGCCGACACCAAGTTTTGGGCCACAAGCTGCAAGTAGTTGACCTTACCTTTGGCGAGCCTCACAGTCAATCAAAACATACAGACTAAAGCCCTTCAACTTGTGGCTTGTGGCTTGTAGCTTACAGCTCACAGCTTCTGCTTATCTTTGCTGCAAATCAAGCAACAGCAAGCAATGTTTAACAACAGAACAAGGATTAAAGACCTGCTGAAAAGCGGTCAGACCGGACAAGACATTATCGTTATGGGTTGGGTACGTACATTTCGTAACAACCAGTTTATAGCATTGAACGATGGGAGCACCAATAATAATTTACAGATTGTAGCGGAATTGGGTTTATTAGACGATGCCACCCTAAAGCGCATTACCACCGGAGCTTCATTGAAAGTTACTGGTACGGTAGTGCCATCGCTTGGGAAGGGACAAACAGTAGAGTTGAAAGCAAATACTATTGAAATATTGGGGGATAGCGATGGAGAGAAATATCCCCTGCAACCCAAAAAACACAGCCTCGAATTTTTACGTGAGATTGCGCACCTGCGTTTCCGTACCAATACATTTGGTGCTGTATTCCGCATCAGACACGCACTCGCATTTGCGGTACATAAATTCTTTAACGAAAAAGGGTTTGTTTACCTGCATACACCAATTATTACCTCAAGTGATGCGGAAGGTGCTGGTGAAATGTTCCGTGTAACAACTTTGCCTTTTGATAATCCTCCGCGTAAAGAGGATGGTAGTGTTGATTTTGCAGAAGACTTTTTCGGTAAAAGTACCAACCTCACTGTAAGCGGACAGCTGGAAGGCGAGTTGGGCGCCATGGCGTTTAGTGAGATCTACACTTTTGGTCCAACCTTCCGTGCAGAGAATTCAAATACAACGCGTCACCTCGCAGAGTTTTGGATGATTGAACCAGAGATGGCTTTTCATGATATTGAAGACAATATGAACCTGGCAGAAGAGTTCATTCAATACCTGATTAAATATGTGATGGAAAACAATGCAGAAGACCTTGCATTCCTTGATCAGAGACTGGCAGAAGAAGAAAAACAAAAACCACAAAATGACAGACAGGAATTCGGACTGCTGGAGAAACTGCGTTTTGTGGTTGACAATAAATTTGAACGCATCACTTATACAGAAGCCATTCAGATTTTGCTCGACTCACCAGCGTACAAGAAAAAGAAATTCAAGTTCGATGTGAAATGGGGTATTGATATGCAAAGTGAGCACGAGCGTTACCTCGTAGAAAAGCATTTTAAAAAGCCTGTTATCGTTACAGGTTATCCCGCAGCCATCAAAGCATTTTATATGCGATTGAATGATGGTTGTGAACCAGGTAAAGAAACCGTGGCTGCAATGGATATCCTCGCGCCAGGTATTGGCGAAATAGTAGGTGGTTCACAGAGAGAAGAGCGACTCGAAAAACTTGAAGCACGCATGCAAGCCATGCATATACCACTCGAAGAAATGAGCTGGTACCTCGATACCCGTCGTTTCGGAACAGTACCACACGCTGGTTTCGGACTAGGCTTTGAGCGTATGGTACAATTTGTTACTGGCATGACGAATATCCGCGACGTAATCGCCTTCGCACGCACTCCAAAGAATTGTGAATTTTAGGAAGGCTACTAGCTGCTAGCTTCTGGCTACTAGATTTTATAAAAATATTTCTAGCAGCTGGAAGCTAGTAACTAGCAGCCTAATGGTGAACCTTTCCCCCTCCCCACACGTATATATTACATGCAAAACGAAAATATTACCAGGCTTAAAGAGCAGCTGGAAGAAGTGCGGCCCTCACTTGTTGAACATGCATTATACCATCGGTTAGAAGATATTAAACAATTGCAATTGTTTACTGGCTACCATGTTTTTGCGGTATGGGATTTTATGAGTTTGTTGAAATCATTGCAGCAAAAATTAACCTGTACAACCACACCATGGGTACCTATTGGTTCGGCCAATACAAGATACCTGATCAATGAAATTGTATTGGGCGAAGAAAGTGATGTAGATGAATCGGGAAACAGAACAAGTCATTTTGAGTTGTACCTCAACGCCATGAAAAAAATGGGTGCTGATACCACACCGATAGATCAACTGTTGATCTATTTACAAAATGGTATATCGGTTCAACAGGCCATGGAGCAGTTGCAGTTGCCAAATGCCATAAAAGATTTTGTAGGATACACTTTTAACATCATCGAAAAAGCACCTGTGCATGTACAGGCAGCAGTATTTACTTTCGGTCGGGAAGACCTGATACCCGATATGTTTATGGGATTGGTAAAAGACCTTTCTGCACAATACCCCGAACAGCTCTCCGTATTCAAATACTACCTCGAACGACATATAGAAGTAGATGGTGATCACCACAGTCATCTTGCCATGGAAATGGTAGCCGAGTTATGTGGCGAAGATGCGTTAAAATGGGAGCAGGCAACAGAAGCTGCAATAGCCAGCCTGAAACAAAGAAAATATTTATGGGATGCGGTGTTGGATTTGGCTGTTAGGGGTTAGGTATTAGGAGTTAGCTTTTAGGTAAAAAATTTAACTAGCTATTTAGATGGAACACAGATTTATCATAATCTATTATGATAATCATGATAAATCTGCGTTCCATTTCTCGCTCAGATAACATGTCAACCCTTGATTAGTAAAAATTCTTAAACCCAAATTATTATATTTATACAAATCCCTTACACATGTTACAAAAGCAGGTAATGGTTTGTATAGTGCTGATGGTAGCTTCCATCGCTTTAAGCGCACAGACGCTTAATCAACCTTATCCTTTAAAGAAGGAATCCACTTCAACCTATCGTTACGGATCGCAATCGTTTAAATGTGCCACTGGAAATTGTGAGAATGGACAGGGTACATTGTTGGTAGAGTTTAAATACAAACTAAAAGTTTGGGGCGACTGGACAAATAAAGCAGAATACTATGCGGTAGAAGGCAATTTTATCAATGGAAGAATTAGTGGTTTTGGAAAAGTGATGCAGTTTTTTACGCAGGATGCTTTTAAACAATACAAACCACAGCCATATGATTCGCTTCGTATGATGAATGAAGTGTTGCAGTCGTTGAACAATGATTTCTATGATGCCAGCGCGGGATACTTTATAGGAGGTGTGATGCGCAGGGGCATGTATATTGATAGCTATAACAGAATCTGGGATGCGTTTTATGATAGGTCAACCGTTGTGTTTGGTACACTCAGTATTCCGAGCCAAAAACAGGTGTACCGCGGTTTTCTTTGTGCAGCGGCTGTATTACCAAACCAGGGCTGGATTGCCAATTATTGTCCGATTGTAGGTCTGAGGCTCGAGATAAAAAATGATACTTCGAAGCTTGTTCCTTTTGGTGATAATATCAGCGTGAATGATGCGCTGGTATTACCCTTTTCCGAATCGGTATACGACCCCAACAGAAAACCGGTGCAGCAGTTAAATTTTGATAATGGTATTTACAATGGCGAAGCTGTAAATGGTGTGCCGGAAGGTTTTGGCGAGTGGATGAGTAATGATTATCTCTGTATAAAGTTTGGGTATTTTAAAAATGGAAAACT
This sequence comes from uncultured Sediminibacterium sp., assembly GCA_965650685.1. Lineage (GTDB taxonomy): Bacteria > Bacteroidota > Bacteroidia > Chitinophagales > Chitinophagaceae > Sediminibacterium. Next base: position 22,131 of record CBFGPM010000038.1, read on the forward strand.
ACATGGACTGGCAGCATTGAACTTCGATATCAACCAGGGGAAAGGCCCGGAAATAGTATATGGTTATGCGGTGGCACAGTTTAATAATGGAGTAGCTGCAAGGGCATTAACAGGTATCTGGAGTTCGTATTATAGGGGTGAAATAAACGCTGCTTTTTTGGCCAGTGGTTATGGCGTTAAGATGAATTCGATGTTGCAGTTGAAATATGAGGAGGGTTATTTTGAAGATGGACAGTTAAACGGAGCCGGCAAACAAACATATACAGATGGCAGGGTTGTGTCTGGCAATTTTGTAAAGGGTAAACTAACGGCAGGAACTACCACTTATACCGTAAACTCATTGCGTGTTGGTGATGTAGTGCGGGTAAACGGGAAAAAATATGCAGTTATTGAAAACCCCTGGGATCCGAATACCTATCAAACCTTGCGGGGTTATGTAAAACTACACGATGGCAGTATGTTGAAAACCGGGACAGATTTTGAAAAGCTGAATGAAAGCAGCGGACAATTTTTCGAGATCTGTAAAAAATGCGTGGGTACAGGCGTATTACAGCAATATAACAATACCAAAGTGGTAACCTCGGTAAGTCCCATGATGAGCCGCACGGTAAATACCCCCCAGGGCTATAGGGAAGAAACCTATTATAACTACTCCTATGGAACCGAGCTAAAACACAGCGGCAAAGTAACCTGTAATGAATGCAATGGCGCGGGAAGGTTTGTAAAGAAGCAGTAGGGGTGCTAGTTGCTAGGTATTAGGTTTTTTGCTAAAATGTCCAACTACCTCCTAATACCTAACCCTTTTTCCAACAAAAATCTTCCTTTGAATGTGGATTATATGTGAAAACCCCCTATTTTTGCCCCCCGCTTACGCTAAAGCTTGCGCCACCGCTAAAGCTAAGGCGACACGCGGTCAGCGGGCAAGCCCGGAAAAGCTTGAAAAGCTTTTAATACGAAGTATTCAGTGCGCCTGCGCACCGAAGCTTCAGCGAAGGTGCGGTAGCTCAGTCGGTAGAGCAAAGGACTGAAAATCCTTGTGTCGCCGGTTCGATCCCGGCCCACACCACTTGTCCACCATAGCTTTAGCGAAGGTGGACTGAACTTAGAGAGCTTCAACGGAAATGTTGAGGCTCTTTTGCTTTTAAGGCGTTACCCGCCAATTGCGTGCCACTTAAGCTTTAGAAAAGGAGGAATATCGAAGATCACGCCAAAAATGTTTTTGTTGGTTAGGCGACCAAAAATGCTTGGAGAAACCACGCTCAGAAATGCCATGTGTGTTATTCTGAATAATAATTATCCGTTAGCCTTTGCCCCTCATCTGTACACACAGTGGCCCTGAAATGAGGAATATTTTTAATGAAGCTTATATTTCGGTTAGATAAATTCTCCTGCTCATTATGCAAGCGAAACTGTATTCAACAATAATTCAACCTAAAGGGTATACATATAAATATCACCCTTTACAAAAGATGATATTGCCAAAGTGTTTGGAAGTTAATAAAAACAGATATTACCCCCCGATAATACTTGTATATCAACTTCCAAACGCTTTCAAAAAGGATTATTTTTCCTGTATGATTAATTTACACTAACTAGTTTGTCATTTTTTATATCACGAGAATTAATGCTGTTAACCAACCTCACTTTGCAGAAAGTCTACTTTGTTTAAATAATCATGAAGACGTAAATATGTTTCCATAAAGAACCCTTGAGGGGTTTATAAATACTATTGCAAAGGAATTAAAATGGATAATTCTGTAAAGGGGGTTTTCCTGTTTTTATAACGGGAATTTTCCCGGTCTCTAATTATTTTATTCTTCGTTCTTTTACTGAAATAATAATTGTTAACTCAGGGCAACTAGCGAATAGCAAATACTCCCCCACAAAAATTATTATTGATTACTAATCTTCGAGAAAGAAAGCGGGTTGCAGTAAAGTTCATAAATTAGGGGATGCTACACCTGGTACCCCTTAGCTTAATATTTGAGTTGATTGCGGCTATTGCATCTTTTAAATATCTGAGAAATGAAAAGGAGAATCCGTGGAAATGGTTTAAATGGTTTTTGTTATTTGTTTTTGTCCTGGAATCTTCAGCCTATTTATATGCTATGATACCAGTATTCCACGGATATGAGATAAGACGAAATTACTTTTTCTATAAAATATACCTACCTATAGAAACGATTTTTCACAGCTGGTTGTTATTCTTTTTTTCGAAGCAATTTAGATTACTTAAGAGGTATTATGCAACAGTTGTGATTTTGTTCTTTTGCCTTTTCTTTTTTGAATTTTGTACTGTTTCATTAAATACTTACCTGGTTAACACAGATTTGTTTGCAACACTTTACCTATTGATTGGATGTTTTCTCTACTATTATTTTTTTTTAAAACAAACGAATCATGTAGAAGTAATAAAATATGCACCTTTTTGGATTGTAACGGGGCTTTTCTTTTTCCATTTTATAAGTTTTTCTATCACTTATTTTTTTCACGAATTAACGCTTATACATACCCAAAAAGGTTTTCCGATAAGATTCTATGCAATGAGTGTATTAAATCTCCTATTTTATGGTTTTTGGGTGTACGCATTTAAAATTCGACAGAAGCAGATAACATGATCAAGAGTATACTATTGCTAGTACTGCTTTTTTTTGTAACGGGCAGTTTTCTATTCGCTTATATACTATTATACAACGAAAGAAAACGAAAGCATGCAACTGAAAAAAAAGAAATGCAGCGGCTGTTTGATGAACAATTGCTGCAATCTCAATTTGAGGTACAGGAACATACTTATTCTGCACTCAGCAGAGAACTGCATGATAATGTGGGTCAGCTTCTGAACAGTACCAAACTTCTGATCGGCGTGGCACAAAGGGAAATCGAGAACCCGCCAGCTATACTTGATACGGCTAACGAAATACTCGGCAATGCCATTGGTGAGATCAGAAACCTCTCAAAAAGCTTAGACAAAGAATGGTTGCAGCAGTTTCGGTTATTGGAAAATATTTCACTGGAAATAAAAAGAATCAATACTTCCGGAACCATTAGTGCATCACTGGAAACAGATATAGAAAAGGTTGAACTGATTTCAGATAAGCAACTGATACTGTTTCGTATTATTCAGGAAGCACTACAAAATGTCATTAAACACAGTCAGGCAAATACAGTAGTAATAAAGATCAGTGAAAAAGATCAGACATTGCATATAAGCATATCTGACAATGGCATCGGCTACCACCCTGAACAAACAGCCTTAGCAGGTATGGGTATTATCAACATGCGTAAACGATGCGAGATACTCGGAGGTAATATGCAAATGACCCCAAGTGATTTAGCTGCAGGACTTACAGTTCATATTTCTATACCATTATTCTCTGAGCATGCATAAACACCCTCATATGATTCATATAGCACTGGCAGACGACCATCAGTTGTTTTTGAAATCTCTTACGCTGATGTTACACAGTTTTGGGAATTATAAAGTGGTGATGGAAGCGCTGAATGGAAAAGAACTCTGCGATAAACTGCCCGGCTTATCCATAAAGCCGGATATTATTTTAATAGATGTAAATATGCCCGTAATGGATGGTCCTGCAGCAACAAAACAGATCAATGCTCTTTATCCAAATATTAAGCTGGTGGCCCTTTCCATGAATAATGAGGATCATACGATCATTAATATGCTTCGATCAGGCTGCTGTGCCTATCTGCTAAAAGATACACACCCCGATGAACTGGAAAAAGCACTCAACGAAATACATTCCAAAGGATACTACAATGCCGATGCGGCTAATATAAATTTTCGAAGACTTTTATTTGCAGAACAACGGCAAGACACAAATAAAATAACCGAAAAGGAACTAAGCTTTTTACAATATGCATGCACCGACATGACATACAAACAAATTGCCCATATAATGAAGCTGAGTGAAAGAACCATCGATGGTTATCGAGAATCTTTATTCGGAAAACTACAGGTACAAAGCAGGGTTGGGTTGGCAATGGAGGCGTTAAGAAGAGGATTGATAAAGCTTTAGAAACAGAAGAATATATATAATGTGGAGTATGGAACACTGATTATGATGACAATCATGATAATCCGTTTTCTATTCACACTATCTCAAATCTGAGATCTGCCACCTGCCATCCAACAACCCAAATCCGACATCAGCGATCAGACATCAGCCATATTAAACCGCATTCCTAAGCAGCCTTGTCCACGTGGTTTTAGTGTGTTCAAAGTCCTGGAAGTGTTTGGTAACCAGCTTGCGGTATTTGTCGAACTCGGTGAGTATTTTATGGAACTCTTCGGTTTTAAAGTAGCTGCATAGTTTAGGGATTGTGGTATGCAGGTTGGTTTTCATGGTTTCCATGGTGGTTTCGAAATAGGAGCGGTCGGTTATATATACTAGTAGTGGTTTGTAACGTACCCAACCGATAGCTGCATTCACAAAACGCATCAGCACTTCACGTGTGTTGTTTTCAACGGGTTTAAGTTCTACGGGTAGTACACCATTTAATAAATTATTGTACATAGAAAAACCATCATGAAAAGTATAACAGGGTACTTTCACGACTTTTAGTTTGCTCAATGCAGTGCTCATAAAACTATCTTCGCCCCTGGCTCCTGGTGGATTGTAGAAAGGTGGAAAATCGCGGTAGTTCTTTAAATTGAAACAAAGGTTAGCTCCGGAAATAAATTTCATGCCATGCTGTTCAGTCACTTCATAGGCATAAGCGTTGTTTAGTATTTGCTCGTCTGCATAAGTAACACCCTTTTGCTGAATAGTTACCTGTTTCATTTTATCCCAGGTAATGATATCGTTACTTAGCGCTTCAATAAACATCCTGAAATCATTTTCCGAAAGTAAATTATTGAATTCGATAAAAGGAATGGGAGAGATATACCCACAGTGAAGTCCATGGGTTATGTCAGCGTCGTCGTTATATTTTAAATGGGTACTGAGAATGCTTTGTCCCATCCATAATAAATTATCCTGTTTGTTTTTATAACTGGCCAGGGGATATTCATCATCATCAATGAATAGTAGTTTATCCATTTTAAGTTTGATGGCGAAATAGGTTACAATATTTCTCTTCTTGGCATAACCTTCTCCAAAAAGTAGTTGACAATCTTTTTCGTCGATGGTATTATCGGTATCAACCAGCATTTGTATTTCATTCTTTACTTCATTCACGCCGTAGAAATGAATTGAAGCAACGGTTTCCTGTAGCTCAGCAGGCACATTTTTATAATCGTTGGTATTGGTATTTTTATAACGCAGGTCATAACAAACCAATACATGAATACGCACTTTAGTGTTCTTGAGTAACCCATGTTCAATCCAATTATTGATATAGGTTTTTAATACATTTTGAAAGAGCAACCGACCAGTAACAAACCCAATGCCGATATTAACTACTTTGGAATCATTCATAATTAAGCATTTTAGGTAGTATACTGATTATTTGAGAAAGAGGCAAAAAAGATTATATGGCTGATGTCTGATCGCTGATGTCGGATATGAATGGAGAGATGTCAGATTTCGGTTGGGAGGCATGGAACGCGGATTATCATGATCGACCTTGATAATCTGTGAATCAATGGCTTAATCATTTTTATTGCCACTGAATACTCAGAAAAATCACAGTAATTGAACGACTATTCTGAGACCCTCTGAGCACTCAGTGGCAATAAAATTTGCTAATACAAATAATTACAAAAGAAAAAATCTGACATCTGACATCTGCCATCCAACAATGCTCATTTTATTTTTCTATCTTGTTAGTCCGCAACTACTTACAATACATGCATATGAAAAAACTAACTATTTTATTTTCCAGCCTATTGCTGGTAATAACCTCTTTTGCGCAGGATACTGCTGCTATTTACCTTAAACTTCAGGAAATTGCCATCATAGACCAGAAAGTGATGATGCCCATGCGCGATGGCATTCGACTGGCTACCGATATCTATCGACCCAAAGGCAACCAGAAAGTGCCCATTGTGTTTTCCAAAACACCTTACCAATTCAATACCTGGGTAGATGGTAAAATGACCACCCGCACCATGGAAGAAGCATACAATGCTGTTTCGCGTGGATATGCTTATGTGGTACAAAATGAAAGGGGCCGTTATTTCTCCGAAGGCGAATGGGATATACTAGGCGCACCCATTACTGATGGTTACGATGCATTTACCTGGATGAGTAAACAGCCCTGGAGTAATGGTAAAATAGGTGTGATCGGTTGTTCATCAACTGCGGAATGGCAGATGGCTGTAGCATCTCAAAACCATCCGGCACTGGCAGCCATGGTGGCACAGGGTTTTGGCGCCGGCGTAGGCCGTGTAGGTAAATTCATGGAACAGGGTAACTGGTACCGTGGCGGTGCTCAACAAATGTTGTTTACTGCATGGCTCTATGGTACGCAGAACGATAAATTCAAACCCACATTCCCCAAAAATATTCAGCAAAAAGATTTACAACGTTTACAACGCTTCTATGATATGGCTACAGAAGCGCCAAGGGTTGATTGGGCCGTAGGACTTCGTCACCTGCCGGTACAGGATATCATTAAAAATGTTAAGGGCTCTGAAGGTGTTTATGAAGATATGATCCGTCGTAAACCCAACGACCCTAAATGGTTTAAGGGTGGACTATACCACGATAACATGCCGTTGAATGTACCTGCCTACTGGTTTGTATCCTGGTACGACGTATCATCGGCTCCCAATATTGCCCTGTTTAACCATGTACGCAATAGCGCAAAAAACAAAGCCATTGCCGATAACCAATACCTGGTTATTGCACCGGTATTACACTGCTCTTACAAACGTGCTACCGAAAATACCATTGTAGGAGAAAGAAGTGTGGGTGATGCACGATTGAATTATGATGAACTTACCTGGGGTTGGTTCGATATGTTGTTGAAAGGAGAGAAAAACGATTTCAAAGAAAAAAATCCAAGGGTACGTTATTATACTATGGGCAGTAACAAATGGCAACAGTCTGAAACATTTCCACCAGCAGGTGCAGAGATGCAATCATTTTATTTAGCCAGTGGCGGAAAAGCAAATACACTTAACGGCGATGGACAGCTTAAAAGCGCTGCACCCAAAGAAGACAAACCCGATGCATTTCAATACGACCCTATGAATCCGGTGCCTTCTTATGGTGGTAATGTATGCTGCACCGGCAACGCAGTTCAAGGCGGATCATTCGATCAATCGAAGATGGAACTACGTGATGATATTTTGGTATATACTTCAGATGAACTAAAAGAAGGAGTAGAGATCACCGGCTTTATTGAATCAACATTATATGTTTCTTCATCAGGACCTGATACAGATATTACGTTGAAGTTGATCGATGTACATCCGGACGGGAAAGCCTATAACCTCGATGAAACCATACAGCGACTACGTTACCGTGAAGGATACGATAAAGAAGTATTCATGGAAAAAGGAAAAGTTTACAAGGTGGATCTAACACCAATGGTTACGAGTAATTTCTTTGCTGCCGGACATCGTATTCGTATTGAAGTAAGCAGCAGTAACTTCCCCCGTTTCGAAAGAAACATGAATACCGGAGGGAATAATTATGATGAAGCAACAGGAATTAAAGTAGAGAATAAGATCCATCATTCAGAGAAGTACCCTTCGGTGATTAAGTTGCCGATGCAGAAGAAATAAGGAATAGGAAATAGGAAAGGATGGTAGATGTCAGATGGCAGATATCAGATTTTTTTGAATTTTGAATTCAAATGTTGGTTGTAAAACAAAAAAGCTTTCGACATTAAACCATCTACGCAAATAAAACCTATACCAGTCCCTGCGGACGGGCCTCATTGGGGTCGGTGTCGAGCGAAGCGATGACAGATCAGATTATGCTAAGCTAATCTGATCAGAGGCCAATGCAGCCCGGTAGTAGGGACGAGGCCATGCGGCCTGAGTAAAAAGCATATCGAATAAAGCGAGCATATATTTTGTAGAACTACAAGCATAAAAAATAAACCATCTAAGCGAATAAAACTCATACCAGTCCCTGCAGCCTGAGTAAAAAAGTTTCAATTAAAACGAGCTTATAGTTTGTAAAATAAAACGGGAGTAAACAACTACTCCCGTTTTGTTTTATCAAACAAAATATCATCGATAGATTCTTTATCTTCAACATTCAAACCACGCCATATGAAACAGACCATGTTCCGTTCTATTGTATGCCTTGCATTGTCAATGGCATTTATTACCATCTCCGCATTTTCTGATAAAAATATTGCCGCAGAAAACGACCAGGCCATTATTGGTCGCTGGGATCTTACCGTAAATATGGGTGATCGTATTGCACCATCCTGGTTGGAGGTGAAACTATCGGGGATTCAAACATTGGTAGGGCAATTTGTTGCCGATGGCGGTAGTGCAAGACCTATTGCTCAGGTGAAAGTGAAAGAAGGAAAAATAACTTTTTCTATACCTGCACAGTGGGAGCGTACAGATAAGGAAATGGTATTTGAAGCTACGCTCGAAAACGACCAACTCAAAGGAACTATTTATGCCAGCAATGGTAGAACCTATACATTCACCGGTGAGCGAGCACCTCTGTTAAAAAGAACAGCCCCTGTTAGTTGGGGTAAACCCATTCACCTGCTCAACAAAACCAATTTAGATGGTTGGGTTGCTCAAGGACGCAATAATCAATGGCAAAATATCAATGGTGTTCTTACCAGCCCCAAATCGGGCAGCAACCTGATGACCGTTGAAAAATTCAACGATTTCAAATTACATGTAGAACTACGTTATCCTGCAGGAAGTAATAGCGGCGTGTATTTGCGCGGCAGGTATGAAGTGCAGGTAGAAGACAATGCAGGTAAAGAACCATCATCTACTTATTTCGGCGGTATCTATGGTTTTCTTACACCAAACGAAATGGCAGCCAAACCAGCAGGTGAGTGGCAAAGTTTTGATATAACCCTTATAGGAAGAAGGGTAACCGTAGTAGCAAATGGTAAAGCCATTATTGTAGACCAGATTATCCCCGGTATTACAGGAGGAGCAATCGATAGTAAAGAAGGAGAACCGGGTCCAATTTTGTTACAAGGTGATCATGGTCCTGTAGAGTATAGAAATATTATTATTACGCCGGCTAGATAGTCCGCAAGTCCGAGAGTCCGGGGTCCGGAAGATAAGAGGTCTTTATGACTAAATTGATTTCTGTGCACTCAGTGGCAATTAGCCACCAGCGATCCATCTTTCGGACTTTCCGACATCCGGACTTTCGCTCTAAAATAAAACCGTATGCATAAAAAACTCGCTCTCTGGTCCATCACCGTGGGTTTGGGTGGACTTCTATTCGGTCTCGATGTTGCTGTAATCTCCGGAGCGGAACAAGCTATTCAACAGTTATGGAACCTTAGTGATTGGATGCATGGAACGGCCATAGCCATGGCATTGTACGGAACAGTAGTGGGTGCTGCAATGGGTAATATTCCCGCCAATAAAATAGGCAGAAAGAAAACCCTGTTTTGGATTGGTATACTCTTTCTCGTTACTTCTATCGGTGCAGCATTATCGATGGATGTATACAGCTTTATGTTTTTTCGTTTTGTGAGTGGGTTGAGTATCGGCGCTTCATCAGTTGTGGCACCTGTGTATATTTCAGAGATCGCCCCACCCAAATACCGTGGCCGCATGGTAATTTCCTTTCAGTTGAATGTGGTAGCTGGTATATTGCTGGCGTATTTATCCAATTATCTTTTACAAGGTACAGGCGGCGCAGAAGACTGGCGATGGATGCTTGGTGTAGTTGCCATTCCTTCTTTGATGTTTTCAGTGTTGATGCTGTTTACACCAGAATCACCACGTTGGCTGGTACTGTATAAAAACGATGCGACTGCTGCGAAAAAGGTTTTATCCATTACAGGCGAAGCCACCGATGAAATGATTGAAACCATCCGCAAATCGGTATCTGGCGTAAAAGAAAAACTCTTCTCCAAAAAATATGCAAGACCATTAATACTTGCATTTCTCATAGCTTTCTTTAACCAGCTCTCTGGTATCAATGCCATCATCTATTTCGCTCCAAAGGTTTTTGAAATGGCTGGTATTGAAAGAAACGGCGCTTTGCTATCAAGTGTAGGTATTGGAGCTGTTAATTTTATTTTCACCTTAACCGGCTGGTACCTGATTGACCGGTTTGGAAGAAAGGCATTGATGTACCTCGGTTCAATCGGATATATTGTATCCTTATCGCTGATAGCATTTGCATTCAGCAGTGGTAATAGTTCCATGATCGTTTATTATGTATTCCTGTTTATTGCGGCGCATGCTGTAGGACAAGGTGCTGTGATCTGGGTGTTTTTATCTGAACTGTTTCCAAATGCGGTGAGGGCGAGTGGTACTTCTTTCGGGTGTTTAACCCATTGGGTGTTTGCAGCTTTGGTAGCTCAGGTATTTCCCTTTTTCGCTGCCAATGTACCCGGCGCATACATCTTCGGGTTCTTTGCCTTCATGATGGTTTTACAACTGCTGTATGTATGGAAAATGATGCCAGAAACAAAAGGGGTGGCACTGGAAGACATGGAACAGCAGATAGTTTTACATTAATGTTTGAACAAGCTGGTCTTTTTATTGTTTATAGCTAAACAAACCGGCATTATGTTAAACAGACTGGCACAGCTATTATTATTCACGGCGTTTTTATACACCGGCTCTTTCGCGCAAACTACCCAACAGGGGATACTTTCGGGAACTATTACCGATAAAAACTCCCAACGCCCCCTTAATGCAGCAACCGTACAGCTTAGTCCGGCTGGAGTTACCGTTATTTCAGATAGCACCGGTCGTTTTCGCTTTACCAGTTTAACTCCCGGCACTTATAACCTCACCATTAATTGTTTAGGATATAAATCCGTATTGCTCACCAACCTATTGGTCACCAATGGTAATATCAACGTACTCAGCGTTGAAATGGAACCAACCAGTTCTATACTGGCAGATGTAACTGTAACCAGTAGAAGAAATACGGCTCGTGCAGCGAGTATTGAAACACCTCTGAGTGTACAGAGAATGACGATAGAAGAAATTAAAAGAAACCCCGGGGGTAATTTTGATGTAAGCAAAGTAGTACAATCGCTCCCCGGTGTTGGCGGAGGTGTTGGTGGAGGAGGTTTCAGAAATGATATCATCATACGTGGTGGAGCACCTAACGAGAATGTGTATTACCTGGATGGAATAGAGATTCCCCTGATCAACCATTTTGGAACCCAGGGAAGCGGCGGTGGGCCGCAGGGTATACTGAACGCGAATTTTATTGAAGAAGTAAAATTGAGTTCAAGTGCGTTTGATGCCCGATATGATAATGTGCTGAGTGGAGTTCTGCAATTCAAACAAAAAACAGGCAACAGCACGCGTACACAGGGAAATGTTATACTCAGCGCAACTGAACTGGCCTTAACGGCTGATGGACCATTGAGCAGCAAAACCACTTATCTCGCTTCGATCAGAAGAAGCTATTTGCAGTTGTTATTTCAGGCAATTGATCTCCCTATCAGACCTAATTATTGGGATCTTCAATTTAAAACCACTACAAGAATTAATCCGACCACCACACTTAGCTTTCTTGGCTTAGGTGCCATCGATGAATTCAGGTTTGCTGCTCCTAAGAAGGCAACGCCAGAGAAATTGTATGTGATCAACAGCAATCCAATCATCAACCAATGGAATTATACATTCGGTATGAGTTTGAAAAAGCTAACCAATAAGGGATATTGGAATTTGGCATTGAGCAGGAATACACTTAATAATAATGTAGAGAAATTTGAAGACAATGAAAATCCAACGCCAGCTACACAAACTTTATACACAGATAGCAGGGAAACAGAAAACAAATTGCGTTTTGATGTAACAACTAACACAAAGAACTGGAAAATAAGTTATGGCGCTGTGCTGCAGTATGTTGATTTTGTAAATCGTTTTGAAAACCTTTATCGCAAAGAACTACGCGATCAGAATGGTAATATCATTCAGCCTGCAGTAAGGATCAATGCCAATAGTAATATTGATTTTGTACGTTATGGTTTATTTCTCCAGGCAGGAAGAAAATTGGCACAAGACAAACTGGCCTTTAGTGCCGGTATCAGAATGGATGGAAATAGTTTGGCGAATAGTGAATCGAATCCGCTTAAACAAATATCACCACGTATCTCATTTAGTTATGCAATGGCCGATAAGTGGAACCTTAATTTGAGTGTAGGATCATATTATAAACTGCCATCTTATACACAACTTGCATTTGTGCAGGCAGGGGTTAGCAATTCAGGAAATTATATTCATGCCAATCATTATACTGCTGGCATAGAATACCTTCCTTCCACAAGTTTCCGACTAACCCTGGAAGGTTTTTATAAACGATATAACCAATATCCGGTAAGTATAACAGATGGAATAAGTCTGGCAAACAAAGGAACAGAGTTTGGTAGTATAGGTAATGAAGCAGTGAATCAAATGGGTAATGGAAAAGCGTATGGAATGGAATTGTTTATGCAAAAAAAACTCACCAAACGCTTCTTCGGAATACTTAGTTATACCTTATATAAATCAGCATTTACCAATAGTGCAAATGTTTATTTGCCTGCAGCCTGGGACAATGGCCAACTATTAAGTATTACCATGGGATACAAACTTCCACGTAATTGGGAGCTAGGTTTAAAATTTCGATACCAGGGAGCAGCTCCTTTAACACCATTTGATCTGGCGGCATCTCAACTAAATTATTTAAGTCTGGGTACAGGTGTGTTGGATTATACAAAATTCAATTCTAACAGATTACCTTCCTTCCATGCAAGTGATATCAGGATCGATAAAAAATGGAACTATAAAAAAACCACCCTTAATCTTTTTCTTGATATAACAAATTGGTATGGTGCTAAAGTGAGTGGTGTTCCACAATATACTTTTCAGCGAACTGCAGATAATAAGGCGTTCGTAACCACCAATGGACAACCCATAGCGGCGAATGGGAGCAATGCCATTCCATTAATATTGTCTAACGCAGATGTTCAGGTAACACCTACCTTTGGATTAATCATTGAATTCTAACTCCCGAATCAGTGGTGATGCATTAAACCAAAAAAGGTAATTAGGGTCAAAAAGGTGCATTTATGAAAAACCACCTGCTAATCATATCCTGTGTCCTGGTACTGTATTCTTGTAAGAAATCAGCACCTGTTGATCCTATTAGCTCAACTTCTTCATTGTATTTTCCTCCCAGTACTGGTTCAGAATGGCAATCGGTAACACCCGCCAGTCTTAAATGGAACGAAAACGGATTGAATGATGTGTATAGTTACCTGCAACAGAAAAACACAAAAGCATTTATCATCTTAAAAAAGGGGAAGATAGTTGCTGAAAAATATTTTGGCAGTTTTACTGCAGACAGCAATTGGTATTGGGCCTCTGCAGGTAAAACCATGACAGCTTTTTTAACCGGCATTGCACAGGAGCAGGGTAAGCTGAATATTAATAATAAAACATCACAGTATATCGGTACCGGATGGACATCCCTTCCCCTTGAAAAAGAAAACCTTATTACCGTTAAGCACCAGCTAACCATGACATCAGGTTTAGACGATGGTGTTGGAGATGTGGATTGTACATTACCATCCTGCTTGCAATACAAGGCAGATGCTGGTACAAGATGGGCCTACCATAATGCCGCATATACATTACTTGATAAGGTAATTGAATCTGCTACCAACACTAATTTCAACACCTATTTCCAGCAAAAGATCAGGGATAGAATTGGTATGAATGGGTTATGGTTAAGAGTAGGATATAATAATGTGTATTACAGTACGGCAAGAAGCATGGCGCGTTTTGGATTGCTTCTGCTGGCGAAAGGTAAATGGGATGCAATAACGGTATTAGGAGATACGAACTATATTAAAACCCAGACTATGAGCTCTCAGAGTCTGAATCCTTCTTATGGATACCTTACCTGGCTCAATGGCAAAGGTTATTATATGCTGCCCACTGTTCAGTTTTTGTTTACGGGCAACCTTATGCCAAATGCACCTGCAGATTTATACGCCGCTCTTGGTAAAAATGACCAGAAAATTTATGTAGTACCTTCTCAACAACTGGTTGTTATTAGAATGGGTGAATCTGCTGGACAAACACAACTTGCAGTTTCTAGTTTTGACAATGAATTATGGGGTAAACTAAAAATAGCGGGTGTTTTTTAGTGCTTATAAGCAATCCAAACCAGGTCGCCTTTTTGAATACCTGACTTATCGGTATGAATAATCAGCGACTGTTCGCCATTGCTTGCAGTAACAGACCAGTAAGCGCCGCAGAATAATACATGCGTAACCACACAATCAACAGCATTTTCATGTGTATCGGACAATAATAACTGCTCAGGTCTTATAAATCTGTTCACCGTTTTATTGTTCAACTCCCATTTGAGGTGAAAGTTATGGTGATTCATTTTTATTAAGTTATATGGTCCGAATAATCCGGCAACATATTCATTGGCGGGTTGCAGGTAAATTTGTTGTGGTGTATCGTGCTGCATTAATACTCCATCTTTCAATACCATTATTTCATCGGCCCAGCTAAGTGTATCAACCGGATCATGTGAAACCATGATACAAGTAATTTTCAACTGCTCACTTATAGCATGAATAACGGCATTGATGTTTTTTTTCTGTGGAAGGTCGAGGTTAGAGAATGGTTCATCCAGCAATAATAATTGTGGAACACCAACCAGCAATTTGGCCAGTGCCACCCTTTGTCTTTCGCCACCCGATAATTCATCGTTTTTACGATTCATCAGGTGACTTACTTTACATACCTGGTATAATTGAGCGGCCGATTCAGGAGTCAACAGGTTTTTATAACTTAATAATTCGTGGACCTTATAATTATTACGAAGTTCAAAATCCTGCGAGAGATAAGCAATGCCATTATGACCAGGCAACAGTGTTACCGGCGGGCTCCATACCCTTTCACCATTAAACAATATTTTACCGGAGTCGGGGGCAATATGTCCGCCAATCATTTTCAATAAAGTACTCTTACCCGACCCTGTTTCACCAACGATCGCCAGTTTTTTTCCGGCCACTAACCGAAAACTAACCGGATGTAAAATGAGGTTACCAGATTGGGTCTTTGAAATACCCTCAACAACTAATAATGGTGAATGCTCCATGAACGCCGTGAAAGTAAATAAACTTTGGGAACAGAGGAAGAAAGAAACAGATGAACAGAGAAATGTCGAATATCCAACTTCGAAGTTGAAAATTTCTCTGTTCTGCAGTTGAATATTATAATCCGACGCCGTGAAAGTAAATAAACTTTGGGAACAGA
>CBFGPM010000039.1:0-37356 GCA_965650685.1 uncultured Sediminibacterium sp.
CCTTTATTCATAACGGTAACACTGTTTTTGTGTCAACCTATTTACGGACGGAGCAGTTAGTATATTAATAAAAGAAGCCGCTCATTTTGGGCGGCTTCTTTTATTAATTAGACTCGAAGTGTTTACTTATAATTTTTTGATCAACTCTGTGCCGAGTTTTACGTATTCTAAGTTTGGTGTGGGAGCAGCTTTGGCTAATTCGATACATTTTTCTGCACTGGCTTTCGCACTTATTTTATCTCCCAGGTCGCGCTGAATTTTGGCCTTTAAAAGAAACATCCAAAAACCGTTCGGATTTGATTCGGTTGCTTTTGTAACTGCTACTAATGCTTTATTCAGGTCTTTATCCATTTCATAATAAAAGTTAGCAGCAGGGAAGTAAGCATTTGGATTTACCTTTTCGGCACTTAAAGCCTTTTCTACCTGAGCACGAATACGATCTTTAATGTTTGTACTTATGGGAATACGTACAGAAGTACCACCCCATATAATAGTCAGATCGCAGGTTTCCGGAGCGATATTGGCAAATTGCATGGTAAACGTTTCGGTATTACCTGCTGATTTATCGGCTTTTACTTTAAATCTAACCACATCTTCTGCTTCTTTATATCCATCTGTACCCCAGTTAGATAAACCTTTGTTTAGGATAACTTCCCAATTGTCTTTTCCGGGGATAGTGTATAATACATAAGCACCTGTATCTAATCTTTTACCGCCAATTGTAACATTATCGGTGAAAGTAAGACGGGTAGCTGCATTGGCACCGGTTCTCCACATTACATTAAGTGGAGCCAGGTCGCTGCCTTCTTTCAGGTAACTGCGGCCATTGATATTTGGTCTTGAATAGGTTAATTCAATTGTTCCCATGCCAAAAGCCTGTTTTATGGTTTGAGTAGTACTGGGCTGGGGCATATTGATTTGTGCAAACGCATTGATGCTGCATACAGTAGCGGCAAGCAATAAAAGTTTTTTCATACTGATAATTGTTTTAGAGTCACAAAACTACCCGAAAATCATTCAATAAAGCTTGTTCTTTGTTAACGAAGGCTATTTTTTTTAAAGGCAGGGTGGAATTGCTGTAAGGTATTTCGAAGAAAATCCCGATCGAGGTGTGTATAAATTTCAGTAGTGGTGATGCTTTCATGCCCTAACATTTCCTGCACAGCTCTTAAATCTGCGCCACCTTCTACCAGATGGGTAGCGAAAGAGTGACGGAATGTATGCGGGGAAATTTGTTTGTTTATCCGGGCTTTCTGGGCCAGATCCCGGATAATATAAAATATCATTACCCTTGATAAATGCTTCCCCCTGCCATTCAGGAACAAAATATCTTCAAAGCCAGGCTGGGGTTGTTGGTGCACCCTTATTTGTTCTTTGTATATTTTAATACACTTAATGGCATCTGAACCGATTGGTACCAATCTTTCTTTATCACCTTTTCCGATTACCCTTATAAAACCTACATCAAGGTATAGACAGGAAATCTTTAATCCTACCACTTCGCTTACCCGTAAACCACAACTATACATGGTTTCAAGAATGGCTTTATTGCGACCACCTTCTGGTTTACTCAAATCTATTTGCTGGATAATCAGTTCAATTTCCTCAAAACTTAAAACATCGGGTAATGCCCTTTTGGTTTTTGGTGCTTCCAATAACGCAGATGGGTCAACGGGTATGGATTGCTCGGTAAGCAGGTATTTATAAAAACTTCTGATTCCAGAAATGATCCTGGCCTGTGAAGTGGCGGTCATGCCAAGTTCTCCGATCCACTTTACAAAACCCTGAAGATCTTTTAAAACAACTCCGGAAGGAGCTACTTGTTTTTCGTTAAGTAAAAGGTATTGGGTAAGTTTTTCAACATCACGGAGATAAGCTTCCACAGATAAATCGCTCAGCGATTTCTCCAGCCGTAAAAATGCTTTAAATCCTTTTTTATAGGCATCCCACATATAATTTGAAAATTAGTGAATTTGAAGATTTGAAAATGGAATGCTTTTGATTTTTACCAAGGTAAAAATAAGGATTCATCAGCGGTAATGATATTTTCAGTTATGCTTTAGCTCCTAGTCTTGATTGAAACTTATTTGAATCTAATACTATTATTTGAATCAATGCGTTTACCATTGACTATTGACTATTGACTATTGACTATTGACTATGGTCTATGGACTATTGTCTAAACTGCCATAAGTCAGAACCTGTGCCTAATCCTACATTGTATAAAATGATTTGGCATAACGCCGCTGCTCACCGATATTGCAAGCCAAACACTTTAATACTGTACATGCAGCCGATTAATCTCCGTTCGTTTAAACAGAAAGTACGACATCACCAGAAGGCATTTAAAAAATTCTTAGGTAAAATTGAGAAGAACCCGCCCAGACATTTGGATAAGATTGCTGAAACAATTGATGCAGAAGTGTGGAAGGAGATTGACTGCTTATCCTGTGCCAATTGTTGTAAAACAATGAGCCCCACTTTTACGAATACGGATATTAAAAGAATAGCCACTCATTTCAGCATGTCGCCTAAGGAGTTTAAAGAGAAATGGTTATACTTTGATGAAGAGGATGGTGATTGGATGAATAAAAAACAACCATGTCAGTTCCTGGATATGTCTACCAATATGTGTGCGATTTATGAAGTAAGGCCTTCTGATTGTGCCGGGTTCCCTCATTTGAAGAAAAAGAAAATGGTAGAATATATTCACGTACATCAACAAAACGTTGAATATTGTCCGGCCACTTTTAAGATGGTAGAAAAAATGATGGAGCGGTTTTAATATCTAATTCATTATCCCATCAAAACTGAAGTCATAGAGATAGAACCAAAAATGGTCTTGTCGTTGAAAAAATGCATGTTATCTTCTGGCGATTTTAGTCCAAGCAGGTATAATAAAGGAAGAAAATGCTCTGGTGTAGGAATCGATTGTTGTACGGCTTTGCCCAGCATAGTATAGTTACTTAACGGCTGGTAATCGCCTTGTATAATCATCGATTTAAATTGCTGATTTGCTTCAACTGCCCAATCATAACCTGAATCTGGTTTATGCCAGTCGATCATCCGGAGATTATGTACCATATTTCCGCTGGCAACAATTAAAACACCTTTATTTCTAAGTGCCGTCAATTCTCTGGCAAACTGATAATGCCATTCCGGTTTTTGTAGTTGATTCATACTAAGTTGAACAACAGGAATATCCGCTTTAGGATACATGTGGTTCAGAATACTCCAGCATCCATGATCTAATCCCCATTTATAATCTGGTTGTATGACTTCCTTTGTAACAATTTCTTGTGTGAGTGCTGCAAGAGTTGGACTTCCAGGTGCAGGGTATTGAACATCAAATAGTGGTTTAGGAAAGCCGTAGAAGTCATGGATGGTAGATGGCTTTTCCATAGCTGTAACAAATGTTCCCCGGGTTTCCCAATGAGCCGAAATACAAAGTATGGCTGTTGGAGTTGGAATTTCTTTCGTGATATTATGCCAGCCAGTAGAGAATTCATTGTATTCAATTGCGTTCATAGGACTTCCATGTCCTACAAATAGAGCAGGCATTTTTTGGGTGGTTGCACTGTTCCCTAAGATCTGATTAAGGGTTTGAAAAGACAATATTCAGTGTTTAGACATTAAATATACAAACTATTTAGCATCTTCAGAAATAAACATCATCAATTCGAAATATTTCTTTTGCGATACCATTTACTAGCGTAATAGCTATCACATCAAATTGGAGGTATTTCCAACTGGGATTTTGTAATTGGTATGCTTCTGCAGCATTTTTCAGGTGGTTCATTTTTTCCCTTGTTATGCTTTCTTCCGGTTTACCGAATCGGTGAGAGTTTCTTGTTTTTACTTCAACAAAATGCAGTTTTCGGGCTTTGGAAGCAATGATATCTACTTCCCAATGCTTAAAGCGCCAGTTTTGCTCCAGAATTTCGAACCCATTTTCTTTAAGATAGGAGCAGGCAATTTCTTCTCCTTGCTGCCCTATTTGCTGGTTATGATTTGCCATAGATTGTTAAAACTTATTACTGATATATTATTTAGGCTGTTTTCGACGTTACTTCATCTATAAATCCTGTTATGCAATCGTCGTATACTATTCTTCCCATCCAAGGTAAAGTGCAGCACTACGAGTGGGGTGGCTTTAGCTTTTTGCCTGCTCTTTTGGGGATAAAAAATGAAGAAAACAAACCCTTTGCAGAATATTGGCTGGGGGTTCATCCACTTGGATTAGCATCGGTGACCGTTCAAAACGAAATATTTACTTTGACGGATCTGATTAATCAAAATCCTGAACAGGCTCTTTCACCTTCAGTTTTGGCACAATTTGGTGGCTTGCCATACCTTCTGAAAATACTGGATGTAAATCAAATGCTTTCAATCCAGGTGCATCCAACCAGAGAAGTCGCTAAAGCGGGTTATGCAAGGGAAGATAATCTCGGAATAGCCAGAAATGCATATAATCGAAATTACAAGGATGAAAATCATAAGCCAGAAGTTATGCTGGCTATCAGTGAGTTCTGGCTATTACATGGATTTAAAAATGAAGTAAAGCTAGCAGCTACACTTGATTCTGTAAACGAATTTCAGGTACTATTGCCTCTTTTCAAAAAGGAAGGAATTAAGTCATTGTACAGTTTTATCATGGAAATGGATCAGGCATCCGTAACCAACCTTTTAATGCCCTTGGTTAAAAGAGAGATACGTAATAAGAAAGATGGTATTCTTACCAAAAACGATCCGGGTTGGTGGGTTTCAAAATATTACCATGATACAAACCCGGCTGGGGACATCGACAGAGGCGTATTCTCAATTTATTTTTTCAATATAGTACAGTTGCAACCCGGAGAAGCCATCTTTCAGGGGGCAGGTATTCCACATGCATACCTCGAAGGACAAAATGTAGAATTAATGTCTAACAGTGATAATGTATTAAGGGGTGGATTAACCAGCAAATACATTGATGTGGCTGAATTATTGGCTAATACCAGTTTTGACCCTGTAATACCTCAGATTTTAAAAGGCACCAAACTAAAAGATGGGGAAACGGTTTTTGAATTTCCTGTTCCGGATTTTGGCCTTACACATGTTTCTTTAGCCGAGTCAGGAACATTTGAGGACCATGCATTCGGACCTGAAATCTGGATAGTGATGGAAGGAGGGGTAATCATAAATAATCAATTAGTGCGCAAAAAAGGAGAGGCTTTTATTGTTTTTCCGGGTCAGGATTACCATTTTCAAACCTCAGGTAAAACCCAATTATGTAAAGCATTTGTTCCATTCAAAAATGCTTATGCACAAAATGAGGAAAATTGAGGGCTGAACTTTACCGATAAGACCTATTTTTGCTGCTGAAACTCATTACAATGAAATTGAACCGTTCCTTAATTATTTCGATCGTACTTACTGTTTTTCTAAGTGCTATTTATCGTGCAATGCCAAACAGGCCTTGGGGATTTGCTCCACAATTTGCCATTGGGTTATTTGCAGGGGCCTTATTTGTAAAAGATAAAAAATGGGCTTTTATTATACCATTGATTTCAATGTTTCTTTCAGATTTGCTTTATCAGGCATTATATGTAAACGGATTAACTGAAATACAAGGCTTTTATAGTGGTCAATGGCAGAACTATCTATTATTTACCGGGTTAACCTGTTTTGGATTTTTATTGAGAAATGGAAAACCTATGCATGTATTGTTGGGTTCCCTCGCTTCTCCAACTACTTTTTTCCTCGTATCAAATTTCATGGTATGGTCTGGCGGCGGTGGATTGAACCGTACAAAGACATTTGAAGGTTTAATTCAATGTTACACCGATGCATTACCTTTTTACGGAAACAGTTTAATAGCTACAGTAGTATTCTCCGCAATACTATTCGGTGGCCATTACCTGTTGACCCAATCAAAAAATAAGGCAGAACTAATTAAATAAGGTTATAAATCCTTTTTGAAAAGCAGCTTATCGATTGATAAGCTGCTTTTTTATGTGAGTACAAGCTCCGAGAACCAATATTGCTTATGCTCCATTTTATTGGTAACAGACACATTAAGTGCATCTGAAAAAAGCGGACAATTGTACACCAGTGTATGAAATTCTCCATTTTCACCACATGCATCAACTCCAAGCGCTTCTAATTCATCTACCAAAGAAGGTGTAATGGTTTTACCTAAAAAGGATGGCCCCATGATAGAATTACAGCTTACAATCATAGTCTCAATACTTGATTGCATCATTTCAAACACAAGCTTTCTTCTGTCGCCTAACCATAATGGGAGATAGGCTTCTAACCCTGCTTTGCCACACACCTTTTCTTCCCAATCACGATGTGCTTGCAGGTCTATATCGCCAAACACAGCATGCGTTAGGTGATAATTTGTCTTTAGATAAAGTAGTGCTGCCACAAAATTTTGTTCATAATCCTGCCAACTACTGCTGATCAGGTGTATAGGTAGGCCTGCTGCCGCAGCCTGCGCCCTCAGTATGTTTTCAGGGATACCGTGACTCCTGGAAATTTTTCCCGACTCGTTCATCACATTCAAAAGAACAGCAGGTTTTAACCCTGCTTCCATTGCTTTCATCAAAGCAAAACAACTGTCTTTACCACCACTCCAGGAAGAGAGAGAATGCATATAATTTGAAAATTTGAAGATTTGAAAATTTGAAAATGATGAATATTTGTGTCTTCGACACAAATGATTTATTCTAACAATTTATTTTTTGATTAAAAACTGATATCTAGTCGACTATTGGCAATAAAAGCATCACCCATTTCCAAATTTTCAAATTTTCAAATTTTCAAATTCCTCATCCACCAACAAATGATTGCCATCTGCAGCCGATGTTGCTAACTCATCGCAACGATTGTTCCAGGGGTTATCGGCATGACCTTTAACCCAAACAAAACGTACCTTGAAATGATTGGCAATTGCTTTATAACGTAACCACAGATCCTTGTTTTTTTTGCCGCCTTTAAAATCTGTTCGGATCCAGTTGTCTAACCATTTTTTTTCTACTGTATTTACAATATACTGGCTATCGGTATAAATGGTAACGGCGATATTTTTTTTGGTGAGAGATTCCAATGCAACAATCACCGCTAATAATTCCATTCGGTTATTGGTGGTGAGTCTGTATCCTGCTGAAATTTCTTTTCGCTTATCTCCCCAGATCAAAACAATACCATATCCACCCGGCCCCGGGTTACCCCTGGATGAACCATCTGTATATATAATTAATTGATGCTTTTCCTTTTCACTCATTGTATCCTGTATGTTCCTTTCATGTATAAAACTGCTTTGCCGGAAATAGTAACACGATCGCCCTGCAATCCGCACCAGAGATGTCCCTTTCGTTTAGAGAGTTGAACTGCTGTTAAACTAGTTTTGTTTAATGTATTGGCCCAATATGGAATTAGTGTTGCGTGTGCAGAACCGGTAACAGGATCTTCCCCAATAACAGAATTAGGTACAAAGAAGCGGGATACAAAATCTGTTTCTTTTCCTTTTGCAGTGATAATAATGCCGAGCGTTTCTACCAGGTTTAGTTTCGTAAAATCAGGCACCGCATTTAATACTTCTTCTTCCGATTCATAAATCAGGAAATAATCGCGGGAACGCAATACTTCTTTAGGTTTAATGCTGAAACCTTCCAGTAAGTGCGCTGGAATTTCACAAGCAACCGGCATACGTGCAGGAAAATTCATTTCCATCAGATCGTTATTCCTGGAAACCGTTAGCAGACCACTTTTGCTATGGAATTGTATGGTGGTCTTGGCGTATCCTAGTTCATAAAACAATACATAAGCAGTAGCTAGTGTAGGGTGTCCGGCAAGATCAATTTCCAATTCAGGCGTGAACCAGCGGATATCGTAATCACCATCAGCTCTTTGTACAAAAAAAGCCGTTTCTGAAAGGTTGTTTTCTGCGGCCAGTTGTTGCATGGTTTCTGTCGGTAACCATTCCTTAAGTGGACAAACCGCTGCCGGATTTCCTCCGAATACATGATCGGTAAAAGCATCTACCGTATAAATTGGGTATGAAGACATAGTATAATTATTGATCGCAAAGTAAATGGATTCAAGCCAAGAATGTTAACCGTTTATAGATAATACGTTTAAATCAAAAGCAGGAGTCATTCTGACAAGGTTCGGACTGCAAATAACCCGTTTATGGGACACAGATTTTCATGATCTTCAAGATTTATCATGATAGATCTTGAAGATCATGAAAATCCGTGTTCCATCCTACGCTTATCTAATGCTTGCAGCTAAATTATATTGCATTTAAACCTGAAAAACACCTGTTTTAAAAGTTTCCATATCAGGGTTATGGTTGGCGGCATTCAGTCCTTCCGCAATTACTTTCCTGGTTTCAATCGGGTCAATGATATTGTCTACCCAAAGTCTTGCAGCGGCATAATAGGGAGTTGTTTGTTTTTCATATCTCCCTTTTATTTCATTCAATAAATCCTGTTCTTCCTGCTTATCCACTTCTTTGCCTTTGGCTTTTAAACCTGCAACCTGTATTTGCGCCATAGTCTTGGCAGCCTGCTCTCCACCCATAACCGCAATTTTTGCAGAGGGCCAAGCATAAATAAAGCGAGGATCATAGGCTTTACCACACATGGCATAATTTCCTGCACCATAACTATTACCAACAATGATGGTAATTTTTGGAACAACTGAATTGGCAACAGCATTCACCAGTTTAGCACCGTCTTTAATAATGCCACTGTGTTCGCTTCTGCTTCCTACCATAAAACCGGTTACATCCTGTAAAAAAACAAGGGGGATTTTTTTCTGGTTACAGTTCATGATAAACCTTGCGGCTTTATCGGCACTATCATTATAAATAACACCGCCAATCTGCATTTCACCTTTTTTATTTTTACAGATCAAACGTTGGTTTGCTACAATACCAACGGCCCATCCTTCAATACGGGCGTATCCGCAGAGAATGGTTTTGCCATAATCCTGTTTGTATTGTTCAAATTCACTGTTGTCTGTAATACGCTCGATAATCTCAAGCATATCATATGGTTTCAGGTTTCCTTCTGGTATTATTCCATATAATTCTGCTGGATTTTTTACAGGTGCTTTTGCCGCAATTCGGTTAAATCCGGCTTGCTGTGGACTACCCAGTTTCGACATCATTTTTTTGACGTGGTCGAGGCAGTCTGTTTCGGTTTTAAACTTATAATCAGCAATACCACTTATTTCGGTATGTGTAACTGCACCACCCAATGTTTCATTATCAATATCCTCCCCAATTGCAGCTTTTACTAAATAGGCACCTGCCAGAAATATGCTTCCGTTGCCTTCAACCATCAATGTTTCATCACTCATAATTGGCAGATAGGCCCCTCCGGCCACACAAGCGCCCATTACGGCCGCTATTTGTGTAATACCCATAGCACTCATACGGGCATTGTTTCTGAATATGCGGCCAAAATGTTCTTTATCTGGAAATATTTCATCCTGCATCGGCAGGTATACACCTGCACTGTCTACCAGATAAATTACCGGCAAACGGTTTTCCATGGCAATCTCCTGCATCCGCAGGTTTTTCTTACCAGTAATAGGAAACCATGCACCGGCTTTTACAGTTTGGTCATTGGCAACAATTACAGCTTGTCTGCCACTCACATAACCAATACCTGCTACTGTTCCGCCTGCCGCGCAGCCACCTTCTTCCTGGTACATTTCAAAACCTGCAAAAGCACCTATTTCAACAAAGGGTTGATCCTTATCGCATAAATATTCAATACGCTCCCTTGCGGTTAACTTGTTGCGTTCTTTTTGTTTTTCCATTGATTTTTTCCCACCGCCCAGCTTAATTTTTTCCATGTGTTGATTAAGCTGTACTGTGCTAAGTTTCATCCAGTCTTCATTCCTGTTAAATGCCAGATCAGTCATACGAACAATTGTTAGTTTTTACAAAGATAGGGGTTGGGATTGATGGATAAACATGGATCATCTGTTGTATTATGATCAAATCTATCCTGAAAGCTTGTATAGCAGACAATTTCGTTTATTTTTAGCGGAACAGCAATCAAACTGTTGTTAAACTGGCTTTATCGCTGGTGATTGGATCCTTTGAGCAAAATTCGAAACCAACTGCAATATTTCGTTTATGTCATTCGACTACATCATCATCGGTGCTGGATCAGCGGGTTGTGTACTGGCCAATCGTTTATCTGAAAACAAAGCCTGTTCGGTATTATTACTGGAAGCAGGTGGGCGTGATACCAAAAAAGAAATACATATTCCGGGTGCTTATGGAAAGCTGCATAGATCAGAGGTAGACTGGGCATTCTGGAGCACTCCTCAAAAGAATATTGATAACAGACGCTTATATATACCAAGGGGTAAAACATTGGGAGGAAGTAGCTCAACCAACGCAATGGCATATGTTCGGGGTAATCGGGCAGACTTTGATGATTGGGCAGCTATGGGTAACAGTGGATGGTCTTACGAGGAAGTATTACCCTATTTCAAAAAATCGGAACACAACCTGCAATTTGGTGGTGAATACCATGGTTGGGAAGGGCCGCTGACTGTTACTCAGTCTATGCAACCGCACCCACTATCCAATGTTTTTTTACAGGCTTGCGAGGAAGTGGGTATACCCAGGAACGATGATTATAATGGTGCTGATCAAATGGGTGCTTCCTTACTTCAGTTTACCATCAGAAATAATATGCGTCAAAGCACGGCAACTGCATTTTTAAAGCCTGCAAAGAAGCGAACAAATCTTACTATCAGAACCGGTTGCCAGGTAAAATCAATTTTAATTGAAAATGGAACGGCCGTTGGGGTAGAAGTGATGTCTGGACAAACTGGCACTGAACGCATCAATTGCAAAAAAGAAGTACTACTAAGTGCCGGTACCATTCAATCCCCACAATTATTAATGTTATCCGGTATTGGAGACCCGATAGAGTTGGGAAGAGCTGGAATTAATATTTTACATCATTTAGAAGGTGTTGGTAAAAACCTGCAAGATCATGTGTGGACAGGTGTTGGTGCCCAAACTATTTTGCCTACTGGTAATGCACTGTTGTCGCCGGTTAAAATGGGCATGGCTTTTTTACAACATTTATTAATGAAGAATGGCCCTCTTGCAAACAGTCCTATAGAAGCCAATGCATTCATAGCATCAGATAGCCAATCCACAAGACCCGATATCCAATTTCATTTTGTTCCGGTTGGTATTGCAGACGATTATAGCACGGATATCTATAACCTGAAAAGTTTTCCCAAACAGAGTGGTATTGGCATTTTAGCAATTTTATTGAAACCACAAAGTCGGGGAACCATTGGTTTAAAAACTGCTAACCCAAAAGATTATCCGGTTATCAATCCTAATGTATTAAGTGAAAAAAATGATCGTGATAAACTATTGGCAGGATTACAAAAAGCCATCGAATTAATGCGCACTAATGCCATGAATGCCTATTGCATAGACGGAATAAACTTGCCCAAGAATCCGGATAATGAAGCAGCACTACACCAACACATCAACCGAAGCCTGGAAACCTTATATCATCCTGTAGGTACTTGTAAAATGGGAAATGGAGCCGACGCTGTTGTTGACCATCAGTTAAGGGTATATGGGATCAAAGCCCTCAGGGTTGTAGATGCGTCGATTATGCCAGAAATAATTTCCGGTAATACCAATGCTGCTACTATTATGATTGCAGAAAAAGCAGCCGACCTTATTAAATCAAGCTGGTAGTCTTAGTTTTGCCTGCCTATTATTGAATTATTGTGTTGTATTTACACATTAAATAACTACTTTGTGACTCCAAAACCAGCTCAAGTGGCTACTACTAAAAAAACGATTGCAGCACCAAAAGGTAAACCTATGCCCATAACCGGCAAAGGAACAGAAAAATCTAGCCTTAAAAGGTCTGCGCAAACTAAGCCTGTTGCTAAAAAGGCCGCAAAAAAGCCAGCCAAACCCAAGTCAGGGGTTAAACATGTAACTTTTCAAATACGATTTAATACATCATTCGGACAAGACCTACTCGTGTTGGGTAATCATCCATTATTGGGAAGTGATCAGGTAGAGCAGGCCGTTCCCATGCAATATTTTAATGAAGAATACTGGGTATTAACGCTTCCTTTTGAATCAGCAGATTGTACAGGAGAAGTTACCTATCATTATGTACTTCGAAATGCGGATGGTTCTATACAACAGGATTGGGGTAATGACAAAACATTCAACCTGCTCACTACAAAAGTGAACCATTTGCATATTATAGATACCTGGAACTATGCCGGGTATTTTGAAAATGCTTTTTATACAGAACCGTTTAAACAGGTATTACTTAAGGATAATAACACTTTCCTCAAAATTGATCAACCAAAATCGTATACGCATATAATGCGTGTGAAAACGCCCTTATTAAAAAAGGGGGAAACGGTTTGCCTTGTAGGTAGTAGTAATACTTTAGGTTTCTGGGATACAGCATCTCCTGTGTTATTATCAAAACAATCAGGGTCTGATTATTATGAAACTGCCTTGAACTTAAATAAGGATGGATTTCCCATTGCTTATAAATACGGAGTCTTTGATATAATCCAGCAGAAATTTATTCGCTTTGAAGAAGGCAATAATCGCATACTGCATGAAGTAGCTCAAAAAGATAAACTCACGATAGTACACGATGGCTTTGCTGTTTTGCCTGAAAGCAATTGGAAAGGAGCAGGGGTAGCCATTCCTGTATTTAGCATTCGAACAGAACATGGATTAGGTATCGGGGAGTTTACCGACCTGAAACTGATGGTTGACTGGGCCGTTAAAGCAGGGTTGAAAATGATTCAGCTTTTGCCCATTAATGATACTACTGCAACCCATAGTTGGATGGATTCTTATCCCTATGCCGCTATTTCTGCCTTTGCATTACATCCCATTTACCTGAACCTGGATGCATTGGTTACGGATGACGCAAAACTTCAGAAACAAATCAATGTTGAAAAAGCAAAACTGAATGCATTAACAGAAATTGATTATGAGGCTGTACTGAAATTCAAGACAAAGCTGATTACAAAAGTTTATGCTGAAAAAGGTCAAGTAACTTTAGCTACAGAAGGTTTTAAGGACTATTTTAATCAAAATAAACATTGGCTGCAGTCTTATGCTGCGTTTTGTTATCTCCGCGATCAATATGGCACCGTTGATTTTAGCCAGTGGCCTGCTTACAGGCATTTTCGTGAAGAAGAAATCAATGCGTTAACTGCTGCTGATACGGCCGCATATCCGGAAATAGCCCTTCATTATTATATACAGTACCAGTTACATCTGCAATTGAAAGAAGCTACCGCCTATGCTCATCAAAACGGCATCATACTCAAAGGAGATATTGCAATTGGCGTTTACAGACATGGAGCAGATGCGTGGCAGCATCCCGAATTATATCACATGGATGCACAGGCGGGTGCGCCACCTGATGATTTTGCTGTAGCTGGTCAAAACTGGGGTTTCCCTACTTACAACTGGCAACAAATGCAGGCAGATGGATTTGCCTGGTGGAAGCAAAGATTCGCCCAAATGAGCGATTATTTTGACGCATTCCGAATCGATCATATTCTCGGCTTCTTCCGTATATGGAGTATTCCAATGCATGCGGTTGAAGGCATTATGGGACATTTTGTTCCCGCTATTCCTGTTCATATCAATGAATTTCAACAAAGAGGAATTTCGTTCGATCACCATCGCTTTACCCAGCCTTTTATCAACGAAAATGTATTATGGGAACTTTTTGGTTATGATAATGACCTGGTAAAAAAAGAATTCCTTGAACCGGATGGGGAAGGATTTTATCGCCTTAAACCAACATTTGCTACACAACGACAAGTGGAAGCCTATTTTAATACACTTGAACAGGATGAGCAGCATGAAAAAGTAAAAAAAGGATTGTATGACCTGATCAGTAATGTGTTATTGTTCCCTGCAGCAGAAGCAAGCAATGACTCATTTCATTTTCGTATCGGTATAGAAAATACCTCATCTTTCCGCTATCTTGATGCACATGTACAGGGTTTACTTAAATCGCTCTACATAGATTATTTCTATCGTCGTCAGGATGATTTCTGGAAGAATGAAGCCATGCAAAAACTCCCTGCGTTGAAACGGGTAACCAATATGCTGATATGTGGAGAAGACCTTGGAATGGTACCAGATTGTGTACCTGATGTAATGCGTCAACTCGGACTTTTGAGCCTGGAAATTCAAAGGATGCCAAAAGATCCTAAGAAGACTTTCTTTCACCCGAATGATGCTCCATACCTCAGTGTGGTGACTCCATCAACCCACGACATGAGTACAATCCGTGGATGGTGGGAAGAAGACAAGGAAAAGATTCAGCAATTTTACAACCACGAATTGGGTCAGTGGGGCGAAGCACCGAATTACTGCGAAGCCTGGATCAATCAGTCCATTGTATTGCAACATTTAAATTCACCCGCAATGTGGGCAGTATTTCAGCTACAAGACTTACTTGGCATGAATGCAGTACTCAGACGTGAAAATCCCAATTCCGAAAGAATCAATGTTCCGGCAAACCCTAAACATTACTGGCGTTACCGCTTACATATAAGTATAGAAGAATTACTCAAAGAATCGCTATTCACAGAGGAAATACATGGCTTTGTAAAGGCAAGTGGGAGAGCCTAGTTGCATCCTTTGAGAAGCTGGTCCATAGACCATAGTCCATAGACCATAGTCGATAGTCCATAGTACATAGACCATAGTCCATAGAATATTGACCATGGACCATGGTCTATGGACTATGGTCTATTTTGCGTAAATCCAGTTACACCCGAATACCAAGTCATTAGCCATCATAACAATAATCTGTTGAATAAAATCCGGCACTTATTAATTCAATAGGCATCACTAGGGCATATCTATTATATTTGCGATTCCAAAATCAATCCCTTTGAAACTGAGTTATCGGGCAATCAATCTGCCATTTCAATACCCATTTACCATTTCTCACGGAAGAACCAAAACACACCAGCCTTCGCTAATTGTGGCCCTTGAACTTGGCCCATTTGTGGGCTTTGGTGAAGCGCCTGCTATTACCTATTACAATATTACCGTAGAGGAAATGATCGCCGATCTTGAGAAACACAGGGTAATGATCGAAAAATTTGCACTTACGGAGCCAGAACGATATTGGCATTATCTGCATCATTTGCTTCCTAATAACCCTTTTTTGGTTTGTGCCCTCGACATGGCCTGCTGGGATCTTTTTGGTAAGATGAAGGGGAAACCTGTTTTCCAATTATGGAATACTGAGTGGGATCATACACCTGAAACAGATTATACGATTGGCATCGACACTATTGATGTGATGGTCAATAAGATGAAAGCCCACCCATGGCCCGTATATAAAATAAAACTTGGCACTCCTCAGGATATAGCCATTATTGAGGCATTAAGACAATACACCAATGCAAGTTTCAGGATTGATGCCAATGCTGGCTGGACAACCGAAGAGGCATTGAGCAAAATTCCTCAACTGGCAACATTAGGGGTTGAGTTCATTGAACAACCACTGGCAAAAGATAATTGGGAGGGGATGAAAATTTTATACGAAAAATCTTCACTTCCTTTATTTGCGGATGAATCATGTGTATCGGAACATGATGTAAAAAAATGTGCCGGTCATTTTCATGGAATCAATATTAAACTTACCAAGTGCAGTGGACTTACCCCCGCAATCAGAATGATTCAGGAAGCAAGAACACTGGGACTAAAAGTAATGATGGGCAGTATGAATGAATCTACCATTGGATCTGCTGCAATAGCCCAGTTTTTACCACAACTGGATTACGTGGATATGGATGGGCCATTGCTATTGGCAGAAGATATTGCATCAGGACTTAACTACGATTTTGGTAAAGTTCAATTAACCGGTAAACCGGGATTCGGTGTACAACTGATTTAATCGGTGTACGCCAATTCAGCTATTTCCACATTCACTTTTTTATAACAGTTGTGGCCATTTCTGGCATTGCGTTTGGCTTATATAATGTATAAACCAACAAACCATGAAATGAGCCATAATAGTGTTAGGATTACCTGCAATATTCATCGGCAAGTTTCATGTATTTAAACGCTAAAAACGATTAGTCATGAAAAAGAAAATTTTACCCATCGCCATTGTATTATCAGTATTACTGATCAACACATCCGAAGCTCAAGTGAGGGTAAACCTCAACGTGAATATTGGTCAACGACCAGCCTGGGGCTTGCCTGGTAACTATGCGGGAGATTTCTACTATTTCCCCGAAATCGATGTCTACTATAATATTCCCCAACGCCGTTTCGTATACCTCGAACGTGGCAGATGGATATATGTGAGTGAATTGCCAAGAGCCTATCGTGGATTCGATCTTTACCGCGGTAATAAAGTGGTGATCAACGACCCAAATCCTTTCGCCCGCCCTCAATATTACCGGGAAAGATATGGCCGTCAATACACTGCCTACAGACCACCGGTAGTAATTGTTGATAAAAGAAGAGGATATGACCGCGACGATCACCGTCGAGACAGGAGAGACCACGATCGCGGCCGCGGTAGATGGTAAGGCAATGATAATGTCGAATGATGAATAATGAATGATGAACGTTGAAGTAAAGCACAACCCCTCTTTCGTTATTCATCATTCGTTATTCAATATAGTCTGGTAAAAAACAGCTTTTAGCTGTTAGCCATTAGCTGTTAGCCAGGATTGGCGGTTATTTTAAACTATCTACTAATTACTAATAAATGGAATAAATGATAAGCCTTGCAAATTTGTTTTGTAAAAACCCTACTTTAAAGAAGTATTTAATTGTCTCGGTTCTGCTCGCAGATGGTTAAATTCATAGCAAAAAAGCTAATGGCTAATAGCTAATAGCTGTTTTATCCCCTGACAGCAATGATTCGTTATTCAACATTCTTTTGTCTATTTCTGATTTAGTACCGACTTTCGGGTTATGACGCCAGCACGAAGAGAAAAATTACTCCGGGTTCTGCAGAACAGACAGGCGAATCTGGCTGTTGTTATGGAAAATGTACAGGATCCACATAATATTTCCGCCGTTATGCGCACTTGTGATGCGGTTGGTATACAGGATATTTATATTCTGAACACCAAAATCCCCCGACACTTGAAATTTGGACCTAAAAGCAGCAGTAGTGCCGCTAAATGGTTAACCATACACCAGTATGAAGATGCTCAGCTCTGCTTTCAGGACCTAAGAAAGAACTATAAGAAAATATTAACCACCCATCTTGCTTCAGATGCGATAAGTCTTTATGATATTAATTTTACGGAAAGCATTGCACTTGTATTCGGCAATGAGCATGCAGGTGTTAGCGATGAAATAAGGGCTCTTGCTGATGGCAATTTCGTCATACCACAAATGGGTATTATCCAAAGCCTGAACATTTCTGTAGCTTGTGCTGTAAGTATTTATGAAGCCTGTCGTCAAAAGCAAATAGCTGGACAGTATAACCAGGTGTCTATGTCTACTGAAAGACAAGAACAATTGTTACAGGAATGGGGATATGAAGAAGAAACTTAGTTTAATACGGTTTTAGTTCTGTCTGTCGGGGTCGAGTAATTCTATAAACTTATATAAGTTGAAAATGAAAAAAATATGCTTTCTTTTTGCCTGTATTTTATTATTAAACCAGGCAGAAGCGCAACAAAAAAATATTCAGAAAGTCAAGATCAAGGACCTGCAGAAAATCATTGATACAACTTCTGTTCCATTGGTCGTAAATTTTTGGGCAACCTGGTGCCCTCCATGTATCAAAGAAATTCCCTGGTTCGAAAAAGCAGTTGCTTCTTACAAAGATCAACAGGTAAAATTATTACTGGTGAGTTTGGATTTTGCAGACGACTATCCAAAAGGAATTGCCGATTTTGCAAAGAAAAATAATTACAGCTCTACCATCATCTGGCTTGATGAAACAGATGCCGATGTTTTTTGTCCTAAAATAGACAAACAGTGGGATGGAGCTATCCCAGTTACACTAATGGTAAATAAAAAGAAAAAATACCGGAAGTTTTTTGCGCAGCAATTACCGGAACAAAAGTTTATACAGGAGTTAAACGCATTGACTGCGCAATAAACTATTGGTAATCATTTTCAGATTCTTCTAACTGTTTATCCATACGCGTAGTAAGATAAATGGCATAAACAAGGGCAATCAGACTGCAGGTTGCTAATACAATGCCAGTTGTGCTTCCATAGTTTATCCCTTCAGCAAGTGCATAAGCGATTAATACCAGCATAATGATGATAAGAATGGGTCGCATATAACAGTAGTTTGGTTACTAATTGGATGCCTGAACGATTATTTTCCATAAAAAAAGCGGATATTTTTTTTACCTAAATAATCCGCTTTTACAATTTATTGATATTGAATCAGTTTCGTTTAATGCCGCAACCGACAGAACGACTTTCACGAACTGTAATGGATTGCCCTTTAACAAGCTGATTAATGGCTTCAACACTATGTACACGTTTCACATTTCCGGCATCGGAAGGGTTATCATCTATGGCTCCTTTATATTGTAATTTTCCCTTGGCATCAAAAAGAAATATCTCTGGCGTTCTTGTTGCGCCAAATGCATTGGCAATTTTCGAATCTTTATCAACTACATAAGCAAAATCATACCCTTGGGTTTTCGCATATTCCTGCATCGCACTAAATGAATCATCATCATCTCTGGATGCTTCATTCGAATTCAATAGGATAATGCCAATATTATTTTGTTTGGCATAAGCTGCCAGGTTTAATGTGCGTTGTTGGTTTTTAACTACATAAGGACATGTATTACAGGAGAACATTACCAATACACCATTTTGCTGAAACTCATTTTTTATACTCGTTTCTTTTCCTGAAACATCTTTCATTTTCACATCACCCATTGGTAAATCAGCTCCAATGGATAGAGATTGGGCTTCTAGCGATAAAAGACTACCCAATAACAAGGCTGTTATAAACAGTTTTTTCATAAGGTATACTTTAATTAGGTTAGAAATTGACTGACTTATTTTTTGGATGTGTAAAAATCAGACTTCTTTAGCAGCTTCTTTTTGCTGTCTGAGTTCAGCTTCTCTTGTAAGATAAGTTATACTAACATTAAGTTCAAACCCAATTAACAAAATTAACGAATTGATATAAGTCAATAGCATGAGAATCAATACAGTGCCAATTGAACCATAAATTCGGTTATAGTTTGAATTGGCAAATAGACTTACCCAATAAGAAAAGATAATAGTCGTAATCAGGGTTAAAAATGTAGCTAGTAAGGAGCCTGGAGTTACCAATTTCCATCTCTTGGTAACTGATGGAGCATATTTATAGGTAAAAGCTATTCCATAAAATACCAGCGCAATAATTACCAGCCAGCGTAAAACATTCCAGAATGGAAGTGATTGTGATCGTATGTTGAATAAGTTTTTCAGGAGTTTCAAAAGTTGTTCCTGTCCAATTAAAGCGATAGACGACCCAAGCACTAACAAAATTAGAATGGCGGTTAATTGAATAGCTCTCCAGCGCTGGTGAAATATAAATGCTTTCTGCTGTTGAATAGATCTGTCGAAAGTTCTGATAATACCAATCATGGCATTTGAAGCATAAAAAATCAATAACAGAAATCCGAAGGAGAATACACCGACTTGTTTATCAAGTAAATCAGCTAAAATTTTATCCAGGAACTCGTATGTTTCTGTACCTGGCGATATATCCTTAAATAACCCCAGTATTTGTTTTTCTACATTGATGGATGCGGGAAAATAGGGAATAAGCGAAAAAAGAAACAATAGTGCAGCAGGCAATGCCATGATCAAATTAAATGAAATAGCTGAGGCCCTTTCATTTAAACCCACTTTATTAATCTGTTTGAAAAAGAACACAACCACATCATACAATGGAAGTCCACGAAACCCTGGTATTAAAAGGGTTTTGCTTTTGCGAATTACAAAAGCAATAGGTTTCCAGGAAATGATGATTCGTTGTAGTTTAATCAAAATGTCGTTATTTTTTATTGGCCATATAGATATCTAACTGACGCTGGTATTCTTTTGCATATTTATTATGCTCTTCATAATTAGCGCTAAAATGATGATAACCACTAAAGTCGCTTTTAGCTACAAAGAAAAGATAATCAGTAACTGGCGCTTCTAAAATAATATCGATTGTTTTGGGTGATGGGGTACAAATTGGGCCAGGAGGTAATCCTTTATTACGATAGGTGTTGTAAGGAGAAGGATTCGATAAGTATTTTTCGTAGATCCTGGTAATGGTAAAGTCCTGCATCGCATACTTTATCGTAGGGCATGCCTGAAGGGGCATTCCTTTATCCAATCTGTTCAGGTAAACACTTGCGATCTTATATTTATCACTGTCGAAATTGGTTTCTTCTTCCACAATTGATGCAAGGGTATATGCGTCGGTTTGTGTTAGCCCTTTAGACTGCGCTTTAGCGAGCCGGTTATTTTGTTGCCAGAATTGCTCGCTACGGTCTTTTAGTTTACGCATGATTTTAATCAAAGGAGTGTTCCAGTAAAAAATATACGTATCTGGAATTATCTGTGTAAACAAAAGAGTAGTATCTGTACCTAATTGAATCAAAGAATCATTAGATGAAAGAAATGCCATTGTTTGGACAGAATCCGTTGAAAACTGTTTGCCTATCAATTTAGCAAGATCTGCTTTTGTGCGAATTTTATTGATGACCAGTTTAAGCTCAGCCTGTTTTCCATTACGAAGCATTCTTGCTATACTAAATGCCGACTGACCTTTCTTCACTTCATATTTACCCACTTTCAACTTTGGCCAGAGGGTAGTTAATGACCCGATTATTTGCAAACCAGTTGTACGGGATACAATATTTTCATCTTTTAAAAGGGCCAATACTGCAGCTTTATCTGTTTGTCCTTCCCGAATGATAAAATAGCGACTCTTTTCATCAAAATTGGTGGTACTCCCAAAAAGGAGCCATGCAGCTACAGAACCTACAAAAACCGCCAGTAAAAAGGCCCAGGCCAATATCCGTTTCATGTGTTTGAAAGATTGATTTTATCCAGCAATTTCAGGCCAATAAATATGCCAATAATTAATGGTTGATGTTTTACCACATCAATTTAAACAAAAAACCCTGTCTGTACTCCAGGCAGGGTTTTGAATGAATATTTTTTATGGTTATTTCTTACCAGTGTCCGGTGTAGCTGTTGCAGTATTTGCAGGAACAGTTGGCGTTGGAGCAGGTTGGCTGGTAGTTGTATTTACTTTTTGTAATACAGAATTATCAACCCCTGAACCACCTTTCAGGAACAGGCTTGAAACAAGTGCAAGTACAGCAATAATGGCAGCAAAGATCCAGGTGCCTTTCTCCAATACATCGGTTGTTTGTTTAACACCCATAAAGTTATTGGTCAGGCCACCCACATTGGCAGAGAGGCCGCCACCTTTGGGGTTCTGAATCAGTACAACAAAGCCTAGTGCCACACAGGCTAACACAATCAGAACAAGAAACAGAATGATCATTTTATATACCTTTTAAATGTTGAATCCTGGCCGCAAAATAAGCGGATTTTTCAGGATTTATGAAACTTAATTTAATATAGAGCTGGATTGCTTTCTCAGTTTGCCCCTGTTTTTCGAGCACTTCGGCCATGGTTTCGGTCACAACCTCCCTTGATTCATTGGAATTTTCCGCAATCAGCGCCACAGCCTGTTCAAGGTCGGAGCCGGTTCCCAGGTCTGTATTTGACGGGTTTGCCTGCTTCATTTGCTTTAGCCAATCGGTAAATTTCCTGAGTTGGGACGTGAGCTTATCCTGTGGAATACTACTCAGATCGATTTTAATGCCCTGAGAAGCAAAATAATCGATGGTATGGAGTTTCTCGGTCTCAATTTCCAGCTTTTCATCCTCCTTAACCGGTTTTTTAAAATCGGCCAATTGTTCCGATAACAGATCTGAAAGCTTTGCATCGGGTAGGGGGAGGGCCTCTGTATCATCCGGATCAACTGCATCAGTATCGTCTACATCAGGAGGGTTGTCGGGTATTTTCCGGGGATCTATGGCCCGGATAATATCCTGAACGTCTTCTATGGAAGGAATGGAAATATTTTTATGAACCGGCTTATCAATTACCGGAGTTTCCGGCATACCAACCGTTTCCGTCCTGGCATCCACTTCTACGATATATTGAAACCATAGTGCATTGGGAATATGTAATAAAGACTTGCCAATAGACTTTTCATAAGCAGCCGAATTACCCAATTGCCTGAGTCTGGCACTGTATAATACCTGTGCAGGTGCAAAATAGGGGTACGACTTCACCAATGCCTCCAATTGATCAACAGGTACAAAATCAGCAGAAGACTGACCTGTTAAGTGGAATAAAGCTTTTTCCCGGATGGCATTCATTTGTTTCTATTGGTTGATTTAAGCCAGTTTAAAGAAGCAGTTAAACCTGCCACTGTTCTAAATGGGTTAATTCGTAGCGATAAATGTACTAATTGATTACCAGTTAGAAAAAAGTCGGTTAAATATTTCATCAACCATATTTCTTACTACTTCATCTAATAATTGCGCTTCTGCTGTATTGAAAGCTAAATTGGCACTGTAATCGAAACTTCTGCTTACATCAAATTCTTCTTTCTGGTTGTCTAGTGTTTTATTGAAGATGATATGAATGGTAACTGTTAATCGGTTGGTACTGGCTTGTCTGTTGCTAACACCCACGGTTTGTGTACCGTTATACGTAGTAATACTTCCTCCAACTATATAATGTGCATCATCAGTGGTTACCCGGGTGAGTTTGGTTTGATTGGTTATTTTTTGTTGCAGTTTATCATTCAGCTTTGGACTAAGCTGTGGGTTGATATACGATGCTTTATTGTCGATAAAGTTGAGCTTAATGGTTTTTACTTTGGGATCAATACTTGCATCGTTGAATTTGTATTGCACTTTGCAGCCTGCAAATAATACAGTCAACAGTATCAGGGTAAGAAAACCATGTATATTATATGATCCGTTTGATTTTTTCATGCTTAATTATTCTTCAATATCGTATTCTTTTAGTTTCCGATAAAGGGTTCTTTCACTGATGCCTAAATCAAGCGAGGCATCTCTACGCTTACCCTTGTGTTTTTTTAATGCTTTCAGGATAAGTTCCTTTTCCTTATCCATAATATTCAACGATTCTTCTACTTCTTCATGGTGATGAATATCTTCATCATGCAATATTACCGGCTGACCGTTCGCAGGTAGTATCTGGTGTTGTGGAGCACTGTTATTCATTACCGGTTGAAGTTCGCTGTTCGATTGAAAATCCTGCAGTAATGAATCTCTGGTAAAATTAGCCGCAGAACCTGCCAGTGAAGGATTCTGCAATATTTCCAGGAACATTTTTTTCAGCTCTGTAACATCCTTCTTCATATCAAAGAACAACTTGTACAATATTTCACGTTCATTGGCAAACTCTCCAGATCCGCTGTTTGACTGTCCCGCCAAAACAGGCATTCTGGAATATTTAGCCTGATCTGGTAAGAACTGGCTAAGTGTTGCTGCAGATATCTGGGTTGTTTGACTAAGCACAGAAATTTGTTCTGCAATATTCTTTAATTCGCGGACATTACCCTGCCATGGATGGTTAATTAACAGGGTTTTTGCGTCATCATCCAACTGTACCGGGGTTGTTTTATAGCGCTCGGCAAAATCAACTACAAACTTTCTGAAAAGTAAGAGCACATCTTCTTTCCGGTCGCGCAGAGAAGGTACTCGGATAGGGACGGTACTTAAACGGTAATATAAATCTTCCCTGAATCTGCCTTTTTGTGTAAACTCTAATAATTCACGGTTGGTTGCGGCAATTACCCGCACATCGGTTTTTTGCACTTTTGAAGATCCAACCCTAATGAATTCTCCTGTTTCTAGCACACGTAGTAATCGGGCCTGGGTACCCAATGGCATTTCACCAATTTCATCGAGGAAAATGGTACCGCCACTAACCGTTTCAAAATATCCTTTGCGGCTGTCTACCGCGCCGGTAAAAGCACCCTTTTCATGTCCAAACAATTCTGAATCGATGGTACCTTCCGGAATTGCCCCACAGTTAACTGCTATAAAGGGGTTATGTTTTCTTGCGGATAAAGCATGAATAATCTGCGAAAAAACTTCCTTACCCACACCACTCTCACCCACAATAAGCACCGTAAGATCAGTAGCCGCAACCTGCACAGCAGTATTCAGCGCATGGTTTAATGCCGGCGCATTTCCTATAATCCCAAACCTGTTTTTTATACTTTGAAGATCCATAAGATTAATTTGATGATGGCTGATGGCTGATGTCTGATTTGATTTTTGGATCTCAGATCTCAGATGTCAGATTTAATGTTTCTATACTAACTCACTAATAACAATTAACACCCCACTGTCACGCTCAATTTCGATATTGGATATTGGAAATTGGATATTGAATATTCTTCATTCCTTCTCTCTTTCCCCCAACAAGGTTGTTTTGGTGCAATCTGTAACCTTGACCGTTACATAGCTGCCTTTGAGGTTTTCATTCGGATCAATTTTGGGGAATACGAGTACTTTATTTTGGCTCGTTCTGCCCATCCAGGCTGCATCACTTTTACGGCTATTTCCTTCTACAAGCACTTTGAATGTTTTACCCAGGTCATTTAGATTGCTTTGTCTCGATAATGCACCTTGCAGGTCTACGATTTCCTGTAAGCGTCTTTTTTTAACATCTTCTGGAATATCATCTTTGTACCTTCTTGCAGCAAGTGTTCCTGGTCTTTCGCTGTAGAAGAACATATAACTCATATCGTATCCACTATAGCGCATGATGCTTAGTGTATCCTGGTGATCCTCTTCCGTTTCAGTACAAAATCCAGCGATGATATCTGCACTGATACCACATTCCGGTAATAGTTCCCTGATGCGATCAACCTTGGACATATACCATTCACGTGTATAGGTTCTGTTCATCAATTGCAATATTCTCGTACTACCACTTTGAACAGGTAAGTGTATATACTTACAGATATTTTCATACCTGGCCATGGTTTGCAATACTTCGTCTGTAATGTCTTTCGGGTGTGATGTACTGAAACGAACCCTAAGGTCCGGACTTACCAGTGCAACTTTTTCGAGCAGGGAAGCGAAAGTTACTGTTTCATCTTTTTGCTCATCGATCCAATAATAACTATCTACATTCTGACCAAGTAAAGTAACTTCTTTATACCCTTTGCTCACCAATTCGCTTACTTCATGTAAAATTGAATTGGCATCCCGGCTTCTTTCTCTTCCTCTTGTAAAAGGTACCACACAGAAACTACACATGTTATTACAGCCACGCATGATCGATACAAATGCACTGATACCATTACTATCTAAACGAATCGGAGCGATGTCGCTATAAGTTTCTTCCCGACTCAATAATACATTCACGGCTTTCTGTCCGGTTTCAGCTTCTTCGATTAGTGCCGGCAGACTTCTATAAGCATCCGGACCGACTACAATATCAACCAGCTTTTCTTCTTCCAATAACTGGGCTTTTAGTCTTTCGGCCATACAACCCAACATGCCGATCAATAAACCGGGTGTTCGCTCTTTCAGCTTGCGAAATTCAGTTAAACGCTTACGAACCGTTTGCTCCGCTTTTTCGCGAATAGAACAGGTGTTTAAAAATATCAGGTTAGCGGCTTCTACATTTTTTGTAGCACCAAAACCTGCGTTGTTTAGTATGGAGGCAATTACTTCACTATCCGCAAAATTCATTGCACAACCATAACTTTCTATATAGAAATATTTCGAATACCGATTGGGGTCATTTGTAAATGGACTAAATGCTTCTCCCTGGCGAGCTTCGTCGTGTACTTTTTCCCCTATATCCAATACATCCATGAATCTTAGAATTTAAGAAATGCAAAATTAACAAAATTGTCTGGTTTTTGTGCCAGTTTGACAGGTTTTCAAGCTTGAAAATTCTGTTAATCAATTAGTTTTGCAGCGTAAATGCCCAAAACACATGAAGAAATGGATCTTAGGCCTGCTTTTAATTGTAATTGTTAAGGCAGGATTAGCACAGGATATAGTTGTTAATAAGCTCAGAAGCGAAACATCCCGTACCATTAAGAAAGAAGCAGATACCA
Organism: uncultured Sediminibacterium sp.; assembly: GCA_965650685.1. Taxonomy (GTDB): domain Bacteria; phylum Bacteroidota; class Bacteroidia; order Chitinophagales; family Chitinophagaceae; genus Sediminibacterium. Next base: position 26,199 of record CBFGPM010000039.1, read on the forward strand.
GCAGATGGACCTGGAAAAGGGGTGGATTATTAAGTGCAAATTTATCACAAGGCTCCTTGAGTAACTGGGCTGCGGGTGGTGATAATTTTTCTCTTGCGGTTAGTTCCTATTTTAATACCTATTTCTTTTTAAAGAAAGGCAGGCATTACTGGGACAATAACTTCGATATGAACCTTGGGTATGTACAAACAACAAGCTTAGGAGGGCGTAAGAATGATGACCGTTTTGATTTCCTGAGCAAGTATGGTTATAAAATGGACAGCATTGGTAAAATATTCCTCTCAAGTCTGTTTAATTTTCGTTCACAGTGGTTTGATGGTTATACATTTTCTGGCGGGGTTCCTTCATTAGCTTCTTCATTCCTTTCTCCGGCATACGTAATCCTATCTGTGGGTTTTGATTATAAGCCCAATTCCAAACTTTCTGTATTCGTATCACCGCTAACATCCAGGTGGACAATCGTAGCGAATAAAAGTCTTTCAGCATTAGGTAAATATGGTGTGCCAATTGGCAAGAATTCATTTAATGAGATAGGTACTTTTGCAACCGTAAACTATAACAATACGATTGCTAAAAACATTACCTATAAAGCAAGGCTTGATATGTTCTCCAATTACAATAACAAAGCGCAGAATATCGACTTCTTTATGACCAACCTCTTTTCATTCAAAATCAATAAATTCTTCTCTGCTACCTATAGTCTGGATTTGATTTACGACGACGACGTTCGCCTATTCGGCCCCAACAAAAACTCTCCCGGACTTCAAACAAAAAGCCTAATAGGCATAGGGTTTCTGAAACCGTTCACGGTTAAAAAAGGATAGGGGAGATTTAGGGTTGTCTGATGGTAGGTTTTTTATGGCTGATGTCTGATCGCTGATGTCGGATTTGGGAAAGCAGTAATAGGATTAAAGCTACATTTATTAATATACAATGTTTAGTATACAACCAGTTTAAGTACACAATCTACTTAATTCAACAACCCAACCCCTAACAGCTAATATCCAAATCCGACATCAGCGATCAGACATCAGCGATCAAAATCTGCCATCTGAGATCTAACATCATCAAAGCCCGTTATGCCTTTACTTTCAACAGGTGCTTAATTTTATTCGCTTTGTGTGTAAGATCCTGGTAGTCTTTGTGGATGATGGTTACATGTCCCATTTTACGGCCTGGTTTGGTTTGTTGTTTTCCGTAAAGATGAACAAAGACATTGTCCATTTTTAATACTTCTTCGAGGTTTTCATAAAATGCATTTCCGCTGAATCCTTCAGCACCTAAGAGGTTTACAATTGCAGAGGGAAGTATGGCATCAGGGTTACCTAATGGGTAGCCTAACATAATGCGCCAGAGCATATCGTATTGACTCGAATAATTGGCTTCAATGGTATGATGCCCGCTGTTATGAACCCTTGGGGCTGTTTCATTAACCAATACTTCTTCTTGTTTGTCAACAAATAATTCAACTGCAAATAATCCTGGACTATTAAGGGCCTTTACCACACGAAGAGCGATGGCTTCTGCTTTCCAGAGTACTTTTTCGGGGAGTTTTGCCGGACTAACCTGGTAATCTAATAAGTTCAATACCGGATCGAATACCATTTCTGCGGGAGGGTATAAAGTAGTTTCTCCTTTTTCGTTCATGGCAACAATCATAGCGATCTCCTTTTCAATCGGTACCATTTTCTCTAGTACCGCCGGGGCATCGAAGCCTTTAGGAATATCATCTTCTGCTTTAATAATCTGTACACCTTTACCATCATAACCACCCTGACCAATTTTATGTACTGCAGGAAGCAGGTTGATATTTTCTTGAACTTCTGCCAGTGTTTGGGTTACCACAAATGGAGAAGTGGGGATGTCGTTTTGCTGGTAAAATTCTTTCTGCAGTATTTTGTTTTTTATGGTACGAATTGCAGATGGTTTAGGAAATACTTTCACACCTTCCGATTCCAGTTTTTCAAGGGCATCAACATTTACTGATTCAATTTCGATAGTCAATACATCAAGGTCTTTCCCAAACTGATAAACCGTGTCAAAATCGTTGATATTACCCTGAACAAAATGGTGGCATAAATGGGCCGCGGGACAATTAGGATCGTTTTCCAGAACATAAGTTTCTACCGTATAATTGGCCGCGGCTTGTAATAACATGCGGCCCAGTTGGCCTCCTCCAAGTATTCCTGCTTTCATGCAGCGAAGATAAGGGGGGAACAGAGAAATAAGGAACAGAGAAATACGAAATGGCAGGCAGAATCCCCTAATTTTGTTGCATGCTTCCCGACTATCCACATAAAATCTTTGGCGACAAGCGATTCTGCTATTGCCTGCTTATGGAAGCATTGGCTATGGATGCGGCGATCTGATTGATAACCTCTGCCGTTTTATTTATTCATCCTTAAATTTTATCGTATGGGAACAAGCGCCAATACCATGGTTTCTCCTGATATTACCACAGATTTTCTGCCTTTACAGGGCACTGATTATGTAGAATTTTATGTAGGCAATGCCAAACAGGCTGCCCATTTTTATAAGACAGCATTTGGGTTTCAAAGCCTGGCTTATGCCGGCCCTGAAACTGGTGTTAAAGACAGGGCCAGTTATGCTGTGAGACAAAACAAACTCACTTTTGTATTTACAACAGCATTACGTGGCGATAACCCTATTGCAGATCATGTTTACAAGCATGGCGACGGCGTTAAAGTACTTGCCCTCAAAGTGGAAGATGCTACTGATGCCTGGCATCAAACTACCAAAAGGGGAGGGAAAAGTTATATGGAGCCACAAAAATTTACCGACAATGATGGTGAATTGGTTATGAGTGGTATTCATACCTATGGAGATACCGTGCATCTTTTCATCGAAAGAAAAAATTACACAGGTGCATTTTTACCTGGCTATAAAGCCTGGAACAGTCATTATAATCCAGCCCCAACAGGACTCCTATATGTTGACCATTGTGTAGGCAATGTTGGATGGAACCAGATGAATCCATGGGTGAAATTTTATGAAGATGTGATGGGTTTTAAAAATATCCTCAGTTTTGATGATAATGATATCTCTACCGAATACTCTGCACTGATGAGTAAGGTAATGAGTAATGGAAATGGATTTGTTAAGTTTCCAATCAATGAGCCGGCCGAGGGAAAGAAAAAATCGCAGGTAGAAGAATACCTGGATTTCTATAATGGAGAAGGCTGCCAACACGTGGCCCTTGCAACAAATGATATTGTTCAAACAGTAACAGAACTCCAGGACAGGGGTGTGGAATTCCTGAAAGTTCCCACTACTTATTATGATGATCTTTTAGACAGGGTAGGACATATCGACGAAGACCTTGCTCCGCTGAGAGAATTAGGGATTCTGGTAGACAGGGATGATGAAGGTTATCTGTTACAGATATTCACGAAACCCGTTGAGGACCGTCCAACCTTATTCTTCGAAATAATACAGCGCAAGGGCGCCAAAAGTTTCGGCAAGGGCAATTTCAAAGCCCTTTTTGAAGCCATCGAAAGAGAGCAGGAAAGCCGCGGTAATTTGTAGCGCTGCTGGCGCTAGACCATGGTCGATAGTCCATAGACCATAGTATTTTAATACAATGTTTTCCTATGGACTATTGTCTATGGTCCTGCCAGCCGCAAGGGTCGCAAACAATAATCCTCTCCAAACTTCGTTTCTTTAACAGGATATTGAAACCAGCGTATCAATCGTTTTATTATTTTGCAGCTATGCGGCGATCCCTGCTCCTTATTATTTTCAGTTTTATAGCCAGTTTTGTGTTGGCCCAAAATGGCTTTATTGATTACCAGCGAGTTTTTCCCAGGGTTGCCGGTGCGATAAAGACCAAGGAAGATACCCTCAAAAAACAGTTTGCTGCGGCTAAATTGCAATGGCCGGCAAAAGATATCTATGTACGTAGTTTCAAGTATGATAGTCAACTGGAAGTATGGGTAAGAAATACTTCAGCAGAACCGTATAAGTTGTTCAAAACCTACAAGATATGTGCTTTATCGGGTACGCTTGGACCTAAACGAATTGAGGGTGATTACCAGGTTCCGGAAGGGTTTTATTATATTAATCAGTTCAACCCCAAAAGCATGTATCATCTTTCCCTTGGGTTGAATTATCCGAATGCATCAGACCTTTTACTAAGTGATTCTATTAAACCGGGCAGCGATATTTTTATCCATGGAAGTTGTGTAACTGTTGGTTGTATACCTATACAGAACGACCAGATCGAGGAACTCTATGTGCTCGCATCGCATGCACGTAATCAGGGACAGGATTTTATCCCCGTACATATTTATCCTGTTCGTTTCAGCAATAACAGGAGCCAGGAATACCTCTCCAGGAATAGCAAAGAAGACAGCGACTACCAAAAATTCTCCACACGTTTAAAAGAAGTGTACGACTTCTTCGAAGAACACAAAAAACTTCCCCTGATTTCGGTGAACAAAAAAGGGGAATACGTGATTCTTTGATGGCTGATGGCTGATCGCTGATGTCGGATTTTTGATCTTAGATCTTAGATCTTTGATTTGAAATAATGAATTTGCTCTATGAAAAATAAATCCTAGATCAGAGATCAAAGATCAAAGATTTCTTTTTGGGTTGAGTTTTTGTTTTACCACATGATACAGTTGCATGGCGTCGGGAGTTAGCTTGAAATAGAATACTCCTCCGATCATGATACTGGAGAACACAATACCATTGAGGATAATGGATATCCAACCATTTAATGTTCCAAAAGCAAAATAACATACGCCATATGCTGCCACACTAAGTAATATGGCATAAACCGTTTTTGCATTAAATGGTTGCATATTGAATTTTCGCCGGAGGAATTCGTACCGAATGAAATTATAGGTTCCGTAAGCAATTAATTCAGCAATGGCAGATCCCAATATGCCATAATGTTTTATAAGGTAATAAGTAAGTGGCAGTCTTAACCCGATTAGGATAACACCACTGATAAAATCAAAACGCCATAGGGTAGATGTATTAATAACCATGGCATTTAATCCTGTACCAGCATCGATTATACGTACCATACTTAATACAAGCAAAACATTCATTCCATCCAGGTATTCCGCTTGAATATTTAATACATTAATACCTTGCCTAACATTAAGCCAGATATTGCCAAACAGAAACAATGCCATCAATAATAAATTGATACAGGAACGAGAATAAATACGATTAATTTCTGTGTAATTCTTGTCTTTCCACGCCCTGGCTAGGAAACTGGAGGATACAGCCTGGATACTTCTTTGAGGTACCTGGAGCACATTAGCCACATATTGCGCAAACACAAAAATGCCAACGGCTTTTAGTCCAATAATACTGGCAATGATAAAACTGTCGATAGTTGCGGCTACCGAGGCTATTAAAGTTCCTCCATACAATAAAGATTGCATGGCTAATATCTTCTTCCAGAATTTTCTCGTTACCAGACTGATGTTGAAATTGAAATGCAGGTTGTCGGTTCTTATCAAATAAAAGAGGAGAAAAAGGAAAATGGCCAGGTATTGAAAAGCGAAAATGTAGATAAATGTCTCAAAACTGATCAATTTAAAATAAAACAAGAGTATCAGGACGCTTGTAATAATCCTGAAAACAGTTTCTTTTAAAAAATTGGAGACAACTGATAATTGCAAAGCCCAGCTAAAACCCTCTATTATCGAAAAGAACAACATCCCCATTGCAAATGGAAACATCCAATAATAGTATTCAACAATCAAGGGTGACCGTTCAATGAATTTCTTTACAAAATAGGGTTGAAAAACCAAACCACTGAGCAATACAATAACAAACCCAATAAGTGCGGCAACCATTGCCCAACTCATCAGGTCAATTTTTTCTTTTTCGAGATTGTCTTTGTAATAAGGGTAAAATTTATAAATGACAGGAATAACGCCTAAAGCGCCAAATGCCATCATGTTTTGGGCAAAATCAAAGAAAATCCTGGTTAGTCCAAATTGCTCAACAGTAAAAGAGCCTTTTAAAGTAAATAAATAATGATTGGCAAAGCCAACCAGAAAGCCAATATATATCAGCACACTGGAGATGATGGTTTGCTTTCTGATACTTCCCATTCCTTTAGCTAGTTAAGATTGGCGTTAATGCTTTGCGCTTTATTTGCGTTCTTAAAATACCCTTTTGCTATCATCGGCTAAAATAGGATATTCGGGGCAGGATGAAAGCAATCAGTAATACAATAACTTTTTTTTATATACTTATCGGTGCTTACCTGGTAATAGGTACGGGTTGCAACACGAAACTTCAGTCAGACAAAAAAGTCTTTTATTATAATGAAACAACCGGAATAGCAACCCTTGATCCTGCATTTGCTAAGAATCAGTCTATCATGTGGGCCATTCACCAGGTCTACAATACATTGGTTGAAATAGACAGCAACCTAAATATTGTTCCATCACTTGCTAAAAGCTGGGATATAAGTCAAGACCGCAAAACCTACACTTTCCACCTCCGTACAGATGTTTATTTCCATGATAGCAATATATTTCCTGGTGGGAAAGGGAGAAAAATGAGTGCTGGCGATATTGCATTTAGCCTGGGCAGAATAATAGATAAAAATACTGCCAGCAGTGGGGCATGGATTTTTAATAACAGGATAGATAACGATCAACCATTTACGGTAATAAACGATTCAACATTTCAATTAAAGTTACTTCGGCCCTTTCACCCCATTATGGGTATTTTAAGTATGCAATATTGCTCCATTGTTCCAAAAGAAGCGGTGGATAAATATGGCAAAGATTTCAGGAGAAATCCTTGTGGTACCGGACCATTTAAATTTGTATCATGGGATGAAGGAGAGGCCCTGGTATTTCATAAAAACGAACAATACTGGGAACGCGACGAAGAAGGCAAACCCTTGCCTTACCTGGATGCAATACAGATAAGTTTCTTCGATAATAAAGCAACGGAGTTTCTGCAATTCAGGCAGGGCAGACTTAGTTTTATCAATGATATTGATGCTTCTTTTAAAGATGAATTATTAACTAAAAAAGGATTGTTACGGAAGGAGTGGGAGGGTAAGCTATTACTTAATAAAGCCGCCTACCTCAACACGGAATATTTTGGCATATTGGTAGATGACCAAAATCCACTGGTGAAAAATTCTCCGGTTAAATTAAAGCTGGTAAGACAAGCCATGAACTATGCAATCAACCGTCAACAATTGATGATGTATATGCGTAATTCAATTGGTATTGCTGCTGAGTCTGGCTTTGTTCCGGGTGGATTACCTTCAAAAAATATAGACTCGGTAAACGGCTATCATTATAGTCCTGAAATTGCCCGGAAGTTGCTTAAGCAGGCTGGTTTTACAGATAACAGGAAATTGCCAGAGATAAAACTACTCACCATTCCCATCTATGCAGATATCGCCAGTTTTGTGGCTAAACAAATGGAGGAAGTGGGTATTCCGGTTCAGGTAGAAGTAATTCAAAAAAGCCTACTCCTTGAACAAACCGCTAAGTCGCAAGCCTTGTTTTTTCGTGGCAGTTGGATAGCTGATTATCCTGATGCGGAAAATTATATGGCGATGTTTTACAGCAAGAACCCGGCCCCACCAAATTATACAAGGTATAAGAATCCGGAATTCGATAAGCTATATGAGCAGGCATTACTCGAGACAAATGATTCGCTTCGCTATACACTCTATCGCAAAATGGATCAGATGGTCATTAATGATGCACCTGTAATCCCAATCTGGTATGACATGGCCATTCATTTCGTTCAACCCAATATAAGCGGATTTCATGCCAATGCATTAAATCTGCTGGAGCTAAGAAAAGTAAAAATTCAATAAGCGGGCAATAGAACGCAGATTTATCATGATAATCATGATAGATCATGATAAATCTGTGTTCTACCTAAGCAGCCAAATAAGATTAGTAGCGATTATTTTATAGGAGTCTGCTTTAATGACGTCAAAACTCCCTCTATGGATGATTTTCTCTTTTTGGCAGATTTCAACCCATGATTTGCATTACTCACTATAATACATTGACAATTCACAAATGACATCTCACCCTTTTTTCTTCAATTTATCCTTAAACACTTTTTCAAATTTCTCCAGTTTAGGTCTGATTACAAACCTGCAGTAACCCTGATTAGGGTTGTCGTTATAATAGTTCTGGTGATAGTTTTCTGCGGGATAGAAATTTTTAAATGGCTCAACTGTGGTGACGATAGGGGCATCCCATGCGCCGCTTTTGTCGAGCAGGGCCTTATATTTCTCAGCTTTTTCTTTTTGAGATGCATTGTGGTAGTACACTACACTCCTGTATTGCGGGCCTATATCATTGCCTTGCTGGTTGGGAGTAGTAGGATCGTGTGTTTTCCAGAATACTTCCAGTAATTCATCATAACTGATTTTTTTAGGATCGAAAACAATCCTTGCCAACTCCACATGTCCGGTATTTTTATCACAAACCTGTTCGTAGGTAGGGTTTTCAACAAATCCTCCTCCATAACCGCTGATTACTTCCAATACACCGTCAAGACGTTGAAAAAAAGCCTCTGTGCACCAAAAACATCCTTCTCCGAAAGTTGCAGTATCTGTTTCGATGCCTGCATAGTTAATCTTAGTGTTCATCTTATTTGATTTTGTTGCGGGTTGCTGGGCGCAAGATACCAGGCTAAATCCCAGTACCAGTAAACTCATGACCATTCGCATATTTCCTGTTTTAATAAAATTACGTAATTGGTAGTATAACAGATTAGACTATATATATGTTCTGTACTTACAAAAAAGCTGTTAAAACCTGTATTGTTAATTTTTTAGCTTTGGGATACAATTCAAAAATCAAAAGTCAAAAGTCAAAATTCAAAAATGCCTAAGGAGTCCAATCTCTAAAATCAAAGATCAAAAAATCAAAGATCAAAGATCAAAATTTCCCCCCTTACCTTTGCGCCTGAAATAAACACTATGCGCTTATACCCGGAAACAGCCTTGGTACAACTGGAATTCGACAAAGTACGTGCTTTGCTGGAAGGGTATTGTAAAACAGTATATGCCAAAGAAAAGGCTGCCCAGTTGCGCATACATACCCGAAAAGAATACATAGAGCTGGAATTGAAACAAAGTTTCGAGTTTAAGTCGATTCTTCAGCAGGCACAATATTTCCCTAACGATTTTGCACAACCACTACAGAAAGAAATAAAGCTTTTAGGTATACAGGGGGCATTAATTACCGGAGAGCAGTGGTTACAAATTCGAAAATTGGCAGAAAACACCGCCAATATTTTTCGTTGGTTCGATCCCGAAAAAAGAATGGCCTTCCCGGCAATGGCAAAAGTGATAGAAGGGGTTTATTATGAAAAAGCAATTATTGCACTGATCGATGAAGTAATAGATGAACAGGGAAATGTAAAAGATAATGCTTCTGATGACTTAAATAAAATCCGTATGAGTCTGTACCGGAAGCGGAATGAATTGAGGCGTGTGTTTGAGAAAGTGATCAGTAAACTCGCCAAATCGGGTTATACGGCTGATATCGACGAAAGTTTCAGTAATGGAAGAAGGGTAGTAGCTGTGTTCTCAGAACATAAGCGACAGGTAAAAGGTATTCTGCATGGAGAGAGTGATAGTCGCAAGACAGCATTTATTGAGCCGGAAGAAACCATTGACCTCAATAACCAGGTATTCTCGCTTGAAAACGAAGAAGCAAAAGAGGTTCAGCGAATACTTCGCCAACTTACATCACGCATATCTGCTTATGCTTCATTACTAGCACAGTACCTGATGATTGCCGGAGAATATGATTTTATCAGGGCAAAAGCAAAACTGGCCATTGACATGAATGGTCAATTACCTGAGTTATCAGATAAAGCACATATACACTTAATCAATGCCTATCATCCATTATTGTATTTGTATAATAAAACAAGTGGTAAAGCAACCATTCCGGTAACCCTTACCCTGGATGATAAAAACAGGATATTGGTTATCAGTGGCCCGAATGCGGGGGGTAAAACGGTTACGATGAAAACCATTGGACTAAACCAGCTATTACTCCAAAGTGGTTTACTGGTGCCGGTTAGTCCTGATTCGCAGATGGGTATTTTCAAGCAATTGTTTATTCATATTGGGGATACACAAAATTTAGAGTTTGAACTGAGTACTTATAGCAGCCATTTACTGCACATGAAATATTTCATTGAGTCTGCGAATGGTAAAACCATGTTTTTTATTGATGAATTAGGTAGCGGAAGTGATCCCAACCTGGGTGGTGCTTTTGCAGAAGTGATTATGGAAGAATTGGCCAGGAGACATTCATTTGGGGTTGTTACCACACACTACCTTAACCTGAAAGTGATGGCTAACAGAACACAGGGTATCATCAATGGGGCCATGCAGTTTGATGAAGTGAACCTTCAACCAATGTATAAACTCATTGTAGGCAAGCCGGGCAGTTCATACACTTTTGCCATTGCTGAGCGAATTGGCTTACCTCAGCACCTCATCAACAGGGCAAGAAAATTGGTGGATGAGGATCATTTTAAACTGGATCGTTTATTAAACCGTACAGAGCAAGACCTGCAGCAATTAGAGCAGGAGAAAAAGCAATTACACAAACTCCTGCGTGAAAATGACCGGTTGAAAAAGGAGATGGAGACGGTAATGGACAAAGAAAGGCATCGTCAACAGGTAGAATTACTGAAGAACCAGAATCGTATTACCGAGGAGCGTTTGGCGTACCTGAAAGACATGGAACGTAAGTTGAAGCAAATTGTGCTCGACTGGAAAAAAGCTGAAAACAAGCAAGATGTAATCAAAAACCTGCAAAACCTGCTCTTTAAACAAAAAGAAGCAATTGTAGTAAACAAACTTGCTAAAAAAGTAGACCAGAAATACAAAGAATTGAACCAGCTTATTGCAGTAGGCTCAATGGTTAAACTGAAAAAGAATTACCAGGTAGGCGAGGTAAAAGAGATCAGGGGCAAAAGAGCCATTGTGCAGGTAGGCCAACTCCCCATCAACGTAGACTTAGCTGATCTTGTGGTAGTGGAGAAAGTAGTGAATAGTGAGTAGTGAATTGTCAATTGTTAAATTTAAAAAAAAAAATTAAAATAAATATATATATTTAAAAATAACCCAATAACAATCAAAAAAAAACAATAC
>CBFGPM010000040.1:0-35094 GCA_965650685.1 uncultured Sediminibacterium sp.
GAAAACCTGATCAAAATGATGCTCAAGCAATACGGAGTTTCGCTTTATTTCAAAAAAAACATCGCTCCAATCGTTTATATCATCAGCAAGCTCAAAAAATTCGAACGCATAAGGTTTTCCGTCAGCTATCACCGCACAGGCTACATGAACGGGCGCAATATCCAGTCTTAAGGTTTTGCCATTACCCGAATCAATTCCAGCGGGATGATAAAATGCAATTGTTTTTTGGGCCATTGTTCGATTATTCTTTGCAATGATATAAAAAAAGACCCTGAGTTCAACACCTGTTTTAATAGTAGCTTTGCGCGGCCCATGGCTTCCGCAGGATCAAATATTAACTTACAGGTGTCTGTAACAAACAGGCAGATATTGTCAATCGCATTGCCAATATCGGCTTCTATTGTTGTTCCTCAGATCAATTTTATCACAAATAATATTTTCCTTGGCGGACTTGGACAGAAAGCATTGGGTGTAGCGGGCATTACAGGCGTTTATTACCTCATTTTTGCTGTTATTGGAAATGGGCTGAATAACGGGCTTCAGGCGCTTATATCCAGAAGAGCCGGTGAAAACCGTATTGATCAGATAGGAAACCTATTTTTCCAGGGTATTCGCATTTCTCTGATACTCTCATTATTTGGTATCCTTTTTACCTGGTTTTTTGCCCCTATTTTATTTCGATTCGCCCTGCATGATGCACAAAGCGTTAAAATGGCTATTGAATTTCTGAACATCCGTATGCTGGGACTGCCTTTTTTGTATATATACCAAATGAGAAATGCATTACTAGTGGGCATCAATCAGAGCCGATTACTGATTATAGGAACCGCAGTAGAAGCTTTCACCAATATCTATTTTGATTATGGGTTTATTTATGGCAAATTGGGACTCCCCGAATTAGGGTTTAATGGGGCTGCTTATGCATCCATCATATCTGAAATAGCGGGGTTGCTGGTTATTTTTTTGGTGATACACAAAAAAGGACTAGGACAAAAGCTCGAATTGTTTAAAAATATACAATTCGACTGGATCAATGTAAAATTGATTTTGCGTATCTCCTTCCCTATTATAATGCAATTAGCAATCAGTGTAATTAGCTGGGAGTTTTTTTATATACTTATTGAGCACCATGGCGAAAGGGATCTAGCCATCTCGAATACCATGCGAAATATTTTTGGATTTTTTGGTTGTTTTACCTGGGCATTCGGAGCAACCACCAATAGTATGGTAAGCAATATTATTGGTCAGGGATTAGAACATCGCGTTCCTGAACTGGTCAATAAAATAATGAAATGGAGTTTAGGTTTTGCCGTTTGTGTATGTATTATTCTAAATCTATTTCCTCATACATTTCTTTCCATATACGGACAAGGAGAAGGGTTTATTGAAGCAGCTATTCCGGTTATGCGAATCGTGTCTTTTGCATTGGTATTAATGGCTGTTTCAGTAATCTGGCTGAATGCAGTTACCGGAACGGGAAATACAAAAGTGAACCTGTACAGTGAAATAGCAGCAATATGTCTTTACTGCATTTATGTATACATCGTACTTGAAAAACTTAACCTCCCCATTGGCTGGGGTTGGGCAAGTGAAGGAATATACTGGACTACCCTGCTCATCCCTTCTTTCTGGTTTATGCGTAGCGGTAGATGGAAGCTGGGGAAGATCTAGTCCATAGACCATTGACCATGGACCATGGTCTATGGACTATGCACTACAAGCTTGTAATCAATTGTTAAATAACACTAATACATTCCTACTATATTTTATTTGTCTTTTCTTAGTAAAAAAATGCGATGAAAAAAACACTATTATGGATTTTGGGAACTGTGATTACATCGGCCAGCTTTGCTCAATTTCAAAAAAATGACCGATTATTGTCTGGTCAGGTTTTCTTTAATAATGGCGCTGAAAAAAATTCAATCTCCAATACAAAAGTTACTGGATTTAGCACAGGTATAAATCTCTCTGCATCAAAATTCAGCTCACCTACAAGATTTAATAGTATTCAACTTTCTTATTCTAATACAACAAATAAACAGGAAAGTGGAAGCAATATCAATAAGTTCTCCTATAACCAAATAGGGCTTGCTTTAGGACATACCATGCTTTCGCAACTTGCCAATAGATTTTACCTGAGCTTTCCCTTTACCGGAGGTTTTAGTGTGGGGAATGGCAAAACTAGGAACAATAATGTATTGTCATCTTCCAGTAATTCTTTTTCAGTAGCAATCTCTGCTAATATGGGTTTATTATACCAGACACAAAAAAGATGGGTGTTCATGGCTAATATCATATCGTTAGGACAGATATCTTATAATAACGCGCGGACAAAAGCATATAACAATGCCGGACTGGTAGTGAGTGATGTAAAAAACAACAGTATTAACTTCACAGGAGGTTTCAATGGTACACCATTCAATAATCTTTCGATTGGTGTCGGGTACCTTATCCGTTAAAATAACCAAATTTAAAAAGCCACTGCATTTAGATAGCAGTGGCTTTTTAAATTATGCTCCTTTTAATTTATTAATGAGATCTACGTATTGCTGCATGGCGTCGTCTTTTGTCATGCCTTTTAGTTTTACCCAGGCTTCATGTTTAAATTTTGCAACAAAATCGAACATGTTTTCCGGGCCTGCATCATTATTATCACCTTCTGTAGCTTGTTTATAAAGCGAATAAAGTTTTAACAGGGTTTCGTTATCAGGCTTTTCTGTTAGTGTTTTACTGTTGGCAACGGCCGTTGTAAATAGATCCTGTAATGACATAGTTAGGGTTTATATTCTTAATTATTATTGCATTGATTCCAACAATTTGGCCCCTTCGGCTTTTAAGCCAATGTCGTCTCCGGTACGCGTAGGTAGCTTCACCAGTTTATTCAATACTTCAATGGCTTTTGCGGGTTGTCTGCTTTCTTTATAAGCTTTAGCAAGATCCAGGTAATTGGCTACAAAATAGGGTTCAAGTGTTTTACATTTTTCCATGTATTGAATCGCTTTATCCAGATCGCTAGGTGGTAACCCACCGTATAATAGCTTCACAGCAGCTTTTTTGAAACCAGATAATGTTACCATCTCATAATGCCATTTGCCCATGGTATAATTTGCTTTGGCATGTTCAGGGTTTATTTGCAGTGCTTTTTCGGCATACTGTAGAATATCTTTAACGTAGGCAACCACTTGTTTGTTTTCGGTTTCAATATCCGTCATTTTCCCTGATGCCATTGCCATAGCATAGGCAGCGTCGGCCTGTGTACTATCTGCCTGCCAGGCTCTTTTTGCGTAAGATAAAGCCGTTTCATAAAACAAGCGCTTTGTTTTTTTATCTGTTTGTTTACCTCCGATAGAAGCACTCAGTTCTGCGGCCCTAACCAGTGCCTTTATTTGTGTCGGCTCTGTTGTGAGGATTTGTTTGTACTTCTCTAATGCTTCATTGTCTTTCTGCACCCTTTCCAGGTTGCTGGCTTCTTTATACAGAATATTAATGTCCTGCGCAGCAATTAATTGTACGGAAAGCATTATTACTGAGAGAGTGAACCACTTTTTAAAAAAAATCTTCATGCTTGAATGTCTTTTCGGTGAATGGAAAGTGAAACACCTGTAGCTCCGATAAAACCTGCTATAGGTGGATGCATTTTCCGAATAGCAATATTCACTTCTTCAGCCAGAGAAAACTGTGCCAGAATATCTGATGCAATATTAGAAATCACTGTTTCCAGCAATGGTGTAGCCTCTTGCATATGTTTCTTCACCAGTTCGAATAAAGATACATAGTTGATGGTTTGCTCCAATTCAACAACGGGTAATACAGGGGGATGATAGTTAACTGTCAGATCAATGATAAAATCATTCCCCAACACTTTCTCCTCTTCATACAACCCGTGGTATGCGTGTAACTGTAGTTGGTGGAGATGGATGGAAAGCATATATATGAAATAAGAAATAAGGAATGAGAAATAAGGAATGTGAAAGTAGGGAGAAAAAGGAATTGGGTAGCAGAATCTCACTTTCTCATTCCTTATTTCTCATTCCTTATTTCTCTGTTTCTCAGGCCAACCCTTTGGATGTAAGATAGCGTTCTGCATCGAGTGCGGCCATGCATCCGCTGCCTGCGGCGGTTACAGCCTGGCGGTAATTTTTATCCTGTACATCGCCGGCGGCAAACACACCTTCCAGGTTGGTTTTGGTGGTGCCAGGAATAGTTTTTATATAGCCTGTATCATCCATATCGATCCAACCTTTAAAAATATCGCTGTTGGGTTGGTGACCGATAGCAACGAAAAATCCGCTGATAGGAATTTCTTCTGTATTACCAGTTTGGTTATTCTTAATGCGAACAGCATCTACTTTTTTCTCACCCAAAATTTCATCTGTGTCTGTGTTCCAGTACACTTTAATATTTGGAGTATTTAGCACACGATCCTGCATTACTTTACTTGCACGCATCTGATCTCTGCGAATAAACATGTGTACAGTGGTGCAGAGTTTCGACAGATAAAGTGCTTCTTCAGCAGCAGTATCTCCTGCCCCTACGATAGCAACATCTTTTCCTTTGAAGAAAAATCCATCACATACTGCGCAGGCACTAACCCCAAAACCATTTAATCTTTGTTCACTTTCCAGTCCCAGCCACTTAGCTGATGCGCCAGTGCTGATGATCACAGCATCTGCTTCGATCCATTTTTCTTCATCTATTTCAATGCGATAGGGCTGCTTGCTGAAATCTACTTTTGTAGCCAGTCCATAACGTATATCTGCACCCATACGTGCAGCCTGTTTCTCAAAATGTACCATCATTTCCGGCCCCTGAATACCTTCAGGATAACCCGGATAGTTTTCTACTTCTGTGGTAATGGTGAGCTGTCCACCTGGTTGTATACCCTGGTATAATACGGGTTTCATATTTGCACGGGCTGCATAAATTGCGGCTGTGTAACCGGCAGGCCCTGAGCCGATAATCAATACATGTACTTTTTCTGTTGCTTCACTTGCCATACTGTGTGTTTTACTTATTAGACGAACAAATTTATAGAACCCTTGCAGTTTAAAATGCTGGTTTTACACAGTATCGTCTATTTGGGGATAATAAGGCTTTTATATTGTGATGCGTAACCGCAAAAAGCCCCTAAAGCGCCATTACTTATGTTGCCAATTACCTTTCCAGGAGAAGAAAAGGGATTGCCGATGGATTGAAAATTGAATTCCCAGGTTCGCCAGAAATCAAAGGTGGGTTTTGATATATTACAAAGTTTTATAACGGCTGTATCACCTTTGGCAAAAAAGCCATACTCCTTGAAGTCTATCTCCTCGTTCCTGTTTACGCCTTTATCAATCTGGATATCATAAGTTTTTCCATCAATAATATTATCGTCGAAAACAGAATTACCACCGGGAAAATAAGGTTGGTTGTTTACACTGGTGAAATAACGGATATAGTTTCCAAGTCCGGGAGGGTCAGTTACCCTGGCCATAATAACTACCTTGGCGCTATCTTCATTATTAGGTGCTTTCTTCCACCAAAGTGAGTCGATCGTTTTTGTAAGCAGGGGTATTTCTGTTTCGCTGGTATAGGTATTACCATCTACGGTTATACTTAATTTGTACTTTTTACCTTGTTGACCAGTTAATGGTTGCGAATTGAGTGGATCATTGCTGTAAAAAAAGATACGGTTACCATTGGAACCTCTTATCTCAAATTCTTTCATCGGATATACCGTATTTCCTTCCTGAATGGTTACGGTGGCATTGTGTACAAAAGAATTAGCTAATTCTGCCGAGTCGATGGTGGTGAAGAAATTGAGTGATTTACTTAAAAATATAAGTGGAGGGCGATTAGTTTCAATTTCTGCGTCTACTACAAGTTTGGGGCTTGCGGCTATTGGAGATATATCAATGTCTCTCTCACATCCGGTCATTGCCATCCATACAAACAAAGCTCCAATCAAGCGTTTCATGCGGCAAATTTACTTCAAAACATATGATAAAATAATCATAAAAAAGCCCTTCCAAAAGTGAAAGGGCTTTTTTAGAAACTAAATAGTTATTAGCCTAGATAAGCTTTGAGGGCATTGCTATAACGTGCTTTTTGCAAGCGTTTGATAGCCCTTTCCTTAATCTGGCGGATACGTTCTTTGGTAAGATCGTATTTCATACCAATTTGTTCAATGGTTACACCGTTTTCACCATCTAGACCAAAATACGCGTTAACGATTTCGGCTTCGCGTGGACTAAGTGATTTCAGTACCCTGCGGATTTCTTCGCGGAGTGAATCTTTCATCACATCATCATCTGTGTCATCACTACCTTCCAATAAGTCACCCATGGCTACATCTTCAGCTTCGTGCACAGGGGCATCCAGTGAAGTGTGACGGGTGTTGCTTTGGAAAATGTTGTTGATCTCGGTCTCACTCATTTCCAGGATTTCAGCAAGCTCTTCTGTTGAAGGCTCACGCTCATGTTCCTGTTCAAAAGCCATATAAGCTTTATTGGCTTTGTTGTAGGTGCCAATTTTGTTTTGAGGCAGGCGGACCAATCTGCCCTGCTCTGCCAACGCTTGTAAAATGGACTGGCGAATCCACCATACGGCGTATGAGATGAATTTAAAACCCTTGGTTTCATCGAAACGCTGGGCTGCTTTTATCAAACCGAGGTTTCCCTCGTTGATCAGATCGCTAAGTGAAAGGCCCTGGTGCTGGTACTGCTTAGCCACAGATACCACGAAACGTAAGTTCGCCTGCACCAATTTGTCGAGTGCTCTCTGATCACCCATCTTGATTCTTTGGGCCAGTGTTGTTTCCTCTTCAGGGGTGATCATCGGAATTTTCGAGATTTCCTGTAAGTACTTCTCAACGGCTTGTGAATCGCGATTGGTAATCTGTGTTGCAATTTTGAGCTGCCTCATGTTGTGCTATTATCTATTTATATAAACGACTATTAGACCCCTAATGTTGCATAAAAGCTGTCGACTGATACGTTAAAATTTTGCACCAAAACCGCTTTCAGAAGCGTGCAAAGTTACGAATCAGCCTTTGAATATGCCAGTTTTTGTGGAAAAACTTGCTTAAATGGGCAAAAAAATCGGCCATTTAACTAATTCTACCCTCTGCAATCGATTGATCCACAGCTTCTTCTATAAGCTGGGCTTCCCGCAGCTTTTTAAGTTTGCGGCCATATGCCAGTTTGGTAAACAATACAAACAGTACCGGTACCACAAAAATGGCCAAAGTAGTAGCTGCCAGCATACCGCCAAAAACAGTCCACCCTATCGTTTTCCTCGATTCTGCGGCAGCCCCACTTGCAAAAACCAGTGGTAATACCCCAAGAATAAAGGCAAAGGAGGTCATTATGATCGGTCTTAATCGTAATTCCACAGCCTGTAAAGTGGCATGTACCACTTCAACCCCCTTATCCACCCTCTCCTTGGCAAATTCCACGATCAGGATGGCATTTTTAGCTGCCAGTCCAATCAAGGTTATCAAACCAATCTGCGCATAGATATTATTGGTAATTGAAGGCAGTAATGTAAGAGTTAAGATTGAACCAAATGCCCCAATCGGAACCGCAAACAATACTGAGAATGGAATAGACCAACTTTCATACAATGCTGCCAGAAACAGGAATACAAACACAATGGAAATCGCAAAAATATAAGTGCTGCTTCCACCGGCTTTTATCTCTTCCCTGCTCATACCGGTAAATTCATACCCATACCCTGCTGGTAATTCTTTAGCCGCCACTTCTTTAATGGCCTCAATGGCTTGTCCACTGCTGAAACCAGGTTTAGCCGAACCATTTATATCTATAGACCGGTAAAGGTTGAAGTGCGTAATGAGCGCAGGGTTTTCGATTACTTTTGTTGTTACCAATGTATTTAATGGTATCATACTACCCTGGTTATTCCTTACATAATAATTTGCCAGTTGCGCTACAGATCCACGGAAACTGCTATCAGCCTGTGCTACCACCCTGAAATTTCTTCCATAGAGGTTAAAATCATTTACGTAGCTACTTCCTAAAAGGGTTGACATCGTACTATAAACTTCGGCAACTGATACACCAAGTTTTTTGGCTTTTTCTTTGTCTACATCTACCTGATAAGCAGGTGTACGGGTTGAAAAGAAGGTATAAGCCATGGCAATTTCAGGTCGCTGGTTTAATGCACCCAGGAATTTTCTGGTCACCGCTTCAAATTGCTGGATATTATCCGTACTGGTTGTTTGCTGAATCGCAAAACTAAATCCGGCACTTTGTCCAAGTCCCGGAATCGCTGGTGGTGCAATTGGCAATACCCTTGCTTCTTTCACATTGGCAGTTCGTTTCATTATTTCTGCAATTACTCCCTGCAACTGCAGTTCTTTGCTCTTTCTTTCTTCCCAAGGCTTCAGGTTTACGAACATCGTACCTGTATTAGACTTGTTTGAAAAGTTGAGGATGTTTAAACCAGCCAATCCACCTACCACTTTAACGGCAGGAATATCCTGCACCCTGGCCATCAGGTCTTTCATCATGGCGATATTTCGCGTTGTTGAAGTTCCTTCCGGCATTTCATAGGTAACGAATAAGCGGCCCTCATCTTCGGTTGGAATAAATGCAGATGGTTTGTTTTTGAATAATATGAACAGCCCCGCAAATAAGCAAACCATCATAATTAAAACATATGGTGTTGCTTTTATCCATTTACCTACACTTCTTCCGTATCTTCTGGTAACTCTTCCGAAACCATTATTAAAGCTTATAAAGAAACGATCGAGCAGGTTCTTTTTCGCATCGGCATCTTTTGATGGCTTCAGCATAATACTGCACAAAGCAGGAGTTAGTGAAAGTGCCACAAATGCAGAAATTAAAACAGATACGGCAATGGTAATAGCAAATTGCTGGTAAAGTCTACCCACTATACCTGGAATAAACCCAACCGGAATAAACACCGCTGCAAGGATTAATGCAATGGCAATTACCGGACCTGATATTTCCTTCATGGCTTTTTGTGTGGCTTCTTTGGGCGACATCTTACCATGATCAATATTATGTTGCACTGCCTCCACTACCACAATTGCATCATCCACCACAATACCGATAGCCAATACAAAGGCGAATAAGGTTAGTGTATTAATGGTAAAACCAAAGGGAACAAAAAGTATAAATGTACCGATCAATGAAACCGGGATGGCTAAAACGGGTATTAAAGTAGCCCTCCAGTTTTGCAGGAATAAAAACACCACAAATACTACCAATAATAAAGCTTCAATGAGTGTATGCATTACCTCATTAATCGACACTTTTACTACAGAAGCGGTTTCGAGTGGTATCAGGTAATCAACATCTTTAGGGAAGGTTTTGCGCATATTTTCCAATGCCTGAATAACCCCATTATACGTATCTAATGCATTTGCTCCGGGTGCCTGGTATATCAGGATAAAAGCACAAGGCTTACCATTTACAAAAGCATTGGATGAATAATCAAACTTACCCAGTTCAACCCTTGCAACATCTTTCAGGTAAACGAGACTACCACTTACTGGTTGGGTCTTTACAATAATTTTTTCAAACTGCTCTTTGGTATTAATGCGGCTATTGGTGAGTACACTATATTCAAACACCTGTGCACCCGGTTGTGGATTTCCTCCTACCGTTCCTGCGGCTATTTGTAAATTCTGTTCAGTTAACGCAGCATTAATATCTGCTGGTGTGAGCGAAAGTGCAGCGAGTTTTTGTGGATCAAGCCAGATACGCATTCCGAAATCATCTGCACGTGCTACAATATCCCCCACTCCCTTCACCCTTAATAAGGCGTCTTTCAGGTAGATGTTAGCATAGTTCCCTAAAAACAATGCGTCATGTGTACCATTTGGAGAATACAAGGCAAGTGCAATCATAATGCTTGGATTACGCTTGCGTGTTGTTAATCCTAATCTTTTTACCGCATCTGGCAAAGTAGGTTCTGCCACTGCTACCCTGTTTTGTACATCGAGTGTAGCAAGGTCAATATTGGTACCCACTTCAAATGAAACAGTAATACTACTCTGTCCGCTACCAGTACTGTTACTGTTAATGAAAGTCATACCAGGAGTACCATTCACCTGTGTCTCAATAGCTGTTGTAGTAGTTTGTTCTACTGTTTGGGCATCGGCACCAAAATAGTTACCACTGATAGCAACAGTTGGTGGTGTAATATCCGGATACTGAGCCACCGGTAATGTGCTCAGAGAGATAAGTCCAACCAGCACAATCACAATCGATACTACGATGGCTGTAACTGGTCTTTTTATAAATATATCTGCAATCATGCTTTTCTTTTTATGTTAATCCACCCTATTGTTTTGCTGGTGCAGCAGTTGGAACGGTAATTTTCGTTCCTTCACGTAAATTCTGTACACCTTCAACAGCAATCTTTTCACCTGCCGTTAATCCATCTGTCACAATAATGCTTTTACCAATCTGTTTACTTAGTTTGAGTTTACGCTGATTTACGGTATTACTATCTGTTACTACATACACAAAAAATTCACCTAATTGTTCCGTAATCGCTTTATATGGAATCAATACTGCCTCGGTATTTTGCTTATTTAATACCCTTACGAGTGTAGTCATACCAGGTTTCAGTAAGTCTTTCCCATTTGGAAAACTCAACCTTGTTTTTATTGTTCCTGTTTGTGGATTTACGGCCCTATCGATCAGGCTAATTTTTCCCGTATAAGGATAGATATCATTTCCAAATGCAATCGTAAAAGTGGAATCTGTTGAACCTGTTTGTTGTAATTGAGAGAAGCGATATAGGTCTTGTTGATTTACTTCAAAATCTACCGCAATAGGATCATTGGTAGATACTGTATTTAAAATCGTTTGTCCTGCCACCACTGCTGTTCCTTCTTTTACCTGTGATATACCGATTGTTCCGGTAAAAGGGGCATAAATTGTGGCGAAGTTAACACTGCTCTTCGTGCTGTTTAAAGCTGCTCTTGCTGCTTCAACCTGCTTTTTAGCAGCGGCCAGTGCGGCATCGGCATAATCTACCTGTTGCTTGGCAATCGCATCGTTTTTATCCAGTTCATGGTAGCGATCTGCATCTTTTTGTGCCTTTATGAGGTTGGTTTCCTGCACCTGAAGATTGGCCAGTGCCTGCTGGTAATTGGCATTGTATACCTGGGCATCGATAGAATAGAGTTTTTGTCCTTTTTGAACCCTATCACCATCTTTAAAATAAATACCGGTAATATAACCACTTACCTGAGCACGTATTTCAGTTTGGTTAAGCGCTACAACAGTGCCGGGATATTCATCATGAAATACAGCAGCAGTTGTCTCAACCGTATCAATAGTAATAGCTACTGCTGGCGGTGCTGTAGATGCCTGAGTAGTAGGTTGAGGGTTTCCACAAGCCATTGCTCCGGTAATGGCGCATATAATGATGTAGTAGTTTTTGTTCATGGAAAACATAATATAAGATTGCTTGAATGAATTAATAATTGATTTGACCTAAAGCTCTTTTAACATCAACCTTACTGGCCAATACCAGGTAAAGCGCATTGTAATAATTGATTTGAGAAGTGCGCAGGTCGGTTTCTGCAGTAATTACTTCTAAATAGGTTTTTACACCTGCTTTGTATTGCAGATCAATAATACCATAAACCTCTTTTGCCAGATCAAGGTTTTCTTTTAATGCAGTGAAATTACTGTAGCTGGCTTTGTAGGCAGCGAGTGCCTGGGCATATTGTGTGTTTACAGTTTGTTTGAATTGAAGTATATCAAGTTCTTTTCTTTTAATCTGCCAGCCTGCCTGATCAATATTGGCTTTACGTTTACCACCCTGTAAAAGAGGGAACGATAATGTAAGTGCCGCAAAAGAGTTCGGAAAATTATTGCTATATAATTTACTGAACTGGTTGTTCTGATAATTTAGGTTATAGGCTCCATTTAAGCTTACCTGAGGAAGGAATGACCATTTCTCATATTGCAGGTTTGCGTTGAGTAGTTTTTGTTGGGTTTGCAATAAAACATACTCTGGTCTTGCTGTTGCATCTGCCACCTGAAGTGTGTCTAGTGATACTTCCTTTTCCAATAATAAACTATCGTATTGGATAGGTAAAGAAAGACTGTCAGGATATCCCATCAGGTTTTTCAGGTAGCTGATTTTTGCTTCAAGGGCAGATTGGTTGGCAGACCTGGTTGCACGTGTATTGTTTAATAGAATGGTCGCCCTTTTATAATCGGTTTTATCAGCAATGCCTGCTTTATATTGATTGGTGGCCACTGCCAGACTGTTCTGAATGCGAGTAATATTTTCATCTGCCACTTTTATTTGCTGCATAGTGGCCAATACATCGTAAAAGGCTTTGGATACACCAGCAACCAGTTCTACTTTGTTTAATCCTGTTTGTTGTTTGGCCTGGTTGCGTACGTCTGCCTGACTCCTGTTTGCCAATAATGCATCGCGATTAAATATATTTTGTGATACATTGAACTGGGCATTAGAGGTATTATTTACACCAAGTCTGATAGGGTTACCGCCGATAATATTGGTCGGCACCTGAAAATTATGTTGCAGGCTATAATTGAAATTTAACTGAGGATACCAGGCGGAAAGTTTGTTTCGCAAAGTTGTTTCAACAATTTCCTGGTCAATTTCAGCCTGCTTAATTGTTGGCTGGTGTTTAAGTGCATACTGTATAACCTGGTCAAGTGTGCCCTGTGTTAAATAAAGAGGGTCGTTATTTGTTTGACTATAACCAATCAGGCTCGTCCATAATAATAAATTCATCAACAATATCCTGTAGCAGGAACGTATTTGTAGCATCATAAGTTTTTCTTTTCGCTTTTCTGGAATGGCGACAGGTAATCGTAAGGCGTTTTATCTGCAGAAGTCAGCAAAACTTCAATTGAGGGTTACAATTTTGAAGAAAATGCGTGTAAAGGTATAAAGGAATGATTCATAGTTGCAACATTATTTTGTCAGATTTTCATAATTTGGATGAGCGGAGCATGTAAATATTGCTTTCGCTTACTTAGACCTTATCTTTGAGAACTATGATCGATTTTCGGAGCGACACTGTTACCAGACCTACCCCTGGTATGAAAGAAGCCATGTTTGCGGCACCCATTGGTGATGATGTTTTTGGAGAAGATCCTACCGTTAACCAACTGGAAAAATTTAGCGCAGCCTTATTTGGAATGGAAGCCGGGCTGTTTTGTCCCAGTGGCACAATGACCAATCAGATTGCTATTAAATGTCATACCCAACCAGGTGATGAAGTGATATGTGATTTCTTATCGCATATATACCAATATGAGGGCGGAGGAATTGCTTTTAATAGCGGTTGTTCAGTTCGTTTGCTGGATGGAAACAGAGGCAGGATTACTGCAGACCAGGTTGCAGCTGCCATTAACCCCAACGATATTCATAAGCCGGTTACCACACTTGTATCACTTGAAAATACAGCAAACAGAGGCGGTGGAAGTTGTTATGATTTTAATGAAATACAAGCAATTAAATCCGTTTGCTTAAAGCATAATTTGAAGTTGCATTTAGATGGTGCAAGACTTTTCAATGCCCTGGTTGCTAAAAATGAAACCTGCAAGCAATACGGAGAAGTGTTTGATACAATTTCCATTTGTTTAAGTAAAGGATTAGGCGCTCCTGTTGGAAGTGTGCTATTGGGGCCTGCAGATTTTATTCGCAAAGCCAGACGATTTAGAAAGGTATTTGGTGGAGGTATGCGTCAGGCTGGATTTATGGCTGCTGCTGGTTTATATGCATTAGAGCATCATGTGGCCAGGTTACAAGAAGACCATTCACATGCACAATTACTGGTAAACGCATTAAAGGAAAAAGATTTTGTCGGGGAAATTCTGCCCGTTGAAACCAATATCATTATTTTTGAGGTCAATGGACGCTTCACCGCCCCCGATCTGGTGACAACCCTCCAACGATCCAATATTCTTGCCATAGCCATATCTCCTACCCAGATCAGGCTCGTGGTACATTTAGATATTACACCTGCCAAAATTCAGGAAACACTAAATGTTTTAAAAGCCCTATAGAACGATTGTTGTATTAGCAAGGATTAAAAGTATTTAAAAGAGCAAGCAAACACATGTTACCTAAGATCAACCCTACGAATACGCAGGCATGGTTCCTGTTGCAGAAACATTATGAGGAAGAAATGAACCGCAGGCATATGCGAGACCTGTTTGCAGCCGACCCGGATCGATTCAAAAAATTCTCCCTTGTTTTTAATGATATACTTTTTGATTATTCCAAAAATATCATCAACCAGAAAACACTGCAGTTATTACTGCAACTTGCGGACGATTGCAAACTGAAAGATGCCATTCACGAAATGTTTGCAGGCATCAAGATCAATGAAACAGAGCACCGTTCCGTTTTACATACTGCTTTGCGCAATTTTTCTGATATGCCCATCCTGGTAGACGGTAAAGACATTATGCCGCATATTCAAAGGGTACAGGCGCACATGAAAACATTTTGTGAGGAAGTACACAGCGGTAAACACAAAGGATATACAGGCAAAAAAATTCGCTTTATTGTTAATATAGGAATTGGTGGTAGCGATCTCGGACCAGTAATGGTTACAGAAGCACTCAAACCTTATTGGAAGAAAGGAATAGAAACCTTCTTTGTAAGCAATATTGATGGTACGCATATCAGCGAAGTGCTAAAACTGGTTCGTCCGGAAGAAACATTGTTCCTTGTTGCGTCTAAAACATTTACTACACAGGAAACCATGACCAATGCACATACTGCAAGAAACTGGTTCCTTGAAAAAGCCGTTGATGAAAAACATATTGCCAAACATTTTGTGGCACTTAGTACCAATGAACAGGCCGTAACGTCATTTGGCATTGACAAAAAAAACATGTTCGAATTTTGGGATTGGGTTGGCGGTCGTTATTCATTGTGGAGTGCAATCGGATTATCTATTGCACTGACCATCGGCTATGATCATTTTGAAGATTTATTGAAAGGTGCTTATGCTGCTGACGAACATTTCAGAAAAGAAAAATTTGATAAGAATATTCCCGTATTGATGGCTTTATTAGGTATCTGGTACACCAATTTCTTTGGTGCACAAAGCGAAGCTATTCTACCTTACGACCAATATTTACACCGCTTTGCCGCCTATTTCCAGCAGGGAAATATGGAAAGTAATGGCAAGAGTATCGATAGAAGCGGTAACCCGGTTAACTACAGCACAGGCCCTGTAATCTGGGGTGAGCCCGGAACGAATGGCCAACATGCTTTTTATCAATTGTTGCACCAGGGAACACCATTAGTACCTGCCGACTTTATAGCCCCTGCTATTAGTCATAACCCAATAGGCGATCATCACCAGAAACTATTATCCAACTTTTTCGCTCAAACAGAAGCATTGATGAATGGTAAATCTGAAAATGAAGTGAAGATTGAATTGATGAAAGAGGAGAAAAATCAGGAGGAAATAAAAAAACTTACCCCTTTTAAAATTTTTGAAGGAAATAAACCTACTAATTCAATACTGGTAAAAGAGGTAAATCCATTCACTTTGGGATCACTTATTGCATTGTATGAGCATAAGATATTTGTGCAGGGAGTAATCTGGAATATATACAGTTTTGATCAATGGGGTGTTGAACTAGGCAAACAATTGGCCAACCGTGTGTTACCAGAATTGGCGAATGAGGATAAAATAAATTCCCACGACAGTTCTACCAACGGTTTGATCAATGCTTACAAACAATTCCGTAAGGTATAGTATGGAAGATATAATTGTTCGTCATATTGAAGCCGGCGATAATACTGCAATGGCTAAAATTATCCGTAATGCCCTGGAAGAATTTGGTGCCAACAAGCCAGGCACTGTATATTTTGATGAAAGCACCGATCATTTATTTGAATTATTTCAAGCCGAACCTTTAAGTGAATATTTCGTTGCAGAAAAGGAGGGTATTTTATTAGGAGGTGCCGGCATCTACCCTACTGAAGCTTTACCGGAGGGCACTTGCGAACTGGTGAAAATGTATCTATCTCCGGCTGCCCGCGGTTTAGGATTGGGCCGTGCTATGATAGCAAAATGTATTGAGGCAGCAAAAGCAAAAGGGTTTCATCAAATTTACCTCGAAACCATGCCAGAGCTAAAAAAGGCCGTAAGTGTATACGAAAAATTTGGTTTCTCCTATCTCTCAGGTCCAATGGGCAATAGTGGCCATAATGGATGTGATATATGGATGCTAAAAAAAATATAAATAGGCATTAGGAATCAGGAAACAAGAAATTCGATAAGGTTATACAGGTTTACCAGTACAACACTTTTCTCCACTCCGTTTTATATTTCTTATTTCTTATTCCTTATTTCTTATTAAAAAAGCCGGTCAATCGACCGGCTTTTTCGCAGTTGGTTTTGGTGTTTTTTTACCATTTGTCTACTTCTTCAGAAGCAGTGGTAGAAGCAGCGGCAGCATCGGTTATCGGAGTAGGTGCTTCTGCTACTGGAGCAGTAACTACCTCTTCGGTTTCAGTTTCGCCAGCAAAGCTGTCGTTCTGACCCTCAGTGCCCTCTACATCATCGTATTCATGGTTGAATGCGTCGAAATCAAAATCAGGCATTAGATCCGTTTTCACATAATCAACCGCTTCTCCTAATGCTTTAATGAACTTGTTAAAATCTTCTTTGTACAGGAAGATTTTATGTCTGTCGTAACCATTGTTATCAAATCGCTTACGGCTCTCGGTAATTGTCAGGTAATAATCATTACCACGAGTAGCCCTTACATCAAAAAAATAGGTTCTTCTCTTTCCAGCCCTGATTCGCTTGCTGTAAACACTTTCCATTTTCTTGTCGTTGTTCTCGTACGCCACAGTTGTTGTTTTTTGGTTATCTGATTTTTAATGCCTGACAAATATAGGGATGTTTCGGAATTACCAAAATTTTATAGAAACTAAATAGAAATATGTCATAAGCCAGATGGGACAAGCTTTTGAAAGCCGGCAACGGTACTTTATAAACCAAATTTTCTGGACGCATCATTCAATGCATCTTCGATGAAGAACTTATTTATCCGCAGAAACAGTGTTTATCTCTGTATTTTTTGCAGCATCTGTAAGTTGCAGTCTGTACAATTCTGCGTAGTAACCGTTTTGATCTATTAAAGATTGATGGGTACCAGATTCTATTAATCTACCGTTCTCGAGTACAATAATCTTATCGAAATGGAAGCTGGAAAATATCCTATGAGTAATGATAATGGCTGTTTTATCATGTAAAAATCGGTAGAGGTTGCCAATGATCTCAAATTCTGTTTTTGCGTCTACCGCACTGAGACAATCATCAAAAACGATGATCTCTGGATTTTTAATCAAAGCCCTGGCAATTGATATCCTTTGTTTCTGACCGCCACTCAAGGTTACTCCGCGTTCCCCTATCATCGTTTTATATCCATTACTGAAACCCAGGATTTCCTTGTGAACACTTGCAAAGTTGGCTGCCTCTTCAACCATGGTGGTGGTAGCAGGTTCCTTTAAACCAAACCCTATATTGTCGTGTACGCTGTCGCTGAATAGAAATACATCCTGCTGTACATAGCTTATTTGCGAACGTAACTGGGCAAGACTAATAGATTTTAGTGGTTTCCCTCCTATTTCAATTGACCCGCTGTCTGGATCAAAGAATCGAAGTAATAGTTGTGCCAGTGTTGTTTTACCGCTTCCTGTTTTACCCAGCACCAATACTTTTTCTCCTTTTTTGATAGTAAGATTAAAATCCTGCAATGCCTTGATTCCAGTATGCGCGTAGGTAAATGAAACCTCTTTAAAATTGATATCCCCGGTAACTGCTGTATTACTTGCTTCTTTACTGTCGGTAATGGTAGGTTTGGTATCGAGGAACTCGTTCAATCTTTTTTGTGAAGCAGCTGCTCTTTGTATCATACTGGCTGTCCAGCCAATTGCACTAACCGGGAAAGTGAGCATGTTAATATAGATCACAAATTCAACTACCAAACCTACTCTTGTTGGATCTTGCAATGCCTGCATTCCTCCAATAAAAATGGTGATCAGGGTGCTTAACCCAATCATTAAAGCCATGCTTGGAAAGTAAATTGCTTCAACTTTTGCCAAACCAATAGCATTTTTCTTATACGATTCACTATTTTTCTGAAAAAAGCCCATCATTGCCTTCTCCTGAACGAAAGATTTGATAACCCGGATACCTGAATAAGATTCTTGCGCATTGGTAGTTAGATTGGCCAATAGTGCTTGAATTCTTTCACTTTTGCGATTAATAATGCTGTTTACCCAGTATATGGTAATGGCCAGAATTGGCAATGGTGCTAATACATATATAGTAAGCATAGCATCTTTCCGAAACATGTTTACCACACAAAAGCCGATTAAACTAATCAGGTTAATCAGGTACATGATAGCCGGCCCCGTATACATCCTTACCCTGCTAACATCTTCTGTCATGCGGCTCATTAAATCACCGGTACTATGTACCTTATAAAAACTGGTATCTAATTGCTGGTAATGCTGAAAGATTTCATTTTTCTGGTCATACTCAATATGACGGCTCATTACGATAATAGTCTGACGCATAAAAAACATCAGGATACCACGTAAAATGGCCAGAAGCAGTATTACAATACTACAGACTGCTACAAGCCAGGTAAAACTAAACTTCGAATTAGTGATCCATTGAATAAAAAGGGTAACGAGGGAATCGTTTACTGGTCTGCTGGTGACTGCTTTTGCACCGGGCAATTGCTGTTGAACAGCACCAACCACATACCCTGTAATCTGCGGTGCCAGTACAGCAAAATAGTTGGAAAGCAATACAAAAAAGATACCCAGAAAGAACCGATACCTGTATTTCCAGAAATATTTATTAACCGCGGAGAGTTGCTTCACTAATATGGCCGATTTAAACGCAAAAATAAAGCGACCAGTCCAAGTGTGAGGTAATTTGTTATAAGTGGAATTGTTAGAGCAATCATAAAGTAGGTTTTTAAAGCTGCAGGCTTCAAGCAGCAAGCGGCAAGCTTTAATTGGTGTGCATTTAGGAAATCCTGCTATTATTCATATAAATATTTAGACCTGTTTAAGAAATAGTTGGTTGTGTAAATTCACTATTTGCTATAATTAAAACACGGATTTTCATGATTTTCAAGATCTATCATGATAAATCTTGAAAATCATGAAAATCTGCGGTCCATCAAACGAGATGCCTGGAGCTCTTTTAACAACAACACTTACATTTGCGGCATGTTAACCAGTGAGGAAGAGAACTTTATTGTTTTCTGGGAGAAAAACCGGATACAGCAAAAACATAGTACAAGGCCATTTATGATAGGGCTTTCTGCTGGTTTTGTATTTGGTATAGGTGTTATTGCGGTGCTTTATACAGGATGGTATGAAAGGGCAAATATGGTTGCCAATGCCAGATTAAGCTCATTTGTTTTTTTGCTCGCTATTATGGGAATATCCTTTTTTATGGCTTTTGTATATCGCAAATTCAGATGGGAAAGTCGCGAACAACAATACAAGGAGCTCCTAGCAAAGAAAAAAGCCCTCCAAAAAAATAATTCTTAAGCAGCCCCACGGGCAAAAAAATGGTCTAATAGGCAAATAGATGAATATATCCATGAAAAGAACTTTGTTGTTATTGAGTGTCGTGATTTTTTCGCTTCTCTTATCCTGTGGCAAACAGGAATCTGGTTGTCAACCCAAAACACCTGCTTCAGAAAAGGCAGATATGGTAGCATTTTGCACCAATAATAATATTAACTATACAGAGCATTCCAGTGGTATTTTATACCAGATTATTACCCAGGGGTCTGGCAATACCCCTACCGTAAATAATACGGTATCAACTGTGTACACAGGCAAATTATTAAACGGAACGACCTTCGACGCCACCGCAAATCCTGTAAGCTTCTCGCTGGGTGGGGTTATTGAAGGCTGGAAAATAGGTATCCCACTCATTCAGAAAGGAGGTCGGATTTTAATGGTAATCCCTTCGGCTTTAGCTTATAGCTGCACTGGTTCCGGATCGATTCCGCCTAATAGTCCATTGTTTTTTGATGTTACACTGACAGACGTTAAATAGGTTTATCGGCTGATGAAAACAGTGCTATTTTATAAAATCTGTTGATAAGACGGGTTATCATTCCGTATCTGCATATCTATATGTATTGTATATCAATCTGTTAGAAGATTTTCCAACCCAAAAAAGTCAAACTTGGCGGAACTGAGAAATTTCATTACCATTCCCCTATCTTTGCCGCTCTAAAATTTTTTGTAAACCCTTACTAATATGCAACTGAAAGGTTTAGTGCGATTTTTTGCGATTGCCCTGATTTTAATCTGCCTCTACCAGTTATCTTTTACCTGGTTTGTTCGCAGTCATGAGAAAGCCATGGACGAAAAGGCTCAGGCCTGGATTTCACGTTTCCCTACCCCTGAACAAAAATATCCGGGTAATAAGGAACTGCAGGCTATTTATGCTGATAGTATTGCAGAAGTGAAGAAAGACAGACTTCAGCGCTTATTGGATAGTACCAAAGACACTAAACTGGCTTTTGGACTTACCACTTATCGCAGTGCCAAAGAAAAAGAACTTATGCTGGGTCTGGATCTCCAGGGTGGTATGAGTGTTACCATGGAAGTTGGATTGGATGGACTGATTAAGTCGCTCGCCAATTATAGTAAGGATGCTGTATTTAATAAAGCGCTGGAAACAGCAGTTGCTCGTAAGGCTAACAGCGGTGCAGATTTGATTACGCTTTTCCGTGAGGAATACAAAAAGCTTAATCCTTCTGGCAACCTGGCCCCTTTCTTTGCTACAAGAAGTAATGGTAAGGTCAAATTTGATGCTTCTGACGACGCAGTTACAAGCTACCTGAAAGACCAGGCAACGGCTGCATTTAATAATACTTTCCGCATTTTACGTACACGTATCGACCGATTTGGCGTTGCGTCTCCGAATATTAACCCAGATCCTGCCAAGGGTATCATCAACATTGAACTTGCTGGTGTTAACGATAAAGAGCGTGTAAGATCTTATTTACAATCTACCGCTAACCTTCAGTTCTTTGAAGTATATACTTTTGAGAGCCGTGATTTACAGGATGGTTTGGTTGCCGCAGATAAAGCTGTGCAGGATTACCTGAACGGAACTACTCAAAAGACAACAGATACAGCCGCAACTGCTCCTGTAGCAAAAGATGCAGTGGACACCACTAAAACAGGTACATTATCTGATTTAGGTAAAACCGGCGCTACTGCTAAAACTGCTGTGCCTAAAGACAGTCTGAATCAAAATCCACTTGCGCGTTTGATTCAGTTCTCTCAACCATATGCTGATCAGGCATCTGGCAGAACTATATTCCCTGCTGCTTTAGGCTATATTCAGTCGAAAGACACAGGTACTTTAAATGATTACCTGAAACTTGATTTCGTAAAAAACAAGTTCCCTTCTAACCTGGTATTCATGTATGGTAAAACTGAATCTTCAGATGCCAGCATGAAAGATATCCTTGCATTCTATGCAATTAAAACATTGGATAACGGCCAGGCAGAACTGGAAGGCGATCATATTTCAAGTGCATCACAGGATTTTGATGAGCGTGGTAAGATTGCTATCAAAATGAATATGGATAAAGTTGGTAGCAATATCTGGGCTAAAATGACCACACGTAATGTGGGCAAGCCAATTGCTATCGTTCTGGATAATTTCGTTTATTCAGCTCCCAATGTAAATGATCCGATTACTACTGGTAATTCTCAAATCAGCGGTAGCTATACCCTGAAAGAAGCACAGGATTTATCTGAAATACTGGAAAGTGGTAAACTTCCTGCTCCTGCAAAAATTGTACAGGAACAACAGGTTGGTCCTACCCTCGGTAATGAATCTGTAAAAGGTGGTGCATTATCATTTGGTATTTCATTCCTGGTGATTTTTATCCTGATGCTGGTTTACTTTAACACCGGCGGATGGGTTGCGAATATTGCCCTTATCCTCAACTTATTGTTTACAGTAGGTATTCTGAGTGCATTAGGCTTTACGTTAACCGCTCCTGGTATTGCCGGTCTGGTACTAACCATCGGTATGGCAGTAGATACCAACGTAATCATCTTCGAACGTATCAAAGAAGAATTAACCAAGGGTAAAGGATACCAGGCCGCTGTAAACGATGGTTACAAGCGTTCTATGGCTCCTGTACTTGACGGACATATCACTACCCTATTAACCGCGATTATACTTGCTTATTTTGGTCTTGGTCCGGTATTAGGTTTCGCTACCACACAGATCATTGGTATCTTATTATCATTGTTCTGCGGTATCCTTGTTTCACGCCTCATTACAGACTGGTACACAAATAAGAACCGTCACTTCGAATACTTCACCAAGCTTTCAAGAACTATTTTCCAGAAAACATCATTCAAGTTCATTGAATACAGAAAAGTTGCCTACACCATTTCAGCAGTAATTTTTGTGATGGGTGTATCAACCTTCTTCAATGGTTTTGATGAAGGTGTAGAATTTGCGGGTGGTCGTAGCTATACTATTAAGTTTGATAAGCCAGTTAATGTTGAAGCGGTGCGTGATGACCTGAAAGTAGTTTTTGGTGAATCACCGATTATCAAAACGGTTAACAGCAATAATCAGCTTAACATCACTACATCGTATAAAATCGAAGAGTCTGGCAACAATGTTGATTCATTGGTAGAAAGCACCTTGTTTACCGGGTTACAAAAACACCTGCCTCAAGGACTAAGCCTTTACGATTTTGAAACCAAGTATAAACAGAGTTCACAGACGGTATTACCTACGATTTCTGATGACCTGAAAGCTGGTGCGACTAAGGCAACCATTTTCGCGGTAATCATAATCTGTCTGTATATCTTCATCCGTTTCCGTGACTGGAGATATTCATTGGGAACCATTTTCTCACTGATGCACGATGTATTCGTAACATTGATTGTGTTCAGTTATGCTCGTAAAATTGTTCCTTTCCCACTTGAAATTGACCAACATTTCATTGCGGCCATACTTACCGTGATCGGTTTCTCAATGAATGATACCGTAATCGTATACGACAGGATCCGTGAAGACAGTGGTATATTAAAAGGTATGAATAACTCCTCTATCATCAATAAAGCGATTAATGAAACATTGAGTCGTACCGTAATGACTTCATTAACTGTGTTCCTGACACTGTTGATTCTGTTCATCTTTGGCGGTGAAGTAACCCGTGGTTTCTCCTTCGCAATGATGATTGGTGTAATCACCGGTACTTATTCATCCATATTTGTAGCCGCTCCAATCCTGGTAGATTTTGCAAAAGATAAACCACTGGGTAAGGCTAATAAAGAGAAATAATCTTACAGAGAGAAGATAATTTAAGAAGAGGTTGTTCGAAAGGCAACCTCTTTTTTATGGCAGATGGCAGATGTCAGATTTCGG
Organism: uncultured Sediminibacterium sp.; assembly: GCA_965650685.1. Taxonomy (GTDB): domain Bacteria; phylum Bacteroidota; class Bacteroidia; order Chitinophagales; family Chitinophagaceae; genus Sediminibacterium. The sequence continues at coordinate 23,456 of CBFGPM010000040.1, forward strand.
TGTAAACACTATTAAATAATTAAATTACCTTGCGTTTCGAAAAATCTGACATCTGACATCTGATATCTGACATCCTAATTTATACTGCAAATGAAGTTCCGCAGCCGCAGGTTTTGCTTGCATTGGGATTGGTAAATGTAAAGCCCCGGCTGTTTAAGCCGCCTTGCCAGTCAACTTCCATTCCATAGAGGTATAATTGATGGCTTTTATTCATAACGCAGGGTATTCCTTCAATTACAAAATGCTCGTCTTCATCTGTGGGAAGATCGAATCCTAAAACATAAGTCATACCACTACAACCTCCACCCTTCACACCAACACGAAGAACCTGGTTTTGGTCGAACGAAGGTTCTCCCATCAGGCGTTTTATTTCAAGAATGGCGCCTTCTGTTAAACTTACGGGAGTACTGGTTACTGTATTCATAAATCATTAATTCTATGACAAAATTACGAATGATTTAATAAACCCGGTTTTTTGTCGTTTTCGATTCCCGAAAAACCCATTTTTAGCCTTTTCTGGTATATAACGGTCAATTCAATCAGAGAGCCTATTTTTGTCGAAATTCGCTTACATGATGGATACTACGATGTTGTTAACCGTGGTGATTGGTTTAATGATTGCCGGCTTTGCAGGATACCTTTTTTATCTTCAGAGAAAAAACCAGCGTGAAGAAAAGCAAGACAAAAAAGGCTCCGTTGAACTTCAGTTACAGGCTTATGAGCGTCTGACCTTGTTAACCGACAGGATTGCCTTACCAAATCTTATCAGCAGACTGGGCACTCCGGATATTCCTGCTAAAGACATGCAATTCCTTTTAAGCAAACATATTAAGGATGAATTCGATTATAATATCACCCAACAGATTTATGTAGTTCCCGAAATCTGGAATGCCATTAAAAACCTTAAAGAAAAAAACCTTTTACTCATTCATCAGATAGCGGCTACACTTCCAGATAATGCCCCGGCCTCCCTATTAAACCGTGCAATACTGGAATACCTGGTGAACGATCCTAAATCAAATCTTCATGAAATAGTCAGCGAGGCTTTAAGTTATGAAGCCAAGAAATTATTGTGATGATGTGAATGGTCAATTGTGAATGGTGAATAAATTGACCATTCACACCCCAAACTCTTGCCAATGAAAAAAATAACTACTGATAGCGGAATAGAAATAAAACAGGTATACCAGTCTGCGGATAATCCTGTAACAAATTTGGAAGCACCCGGAGAATTCCCTTACACAAGAGGCGTACAGCCAGATATGTATCGTGGTAAATTATGGACGATGCGTCAGTACGCTGGCTTCTCAACGGCAGAAGAAAGTAATAAACGGTATCATTATTTATTATCACAGGGGGTAATGGGTTTAAGTGTGGCGTTTGATCTTCCTACTCAAATTGGTTACGACAGCGATCATCCGCTTGCTGAGGGAGAAGTAGGAAAAGTAGGTGTGGCGATTGACAGTCTGGAAGATATAGAAACCCTTTTCAAAGACATACAACTTGAACAGGTCAGCACTTCTATGACCATCAACGCTACTGGTTTTATTTTATTGGCTTTTTATGTTGCACTTGCCAAAAAACAAGGTGCGGATCTGTCTAAAATCAGCGGAACCATCCAAAATGATATTTTAAAAGAATACGCTGCCAGAGGCACCTATATCTATCCTCCAAAACCATCGATGCGTATCATCACCGATATTTTCGAATGGTGCAGTAAGGAATTACCTAAATGGAATACCATTTCTATTTCAGGTTATCATATTCGTGAGGCAGGAAGTACAGCGGTGCAGGAGATTGCATTCACACTCAGCAATGGGAAAGCCTATGTAAAAGCAGCACTAGAAAAAGGACTTGATATCAATGTATTTGGAAAACGACTCTCCTTTTTCTTTAATGCGCATAATAATTTGTTTGAAGAAGTGGCCAAATTCAGGTCAGCCAGAAGAATGTGGGCACAAATGATGCGTGAACTAGGTGCTACAGATGAAAAAGCAATGATGCTGCGCTTTCATACGCAAACTGGTGGAGCTACCCTAACTGCACAACAACCTTTGAATAATATCTGTAGGGTAACCATCCAAACCCTCGCTGCAGTATTGGGTGGAACACAGAGTTTGCATACAAACGGGTATGATGAGGCCTTAAGTCTGCCTACAGAAGAAGCCGCCAGGATAGCACTTCGTACCCAACAAATTGTTGCTTTTGAAAGTGGTGCCCCCGATACCGTAGATCCACTGGCTGGTAGTTTCTTTATAGAAAACCTTACCAGTGAAGTGGAAGAAAAAGCATGGCAACTGGTACAAAAAATTGATGCAATGGGTGGCAGTGTAAGTGCCATTGAAGAAGGGTTTATGCAGGATGAAATAGCCAAGAGTGCCTATGAATACCAGCGGAATATTGAGAGTGGAGATAAAATAATTGTTGGCGTAAATAAATTCCAGGTAACAGAAACCAATTCCACACCGGTATTTAAAATTGATGATACCATCCGTCAGGTACAATCCGATAAACTTCAAGTGCTTAGGGCTAAAAGAGATAATGACCAGGTTAAAAAAGCGCTTGAAGCAATCAGTCAGGCTGCTGTGTCTGGTGAAAACCTGATGCCGTTAGTCATTCATGCAGTAGAACAATATGCAACCCTTGGAGAAATTTCAGATACCCTCAGAAAAGTTTTTGGAGAATACCAATAAGCATTGCCTCATGTATCAGACAGAATTGGTTACCAATGCCAGACAGATTCAACAGATCGCTGATTTATCGGCCACAAACTTAAAATCTGCTGTTGATGAAAATACTAAAATTGAACAAGGGTTCCTTACCTGGGAATACAACGTGGAATTGTTATCTGCCATGCATGAGATAACGCCAAGTGTTATCGTTACTTATCAGGGTGATGTTGTTGGATATGCATTAACTGCCACACATGCTATGGCAGATGTTCATGCTGAAATGAAAGTAATGCTCCAAAATCTTTCAACACTTCAATACCTGGGCAAACCCCTTAATGATTACCGGTATTATATGATGGGACAAATCTGCATTGCAAAAGCACATCGCGGTAAAGGTTTATTTGAACAGCTATACCAGCATCACAAAAAAGTATACGGACAGTCCTATGATTTCTTACTGACCGAAGTATCCACATCCAACCACCGTTCACTACGTGCCCACGAAAAAGTAGGCTTCAAAACCATCCATACTTATTGGGATCATGCGGATGAGTGGGATGTGATAATTTGGAAATTTGGAAATTTGAAAATTTGAAAATGAGGGAATTTTTTATACTGTGCATAAAAATGTTCATTGTAAAAATTAGTTCTTACACTCCATATTCCTCATTTTCAAATTTCCAAATTTCCAAATTTATAATTAAGAATTCCCGAAAACCACTATCAACGCATAAATAACGCCGGGTAGCCAGAATAAGAGTGTTAGCAGTAAACTAAGCCAGAACTTTCCATTTATTTCGCCCTGGTGTAAGCCTACGGCTAATGGTGGGAGTATTACACAGAGGATACCTAGTAATACCTGATTGGTACTCACTTCTCCCCCGGCTTTCTTGGTGGCTTTGTATTCTCGAAGCATTTTCTTTACTTCTTTCATCCTGGCTTTTCTTTCGGCTCTGGTCAGGCTTTTAAATTCACGCATTGCGTCTTCAACCACGATATCATTCATAACTGGCTCTGTGGTTATAGCGGCCGAAGTATCCGTATTACTTGTTTTGGAGGTAATTACACTGGCTTGAGTAGTAATCGTTAAACCAAGTGCAATACACAGAAGGGTAAAGATTTTCATACTTGATGGATTTAACATTGAAAATACGACATTTTTAATTTGCTGGAAAGGTCATAATCTCTATGTATATTGCTATTCTGTAAACAAATTCACTTTAACCAAGGCTAATTACATGAGAACTATTTTATTCAGTACAGCATTGCTGATAGGCACAGTAGTGACGGCGCAAGATTTACCCGCTACTTATCCTCAACTGGTAAAAGATATAACCCCTAAACTGGTTGAATGGCGCAGACATTTTCACCAGAATCCGGAATTGTCTAACCGTGAGTTTAAAACAGGTGCCTATATCGCCGATTACCTGCGCTCAATAGGGTATGAAGTAAAAGCCAATGTTGCGAAAACAGGAGTTGTCGCAGTACTCAAAGGCGGCAAGCCTGGTCCTGTAGTGGCATTAAGAGCAGATATAGATGCGCTGCCTGTTACAGAAAGGGTAAATATTCCATTCGCATCCAAAGTAACTACTTCTTTCAATGGACAAAACGTTGGCGTAATGCATGCCTGCGGACATGATTCACATACTTCCATTTTAATGGGAACTGCTACTGTTTTAAAACAAATGCAAAAAGATGTTCCGGGAACCGTTGTCTTTTTATTCCAGCCTGCTGAAGAAGGTGCTCCAGAAAATGAAGAAGGTGGGGCATCATTAATGGTTAAAGAAGGCGTATTGAATAACCCTAAAGTTGAAGCGGTTTTCGGAATGCACATAAAATCAGAAGTACCTGCCGGACAACTACAATATAAAACCGGGGCATTTATGGCTTCGTCAGACTGGTTTCGCATTAAAGTAAAAGGCAAAGGCGCACATGGTTCAAAACCCTGGACTGGCGTTGACCCTATTGCCTCGGCAGCTAATATTATTGAAGGATTACAACAGATTGTTAGCAGACAAATGGAACTTACAAAAGCTCCGGTGGTAATTAGTGTGGGTTCTATTCATTCCGGTGTTAGAAATAATATCATTCCGGAAGAATGTGAATTGCTCGGCACCATCCGTACACTCGATAGTAAAATGCAGAAAGAAGTACATGAACGCATCCGTAATACAGTAAAACATATAGCAGCTAGTTCTGGTGCAGAAGCGGATGTATTTATTGATACAAAAACCCTGGTTACCTACAACGATCCCGCATTAGTAAAACTAACCCTTCCCTTTTTAGAAAAAGCGGCTGGTAAAGGCAATGTAGTTGAAAGAGACTGGGATACCGGCGCTGAAGATTTTTCTTTTTATGGGGTTGATATTCCCAGCTTTTTCTTTTATCTGGGTGGAATGCCTAAAGGCATGGATCCGGCTAAAGCATCTTTGCACCATACACCCGATTTCTATATTGATGAAAGTGGATTTGATCTTGGAGTGAAAGCTTTTTGTCAGTTGGTGTTTGATTATGCGAAGGCTAAAAAGTAGATAAACTATTTATTGCCACAGAGGGCACAGAGAAACACAGAATCATTCAGTGGATTTCAGTGCCTTCAGTGGCAATAAATTTTAAGCATAATTTCTCGCCCCAAACAGCAAACTTCCAATCCTAACCATTGTACTCCCCTCTTCAATTGCAATTTTATAATCACCACTCATGCCCATGCTGAGGATGGCTGAGGTAGGGTAGCTGGTGGCGGTTTTGATCAGTAGTTGGTGCAAGTATTTAAATTCATTCCGTACTTTGGTTTCATCCTCACTGAAAGAAGCCATACCCATTAAACCACCTACTTTTACATTCGGGAATAATTCTAACTGAGCCATTGCTTCAGTCAATTCATGCTCATCCATTCCAAATTTAGTCTCTTCGCTCGCTATATGAATCTGTAATAAGCAATTGATAATCCTGTTATTTTTAGCTGCCTGCTTATCAATTTCCTTCAGCAACTTTAAACTATCAACACCATGAATCAGGTGAACAAAAGGTGCGATATATTTTACTTTATTGGATTGTAAATGTCCAATAAAATGCCAACGGATATCCTGAGGAAGTACAGCCTGTTTATCTACCAGTTCCTGAACATAGTTCTCGCCAAAATCACGTTGTCCTAATGCATATAATGCTTGAATATCTTCAACAGGTTTGGTTTTACTAACTGCAACCAAGGTAACTCCATCAGCAGTTAATGCTGCACTGAGTTCCTGGTACTGCTCAACATTTACGGACATAGCAGAAATTTAGAGCGAAAATAGTGAATTGTCGGGTGTGAATTGTCCGGCGTGAATTGTCAATGGTGAATGGTGAATGGTAATAGGAAGTTATGAGTAATAAAATTTTATTATTGACAATTCACCATTGACAATTCACACCCGACAATTCACGCCCTGCTCGTAAACATTGCTTTCACAAAATCGGCAACAAGATAGCTGATCATTTTGCCGGTACCGTGTCCGCCGCGGCCGTCTGATAATTGTACGGCGCCCTCGCAAATATGGAGATAGGCCACTTTGCTGTCGGTTGCAGTGAAGTTGATATATTGACGGGCATGAGCCAGGGAGATACCTGCCGGACTAGACGCACTGCTGATACTGTTTTCAATTACATCCATATCTAATTCAATTCCGCAGTAAGTATCTTCGGTAAAACCAGTGGCATGTGCTACTGATTGCAGGAATGTTCTTTTTTCATGGAGAAAAATATCTTCGTAACTGATACAATCTATGAACGGATTATTCACCATATCCATCCATACATTTTGAGGGAGATAGTTTTCATGATAGCCGATTACACAGTATTTCTCCAGGTATCCGTCAGCTTCAGCATAGGAAAATCCATTGCCACTATGCCGGCCTTCCATGGGTCTGAAATCTGCATGTGCATCGAGGTTAATCGCATTGATTTGTGCTAATGGAATTATTCCGGATTTATACAACCCTTTTGCCGCTCCTTTGATACAGGGGTAAGCATTATTATGTCCACCTCCTATTACAATCGGAATTTTTTGGTTCTGGGTGATTAGGTGTATCAACTGCTCCACTTCATCATCAATCATATTTACGGCATGTCTGTAGGCGGCTAATTGTTCATCGTATCCCTGCGCATTTGAATCGATGAGTTGCTTGGCTTCATTAAAATCAAAGTGACCAATTAACAGGATACTACTTCCTTCAAAAAAATCATTACTCTGTGTATTTAAAAATGCTTGCAAGAAAGCAATCCATGCAGAATCACAACCTCCCACACCCTGATTTGCCAACACGCCAATATCTTCCGGAATACCAATCAATACAAAAGGCGCACTCGACTGCCTGATAGCTGTTTCCAAATCAGGCGCATGTTGTAAAACCTGTATCCGCTCCCCGATTTTTGTCTCAAACCGACGGATGCGTGTAACAGACAGGATATCCTGCTTATTATAAATTTTCAAATGTGGCAGTTGCAAAGCGTTGGGTTTTGTAGTTGAATATACGGAAAACTGGGAAAAAGTGAGGGGTGAATTGTCAATTGTGAATGGTCAATAGCACGATATATAAGTATCAACCAAACTAATTAGTCCCCATTCCCCATTCACAATTCACCATTCACAATTCACTCCCATTCACTAAAACCCGGTCAATTAAATTCGATCCGAAAGCATAGGGAATATAGGCTATTGACGGAATAGGTTTAGTTATGATGAGGTTTGCACGCTTGCCGACTGTAATGCTTCCTACTTCTTTTTCGAGTCCCATGGCAAATGCACCATTAATAGTGGCCGCATTAATGGCTTCTTCGGGTAACATTTTCATTTGAATACAGCTCATCGAAACAACGGTATTCATGTTGCCACTTGGACTTGATCCTGGATTGTAATCAGAAGCTATGGCAACGGCCGCTCCTGCATCTATAATGCTTCTTGCAGGCTGGAAGGGCATGCGAAGAAAATAGGCTGCTGTAGGTAAGAGTGTACCAATAGTATTGGATGATGCCAATATATTGATAGTCGTTTCATCCATGGTTTCTAAATGATCTACAGATACAGCATTCACAGCAACACCTGCCTGCACTCCTCCTGAAAGGTTTAGCTGATTGGCATGAATTTTTGCCTTTAATCCATATCGCTTACCCGCTTCACAGATGCGCATGGTTTCTTCCTGACTGAAAAAACCTTCCTCGCAAAAAACATCTATATAATCTGCCAACTGCTCTCTGTCGATTGCAGGTAACATATCGTTGATGATTAGGTCGATATACGATTCATGGTCTTCTTTAAATAATACCGGATATGTATGTGCTCCCAGAAATGTAGCTTTTACCGGTATCGGGAGGTGTTCTTTCAAACGACGTATTACGCGTAACATCTTTAACTCAGCATCCAGTGATAAACCATATCCACTTTTTATTTCAATAGCTCCGGTTCCTAAAGCAATAAGTTCTAGTATTCTTTTTCTGGCTTGTTCATAAAGCACATCTTCTGTTGTAAGGGCCAGTTTATTTGCTGAGTTCAAGATGCCTCCCCCTTTTGCAGCTATTTCTGCGTAACTAAGTCCTTTTAACTTATCTACAAACTCATCTTCCCTGCTGGCCGCAAATACAGCATGGGTATGACTATCACACCAGCATGGCAATATACTTCCTCCTTTAATATCGAGTACTTCAGTTGCGTCCGGACAAATATCCATGGTGCCAAAATCTGCAATACGTCCATTGATGATCTGTACCCATGCATTATTCAGCACGGGCAAGTTTTTTAAAGCTTCTCCCCTTAATAATTCAGGATGCTTGCGAACATTTATGAGCTGATGAATGTTGGTGATTAGCAAATTAGACATACCAGCAAATTAAGGAAAAACATATTGCCTTGAAATGAAATTATTGGCAATGATTAATCACCCTGTCGGTTATCCTAAGTTGTAAATAAACGATGATTAACACCAATAATGAATATGTTACCTTCGACTAATTCAAAACTATTAAGCAGGTGATAGCAAGATTGACCATAGTAAAATATCCTAAATGGATGGGATGGGCAGGTTTTTTGTCGATGGCATTGTTTCGTATTCCATTATGGTTAAGCAGTACACACAGCTTTTGGAAACTGATGGGTTGTGGAAGGAATGGTAGTTTCGATAAAACACCCGACTGGCGACAATGGGCTCTGCTTGAAATATGGGACGCCAAAACAAAACAAGGAACCCATCCCCGATTCATACAACTATGGTGGAAATTCTTCGGTTGCAATAAAAGAATATTACTGCTTAACCCGATTGAAGGTCATGGCACCTGGGATCATAAACATGTATTCGGAACACTGCCTAAGAAAAGTTTGTACAATGGGAAGATCGCCATCTTAACAAGGGCCACCATCCGGATCAATAAGCTCAGCCGTTTCTGGAGCCAGGTAGATGCTGTAGCACAGAAAATGGCAACAGCTCCTGGCTTTCTTGGCTCAGTAGGTATTGGTGAAGTACCATGGATCAAACAAGCCACATTCAGCATATGGGAATCAAAAGATGCTATGACCAGCTTTGCCTATAAAATGCAGGAGCATGCAGAAGTAGTCAGGAAAACAAGAAGCGAAAACTGGTATAGCGAAGAAATGTTCGTCCGTTTCCAAATCATTGATAATGAAGGAGATCTGAATGTATTATCGCCAATTAGGGAAAATTCGTAACTTTATACTATAGATGCATCATTGCTCGACCATATCATTACTTACCGCACATTTTGCATGGATGTATCGTGGTCTTAATTCAATGCCCGACCACTGAGGTCGAAATATTTTCCCTTTCCCCGTTAGCATTACTTTATTCATTTAATTCCGTTCTTACATGGAACATACATTGTTTGTTACCTCAGAAATAGGTACGTTAAAACGTTTATTGGTACATAGTCCTGATAGTGGTTTAGGAAAAGTAGTGCCTTCAAAGGCGCAGGACTGGTTATTTGAAGATATCGTTCACCTTGATACCATTCGCAAAGACGAATACGATTATTATACAAAGCTGCTTTTGTATTTTCTTGATCCGGGAAAAATAAAGGGAAGACTTAAAGAAGTGGATCAGGATGACAGAAATTTTTTCAAACCGGATTCACCTTCTTTTCATAAGTCAGACAAAGTAGTTGAATTACAATGTCTGCTGGCAGAAATATTGGAAGATAAAAATATCCGCTCTCAATTAATAGCATCCGTAGCTGCACTTGAAGGATGTACTTTTGAAGTACAGCAAAAGCTATTTGAATATTCAGCAGTGGAGCTTTCCAAAACTTTTATCTCTGGTACTTCGATCGATAAAAAATTGCTTTTTGCCCCAATTCCCAATTTTATTTTTACGCGTGATATCGGCATTACCATCAAAGATCATGTGCTATTGAATAAGCCTGCAAAAAAAGCAAGAACCAGGGAAGCCCTTCTATCCAAATACATCTTTTTCCATCACCCTATGTTTGCAGCCTGGCAGAAGAATATCATTGAACTAAACGATTCGAACCAGGGCTTTCTTATGCCCGAGGAAGAAGAAGATGATCGAAAAACAACCCTTGAGGGGGGGGATATAATGGTGGTTAGTCCAAAGCATTTATTGGTAGGTATCAGTGAAAGAACATCTGCAGAAGCCGCAGCATTGATTACCAACCTGGTGTTTGAAAAAAGTTTAATGGAAAAAGTCTCCATCATACGCATTCCTAAAAAGCGTGATTACATGCATATTGATACTGTTTTTACACAGGTTAAAAAAGATGTATGGGTGATGTTGGGTAATTTTTCACGTAAGGCAGTGAAACATGAAGACGATAATACCATTGAAAGAATATTACAGGTAAAGAAAGAAGAGAAAATAAAGATTACCCAATTTCATAAGAAATGTCCAGATAACCCCACCATTTTCGATAGCCTGGAAGATTTACTGGTAGATATCAGCGTAAATGATTTGCATTGTGAAAACGAAGTGCGTTTTATCTTCTCGGGTAATAATGAATTCCCCTATAATGCAAGGGAACAATGGACAGATTCCTGTAACCTGCTTGCGTTGAAAGAGGGTGTTGTATTAGGCTACGACAGAAACGACAAAACCACAGAAGCTTTTCGCAAAGCAGGATTTACGATTGTACATGTAAAAGATTTATTAAACCAACTGGAAGCTGGCACGGTGAGTCCGGAATCAATTACTGATACACTGATATTAATGCCATCAGCCGAACTCTCCCGTGCACGCGGAGGATTTCACTGTATGAGTATGCCGCTTTGGAGAAGCGAGGAGGGATAGGGATGTGAATTGTGAATGGTGAATGGTCAATAGGTAAAAATTCACCATTCACCATTCACCATTCACACCTTGCTCACCAATAAACCGATCCCCTATGCAAACAACATCACACCTGCTCATGATAAAACCCGTTCGATTCGATTTTAATGCGGAGACGGCGGTTAATAATAGTTTTCAGCAATATTCACCTGATGATTCTATAGCTGAAAAAGCTGCAATGGAATTTGATCAGTTTGTTACTGTACTTACAAATGCCGGTATTGATGTAACGGTTGTACAGGATAGTCCTGAGCCACATACACCTGATTCTGTATTTCCTAATAACTGGATTTCCTTTCATGATGATGGCACGGTGTTTCTTTACCCCATGTTTGCTGAAAATCGTCGTCTGGAAAGAAAGCCGGCAGTAATAGAAGCCATTAAGCAAAAATTCATTTTAAAACAAACCATTGACCTTACCAGTTTTGAACATAGTCATTTGTTCCTGGAAGGTACTGGAAGTATGGTGCTGGATCGGGTCAATAAAATAGCCTATGCCTGTTTATCACCAAGAACAGCTATTACTGTGTTAAACAACTGGGCAGAAAAAGCAGGTTATAAAGTAATTGATTTTATAGCTGTTGATAATAATGGTTTGCCTATTTATCATACCAATGTGATGATGTGTGTGGCAGACCAA
>CBFGPM010000041.1:0-34192 GCA_965650685.1 uncultured Sediminibacterium sp.
TGTCTGATGTCTGACATTTTTTGGAAATGCAAGGTACAATAATTACTTAATAGCGGTATAGGCCTAATAACTAAATCCGCCATCAGCCATCCGACATCAGCCATCCACTATCAGCCATCCGAAATCTGCCATCCGCCATTTCTCAATACTTCAGTATGTCTCTCACAAAATTATGATACTCCGAAAAGGAGGGCAGGTTATTATGTCCGCCGCCTTCGATGCGTATAAGGGTAATTTTGTGCGGGTTAAATTGTTGGAGTCTTTCACTATGGGCAATTGGAATAAGTCTGTCTTTTGTGCCGTGAATGATATAAGTATGGCAGTTAACTTTTTGTATCCATTTATCGGTTCTTAAATGAAAACGAAGCACATACTGAATGGGTAAAATGGGCAGAAATCTCTCGGCAACTTTTTTAAAACTATAATAAGGTGCATCCAGAATAAGGTAGCGTGGCTGGTTATCTGATGCAAGTTTGGCGGCAAAGCCGCTGCCCATGCTTCTTCCGTAAACAAGGATATGGTGTTGCTGGTATTTTTCGCAGAGTTTTTCATACACATGTTGCATATCAGACAACATATCTTTCTCGGTCCGTTTACCAGTGCTCTTGCCGAAACCACGATAATCTACCAGTACCACATCATAATCATAGCGATAAAAATCCCGGGCGCATTTGGCCCATCCTTTTATGCTTCTTGTATTGCCGTGTAAATAAAGTATCAAACCTTTCGGTTCGGGTCTGTAAAAATGAAGTCCATTAATGCGTACACCTGGAGCTGGTTCAAAAAAAAGTTCTTCAAAAGGAATATCATATTGAAAGCGAAAATCCTGTTTCAGTTTCTCTGGTTTAAAAATAAATCGCTCCTGCACCAGATAAGCAATTAGTGAAAGCACAATGATACCCGATATGATGTATAGCAGGATGAGCAAAACAGTTATTTACTGTAAGATCGGTAAAAAAAGCAATCAGAAGATAGTAGTCGGGGTATGTTTTGAAATCAATACTGTTGAGGTATATAGCTGCAAGCTGCAAGCTGCATGCCTTTATTGGTGCTAGAATTAAGTTATCTGCTAATAACCGAACATATCCGCCATCAGCCATCCGACATCAGCCATCCACTATCAGCCATCCGAAATCCGTTTCCATGCCTCAATCCCCCCTCTTAGGTTCACGAGATTGGTATAGCCGAATTTTTCTTCCAGTTTTTGAATGGCGATCTGGCTTCGGATACCCATTTTGCAATACACAATAACTGTGCGGTCGGTTGGGATGGTTTGATGCAGTGAGATAACTTCACCCAATGGTACTAGGCTGCCACCAATATTAAATGCTGCATGTTCATCAGGTTCTCTGACATCCAGCAAATAAACCTCAGATTGCTCAAGCAATTTCTTTAATTCATGGGGTGAAATATGTGTCATTCTAATTCACTTCCTTCAAAATATACCCGCTTTAAATTGAGCTGGGATACAGGCGCTACGATCAGCGGGAATTTTTCAATGGTAACATTACTAGGATCGAGTCCGAAACCTCTTTCTTCGCCAAGACTGATCTCTTTGAGCCAGAAATATAACTTCATTACGATACGTTCAAAGAACGGAAGTTCATTATCCTGACTAAGGTATTTTTCCAGTACAATAAATTGAAAATCACCAACCACATTGTTCTTTTCAAGACTTTCATAGCGACTGGTAATATTTACTTCTTTGTTGTTTACCAGTTCTTCCACTACTTTTCTAAACATCAGGTTAATGCGTTGTTCAACGCGGAAACCGAGTCTGAATTCTACGCGGATAATATCGTTTGGAATGATATGTTCTACTGAAAACTCACAAGTGTATGGATCATCTAATACATCCACATGTACAAACCAATAAATATCTGCGCGCTTTGGTTTTTTGTTTAGAATCGAATAGATGATTTTGTGCTCAATTTCTTTTGGGTTATTGGCACTGGTCATATACACCAGATGGGTAGCATATTTAGGAATGGTTCTGTCGTTACTTAGTTCCTGAATCATCGGTATATAATGTTCGAGTCGTACAAACTCAACATACCTGTTTTTAATTTTCCTGCTACGGAACCACACATACATTACGGCAAATAATCCACCACCTACAATCAGGGTTACATAACCTCCGTTCATGAATTTTTCCAGGTTAGCTACCAGGAACGAAATTTCAATGGCCAGGTAAACCAATAGGTAGAGATAAATCCATGCCGGAAGAATCCTCCTGCTAACCAGAAAATTGGCGAAGAGAATTGAAGTGCTGATCATACACATGGTAATGGCTAAACCATAAGCAGCACCCATATTGGCTGATTTCTGGAAGTACAATACAATGGCCACACAACCAATAAATAATAAAAGGCTGATTCCCGGAATGTATAATTGACCCTTTTCTTCTGTTGGGTAATGTATTTTCATTTTGGGCCATAGGTTCAGTCGCATGGCTTCACTGATCAATGTAAATGATCCTGAAATCAATGCCTGGCTCGCAATAATTGCAGCAGTTGTTGCGATGATGATACCTGCCAGTTTAAACCATTGTGGCATGATACCGATAAAAGGGTTAAACCCTCCTGCAATTAATTGTTCGGGAATTGGTCCGCCTTCATAGTTAGCCAGTAGCCATGCACCCTGTCCGAGGTAGTTGAGGATTAAGCACGACTTCACAAACACCCATGAAATGCGGATATTTCCTTTTCCGCAGTGCCCTAAATCGCTATACAACGCTTCGGCCCCGGTAGTACAAAGGAAAACAGCACCCAATAGCCAGAAACCTTTGGGGTAATTGGTGAGCAGATCTACCGCATAATATGGATTAAAAGCTTTGAAAATAGCGATATCATCAAGCAAATGAATAGAACCCAAAACAGCCAGCATAGCAAACCATACAAACATAATAGGGCCGAAAAGCTTTCCTATAGAAGCAGTTCCGAATTGTTGCATGAAAAAGATAAGCGAGATAATGGCTATCACAATACCAACAATGGTACTGGTTTGGATATGACTGAGTGATGGTAATTGTTTCAGACCTTCAATCGCCGAAGTTATAGAGATGGGTGGGGTAATGATACCATCAGCTAAAAGCGCGGCACCACCAAGCATGGCCGGTATGACCAACCATTTTTTTCGACGCCTTACCAATGCATATAAACTGAAAATACCACCTTCACCCTTATTATCCGCTTTTAGCGTAAGTATTACATACTTGAAAGTGGTTTGCAGGGTTAAAGTCCATATTACACAGGATAATGAACCCAATATGAGTTGCTCATTAATGACTTTGCCATGAATGATTTCATTGAGTACGTAGAGCGGGGAAGTACCGATATCTCCGTAAATAATGCCTAATGCAATGATGAGTCCTGCAGAAGTTACCTTGTTTAAATTCTTGCTCACGCCAGACAGATTCGACCTTTGTGCCGAAATCTTTAACAAATGTATAGGAAAAAACAGGTAAGTATAAATACTTGGCACCTGTTTAAATTTTATTCGCAAAAGATATCAGAAAGCATTTTCGGGCAGGGGGAATCAGTGTTGTCAGGGAAATTTGGCTGCAAGCTGCAAGCCGCAAGCCACAAGCCACAAGCCACAAGCTTCAAGCACCAATCAAGGCTTGCAGCTTGTGGCTTGCGGCCTGCAGCTAAAATAACGCCCGATTAAGGGAGAAATTAAGATTTATTTCACCTCCCAGGGGCAACGAACCTTGCTGCTTTGGCGTTCTAATGGTATATAACACAGCAGTAGGATAAAGGCTGGTATAGAAGCCCTATCTTATTTACTTAAACCTTACTTTTGAAATAATTAAAAAGGGTGGGATGAAAAAAATTGTCGTATTAATCGCAGGAATGGTTTTGCTGGTTTCAACCAATCTTTTCGCACAGCAGATTACTTATTCTGAACCCGACCGGGAAGATGCCCGAGATATGGGGTTTGAAGTGATCGGAAAAATGAATGGTAAAATACTGGTCTATAAAAATTACCGCGATTTGAACTTTATCTCCGTGTTCGACAATAACATGAAAATGGTGCAGAAACAAAAACTCACCTATCTCCCCGAAAGGATGCTAAGTACCGATTTCCTTATTTATCCCGATTATGCTTATATGTTTTATCAGTACCAGCGGAGAAACGTAGTATATGCAATGGCGGTAAAACTTGATGCAAATGGAAATAAAATAGGAGACCCCATTCAATTGGATACTACAACTAATATGCGATCGTCTTCTACTAAAGTTTACTCACTCATGTCGAGCGATGATAAACAGAAGATCATGATTTTTAAAATCAGTAGTCAGAATGAAAAAATGCATATACTCACAACCCTGCTGTTTGATAAAGAATTAAACCTCCTTAAAAAAAGCAGGGTAGGGGTAGATATGCCTCAACGAAATGATTTTCTTTCAGAATTCATCATCGACAGCGACGGCGATCTTGCCTGCATCAGGGCTTCAGGCACATCGCAGAATGATAATATCAATAAAGTAACACTTGTAACAAAGAAAGCCGGTGAAGACAATATCAGGATGACGGACCTTTCTATAAAAGGCATTTACCTGGATGATATCCGTATTAAAGCCGATAACCTGAACAGGCATTATATCATTACCTCCTATTACAGTAAACTGAGAAGAGGAAATATTGATGGTTTATATTACTACCTATGGGATAAAGATGCCCAGAAAGAAATGTTGAATACTACCACCTCTTTCAACGATGAATTCAGAGCTGATGCAAAGGGAGACGGTAACCTTAAAACGGCATTCAATGATTTCTTCCTGAAGAATATAATCCTGCGGAAAGATGGCGGGTTCATTGTTATTTCAGAAGCAGCATATAGCAGCACAAGGGGTAATACCTTGAGCAGGTGGGATTATCTATACGGTTCACCTTACTGGTCACAATTAGATTATTATTCATGGAATAGTCCATTGGGTTATTACCCATGGTGGCGTTCACCATCCTTTAATACGAACCTTACAAGGTATTATGCAGATAATATAACCGTGATATCTTTTGATCCTTCAGGCAAAATGGAATGGAGCAATGTTATCCGCAAATCACAATACGATGATAATACGGATAATTTTATCGGATTCGGTATGTTAAATGCGGGTGATAGACTCAATTTCCTCTTTAATATCCAGGAAAAAAGAGATAATGTGTTATCCGATCAAAGTATATCGCCTAATGGACAAATCAACCGTAATCCCACTTTTAAAAACTTGGACAGGGGCTATAGCTTTATGCCGCGCCATGCCAAGCAGGTGGGAGCAAGGCAACTGATTATTCCATGCCAGTACCGTGGGTATACCTGTTTTGCAAAAATTGATTATTAACCCTTTTATCACTGCACGTGGTCTTTTTATTTCGCGATAAATCATTTATCAATATTTTCTTCTTAGCCGTTTTAAGTATCGGCATTCATTTTCATTTTTTGATTGAAGCCCCATTGATAGATACCAACAGTGGTAGCAATGATGGTTTATTATCAGTTGTTCTCGATCGGTATATCCAAGGATTACCTGCTGCAGTACGTTTTTTATTGTACCATGCATTGATATTAGTACAGGCAATCAGACTCAACCTGGCGATGAACGAATTGAGGATGTATCCCAATACAAGTTTTGTTCCGGCAATGACCTATGTACTAATGACGGCCCTGGTACCACAGTGGTGCGCTATTTCACCAGCATTGGTAACCAACTCGCTGGTCATTTGGATATTTATTAAACTTAGCCGGCTATATAACCACCCAAGCCCTAAAACCCTTTTATTCAATACCGGACTTATAGCCGGACTAGCCGTGATCTGTTACCATCCGATGGCCATTCTTATTGGGGTGGTGCTGTTTGCATTAGCGGTGGTTAGACCTTTCAGACTGGCAGAATGGCTGGTATTGTTAATCGGAATTGTATTGCCTTACTATTTTGTTTTCTCAGGACTATACCTAACCAACCGATTACAGGTTATTGGAGAATTGTTGCCTGATTTTTATATAGGTCTGCCAGCAGGGTCAAATGACAAATTATTGATTGCGGGCCTGTCTAGCTTAGCTTTACTGCTCTTATTCGGACTATTTTTCTGGCAGGTAAGTATTGGCAGGATGGTAATTCAAATAAGGAAAAACTGGGGCGTAATGATGGTGATGTTGCTCACCTTATTACCTGTTCCCTTTATTTTCCAACTAGGTGGCATTGAATCTGGTTTATTATCGCTCGTACCAATAAGTGCATTCGCAGCCAATGTATTTGGGAATCCCAGGAATATGAGCCTACCTAACCTGCTTTTTATTATCGTTCTGGGTGTAATAGCCATGTATAACTGGCAAATACTTAAAAATTAAAATTAGCCCTGTTTTAACGTCATCCGGCTTACCTTTGGGGTAATAATTGGTAATTTTTTATCATAACATTTCTATTCACTAAGCCATTGCTGGGTGGATCATCAAAACCATAATTAATACTCCATGAAATTCGGCGTTGTAGTTTTCCCGGGATCTAATTGCGACAGGGATATGCAGGACTCATTACAGAATGACCTAGGTAAAGAAGTAATCATGCTTTGGCACAAAGACAAAGACCTGAGTATGTTTACTACGGATGACTGCATCATCCTTCCTGGTGGATTTTCTTACGGTGATTACCTCCGCTGTGGTGCAATCGCCCGTTTTAGTCCTATGATGCAAAGTGTAATTGATTTTGCGAACAAAGGAGGTAAGGTTTTAGGCGTTTGTAACGGGTTCCAGATTTTATGTGAAAGTGGTTTATTACCCGGTGTACTTTTGCAAAATGCCAACCAGCAATTCATTTGTAAGAATGTTTATATCAAGCATAATGATGGTGAAGCCTTAAAAATTCCAATTGCGCATGGTGAGGGTCGCTTTTTTGCAGATGATGCCACATTGGATGCATTGGAAGCTAATAATCAGGTTATTTTCCGTTACTGCGATGAAAATGGGAAAATTGATCCTGCACATAATCCAAATGGTGCAGTAAGAAATATTGCAGGTATTCGCAATGCCGGAAACAATGTTTTTGGCATGATGCCTCACCCTGAAAGGGCAACCACCAACTCACTCGTTAACCTGGATGGCAAAAAAGTATTTGAAATACTTGGCCTGAATTAATTTGTAAGGACTTCAATTCGTAACCGTCTACACAACCACAACAGTATGAAAAAGCTATTTTATATTTTATTTTTTGTAATGCTGGTTAATAACCTGTCTGCTCAGATCAAGGATCCGGTTAGCTGGACTTTTGAAGCAAAGAAAAAAACTGCGGATACTTATGAAGTAGTACTTTCTGCCAGTATACAGGGTAAATGGCATATCTATTCCCAAAAAACAGGTAAGGGTGGACCAATACCTACCAAAGTAACTTTCAAAACGAATCCGCTGGTTACTAAAACAGGCGAGGTGAAAGAAGTTGGTAAAGTCGAAAAAATCTACGATGAGATTTTTCAAACAGATGTATTGTATCTCTCCAATAAAGTACAATACGTACAAACTGTAAAGATTAAAGGCAAGGCTAAAACTAATATCGCAGGTACTATTGAATACATGGTTTGCGATGATACCCAGTGTTTACCTCCCGCTAAAAAAACATTTGATATTAAACTTCTGTAAGACCCATTTATCAGGATGAAAAAAATTGTAAGCTTATTGCTGTTCTTCCTAACAGCAAGTCAGGTTTTTTCTCAGGAAACGAATTTGTTGCAGTGGAAAATTTCATCCAAAAAGATAAGTGAAGGCGTTTATGATATCAGCGCAAAAACTTCCATTCCTGCTGGCTGGTTTCTTTATGGAATCAATCCAAGTGTTGAAGGACTTGAGTCATTAAAATTTAGTTTTTCGAATGAAAATACGGGTTTAAGTGGTGCGCCTTCAGTGGAACAAAAAGCGATTACTGAAAAAGATCCCATTTTCGACGGTAAAGCATTGAATGTTTTTACCGGCGACATTACCGTAGTACAGCGTATTAGCATCAAAGGATTTGTTCCTGAGAAACTTCCTGTAATCATTGGCTCAAGTCTTAGAAAAGCCGATGAATTTAAAACAGAAGAAAGTACGGGTGAAGTTACTTTAGAGGGAGGTAAAGCTATTACAGCCTCCGCTGCCCGCATAAAAATTCCAAGCATCAATCTGGCCAGCCCGGTAAATAATTGCGGTGCAGACAGCGCACCGATAGCAGATAATGGCGTATGGACCATTTTCTTACTTGGGTTTCTTGGTGGACTTATCGCATTGCTTACCCCATGCGTATTTCCGATGATACCTGTTACGGTTTCTTTCTTTACCAAGAAAGCATCTAATAAAGCACAAGCAATACGGAACGGATTACTGTATGGTTTTTTTATTTTCCTGATCTATGTTTTGGCAAGTGTTCCTTTCCATTTATTAGGAAATGTGCAGCCAGAGATTTTTAACAGCATATCAACCAACTCCTGGTTGAATATTATATTCTTCCTCATCTTTATTGTATTCGCCATTTCATTTTTTGGTTTTTTTGAACTTACCCTTCCTTCAAACATTGCGAGTAAAGCTGATTCAAAAAGCGGACTCGGAAGTTTAGGTGGTATCTTCTTTATGGCCGTTACATTGGCAATTGTTTCATTCTCCTGTACCGGTCCAATTCTGGGTTCTTTGTTGGTAGGATCTTTAAGTGGAGGTGCCTGGCAGTTGACATCCGGATTAGCCGGTTTTGGTCTTGCACTGGCATTGCCTTTTGCTTTATTTGCCATGTTCCCTAATTGGCTGGCCTCACTGCCAAAATCAGGTGGCTGGCTCGACACGGTTAAGAAAGTACTCGCATTTGTGGAAGTGGCATTGGCCTTTAAATTCCTTTCAAATGCTGACCTAGTAATGCACTGGGGTATACTCAAGCGTGAAGTGTTCATCGGTATCTGGATATTAACAGGAATCGGTTTAACCCTGTATTTATTTGGCATACTTCGCTTGCCACATGATTATAAGGGAATGAAGATTACCACCGGTAGGAAATTTGTAGGTGTTCTAGCATTACTGTTTACTCTTTACCTGGTACCAGGTGTTACTGCCACAGAATATGCCAACCTGAAATTACTAAGTGGCTTTCCGCCACCTTTGAGTTACAGTATATATGGTAAACAAAATGTGCATGGAAAAGGACTGGAACCCAATGTGATCAATGATTATGAGAAAGCATTGCAAATGGCGAAGGATCAGCATAAACCTCTTCTGATAGACTTTACAGGCTGGGCATGCGTAAACTGTCGTAAGATGGAGGAAAATGTTTGGACCCAACCAGAAGTGTACAATTATATCCGCGATAATTTTATCCTTGTGTCTCTTTATGTCGACGATCGGGAAAAATTACCCATCGAACAAAGGTTTACCTATACAACTGCTGACGGAAAACAAAAGCAACTAATTACCGTTGGTGATAAATGGGCCACTTTTCAGGCTGAAAACTTTAATCAGGTAACACAACCACTCTATGTAATCATGGATACATCCGAGCGATTACTAAATCATCCGGTAGGGTATACACCAGATGCTGCTAAATATGTGGAATGGTTGAAATGTGGTAAAGAGGCGGCCAAACAATAAAAACGGAATTAAAGGATAATCTGTTTTTCCGTCATCATTTTTCTGAGGTTAATTAAGCCATAACGCATTCTTCCCAGGGCAGTATTAATGCTGCAATTGGTGATTTGCGCAATTTCCTTAAAGCTAAGGTTTGCATAGTGCCTCAAAACGATGATTTCTCTTTGTTCATCCGGTAAAAGATCAAGCATACGGCGTACGCGCTCATGACTTTGTGCACGCATCAATTTAGCTTCAGGACCTTCATCAGCAATTTGAATCAGTTCAAAAATATCCTGGTTATCGCTGGTTTTAATAGCAGGTGCTCTTTTTACTTTCCGGAAATAGTCAACACAAAGATTATGGGCAATTCGCAGGGCCCAGGGAAGAAATTTACCTTCTTCAGTATACCTGCGGTTTTTTAATGTATCGATGATTTTAATAAAAACATCCTGAAATAGATCCTCGGCCAGATAACTGTCTTTCACAAAAAACAGGATGGACGAGAATATCTTGTCCTTATAACGATTTACCAATACCTCAAATGAGTTGGCATCTCCATCCTGGAAGGAACGTATTAAATCAATATCAGACACTTGGTCTAATGTTTTCATGGTTAAGGCTTTTGATCGACAGTTAAAACAGGATATTGGGTATTAAAACCTGACCTTACACCCGGATATAAATACCGGATGATAAAATGGTTATGTTAAATTATACATCTTTTATACCCGGTTTTCTTTTGTGGATACATTGTTTTTCAAGCGGATGGTTATACACATTTTTCACATTTGTTTTATAATTTGAAAATTTGAAAATGGGCTAATTTGAAAATGATTACGGGTCTACCCTGTGTATAGGCAAAATTTGCGTCTAAAGCCCCCTCATTTTCAAATTAGCCCATTTTCAAATTTTCAAATTTCCTTATTGTACCTAAATTGCTACACTTATGGCAACAAAGAAGAAAGAGGCTGGTACGGTAATGGAATTAAAAGGTAATGCTGACGATATCCTGGTAAAAGGGGCCCGTATGCATAACCTGAAGAATGTTACGGTAGCTTTTCCAAGAAATAAATTGATCGTAGTAACCGGTGTTTCAGGAAGCGGGAAATCATCCCTCACCATCGACACCCTTTTTGCAGAAGGTCAACGCCGTTATGCAGAAAGTTTAAGCGCGTATGCCCGTCAGTTTATGGCAAGAATGATTAAGCCAGATGTAGATTACATTAAAGGGCTCTGCCCGGCTATAGCCATAGAACAAAAAGTTATAACCAGAACGCCTAGAAGCACGGTCGGTAGTATGACCGAGATTTATGATTATCTCCGACTGCTTTTTGCACGTGCAGGTAAAACAATCTCACCTGTTAGTGGAAAGGAAGTAAAGAAAGATGATGTTACAGATGTGGTCGCAGCAATTAAAGCAATGCCTGCCGGAGAGAAAATATTGATACTGGTGCCATTTAAACAACATGCTAACCGGGATACCAGGGAGGAGCTGAATATTCTGATGCAGAAAGGTTTTTCGAGGATTTGGACAAAAGTAAATTCAGCGGGTGAGGTGTTGCGGATTGAAGATTTATTGGCATTGAACGACAAAGAGCTTCACCAACAGTTGACGCCAGTTAAAAAAACGAAAAGCAATGCATCTTTTCCGGTTTATGTACTAGTTGACAGAATCGTTACCAAAACCTTTGAAGAAGAAGACTTACATCGATTATCAGATTCGATAAATACAGCATTTTATGAGGGAGAAGGTGAAATGTACCTTGAGGTAAATGGAACCACCCTCCATCATTTCAGTAATCGCTTTGAACTTGATGGCATTGTTTTTGAAGAACCGGTACCGAATCTTTTTTCTTTCAATAACCCATATGGTGCCTGTCCGGTTTGTGAAGGTTTTAGTCAGGTATTAGGCATTGATACGGACCTCGTTATCCCCGACAGAAGACTGAGTGTGTATGAAGGAGCGGTAGCACCCTGGAAGGGTGAAAAGCTGGGATGGTGGCGAGATCAGTTTGTGAAAGCCGCAGGTGCCGCTGGTTTCCCCATTCATAAAGCCGTAGCTGAATTAACGAAAGAACAATATCAGCAACTATGGGAAGGCGTTGGCAGTGCTTATGGTATTGATGACTTTTTTAAAGAAGTAGAACAAAACCTCTATAAAGTTCAATACCGGGTTTTACTTAGCCGTTACCGCGGACGAACAACCTGTACCAGTTGTGATGGTTACCGGTTAAGAAAAGAAGCACTCTATGTAAAAGTAGGTGGCAAGCATATCGGAGAACTTTGTGAATGGCAGGTGCGCGACCTGAAAACCTGGTTTAATAACCTTACACTTTCCGATCACGATGCGCAAATTGCCAAACGTATTTTAATGGAAGTACACCAACGCCTGCAAACACTTTTGGATGTAGGTTTGGGTTACCTGACTTTAAACCGGCTGGCTAATTCTTTAAGTGGTGGTGAAAGTCAGCGTATTCAATTAACACGTAGCCTTGGAAGTAACCTAACCAATTCCTTATACATTTTAGATGAACCTTCTATAGGTCTTCATTCAAGAGATACCGAAAGACTAATTGGTGTATTGAAATCATTGCGCGATTTAGGAAACACAGTGGTTGTAGTAGAACATGATGAAATGATGATGCGTGAGGCAGATCATATCATCGATATGGGCCCTTTGGCATCACATCTTGGCGGGGAAGTAATTGCTGCGGGTAATTACGATGAAATTATTCATAATCCTCAAAGCCTTACAGGTAAATACCTTACCGGCGAACTAAAGATTGATATTCCTGCGGTAGTAAGAAAGTGGAATCGTTTTATAACAGTTGAGGGGGCAGCACAAAATAACCTGAAGAATATAACGGTACAGTTTCCATTAAATACACTTTGTGTAGTAAGTGGTGTTAGTGGAAGCGGTAAAACAACACTGGTAAAACAGGTACTTTACCCGGCGTTAAGAAAAATGAAAGGCGAGCCCGCTGAGAAAGTAGGGCTGCATACAAAAATAAGTGGCGATACGGAATACATTTCACAGATCGAACTAGTTGACCAAAACCCAATCGGTAAATCATCGAGAAGTAATCCTATTACTTATATAAAAGCGTATGATACCATCAGGGATCTCTATTCCAAACAGGGATTGGCGAAAATGCGTGGTTTTCAGGCCAAGCATTTTTCTTTTAATGTAGATGGCGGTCGTTGCGATGCATGTAAAGGAGAAGGTGAACAGGTAGTAGAAATGCAGTTCCTGGCAGATGTACATTTAACCTGTGATGTTTGCGGTGGTAAGAGATTTAAGGAAGAAGTACTGGAAGTACATTATAAAAACAAAAGCATATTTGATGTGCTGGATATGAGTGTAGATGAGGCCCTTGAATTTTTTGCTGAGGAAAAAAATATCCGCCAGGCAATACAGCCGCTGCACGATGTAGGTCTTGGATACATCAAACTCGGACAAAGCAGCGATACCCTAAGTGGGGGAGAAGCACAGCGTGTAAAACTGGCCAGTTTTCTGGGTAAAGGAAAAGGCGCAGGTCGTATGCTTTTTATCTTTGATGAACCTACAACCGGATTGCATTTTCATGATATCAAAAAGTTACTGGCATCCTTCCAGGCGCTGATAGAGCAAGGTCATTCACTTATAGTGATTGAACACAATACTGATGTCATTAAATCGGCTGACTGGCTGATAGATATGGGGCCGGATGCGGGGGATGCTGGCGGACAGGTGGTATATGCTGGTATTCCTGCAGGGATTAAAAAAGTGAAAGAAAGTTATACTGCGAAGTTCCTTTAAAAAAAAATGCCGCATCTGCATAAAGCAGATGCGGCATACAAATATGCAGGGTTTGTTTTTACCTTAATCTGTCAACACTCTTCACCAGCTTTTCATCTTTTCTGATTGCAAG
Organism: uncultured Sediminibacterium sp.; assembly: GCA_965650685.1. Classification (GTDB taxonomy): domain Bacteria; phylum Bacteroidota; class Bacteroidia; order Chitinophagales; family Chitinophagaceae; genus Sediminibacterium. The sequence continues at coordinate 13,486 of CBFGPM010000041.1, forward strand.
GATTGCCATTAACAATAATGCAGGAATGGCAAAACTGAATACAGCAGTTAGTGCAATCGCACCCACATCATACTTTTTTGTGAATACAAAGTAGAGGATAATATTCAGTACGCTAATCGCAAATCCGGCTAAGCCAATACGTTGCTGAAGTGGTCTGTTATTATAAAGAAAAATTGCTACCAGCGACACAATAGCCACAGCAACAGTTAAAATCATCAACAATGTGTTGGTGGTAGCAGAAAATGATTCAGCAGGTGCCGTACCTACACTACCCACATAAAATGGTAGTTTCAAAGTAGCAAACCCACAAATACTGGCACCCAGTAACCACAAAGTTTGTACACGTTGTATCATACTTTAAATTTAATCAATTTCAAAACCAACTTAAAAAATCAAAATTCAAAAATCAAAATTCAAAAATTCTTCTGTTTTCTAGCTCATTTCCGGGTATAAAACAAACTGGCTCATAAATTCGTTTACCTGGGCTTTTACTTCTTTCAGTTTGGTTTCGTCATCGGCATTCATAAGGCTGGTATCGATAGCATTTACTACAAATTCCATGTCTTTTTCAATCATTCCTCTTGTAGTAATTGCAGCTACGCCAAAACGGATACCTGAGGTAACAAATGCGCTTTTGTCATCGTAAGGTACCATATTTTTATTTGCGGTGATATCTGCATGCCCCAAAACCTGTTCAGCCTTTTTACCACTGATGTTTTTGTTTCTCAAATCGATCAGCATCAGGTGATTATCTGTGCCGCCGCTAATGATTTGATATCCTCTGTTGGTAAATGCTTTAGCCATAGCCTGTGCATTTTTTTGCACCTGCTGCTGGTAGCTTAGGAATTCAGGCGTTAATATTTCACCAAATGCAATAGCTTTTGCGGCGATAACATGTTCCAGCGGACCACCCTGTGTACCAGGGAATACGGCCATATCAATGAGGTTACTCATTAAACGGAGATTTCCTTTAACGTCTTTCAGTCCAAAAGGATTTTCCCAGTCTTTTTTCATCATGATTACGCCACCTCTTGGTCCACGTAAAGTTTTGTGTGTGGTAGAAGTAACAAAATGACAATGATCAAAAGGATCAGATAATAATCCTTTGGCGATAAGTCCGGCTGGGTGGGCAATATCAGCCATCACAAATGCACCTACTTCATCTGCTACTTTTCTGATACGGGCATAATCCCAATCACGACTATAGGCACTTGCTCCGCAAATAATTAATTTAGGTTTTATGGTTCTTGCTCTTTCTTCCAACATTTCATAATCAACCAATCCGTCGTCTTTTTTAACGCCATAAAAATGAGGTTGATAAAGTTTTCCGCTGAAGTTAACTGCAGAGCCATGAGTTAAGTGTCCACCCATGCTGAGGTCTAATCCGAGTATGGCATCTCCTGGTTGAAGGATTGCCAACATCAGCGCAGCATTTGCCTGTGCTCCACTGTGTGGTTGCACGTTGGCATATTCAATATTGAAAATTTCTTTTAAACGATCGATGGCTAATTGTTCTGTCTGGTCAACAATTTCACAACCCCCATAATACCTGCGACCCGGATAACCTTCTGCATATTTATTGGTCATAACATTACCCATGGCCTGCATTACCTGTAAACTGGTAAAGTTTTCAGAAGCAATCAGTTCAATACCACGGCGTTGACGTTCGAGTTCTTGTTTAATCAGGTCGAATACGAGGGTGTCTCTTTGCATGTGATGAAATTTGGTGCAAATATAGGATTTAGCGGCTAGCTTATAGCTCATAGACCATGGTCAATAGTCGATGGTCCATAGCCATTGCTGTCCGGGGAAATTTAACCGCGAGCTGTAGGTGTCGCGTATGATGGCACACAGATCTTCATGATTTTCAGGATTTATCATGATAGATCTTGAAAATCATGAAGATCCGTGTTCTATTAATAGCAGATAGTGCATTTACGACAACCAAATATTTCTTTAAGCAACTGACTTTAAATTTTCTAATTCGCAAGCCCACCTTTAATTTCATTAAAAGCAGAAAGCTTAGAATAAGCACGAATCAAGGCTTGCAGCTTGCGGCCTGCAGCCAATTTTCCCCGGACAGTTCTGGTCCATAGCCAGTACCCCTTCATTCAACACCTGATGCTCATTTTCAGCTTTGAGGGGTAGTTTTAGCATTTCTGCTGATGGTAATATTTTATGGTGTAAATGGGCAGTTTAATGTATAAATGATAATGTAAAAAAGCGTTCGGTACTTTCAATCGGCTAAATTTCCACAATAATTGTTCAATGCTCAGATTTTCCTATTTTCGGCCTCTTGATGAAGTGTCATATTTACATGATTTAACAGCATAGTGCATTCGGGTTCATCAAAAACAACCTCCCATGAAAGCAATCATACCAGTTGCCGGTGCCGGAACCAAATTAAGGCCACATACCTATACCCAACCCAAAGCCCTGATACCTATTGCAGGAAAAACAATCCTCAGTTATATCGTAGATCAACTCAGGGAAGCGGGCATTAATGAATTTATTTTTATTGTTGGGTATTTGGGTGAAAAAATACAAGACTATGTAAAGCAAACCTATCCCGATATGGTTGCTCATTTTGTTTACCAGAATGAAAGACAGGGTACTGGTCATGCAATAGAACTTACCAGGAGTATTGTTGGAGACGATGAAGTATTTGTGGCATTAGGTGATACCATCTGCGAATACGATGTAAAGGAAGTGGTGAATAGTCCATATAGCATGCTTGGAATTAAGAAAGTAAATGATCCACGCAATTTCGGTGTAGCATCTGTAGATGATGAAGGGTTTATAGAACAAGTGGTAGAGAAGCCTTCTATCCCGAAAAGTAATATGGCTTTAGTGGGCTTGTATAAAATTAAAGAGACTCATTTCTTATTTGAATGCCTGCACCATATTTTCAAACAGGATATTAAAACCTATGGTGAATACAATCTTACCGATGCATTAGATTGCATGATCAAACGCGGTGCAAAGTTTCAAGCTTTCAAGGTAAAAAACTGGTTTGATTGTGGTAAAAAAGAAACCCTCCTGGAAAGCAATGCAACATTGCTCAAAAAATTTGGTGGAAACATTACAGACGGTCACAATTTTAAAGATACCATCATCATACCCCCTGTAAGTATTGCCCCTGGTTGTGAAATTTCAAATGCCATCATCGGTCCACATGTGGCTATTGGTGCAAATACTACCATCAAACATTCCATTGTTCGGGATAGCATTATTGGTTCTTATACCAATCTCTATGAAGTAGTACTCGACAATTCCCTCATAGGCAGCGACGCATCCGTTAAAGGCCTCAGCCGTAGTTTGAATATTGGTGATAATACGGAGATAGACTTTGGGTAATTTGAAAATTAGGCAATTTGAAAATTTGAAAATGATTCAATCAAATTATTTATGATTGGGTATAAAATATATATTTTGGGTACTTAAAATTAATCGATCCGGTCATTTTCAAATTTTCAAATTCTCTAATTTTCAAATTAATGAACAGAATCACCACCTTATTCGGCACCCACTACCCCCTCATCCAGGCTGGCATGATTTGGGCAAGTGGGTGGAGACTGGCAAGTGCGGTGAGTAATGCCGGTGGACTTGGCCTGCTAGGTGCTGGAAGTATGTATCCGGATGTATTACGTGAACATATTCAGAAATGTAAGGCTGCTACCGATAAACCCTTTGGTGTAAATGTGCCATTGCTCTATCCTGATATTGAACAGTTGATGCAGATTATTGTGGAAGAAAAAGTACCCATCGTTTTTACCAGTGCAGGAAATCCTAAAACCTGGACTGGATTTTTAAAAGAAAAAGGAATCAAAGTTGTACATGTGGTGAGTAGCAGCAAGTTTGCAAAAAAAGCTGAAGAAGCCGGTTGCGATGCGGTAGTGGCAGAAGGATTTGAAGCAGGTGGACATAACGGTCGCGAAGAAACTACCACCATGGTTTTAGTACCTGCTGTTTGCGAAGCCGTTAGTATCCCTGTAATTGCAGCAGGTGGCATTGCTACCGGCAGACAAATGCTCGCAGCAATGATATTGGGTGCAGAAGCTGTTCAGATAGGGAGTCGTTTTGTGTGTACACCCGAAGCTTCTTCGCACCTCGCATTTAAAGAAGCAATTGTAAATGCCCAGGAAGGAGATACGCAGCTTGCTATGAAGAAAGTAGTACCAGTGAGACTTTTAAAAAATAAATTCGCTCAAGAGATCAGAGAGGCAGAATTAAGAGGCGCATCAGAAGAAGAACTCAAAACTATATTAGGTCGTGCCCGAGCCAAGAAAGGCATGTTTGAAGGAGATATGAACGAAGGTGAACTAGAAATCGGACAAGTAAGCGCAATTATTCATGATATTAAACCAGCGAAGGAAGTTGTGGAAGAAATAATGACGGAATTTGAAAATTTGAGAATTTGAGAATTTGAAAATGAGCACAATTCGTCATATAAAAGCAAAGCTTTTACATGACGAATTAAATTTATGGCGAAGCCATGAATGCAATCATTTTCAAATTTTCAAATTGACTAATTTTCAAATTGTATCAATCCGCCTCCGGCAAATTATAAGCCTTCCATTCCTCTGCATTCGGTCCATAAATACCAGGAACTTTTAGTCCGGCCATTCGCATTAAAACGGTTAATTGTCCGCGGTGGTGTATCTGGTGAACAACTGTTACCCAAAGCGCAAAACCTTTTTTCCAGCTTTCACCATACATGGGTGTTTCTTCCTGTAATGTATCGTCGGTCCATTGATCTATGCCCGACAAAACTTTATGGGTAGCTGCGGTATAAGCAGCAATCATGTCTTGCACTGTATGATATTCTTTTTTCTCGAATTGAATGGGTAGGGTAGCTTCCCAGGGAATGCCATCGGCACAGGCAATTATGTGATTCACCATTCGCTTAATGTTTCTGTAGTCGCCAAATGAAGAAGCCTGCAGACTTTCATCGGTTAACATTTGCAAACATTGCAATGTTGCTTCCGATTCAGTGTTCCAGATGGATTTAAAATGAGAGATGTTGGAGAACATGATAATTTGAAAATTTGAAAATGGAGGAAAAAACTATTTTGAAATGATTTATTTCTCCTATAAAACTAGTATTTATTCATGAACACTAAAAAAGTAATAAAGCTAATGTTATCCAACATTTTCAAATTTTCAAATTGACTAATTTTCAAATTGCTTACTTCTGTAAGTAAAAAGAATTCGCTTGCGACACACAGGTAACAACCAGGTCGTTTATGCAAACATCCTCAGGTAATGTGGCAGTGTAATAAGTGATATCTGCAATATCCTCTGCCTGCAATGCTTTGTAGCCATCATATACTGCGTCTGCTTTAGCATCATCGCCTTTAAATCTTACAATAGAAAATTCAGTTTCTGCCGCACCCGGATGTATAGCGGTTACTTTTATTCGATAAGGTAGCAGGTCGATACGCATGGCTTTGCTGATGGCATCTACTGCATGTTTACTTGCGCAATAGGCATTGCCGTCTTTGTACACTTCTTTCCCTGCAGTTGAACCGATATTGATGATATGTCCTTTTTTTCGCTCCGTCATAAAAGGAACAACAGCCTTTGTTACATACATGAGTCCTTTTACATTCGTATCAATCATGGTATCCCAATCATCAAGGTTGGCATTTTCAAAACTGTCTCTTCCTAATGCTAATCCGGCATTGTTCACTAAGACATTTATATGCTTCCATTCATCAGGTAAACTGCAGATTGTTTCCGTAACTTTTTGGCGATCCTGCACATCAAATATGAGTGGCAATACTTTAACCGAATATTTTTCTTGCAGATCAGTTGATATATCCTCTAATCGGTCTGCTCTTCTGCCCGTAATGATGCAGTCCCAACCAACTGAGGCAAATTTGTATGCAATGGCTTTTCCAAAACCAGATGTAGCGCCTGTAATGAGGATAATATTATTCATGAAGCAAAGATAGTGAATAGACCATAGTCCATAGTCCATGGTCCATGGTCTGCACTACCGTATCAATACCAGTGTCCCTTTTCTGTAAATCCGATTACCCAACTGATCAGTTCCAACAGCTTCATATACATAAGTACCTGCGGGTTGTTTTACGCCACTGAATGTGCCATCCCATCCTTTGCCTAATTCTGAAGTGGAATATAGGAGCTGTCCCCAGCGGTTGAAAACGCGGAAATGTTGCAATTGTGCTATACCAACTCCAACAGGACGAATAATATCATTCAATCCATCTCCGTTTGGTGTGAATGCATTTGGAACGTATAAATCTGGCCCGTTCTTGAAAACACGCACCAATACATCATCTTCTGCGAAACATCCGCCTGCACTTGTTACACGGGCGATGTACCGGATAGAATCTACGGTTTCCGGAATGGTTGCTATTGGTGCATCGGTTGTAGGGTCATTTAAATAACTGGTTGGCCTCCACAAATAACTGATTCCTCCGGAGGCAGATAACTGAATAGGTCTTCCTGCTACCACAAAAGTATCCCTGCCAGCATTGGCATTAACGAGAGGTGTAACTACAATCGTAACTGTATCTGAAACAGGTCTGTCGCAGCCAATGGTGTCAATGGCTGTTAACACATATTGGGTAGTTCTTGATGGACCTGCAATCGGGAACAATGTATTGGCATTGATAAGCGAATTAGTTGGCGACCAGGCAAAACCTGCTCCCACAATATTTCCAGACAACTGAACCCTGTCACCAAAACAGATGATGGTATCACTACGAACGGTAGCTTGCGGATAGGGGGCAACCAATACAAATACGGAATCTCTATCCTGACAATAACCAAGATTGGCCGTTACATAATAAGTAGTACTAACTAGAGGTTGAACCTGTGGGTATTTACTATTGGCAGTTATTGGTATACCAGTAGAAGCCGTCCATTGATAACTCAATGCATCGCTTTCGGGACTTAGTGTAAACTGATCTGTTCTGCAGATGGAAGTATCAGGTCCAAGTTCTACTTTAATAAAATCTAACACGTTTACAGTGACCGTATCGGTGTTAATACAACCGTTATCATTTACCGTTACAACATAGCGAGTTGTATCTACCGGATACACTAATGGATTGGGCGTGTTGTTGCCAGACATTCGACTGATACTTGCTGCTCTGTCCGGAACCCATGTTACAGAACCGTTACCTACAGTGGCATTGAGTCGTAGTGTATCAATACTACAAATTAATGTATCGCGGAATGCAAGGTTTACAATGGGCTTATCTAATATGTTTACTGTTTTAACGATAGTGTCTATACAACCTTTGCTGTTTGATGTAATCAATCGAACCTGAACAGCCTGAGGGGAACTATATTTCCAGGCAGTATCTTTTCTGGTAGAAGTATCAGCTGTTGTAGTAAGATCACCAAGATCCCAACGCCAACTGTTTACCACTCCATATGCAGTAGTTGTTGCATCAATAAAATTATATGTGTTGAGGTAGCAGGTGCCTTGTACATTGAAGTTGGGTACAAAGCCTGGATATACGCGAACCTGTGCAGTAGTTGAATCCTGGCAACCACCAGCATTGGTTACTTTTAGCTTAAGTGTGAAAGTGCCGGTATCCGCATAAGTATGAGTTGGAGTAGGGTTTGAAGATACAGGTACATTTGCTTCACCGAAATCCCATAGGTAACTAGTGATGTTTGCGCTAGTTGATTCATTCTGGAAATTCATGGTAAAACCATCACAAGTAATATAGGAGGGTTTTAAACTCGCTGCTGCTACAGAACAGTTTGCCACATTAACATGGATTTCTTTTCTTGTTGTACCAATCAAAACACCATTTCTGTATTCATTTACACAAACTGATACTACGTAAGTTCCGGTAGCTGCTGGTGCTATACCTGAAATAATACCAGTTATCGGGTTTATTGAAACAGTACTACCTAAAGGTGTAGTTCCACTGTAGCCAGGTAAATAAGTTACTTGGGGGTAAGGTGGTTGACTAGGAATATCTGGCTTAGGGTCAGCTGTAGGTGTATTTACACCATCACAAAATGAATACGACAAACTATCTCCGTCAGCATCAGTTGCACTAAAATCGAAAGTGAAAGGAGCGCTGAAGCATAATAATACAGTATCTTTCTGTACGAAGGAAGGATTACTATTTTTAAAATAATCATTACCTCCTAATACGCCTGGCATCGTTGTAGTATAGGTAACACCAGTGTTACTTCCACCGCTGACAACGTTTACGATGTTCGCAATTCTGCAACATCTTTGAACAGCCAACGTGTAGCCAGTTGGAGTTGTCAGATTCGGCAAATCAATAGTCAACACATAATTATCAATTCTATAATTTACCCGAGGGTCTGGTGGGTTAGGGTTAATGCAGGGGTCGTAGTATTTTTTTGATGGGAATTCCGAAAAGGAAAGAGGAACTACTACTCGTGTAAATAATGCCCCATTGGGATTATATATCCCTAAGTTAATACTTTGGTCAATTTGGTTTGGCATAGAGGATGAATCAAGGTATTGCCTAACTGTGATCCTATATTTTGAAGTATTTGCCGCTGCACCATCACCCAAATATTCATATTGTATCCAACCTCCTTTCAGGTGGTTGGCTTTTGCAAATCCTGCAATGAAACAAATACATAATAAAATAGCTAGTTTCTTCATGAACTGATCCGGGCAATGTCAATTAGGGATTTGTCAATAATACCGTGAAAATACAACCCTTACCATTTGCAAAATCAACAGTAGCTGTTTTTAACGGGTTAACAACAGCTACTGAAAGATTAATATGGGGAGTTTTTTGCTGCTTTATTCATCAAATATTCGACGAATCAATGATTTTGACACATAAGGCGGTAAAACTGTTGCCTGAATAACGGTTTTAACCAGACCTTTTAACGAATAAGTACTACTGTGCCCTTTTTGAAGATGGTTTTGCCTGTATAATCACTCCCTTGAGCCATATATACATAAGTGCCCGCCCCTTGGGGAACGCCCTTAAAACTTCCATCCCAACCCTGTCCTAATGCACTTGTACTATAAAGTAGCTGACCCCAGCGGTTATAAATCCTGAAATATTGTAAATCGGTTATTCCAACGGTAATCGGTTTGTACAAATCATTAAGCCCATCCGCATTAGGCGTAAAGGCAGTTGGTAACAATATATCGGGTTTCCCTTTGAACACTTTCACTTTAATATCATCCTCTCCATAACAACCGCCAAGGTCTATTACTCGCAAACGATAAATAATCGAATCAATATCATCCCCTAAATGAACAACAGGATTCAGGATATTGGTATTACTTAAACCCAATGGAGGCTGCCAGTTAAACTGATTACCAGATGAAGCAGTAGCCTGTAATTGGAGTGGCTGGTCTGGTACAATAATGGTATCCCTTCCGGCATTTACTTTGATAAATGGGATTACACCAATTCGTATGGAATCTATAACGGTCTTTGGACAACCGGAAGTAGTATCCCGAACCGATAATAAATAAGTAGTGTTTTGGGTAGGGCCAGCAATCGGATTTAATAGTGTGCCATTTAATAGAGACTGAGCAGGTGACCAACGAAAATGTGTACCCGTATAACTTGCCAATAATTGAACCCGATTCCCATAACAAATAACGGTATCATTGGTAAGAATAGAAACTTTTGGATAGGGGGCAACGGTTACTGTTATCTGATCTGTTGCCTGACATCTCCCAAGATTGCCGGTAACCGTATAAGTTGTTGTTGTAACTGGTGTTGCTGTCGGATTTTTTATGTTGGGATCACTAAGCGATACAGCAGGTGTCCAAACATAAGAACTCGCAATGGATGATGGATGTAATATAAATGCATCTGTTTGACAAATAGTCGTATCTGGTCCAAGTTGAACAGAAATATAATCTACCACATTCACAGTAACTGTATCCGTATTTACGCAACCGTTTTCCAACATCGTTACAATGTATTTACTGGTATCTTTGGGAAATACAATCGGGTTGTTGGTATTGGATAAAAGAATATGGCTATTAGGTGCCCAGTTAAAGGATCCGTTGCCAGTTACAGGTATTCTCAAACTATCAATGCTACAAATGACGGTATCTTTAAAAGGCAAACCTATAAAGGGTTTATCTCTAATAGCAATTATTTGTCTTGAACTGTCTATACAACCCTTACTGCTTTCAGATACAAGTAAAACCGACGCATTAAAGCCACCACCAGGATATTTATAAGATGGATTTCGAATGATTGAAGTATCAGCAAGTGTTGTATCTACACCAAAATTCCATTTCCACTTATTTACTACGCCATATACAGTTGTAGTTGCATCTGTAAATGAATATGGATTTTGAAAACAACTACCACTACTGGTAAAATTGGTTTTAAAACCAGGATATACCAACACTTCTGTGCTGTCGTTGCCAATACATCCTTCCGGACCGGTTACCGTTAAACGAACCATGTATTTTCCTGTATCTGCATAAACAAATGTTGGGGTAGCTTGTGAGGAAAAATTAAAAGGGGAAGTAGGTACGCCAAAATCCCAGGCATAAGAAGTAATGGCAGATGATGTTGAACCATTCTGGAATAAAACGGTGTTATTATCGCATTTAACAATTCTATCAGGTAGATCTGCTTCAATAAGATCGCAATCATCTACTTTAAGGATAAAATCCTTTCTATGTTCCGCAATCGGTTTTCCGTTGCGCCATTCTGTGATGCATACACTTACTACATATTGTCCACCAGGAGGGGCAATCCCAGATATAATGCCACTAACCGGATCTATACTTACTTTATCGCCTAACGGTAGACTTCCAGAGAAGGGTGCAGCATAGGATAATGGATCGAGTGTTAATGATCTGGGTACTGCTGTATTATTACTGCCACTCGCTGCAGTAAAACCTTCACAAAAAGAATAAGTTAGTACATCATTATCAATATCTGTAGCGCCAAAATCGAGTACAAATTTTTTGTTTGTGCAAACCAATGCAGTATCGCGTACACGAAACTGCGGACTGCTGTTATGTTCTCCATCAGGAAGTGCAGCAGTTCCTGGAATGCGGGTAACATAATTACTGCCAACACTCAAGGGGATAGCAAGGTTTGAAATACGATCTACCCTGCAACAACCAAGCCTGGATAATACATAGCCATTTTGGTTATTAGGTAATGAAACTATATTCGTAAATATTGCCACCTCATAACAAACCTGAGGGTTTCCAACCAGACATTGAAATAGTTCTGTTTTTAAACGAATTTTCTCTATAGTTCCCTGCAGTGGAAGAGACAGTTCACTCACTAATGTGCCATTATCATAAATACCCACATTTACACGCTCATTTTCAAGAATAGGAGATACAGTAGCACAGTCTTTAAAAAGTCTTAAGGTAATGCGGTAAGTACTGGTATTAGGAGATGGCCCCGACCCAAGGTATTCATAATATAATTCACCCCCAGCAACATGGCGAGCCATAGCTGAGAGTGTACTCAGTGCAAAAATAATTATGAAGAAAAATTTCTTCATAAGAAGTAGGTAAACTATTGTTGAATGAATCTATTGAGTATTTCATTAAGCCTTTCTGTTGCTTCCCACATGCCCATATGTCCTATTCCCTCAAGTATATGAATATACGATTTTAATGGCAGATGGGTTTGCTTTAAAACATCATCCAATGGCGCAGCCACATCTTCCGTACCCATTACGAAAAGTACAGGTAAAGGGTTGCTTTTGAGTATGGCAGTATTGTCGGGGCGGTTCCTCATCGCCTTGTAATAAGCCTGTAAGACAGGTGTTGAAAAGGACGATGCTTTTTCTATCAGTGATATTATTTCATTATAATGCTCTTTCTTAAACTTTTCTCCAAAAAGATTGGGGATAGTGTTTTTGAGGAAGGAAAAACCCCCATATTGTTCCATTAATTCAATACCCCTTAACCGGTTTTGTTTTTTTTCTTCACTATCAGCAAATGCAGTGGAATGTATTAAGCCAAAACCCTTTAACATGGATGCATGCTTACCCGCAAATGCAAGGGTAATATATCCTCCCATACTATGCCCAAGCAGGTAGCAAGCATCAATTTTTTCTGCTGTTAAAAGATGATAAACAGATTCCGCAAGTTCCTCGATAGAAGCGGTGAATGGTGAATGGTGAATGGTGAATGGAGATGCATTATTGACAATTGACAATTGACCATTCACCCCTTCCCATTCAGAGTTCCCCGTTCCAGGAAGATCCGGAACTATCAACATGCAATGATGTTGAAGAAACGCTACCTGCCTCTCCCAGATACTGCTGTCTTCTCCAAACCCATGCAACAGTACTACGGGGATACCTTGTCCATAAATTTTATAAGTAATGGTGCCTCCGGGCCAGTTTGCGCTTTTTAAGATCATATACGTGGTTTTATAAACCTGTCACTTAATTTCCATAGGATCAATAAAATGCTAAGCGCAACTGCCAGTTTGTATAAATAATCACCCCACTTAACATAGGCTGTCGAGCCTGTAACAATTGGTATATTGTATTTTATGGTACTCATTTTGTTCCAGGGTTGGCGTTCAATAATAGTACCTGTTGGATCTATAACTGCAGAAATGCCTGTGTTGGCACTTCTGGCAATCCACTTCCTTGTTTCAATAGCCCTTAGTCTTGCGTATTGTAAATGTTGTTTGTGTCCTGGTGTATTACCCCACCACCCATCATTGGTCATGATGGTGAGTATATTTGCGCCTTTTTGAACATATTCACCTACATATTCTCCGTATACACTCTCATAGCAAATAATTGGGGCAGCAATATATTTGTTACCTGGAGAAGTAAATACTGCAGCCGATGCTGATCTGCCATATCCACCTGTTGTACCTCCAAACTGCTCAAAAACAGGTGCAAGAAAATTGAGGAATGTTGGTAGCGATTCTACACCTGGTACAAGTTTACTTTTGTTGTAGAATGAAATGGGTTGTCCATTTTGAATATGTACCGCTGCATTAAAAGCATCATAATAACTACCATCTCCTCCTGCTCTTGCAGTAGGCGTAGCTTTGGTGGGTCCGTAATTTTTGAACGTTTCAATTCCTGATACAAGGCTTATTTCCGGGTGTTCTTTGCTGAATGCAAAAACCGGTTGGTAATATGGATTATAGCTTATGTTATTTTGCCAGTCAGCAATACTCATAGCTGTTTCGGGCCATAATACCATCCTGGTATTACTGTCTATTGCTTCTTTGGTTAAGTTGAGTAAGGATTGAATCTGTTCTGCGCCAGTTCCTGCATTAAATTTTCCATATGGATCAACATTGGGTTGAACAATAACCAGGTTTGCCTGATTCACTTCTCTTGGTAACACAGGTTTTACAAAATAGGAAATGAGTAATGGGAATGTGAGTCCGATTACAATAGCCCATATGAGTTTTTTAGGCAGGTTTTTTTGCTGATAGGATAACCATGTCTCATACACCAAAATATTCATCAGCATTACCCATAAAGTACCACCTTGTACACCCGTATATTCATACCACTGAACGGTATCGGGATAAGCGGCGAATACATTACCAACCGTGAGCCACGGCCAGCTCAATTGCCAGTTGTGATGAATATATTCAAAACACATCCAGAATGCAATGAGCGAAAAGTACCCGGCTATTTTTCCTTTCTTTTTCAAATGAAAATAACCCCACCAGGGAAATGTCATCAGCATGCTGTTAAACATGATGGCCGCGATGGTACCTACATCTGTTGAGTTCCACATCCACCAGGTAGTACCTGTATTCCATACCAATAAACCCCAGAAGGAGACACCAAAAAAACCTGCGGCTGTTTTGGTCTTTTCAGCTGCCATTAACAGTGGTACTAAAGCAACAAAAATTAAGGGCATCAATGGCGATACCGGCCATGCAGCAAAAAGTAATAATCCACTTACCGTTGTTAGAATGAAGGCTGATTTTTTCAACTTGGAAAATTTGGAAACTAAGTTCGGAATAAAAAACAAAAGAGCGCCGCATTGTATGGGCGCTCTTTTCGATCTGTATGTGATTTTTTATTTACGGCTGTAATTAGGGGCTTCTTTGGTGATATCTATATCATGCGCGTGACTTTCTTTCATTCCCGCATTGGTAATTTTCACGAAAGTTGCCTGTTGTAATGCTTTGATGTTTTTAGCGCCACAATAACCCATACCTGCTCTTAGGCCGCCTACATACTGGTAAATGATTTCGCTTAAGCTTCCTTTGTAAGCTACGCGTCCTTCAATACCTTCCGGAACAAATTTTTTGATATCGTCTTCAACATCCTGAAAATAACGATCACCGCTTCCCTGACTCATGGCACCTAAACTTCCCATGCCACGGTATTCTTTGAATTTTCTTCCTTCATAAATAATGGTGTCTCCCGGACTTTCCTGCACACCTGCAAATACACTTCCCATCATTACCATATTGGCACCTGCGGCTAAAGCTTTTACCATGTCTCCGGTATAGCGAATACCACCATCGGCAATTACAGGAATACCTTTGGTTTTTAAAGCCTGACTAGCTTCCATAATGGCAGTTAATTGGGGAACACCAGCGCCGGCTACGATACGTGTTGTACAAATAGAGCCCGGACCGATACCTACTTTTACGCAATCTGCACCAGCATCAGCAAGTGCTTTGGCACCTTCGGCTGTACCTACATTACCTGCTATAATCTGTAAGTTTTTGAAATTTTTTCTCAAAGCTTTTAAGGCTTCCATTACACCCTTGCTATGTCCGTGTGCGCTGTCGAGTGTAACTACATCTACTCCCACGTGTTGCAAAGCTGATGCACGATCCATGAGATCACGGGTGATACCAAGCGCTGCACCAACCAGTAACCGGCCTAAATGATCTTTTACGGCATTAGGAAAATTACTTAGTTGCATGATGTCGCGGTAAGTAATCAACCCGATTAATTTACCTTGTTTATTTACAACTGGTAATTTTTCAATTTTATAAGAACGTAATATTTTTTCTGCTTTTCTAAGATCTGTTCCTTCAGGTGCCGTGATGAGGTTTTCTTTGGTCATCACTTCCTTCACTTTTCTTTTCTTATCTGTTTCAAAACGCAGATCTCGATTAGTGAGTATACCTACCAGTTTTTGGCCGGCATCAACAATCGGAATACCCCCGATTTTATTTTCTTTCATCAGTTTAAGGGCATCGCCAATAGTAGCATCAACCAATAATGTTACCGGATCGATGATCATGCCACTCTCACTTCTTTTTACTTTACGAACCTGTTCGGCCTGCTTTTCAATACTCATATTTTTGTGCAGGATGCCTAAACCACCTTCACGTGCAAGGGCTATAGCCAAACTAGCTTCTGTTACGGTATCCATTGCCGCAGACAAAATGGGTACATTAAGCGTAATGGCTTTTGTTAACTGGGAACGAATGTCAACTTCGCGGGGAAGAATTTCACTGTAAGCCGGCATCAGGAGTACATCATCGAAGGTGAGCCCTTCGCCAAATAACCTGGAAGCGGCAGCGGTGTTACGGGGAGAAGATTTTCTTGTTGCCATGTGCAAAGATAGTGCGTAAGGTATATTTAGTCCAAAAAATGATTTTTTTCATAGACGATAGTCCATAGACCATAGTCCATGGTCCATGGGAGAGAAAGAAAGTTTAGTGCTATGGACTATGGACCATGGTCTATTAACTCAACCTGAAATATTTCCCTGGATGCGGGAGTATGATATTCTGTAATTCAAGGCTAAGAATGGCGGCTGCCATTTCGGAATTACTGAGTTTGGATTGCAGGTATATTTCATCAATGTGAAGAGACTCTTTTGCCTGAAGTAAATCAACAATGATTTGTTCCTGCGAACTGAGTTCGTGGAATAATTTCTTTTCTGCGCTTTTTTTCTTTTTTATTTCCATCCATCCCATCGCTTCGAGAAAATGGGTACTACTGATAAAAGGGGTTGCTTTATTTTCAGCAATCAACTGCAAACAACCACTGCTTTTGGCATCATTGATACGACCCGGTAGGGCAAATACATCACGGTTATAATGGAATGCCAGATCTGCCGTTATCATACTACCTCCTTTAATGGCTGTTTCTATAATCACCGTAGCATCAGACATGCCAGCTACAATTCTGTTTCTTTTTGGGAAATGATGGCGATCAGGTAATTCATCAAACATAAATTCTGTAAGTAGTCCGCCCCGCTCAATCATTTCCGATGCAAGTGATTTGTGAAGTCCGGGATAAATAGTTTTAAAACCATGTGCCAATACGCCAATGGTTTCCATCTTTTGTTGCAGGGCTGCTTTATGTGCAATGGCATCAACGCCGTATGCGAGACCACTAATTACAGTTACCTGAAAAGGTTTCAATGCCTGAATCAGTTGTTCAGTGGCCCATCTTCCGTATTCAGTGTGATGTCGGCTGCCAATAATACTTACCATTCTATTATGATTCAGGTCGGCATTTCCTTTATAAAATAATACCAATGGTGCATCCGGACAATTACGAAGTCTCCTCGGATATTTTTCATCAGTAATAAAAAGTAGTTCAATATTTTTTGCTGCTATGGCTGTGAGTTCATTTTCGGCGAGAGAGTGGTCCTTAAAATTTTTTATCTGTCCGGCCCTGTAAGTCCCAATTCCTTCCACTGCAGCCAGGTCTTTCAACCTTGCACTGAAGATGGCAGTAGCTGAACCAAAATGATCAATGAGGTATCTGGTAAGAATACTGCCCAGATCCGGTATTCTTGTAAGCGATAATTGATAAACCTGTTCCTGTGTATACATCCCGGCAATGTCCAAAAAATGCCGTTCAAAAAGATCAGGTATTAATGCATAGATTTTTACTCAGAATAACTATTGTTTACATTGCTTTCGGGGGAAGTTTGACAGCGAGCTGTAATTGTTTCGTATGATGGAACACAGATCTTCATGATTTTCAGGATTTATCATGATAGATCTTGAAAATCATGAAGATCCGTGTTCTATTAATAACAGATAGTGCATTTACGGCAACTAAATATTTTTTACGCAAATGAAGTTGAATTTTCTCCCACCTTTAATTCTATTAGATGCAGAAAGTCTAAAATAAGCACCCATCAAGGCTTGTAGCTTGCGGCTTGCAGCCCTTCTTCCCATCCATCAATAATTACAACCCTGTTACCGTAAAACTTGTTCTTCTGTTTTTTGCTCTGCCTGCTTCTGTATTGTTATCTGCAATAGGCTGGGTGTCGCCATATCCTTTATAAGTTAATCTTGAAGCATCAATTTTCTGCGTAATCAGATAATCAACGATTGCTTTTGCACGATTTGTTGAAAGCAACATATTGTCTTTTGCATTACCTGTATTATCCGTATGACCACTGATTTCTACTTTCAGTGTTGGATTATCCTGCAATACCTGTACTAATTGCATTAACTCTGCCAATCCTGTTGCAGGTAATTCATAACTATTAACCGCAAATAAAATATTGTTGAAGATGAAACTTGCATTCAATTGAACAGGGGAAAGCTGTATATCTTTTTGATAAGTGCTATCTGCTTCTTTTCGGCTAAGCGCATATACTTCACTATAAAACAAATAACCTTTTCTGTTTACCGTGAAAGTATAATCTTTACCTGTTGGTAATGTTATCAGGTAATCACCCATTTCATCTGTCTGTACCTTCATCAAAACCAGGTTACTGTTGTTTTCTGTTAACTCAACAGTAGAGGGTATTCCTTGTTTGGTTTTGCTATCGGTTACTTTTCCTTTTACATATAAGGTTCTGTTCGGTCTGATATTCGGGCGAAGCTGAAAACTATATAGATCAAGGTTTCCACGGCTATCGCTTCTGTCGCTTGCATAATAGGCGGTCAAGCCATCAGCGGATACAGCTAAGCTTCCTTCGTTTTCAATGGTATTTATCGGGTAGCCCAGATTTTCGGGATTACCCCATTCGCCTTTTTCATTTTTCCGTAACATGAAAAGATCTGAATTGCCGTAACCTGGAAGTCCATCAGAAGTATAAAAAAGTGTTTGATTATCTGCATGAATAAAAGGAGCTAACTCATCGCCCGCAGAGTTTACTGCTGGCCCCATGTTAGTTGCTTTGCCCCATCTTCCATTTACATCACGAACCGACATATATAAATCTCTGCCACCATATCCTCCGGGTCTGTTGCTGCTGAAATACAATATGCGTTTGTCGGGACTTAATGCCGGAGAGCTTTCCCAAAATTCTGTATTGATATTTGGTCCGAGGTTTTGCGGTTCGCTCCAGCCCTGTGGGGTATTTTGTGAAAGATAGATATCATAACCGCCAAGACCAGGACCAGAAAGATTACCTGCAAACAACAACCATTCCCCATCCTGCGAAACAGTGATAGCTCCTTTTAGTGGTTCAATATTAATATCACCATTGATCAATTCAGCTTTACCGAAATTTTTGTTTGTCATAGTGCTTTGCATGAAATCTTCACGCTGGTCGCCTGTTCTTCTTGTAAAAACAAGTAAACTATCTGTTACGGTTACCGAAGGATAGTATTCGGATCTTGGACCGTTAACACTATCGCCAAGGTTTACCGGTGCAAATTGATAATCAGTTGCAGGATGTTGTTGCGCATATTGAATAGCAAATTGGTAAGTAGCTTTTCTATACGTTGCACTTTTGATTCCACGCTCACTTAAATTTGGTATAGCAAGAAAATTATTTACGGCGGCAAGTGCTTCTTCAAACCTGCCTAATCCTGCCAGGTTAATAGAGTAGGGAAGATGATATACATTAAAATATTGTGGATCCTTTGCTTTTACTTTTTCATATAAGGTTACTGATCGCTGGTATTGTTTAAGTTCACCCATAGCACCAGCCAGTGATAAATAGGCGTCTAAAAAGTTTGAATCAATGGAAATGCAGGCTAATAAAACAGGTACTGCATTTTTTGTTTCTCCATATTTAAGGAAATCGATAGCTTTTTCATATTGGGTAAGTGCTTTAGGGTTTACCTTTTCAGGATCGTAGCCTTGTGCAATAGTATTAGCTGTACTAAGAATAAAGATTATGCTAAAGAGAATATTCCGGTTTTTCACCCGTGAAAGTTCGGAAAAATCAGGAGAGCGGCTTGTTAAAATTAAGTTTAAGGAACATTAATAAACTTATGCGTTTGTAAGCTAAGTTCCCATTGGGGGTGGTTTTTGATATACTCAACAATCAGTGGTGTAACTATTGAAGATTTATCCCATTCAGGCTGTAAATAAAGTTTACAATCTGGTTTCACTTGTGCGGCATAAGTTTCCGCCCATTCAAAATCATGTTTATTGAAGATTACTACTTTTAGTTCATCAGCGAGTGGAACGATGTCGGGAATAGGTGCTTTGAATTTTTTTGGAGAAAGGCAGATCCAATCCCAGCTACCACTTAGTGGAGAAGAGCCGGAGGTTTCAATATTGGTTTCAAATCCTGCATCATGTAATGCAGTGGTTAATGCATCGAGTTGATGCATTAATGGCTCACCGCCTGTTATTACGGCCAGCCTGCCAGGATATGCAGCAGCAGCAGCTACCATATTTTCAACAGTTAGTTGAGGGTGTTTTGAAGCATCCCAACTGTCTTTTACATCACACCAAACACAACCTACATCACATCCACCAAGTCTTATGAAATATGCGGCACGCCCCTGGTGAAATCCTTCACCCTGCAAGGTGTAGAACGCCTCCATAACGGGCAAGGTAGTATGTTGATGGTTGTTGCTGATGGGGATGTTTTTATTTAGGGGATATTATATTTTGGGTCCATAGTCCATAGTCCATGGTCCATGGTCCATGATCTATGGTCTATGTTCTTTCTGCTCGTAGGCCTGCATGGTATTTTTCAGCAAACCTGCAATGGTCATTAGGCCAACACCACCTGGAACGGGAGTAATGGCGGATGCTTTGGCGGCTACTTCATCATAGGATACATCTCCTTTGATCCTGAATCCTTTTTTGGCAGTAGCATCTTCTACACGGGTAATGCCGACATCTATAATTACCGCACCTTCTTTAACCATATCTGCTTTCACAAAACCCGGAATACCAAGTGCAGCTACGATAATATCTGCCTGCAGACAAAGCTCTTGTAAGTTTTGGGTATGTGAGTGACAAATAGTAACGGTACAATTGCCTTGTTTAATGTTGCTGCTTAATAATATACTCATGGGGCGGCCTACAATATTGCTTCTGCCTATTACTACTGCGTGTTTTCCTTTTGTTTGAATATTAAAATGTTCAAGCATCAGCAATATTCCATAAGGTGTGGCAGGAATAAAAGTGGGAAGTCCCTGTACCAGCTTACCTACATTCACCGGATGAAATCCATCCACATCTTTAGCGGGGTTGATGGCTTCGATTACTTTTTGTTCACTGATTTGTTTGGGTAAGGGCAACTGAACCAGTATACCATCAATGTTTGGGTCGTTGTTAAGTTGTTCGATGGTTTGAAGTAAGGTTGCTTCTGAACTCTGTTCATCAAGTCTGATCAAAGTTGATTCAAACCCAGTTTCCTCACAATTTTTTACCTTACTTGCCACATAGGTTTCACTTGCGCCGTTATTGCCCACCAGGATGGCCGCAAGGTGTGGTTTTCGTTTGCCTACAGCGGCAATTTCCGCAGTTTTAACCTGAAGTGATGCTTTTACGGCTGCTGCTGCAATTTTTCCATCTAGTACTAACATGGCGCAAAAGTATTCAAATAAGGGGTACTTCCTTTTTCAAAGTAGAAAGAAATTAAACTAATTATAAATTA
>CBFGPM010000042.1:0-34117 GCA_965650685.1 uncultured Sediminibacterium sp.
AAATTGAATTTAGGCCGCCATGCAAATGACGGCTTTTTTTTGCCCAGCCTTCAAAAAATAGTTTGGAATTAAACGATATAACTCCGTTCATGGTTCTGTTCCCTGATATCTCTTACCCTATTTCAAATCGCTCATTGCTACAACCAGTAGAGAGCACATCCCCTGCACAGCCTTAAACAGGGGATGCGCTCCCTACTTATTAACAAAAAAAATATTGTATGCAACCCTCAGAAAATAATTGGAACATGGTAAGTGAAATCGAATTGGTTTACAGATCAAAAATTAAAGCAACACAAAGACCTTTATTAAGATCCTCAAATGATGTTTTTGAATTTTTATTGCAACATTGGAACCATGACAAGATTGAATTGATAGAAAATGCAAAAGCGATTTTCTTAAATACCGCCTGTAATGTTCTCGGACTTCTCGACATTTCAATGGGCGGAACTACCAGCACTATTGTAGACCCCAAGATTGTTTTTCTACCAGCTATTAAACTTAATGCCAATCGCATTATACTTGCCCATAATCACCCATCCGGCAGGGTAAATCCTAGCGCAAATGACCTTTTGTTTACAGAAAATATATGTAAGGCAGGAATGTTGCTTGAGATTAAAATTATGGATCACATGATCATCTCCAAAGACACTTATTACTCTTTTGCAGACGAGGGTAAAATCTGATCCTGTCGATTTCTTATCAACCCCTCCATTGGTATTGAGAGGGGATTGATAAAAAATCTCCATTACATTTTTTTAATTAAAAAACATTTTATGCAAATCACAGGAAGGATCACAGCCGATGCAAAAATCAACACAGTAAAAGGCGACAAAGAAGTCGTCAATTTCTCCATTGCTGTTAATGACCGCTACAAAGTAAAAGGAACAAACGAGGTAAAGGAGTTCGTCACATTCATCAATGTCGCCTGGTGGATGAGTACCGGAATCCTTAAAATATTAAAAAAAGGCGCGATCGTGACAGTTACTGGTCGCTTATCGTGCAATGCTTACATCGACATGAATGGCAATGCAAAGGCAAGTATCAATTTCAACGCGGATAAGATCGATCTGATCCATTCCAAAAAAGCGGAAGCAGTGATTGAAGCGGAGACTTCTTTGATTACTGAACCGGTTGCAGACCTGCCATTTTAATCACCCAAAAACACTTCGCAAATGTCACACGAAATCAATTTTAATGAAAACACTGGAAAGCACAGCTTCTTTTCAGTAAAGGAAACGCCCTGGCATGGATTAGGGCAGGTGATTGAAGATTATCCTACCAGTAAGGAAGCGCTTCAGTTTGCAGGGCTTGACTATAAAGTAGAAAAAAGAGCCCTCTTCACTTACGATAACGAAAACCAGGAGGCAGATGAAGAAACCGGCATTAAGATTCCCGAACTGGAAGTGCCTGATCACCACGCTACCATACGTATAGATACCGAAGAGGTGCTCGGTGTGGTTGGAAAGGATTACGAGGTAGTACAGAATGTTGATGCCTTCTCATTCTTCGATTCGATCATCGGTGGGGATGGTATTCTTTACGAAACCGCAGGCGCATTGGGAAAAGGCGAAAGGATATTTATCACGGCCAAGTTGCCAGGTTACATCAAAGTGGGTAATGATGATTGTATTGAAAAATACATCTTCCTGACCACATCACACGATGGCTATGGAAGCATCATGGCAGCATTTACACCTGTCAGGATCGTTTGTAACAATACCCTTAATGCTGCCTTGTCAAATCAAATCAATTCAGTAAAGATCAGGCACACCGCCAATGCAAAAGACAGGCTGGAACAGGCACACAGGTTGATGGGCATTACAGGTAATATTTCTGAAAAAATGCAGGAGGTATTTAACCAGTGGGCGAAGATCACCGTGTCTGATGCAGAAATGAAACAGTTGATTCAGTTTGCCCTTGTGCCAAACCGTGAAGCGCTTATGGCGCTCCAACAGGGAAGAACGGACGAATGTTCAACTTACTATCAGAATATGTGTGATGCAGCCTTCCAGTATGCCATGGAAAGTGATGCGCAGCAGATGGATACTACCCGTGGAACGCTGTTTGGTCTGTACAATGCCATTACCGGCTATTTTCAGAACGTTCGCAAATACAAGGATAACACCGCTAAGATGAAATCATTGCTTTATGGCGGACTTGCCCAGCAGCGCGGACAAACAACATTTAACCTCTGTACGAGTTTTGCAGCAGGTAAACAGGAGATCAGCTAAGAAACAAAGGGCTGCTTTTAAGAAGGCTACCCTTTTCACTAAAATTATCTAAAAAATAAAGTCATTTAATATGAAACATAATTTCCACGAAAGAAAGGCAAACAGGATTGACCATGCAAAGAAGCAGGCGAAGAAAAATGAAGAGCTTTCTGATTCTTTATTTGAAAAGGCCAGTAAGATGGCTTCTATAGTCCCCATGGGTCAGCCGATACTTGTCGGACACCACAGCGAAAAATCAGACCGGAATTACCGAAACAATATCCACAACACATTTGGCAAAGCATTTGAAGCAGAGGACAAGGCAAAATATTACCACGATAAAGCAGAAACCATAGAGTCGAATGATGCAATTTCATCTGATGATCCTGAAGCACTGGCCAAGTTGAAGGATAAGCTCGCTTCACTTCAAAAGAGCCAGGACTTTATGAAAGCAGCCAATCAGTGCCTGCGAAAAAAAGATAAAGAAGGGTTTCTCAAACTCGAAATGGCCACAGAAGGAATGTGGGGAGAATTAAACTGCCCCAACAACTTCGGATTTCCACATTACAAGTTTTCCAACAATTCTGCGGAGATCAGGAGGATTAAAGATCGCATAGTACAACTTCAAAAGATACAGGCGCTTGAAACAAAAGAAATACGCATTGGCGACTCTACAATCGTCATTAATGTTGAAGCCAACCGTGTGCAGATTTTATTCAATTCTATTCCACCGGAGGAAATGCGAAAAAAACTGAAATTAAATGGGTTCAGATGGTCTCCAACCCAGGGTGTATGGCAGCGGCATATTACCAATTATGCCATCTATATCGCAAAACAATTACTCACCGTTTAATCAATTAATATGCAAACGAATTTCTTTTCCCGGATCAAGCTACTAAATGTAACCGGCAACCTACGAATGAATATCCAGCCACAGGAAAATGGTGAACTGATTGTATCGCTCTTATTGGACACGTCACATATCAAGGATAAATCAGCGAAACTGATTCCGCCACTTGTATTAAAGGGTAGTGATAGTGACCTTGACAACGGATTTTTCCAAGCAATTAGCCAACCGGTTCAGACTACCCAATCACTCCTGGTAAACATGCAGCAGCATGTCGAAGCACTGGATAAAGCCAATAAAGAATCACGTATCGAAAAAGACAAACAGGATACGCAGAAAAAAGACAAGGATGGGAAACGGAAAAAGTTTGACGAACAGATGAAAAAAGTGGATGACTTAGTGAAGTTGAAAAAGATCGGTGAGGCCATCGGGCAGTTACCAGACCTGAAGCAATTCCCTGAATTTGAAACGGAGATCAAGAAGAAAAGCCAGGAACTGCGGGGACAGCATTCATCACTTTCCTTGTTTGCTGATGAAACTGTAATCAAAGGCAGCGAAGAAGATACAACCGAGGAAAACGAAGGCAATACTGATGTAGATGATGATAACAACGAAGACAACGATGAGGAGATCCTCGAAGAGAACGATGACAATTATGAGGATGAATACAACGCATAATTTATATACCGCTAAAACTATTATCCATGTTAATCAGTAATACTTTACCTCGTGTTTTTCTTTACGACCAGCAGGGTTCTAAACTGGTTCTTTCAGATCCTTCGATAACCATGCAACCAGAAGCGGTGCTGAATATGTACGCACAGACTTACCCTGAATTAACCACCGCCAAGATCGAAGGACCGGAAATCAAAAATGACAGGGTGGAATACATCTTCCAGGCAATGCTTGGCACAAAAGGATAACCATGAATAAAAGATGTAAAATAAGATTTGTAAAACCCGTTAAAAATCATTCGTTATGCCAGCAGTTAGCACAGATCGGGCAGTTCGCAGAAAGGTTAAACAAATTGCCGGACTCAGACGCAGTAAAAAAAGCAAAATTGCGTGCGGTACCTGTGGACCAGTTGCCCCTGATTTTTTAAGGCAGCAGTTCTTACCGATAACATTCAATAAGACCTCCAACGCTCAGAATTGGGAAAAGATTGAAAAGATGTTTTTTGCTTCCGTAAAACATTTATGCACCTTGCATAAAATTAATTTTATAAACGACCCTGATCTTTCTTTCCCAATGAACATTGCGGTTGCTTACCGCTTCTTAAAAAAAGAACTGGGAACCATTGATTCTTCGCTATACCTGTTGATCACGGAGAACAGGAATAAGACTACACTTGCCACCATTAAGTCACTGCACAAAGATTACGACCTGTTTTATGTGCCGTTAAACGCACTGGATGAATTGCACCGTGATAAGAACAAAGGCTGCTTTGATCTTGTGCTTTCAGTATTTGGTTATCTCAACCAACATGTCCGGTTGCCTTTGCTATGTGAAAACGATTACCTGAGTGGATGCTATGAGGCAATAACGGAGTGGGCAACCAATGCAGACAATGAACTGGAAGAAGCAGAGTACAACCGCTATCGTACCGATTTAAAAGCTATGCATAAAAAGATCAGCATTCTTGAAAAAGCGGTGCTTAATTCTTCCCATTTGGCTGCATTTAAAAAAAGGCTGAATGCATTTAAACCCTTTGGCAATACTGAAAGAAGATTAAAGGTGGTTGCTCGGAAATTTTATTCGCTTTACCAAGAGTTCCCAAACAGAAGTTTTCACAAAAATATTCATTGTGAACACCTGGAAGAAGAGGAAGGTGAACGAGGATATCCTGATCATTATTTTAGCTTTTTCTGGGACGACCATTGCTGGATCCACGACCACCTGGTGGAATACGTGAATTGCGACTTGCAGGAACGCTTAGAATTTGAAGTACCGGTATCAGTTCAATATTTTGACAGGAAGCAAACTTCGGTTACGCACGCATTTCCATTTGAGAACAAATTACTCACCCTGATGGACGAACTCTGCGCCGTCTTATATCGTTTTAATTATGAAAAACATCACGACTGATTTTACAAACATGCACCATCCTTACAAGGGACTGGTAGTTTACCGATCGGTAGAAGAAGCACCGGATTATTATGTGGAAGCCTATGACTTCAACGATGCTGGAAAGATGGTCAACCCACATCCACTGTCCTTGCAGGAAAGCCGGCAACTGGCGGCCACCTTACAGACTTCGTCAGAATTATCGGATAGTTACCTGCAATGCCGTGAGTTAATGCCTGCTAAACTCTTGTACACGCGTCAGGGTACCAACGGATTTGCAATCTGGTACACGCCTGCCATAACGCATTTTTTAGCATTTACACCGGACTTAAAAATACCGGATGGCGAATACCCGGTACCACCGATGCTATGGAAAGCATCCCGCACCGGTGTAACTGTGTTTGCGCTTACGAAAAATGAAACGCCGACCTTAAAAACTACGCTTTTTAAGGCTCCATTTTTCAATGTACATGACGATGGTAATGTCTGTATGGGAACGGTGGATATCGATATTGACCCACATACCCACTTGGAAGCATTTATGAGCAAATGGGAAGAGTATTTTTTCAATTCCAGGTTCTCCCATGTCCTGGGTGGTAAAAGCCCGGTAAAAGGCAACATCATTCAGCTCTGGCAATCCCTGAAAGATTCGCGCAGAAAATTTCCTGTTAGTTGTCTTCTAAAACATTCACTCACCCTTAAAAAACTGATCGCATGATTGCCCAAAAAACTGTCGTGCATTTTACGGACAACTACCTGCTGAACCCCACTAATCCAGTAACGGTAAATCTTATTGGCGCGGGTGGAACCGGAAGCCAGGTATTGACCGCACTGGCGCGGATGAGTCATTCACTGATCGCACTTGGTCACCCCGGTTTATACGTGCGGTTATTCGATGATGATGTGATAACAAAAGCCAACCTCGGTAGGCAGCTATTTTCTAAGGCTGAATTGGGGATGCACAAGTCCGCAGCTTTGATTGCGAGGGTCAACCGGTTCTTTGGCAGTAACTGGAAAAGTGTAGCCTCCAAATATGATTGGCTACCCAATCTGAAAGAGGAATTGTTTGCCAACATCACCATTTCCTGTGTCGATACAGTGAAGGCAAGGTTTACAATTGCTACTGTATTATCTAAACTGGAAAGGCAGAACAACGGCCCATATAAGCTCATTTACTGGATGGATTTTGGCAATGCGCAACAGACAGGACAGGTTATTTTTTCTACTGTATATCCGGTAAAGCAACCCGCTTCACAGATGTACGAAACAGTAAGCTCTTTGCCTTCTGTAACCAAACTTTTCCGCAAACAATTGAACGACGTGCAAGAAGATGATCAGCCCAGTTGTTCGATGAGCGAAGCACTTGCCAAACAGGATCTGTTTATCAACACCTCTATAAGTGCTTTGGGTTCATCTCTTCTGTGGAATTTATTCAGGGAAGGAATGACATTTTACCGTGGCTTTTTCTTGAATTTAAAACAGTTCTCTTCTAATCCAATTCCCATCACTACTTCCAAAACCTAAGCCATGCAAAACCTATTATTCATGACCATGGAAGTCGATCCGAATGACCCGCCACAAGATGGACCATTTTATGTCATAGAACGGTTCCACGAACCGCAATTTGTTGTGGATGAAAAGGGTAATATAAAGTCCTTTGTTACTTACCCTGAAGCACTCGCAGAAGCAAGAGATTGCCAGAATGGCTATGTGATTGCTTTTTAGATTCTATAAGTTGTATTTAGCTTCACAATCGCCGATCTTTATTTACACTCACTTGCCTAAAATAAAGGCAAGCCGCGCAGGATATTTCTACCCTTTCTACATTTACATTGTAATTCCGATAGAACCTGAAAAAAGGTCGCCGGGTGTTTCCGCATGGTAGCCGACTTATCGCCGGCTGCAAGATGTACAAACGTAATACGTTTGGGATCATTTGACACTCACTCGGAACTCGTTCGTGTTGTGATTGACTGAAAACAAAAGTGATGGACAAGGAAAAACGAATGATTCGAAACAAGATCATTACACTTCGCATGAATGAGGATGAGTTTTCAACCCTGGTCAAAAACCGCCAAAAGACCACTGAGAAAACAAACAGTAATTACTTACGCAAACTTGCCCTTCACAAAGCCGTAACCGTCAAAACCAGAAACACATCAATGGATGAGCTTTCCGCAGAATTGATCATACTGCGAAAAGAAATCAATCACATCGGCCATAATTTGAACCAGGCAGTCCATAAGCTACATACGCTGGATAAAATCCCTGAATTCCGTGTCTGGGTTACAGTTTATGAAAAGACAAGGCAGGATGTTTTATCAGTGACAGTAAAACTTTGTACTGAAATTCAAAAATGGTCAGACCAATGGTTGCAAGGATAACATTCCCGGCTTCAATTAGTGAAACACTGAACTACAATGAACACAAAGTTCAAAAAGGGGTAGCCATCTGCGTTGCAGAAAACAATTTTTTATTACCGATCACAGCCATGAATTTTTACCATAAACTTGATTGGTTCAATCAAAGGAATAAATTGAATGAACGCGCCACTACAAAAACAATGCATGTGTCCCTGAATTTTTCGCCATCTGAAAATTTTCCAGTCGACAAGTTAAATTCAATCGCACAGGATTACATGGAACGAATCGGATTTGGCGACCAACCCTATCTCGTTTACCAGCATAAAGATGCAGGACATCCTCACCTCCATATTGTCGCAACAACAATACGGGGAGATGGTACTCGGATCAATACCCACAACATAGGACGTAATCAATCAGAAATGGCACGCAAACTGGTAGAGGAAAAACATGGGCTCATAAAGGCGGGGACAACGTCAAATGAACTGGCCTTGGCTGCTCCCATTCAAAACAGGTTGGAATATGGCAAATCAGAAACCAAACGAAGTATAGCCAATGTGCTGAAGCAGACCATCAATCTTTATAATTATGTTTCGCTGGCGCAGTTCAACGCGATATTGTCCAAGTTCGGTGTAAAAGCAGATCGTGGCAAGGAAGGGAGCTTTACGCACCGAAAAAATGGCCTTCTGTACCGGATGATCGATAAAGAAGGTCAAGCCATCGGAATACCCATAAAAGCCAGCTCCATTGCAGGCAAACCTACCCTCGCCTATCTGGAGAATCGTTTTACCCTCAATGAAACCAATCGGGATGTTTTAAAACTGCAGCTCAAAAACAGCCTTGACCATTGCCTGATGCAGAGACCTACATCCCTTGACAAAATGACCCAATTCCTAAGCGACCAATCCATCCAAACAGTTCTGCGACAAAATGCAGAAGGAAGAATCTATGGTATCACATTTGTCGACCATAACAACAGAAGCGCTTTCAATGGATCAGAATTAGGCAAAGAATATAGTATAGCAGGCTTGACTAAAAAACTGAAAACAGAGAAACAAAAAGTCATAAAGTTGATCCATGCTGAACAAAAAAATGCAGAGAAAAACGCGCAACAAATGGAAGGCTTGGCCAATGATCTACTGCAGACGGAACCTGAAACTCAACATATACCCTTCCAACTAAAGAAAAAGAAACGAAAAAAACAAAGAGGCATATAAGTAAATCTATTGAGCAATGGGAACAGGTGAGAATGAACAGGGGTTGCGAAAAATTGTAGACTTAAGCAGGTGGCTTTCCGTTGGTCTTCTGCTGCTGCATTTCTACTACAGTTGTTACGCTGTCTTTGCAAATTGTGGTGTGCGTTCTTCTTTATCAGACCGCATGTTGCAGTCCATCGCTAAAACAGGTGTGTTCGAAAGCACGCTGAAAATGAAGTCTCTCGTTCTGGCACTTTTAATCATTTCTTTTCTGGGAGCAAAAGGTAAAAAAGACCAGGAGTTCAAGTTAAGTGCAGTGATCAGTTGGATCATCTGTGGAATACTATTATTCTTTCTCAGCAGCTTTCTTCTTGTATCAAATTTGAGTATGGTTACTATTGCCGCCTCTTACATCCTTGCCTGTAGCGCCGGATTTATATTATTGGTATTTACAGGTGCCCGGTTGAGCCGGCTGCTCTTTGACAATTTGAAGCAGGATATTTTCAATGAAGAAAATGAAACATTTCCGCAGGAAGAGGTTCCGCATGTCAATGAATATTCAATCAACTTCGCTGCACAATACCGGTTAAAAAATAAGGTTCGTAAATCCACTATATCCTTCCCCAATCCTTTCCGTGGACTTTTGGTAACAGGTAGCCCTGGTGCAGGTAAATCATGGTTTGTGATCCTTCCCATGATTCGCCAGTTGATCTCGAAGGGATACACCATGTTCATTTACGACTTTAAATATGATGACTTGTCAAAAGCTGCCTATAATTGGTTGTTGCAAAACACCTCCGCGTATAAAACACCACCTGCATTCTACGCCATTAATTTTGACAACCTCGCCTGCTCGCACAGATGCAACCCATTAGATCCAGATTCCATGTTTGATATCACCGATGCCACGGAATCAGCCAGAACAATTTTACTAGGCCTCAATACCCAATGGATTAAAAAACAGGGAGATTTCTTTGTAGAATCTCCGATCAACTTTGTAACAGCCATTATCTGGTTTTTAAGAAAGTATGAAGACGGGGTATATTGTACCCTACCCCATGTGATTGAATTAATGCAGGTAGAATACGATACCCTATTCCCAGTTTTAGACTCGGAACCGGAAATTGAAGTATTTGTCAATCCCTTTATCACGGCATTCCAAAACGATGCAATGGAACAATTAGAAGGTCAGGTAGCTTCCGCCAAAATAGGGATGGCGCGACTGGCCTCCCCCCAACTTTACTGGGTGCTCTCTGGTAATGACTTCACCCTCGACATCAATTCGCCCTGGCAACCAAAAATTGTCTGCGTGGGCAACAACCCCGACAAGCGTTCTATATATGGAGCCGTCCTCTCCCTCTACGCCTCCCGCCTGATTAAGATCGTAAACAGAAAGGATAAGCTCAAAAGTGCTTTGGTTTTTGACGAATTCCCAACCATCTTTTTCAACGACATCGACGGGCATATTGCAACTGCCAGAAGCAACAAAGTTGCAACCATACTTGCCGCTCAGGATTTTTCACAGCTAAAAAAGGATTATGGAAAGGATCAGGCTGATGTAATCACGAATATTTGCGGAAATATTATTTCAGGTCAGGTAACAGGAGAAACCGCCCGATTGCTATCAGAAAGGTTCGGTAAGATTGTACAGTTGCGACAAAGTATGAGTATCAATAGTAATGATACCAGTATTAGCAAATCCTGGCAGATGGACAATGCCATACCCGCATCCAAAATTGCCGCTCTCTCCTCTGGCGAGTTTGTTGGAATGGTAGCAGATAATCCTGATGATAAGATTAAATTGAAAATGTTTCACGCAGAAATCCTGCAGGATACCGAGGCAATCAACAGGGAGATGAGAGACTTTAAGGAAATCCCGCCTGTTTATAGTATTTCACAACAGGATATTCAGGATAATTTCTACCAGATCAAACTTGATATCAGGCGATTAATTGAAAATGTTGTTGCGAAACTTGAAAATGAGTCTAAAACTCGTTAAAACATAGCCGGGAGTAGATACTTTGGAGATACATTTTCCTTGTCAAACCCCTCCGGTTGGTAAGGGGTATTGTCAAGAAAAATACAAGGATTAGATACATTTTTGACTTGTCTATTATTGTAGCTTATTCATCTTGGCGCAGCATCCTAAAGCTGCTACCCAATACAAGTAAAATAATATCTAATCTTATCATGTATGAGATGTAATATCTGCCATTAGCATTACATCTCATACGGATCGGCGCAAAAATCCTCAAACGCTTGTCACGAAATCCAATCCGGTTTCAGAAAAGAAATGATTTAATAATCGTTTTGTTCAATTCTTACCCCTCTTTTCGACGACCTGTGCCCGCAGTCGGAAGGTGGTCACCACAATGTCCAACAACAATTAATTTCCTTTCATGATCAGGTATATAGTGAATACGAAGACTTTTTCCTCCTCGATCAATTTTTGTATGAGGTGAAAATATCCGCTCAGTTCCGTCATATATGCGTTTTCTATGAGCCATTAATTTATTATCGCTATTTGTAGCGCTTCCTTCTTTTAAGGTAACATCAAATCCATGATTCTTAAAATCGCCTTCAATATCTCCTGAGGTTTCAGTAAAATACAAGCTGTGTAACTTCGTCCCCATTGCGAACAACAATGCATATGCCTCATTTGGATGCTGGAATTTAGCTATAGAAGCAGATTCGTGCGCTTCTTCGAGCACCACAATTGTGTTTTTAAAGAGTTTTTCAATTACTCTCAACACCTCTCCTAATGTCTTTGGCAGAGTGCTAACACATTCTAGAATATTTGTCTGAGATACCAATGTTTGCTTGTATTGACCTTCTAGTTTTCCAATACTTTCGAACTGATGCTGAATCTTATTAAGCCGTTCTTTCAACTCGACCCCCTCCATCTGAAGATACAGTGAATTTTCCTCCTCTTTGTTTAAGCTGTCTTGCAATTGTCTTGCTTTAGCTGACATTTCAATATTCTCTTTTTCTAGGGCATCAATATAATCCTGTTCCTCTGCACTTCGAGGCTTTTTCTCAGCCGCTTCGCGAAGTTTAATTAATCGCTTTTTTTGCTGATGTATATACAAACTTTCGAAATTTGTGACTACATCCTCATCAACATTCCTTGAACTGATACGAAATACACTTTGACTAAGAATATCAATTAACCGTGCAGATGTGTCAAGATATTGGGATAATCGAAAATATCTGTGTCTAAGATTGTCGTATTCATCATCAACTCTCACGTTAGGAACATATACCCTAATTGTATCAGGTGGGCACTGATATCGATCAGCTTCAGAGCCCCAATCATAATTTAATTCTGAGTGTACATCGGCGCTATCATACCAATAAACTATACCACTCCCTAAAATAAGTTTTTGTAACCCATCAGGATTAATTAAATCCTTTTGTGATCTTATATTTATTAAGATTACAGGAACTACTCGACTTGAATCAACTACAAATCGATACATATCTCGCCCATCCCCTGGCTGCAAATAATTTGCGATTTGATTCATTCGCTTCTGCCCGATATTGCAGTAAAGAGATCTGTCATCCAAAATATCTGTAACCAGCCTTGGAACCGATGAAGGTGGCAGCAGT
Source organism: uncultured Sediminibacterium sp. (assembly GCA_965650685.1). Classification (GTDB taxonomy): domain Bacteria; phylum Bacteroidota; class Bacteroidia; order Chitinophagales; family Chitinophagaceae; genus Sediminibacterium. The sequence continues at coordinate 12,290 of CBFGPM010000042.1, forward strand.
GGTGTTTCACCGAAATAATTTTTTGCTAAAAACCAGGTAACGGTTATGCTAAATTCTGCATTTTCAGTGTCTAAGCAGTGTAATGAAATATCTGTTCTCCATTTCCGCATTTTGTATTTGGAGTCTGTATGTTCAAAACGCATTACCCAATAATCAGCAGCTTTTGTTTCGTTATCATAACCATCGGTCCGAACACTAATCCAAAGATCACCATCTCGCAATGCATTTTGGCTTCCATGAAATAACCAAGACTTTGAAATTTCATCTGACAAATGCTTTGTACGTGAATGAAACTTAAGCCATTTTCTAGTGTGAATAACAACAGCCTGAAAAACATGGTTAAAATCCGATACCGAAGATTTTTTGATACTGAATAGCGTTCTGTAATGAACCTGAGGATTATACATATTGGGCAGTTAGGTTGAATTACTAATATACGTTAACGCAACAAATATTAAATAAAAACCATACAACTTTGGTATAATTAATCTGGCAACAGTTGTTGCATTTTTATAATGTATATCAGCCACTTTAAAAGAAATTTTTAGATTATCCTTTCGAGAAACGTGTTTTAGGCTGTAGCGATTATAAAATTTGATGGTTTCCAATAATACAATTACTCTGTTCCAAGTTCATTACTGCTAGTAGCATGATATCCAAGACAATTCGGTTCAGAAATTCCCAACCTCGGGTTCACGAAAGGATCACAATTAAAAATTAAAACCTTGAAAATCAATATAATTCGAGTTTCAAGGTCTATTTTTTGCCTATCGTTTTTAAACTGTACTTAACCTTACACATCGTGACTCTAGTTTAGTTAAGTTTACACAACAGCCACGATTTTAACGATCAAATTGAAAATTTTCGGAACCCGTCTGGTTTTAAATTTTAAAACCAGTTAAGTCGTATTTCAACTATTGAGTCGACTGCATTTTTCATATTTCTCTACTGCAAAAGAGACCGGCACTCTTGTTATTCTAGGTAATAAGGGAGGGAAGAATATGATTCAGAAATGTTGTTTAAAATTTCCTTTGTATCTTAGGATTCCCCATGTATTGCGACTGGCTATCTTCGAACGGTTCTTTTATAGCCTTTATAAAAGTCTCAATTGCAAAAGTTTGAGATTAAAATCAATCATCTTTTCCCTTCTGTATGAGATAAAATTATATTTAAAACTATAATACAGACGCAGTAAGCGTTATTAAAATAAACCAAATGGAAATTATCGACTGGTCTAAAAAGCATATAATAAAGACAAGTACCGAGCTAATGAGTATCGATGATGCTCCAGACGCTAAGATTTGGCGCCCAAAAATAGAACCTTGGTTAAGTGCTATTTTTCAATCAGAACATTTTTCACTTCTTATTGGGTCTGGATTAACGAATGCGATATCACACATTTCGAAAATAGCTGCTCAAGGCATGGGACGTTTGGAATTAACAAGGGGTGACTATACAGATAAAATTAAAGACCATGCTGCTAAGTCAGCATCAGCAATGGAGCGAGGCGAAGCAAATTTAGAAGACGATTTCAGGGTTGCATTAGAATTATTGAAAGGCTATGAAATCCTTGGTGATGCAAACTATTCAAATTTAAAAAAGGAGCTTAATACACAACTAAATACTTTTATAAAATCCATTTTAGCTACAGAGCGCTCATTTAAAAATCAGTTAAACTCATCTACCCAAGTCAACAAGGACACAGCAATCACTGCATTTGGTTATCTCCAAGCTTTCCTATTGAGTTTTTCCAGTAGAGCTGCATCGAGAGAAAGATTAAATATCTTTACAACCAACTACGATAGGTTTCTTGAATATGGGTGTGATGAAATTGGGGTTATTCTTTTAGACCGGTTTAAAGGTAAAATACAACCCATATTCAGAAACACGCGCTTGGAATTAGATTATCATTATAATCCGCCTGGTATAAGAGGCGAACCGAGATATGTAGAAGGTGTTGCAAGAATTACAAAGTTGCACGGTTCAATAGACTGGAATTTTGAAGGTCACGGGAGAATTATAAGAGCACTACTGCCATTCGGGGCAGTAGACACTCATCCCGATATTCCAGCGGATGCAGCGGATCATGTTGTTATTTATCCTAATTCTGCAAAAGATATTGAAACAGCCTATTATCCTTATTCTGAATTATTCCGTGATTTTTCTACAGCAATATGTCGCCCAAATTCTGCTATTGTTACCTATGGGTATGGTTTTGGAGATTCGCATATAAACCGGATCATTTCAGATATGTTTACAATCCCATCTACACATTTGGTAATCATTGCCTATAGTGATACTGGCGATAGAATTCAAAAATTTCTACTCGATAAAAATAAAGCACAATATACTTTGTTGCTTGGCAGCCATTTTGGAGATCTAGAGACTTTGGTAGATAATTATTTACCAAAGTCAGCGATTGATAGACTAACAATCAAAATGCGAGACCTTATTGGCAAACGAGATCCCAGTGCGCATACTCCAAAAATCGATTCTACAACGGGTAGTCTAAAAGGAGATAACGATGACAAATAGCCATTTTAATTTTGATCAATTAAGAAATCTTAGCATCGGAACTGTTGACTATGTAACACCAAATGAAATCAAAGTTCTATTAGAAACAGATGCTCCCCAAAATACAGCCTTGAATACAGGAGTGCCAAGCTTGTTTCCGAGAATAAATGGTTTTGTTCTTATCCCTAACGAAGTAGGGGCATTAGTAGGAATAATCAGTTGGCTTGGCGTTGAACACTCTCAATATCCCAAAAGAAAAGGGTTTAAAGACTACGATCTTATTGATCTCCCTTTTCCATTAAGAAAAATGGCAATCAATCCGATTGGGACTTTGAAGACCGAAATAAAAAACAAAGAAACCATTTATAAACTTGAACGTGGCATTTACTCATTCCCTTCAATTGGCGATACAGTAATACTTCCAAAAGACGAGCAATTGAAATCAATCATTGAAAATGATGATGAACAAGCGTTTGTAAAAATTGGAATAGCTCCTGTTGCCGGCAATGCTAATGTTAAAATAAACCCTAATAAATTATTTGGAAGACATATCGCTGTGTTGGGAAATACGGGGAGTGGAAAATCATGTTCCGCCGCTGGCATTATCCGCTGGTCACTTGATGAAGCATCAAAAGCGAAGAAAGATTCAAAGAAAAAACTCAACGCAAGGTTCATTATATTAGATCCCAATGGCGAGTATGCCAATTGTTTTGACGACCTAGACATTGATATTAAAAGATTTAAAATAGAATTATCAGTCAGTGAAAAAGAAAAATTTCAACAGTTACGCGTGCCTGCCTGGTTTTGGAATAGCTACGAATGGAGTTCTTTTACATTAGCTACAGGCAAAACACAAAGGCCAATATTAAGAAGAGCTTTACGAGAATTAAAAGGGGGAATAACCAAAGACCCTTCCGATATATCACCTGAGGTGAGGAATTATTTTTCAAGCTGTGCAATGTCTCTAAAAGCAGACAATAACAATGGTGCAAATACATTTAAAACCGGGAAAACAGAATTCGGCAAGAAGATCCAAAGTTTTGCAAATGATGCAATGTTTTATGCTGGCAAAGCAAAAGATCAGCTTAAATCCGATTTAGAGGCATTATCAGCAACACTACAGGGGGTCGCTAAAAAAAGGTTTAAAACATTTACAAAGGATGGTGAAGTTATTGAATATTACGAAGCTTTTGAAGCTTCGGAAGGCTCAGCAGCATTAGATGCTGTACTTCTCTTATTAGAAGGTGTTGGTGGAATTTCTATTAACGAAGGACCAAATGAAGATATGCCAGTAGAATTCAATGTAAATCAATTGGCAAATCATATTGAAATAATTTCAGAAGAGCAAGGAGTTTTACAATTCTTAGACTTCTTGATAATGCGGATACGAAGTTTGCTTGCAGATGTAAGAATGAAAAATACGATTGGCAATGATCCTACATTAACATTAGAGGAATGGCTTGAATCTTACATCTCCGGTATGACGATTATTGATCTCTCTTTAATTCCTGCAGAAATTATTCACATAATCGTTGCAGCTATATCCAGGATTACCTTTGAAGCAATTCAAAGATATAGGCGCTTTAAGGGCAGCGTACTTCCAACAGTATTGATGTTAGAAGAGGCACATAATTTTATCCGGAAACACACATTGATGAGTGATGAAACGACCCCTCTTGAAATATGCAGTCAAACATTTGAAAAGATAGCAAAAGAGGGGCGAAAATTTGGATTAAGTTTACTCATTTCATCCCAACGCCCATCTGAGTTATCTGATACAGTTTTGTCCCAGTGTAATACTTTCTTACTGCATCGGTTGGTCAATGACCGCGATCAAGATTTAGTCAAACGACTCGTACCCGATAATATCGGCGGGCTATTGAATGAGCTTCCAATGCTGCCAACCAGGAAAGCAATTCTATTAGGATGGGCATCCCCCATTCCTATTTTGGTCGAGATGAATGATCTTGAAAAGAAATACCGGCCCAAATCTGATGATCCTGATTTTTGGGAAGTTTGGACTAGGGATAGAGAAAGGGATGAAGATTGGAAAAAAGTCTCAGAAGAATGGCAAAACCAAAGCGCAGAATCAGCAGAAATTAAAGATGAAAAAAAAGATGAAACAGATCCTGATCCTCCAAAATCGTCTCCAGAGGAAGATTTTAAACCGTTGGGTGATCTATCGGTTTAAGACAACAGCCAAAAATTGATGAAATGAATTTTTAAAATACTAATTATTTTAGTATTTTAGTGTTGAGATATTTTGTTTTTTAGGGTTATCGATTTGAACTTAGGTTTTAAATAAAGTTACCTTAGTTTGCACGTCAATACCCTATAAAATAAATGAAAAAATATCATATGATTGCAGACAATACTGATATAAACTTACTTAGCAAAGAGCAGGTCACGCATCTAGCTAAGCATTATGATACACTTGACTATGCCCCTTCCCTTCGATCTTTATTGACAACAGCATTTGTCAATATGGATTTTTCAGGCCATTCCAAGATGATGCTTCATAAATATTTGAATGATATACTGCTTTCCAAATATAGTGGCGAAGCTGCATTGAAATATCAATTGTTTAAACGTGCTGCAAAACAAAAGCTTGTAGCCGCTTTTGAAATGAAGGTTCAGAGTAGTCGCGTTGATTTTTTAACGGTCAATGGTGTTTCTACCAGTTACGAAATCAAAAGTAGTTTGGATAATCTAGATAAACTAGCCAAACAGGCCGCAGATTATCTACAGGCTTTTGAATTCAATTATGTCGTAGTCGATAATCGCCACCTGCTTAACGCCATAAAAATGTTACCAGATTCATTTGGTGTGTTAAGTTTTACAGCAAATAAAAAAATTATTCATCGCATTGCATCTCCCAATACTATCATTGATCCGCGCATCCAGCTTAATATGCTTACAAAAAAAGAACTTTTAAAAGCATTTCCTGGGCGGTCAGCTATTAGTGAAATCTGCAATCGGTTTTCAAACGAAGTGATCAACAGCAACTTTAAAGAAACCTTGAAAGCACGATATCGTAATCGTTGGAATTTCCTTGTCCAAAACAAAGATGAAATTCTTCCAATCGATCTTCAATTTTTCTTTAATCGAAATATCCAACCTGAGTTGATCTATCAATATGGCTAATCAAATTCTTTACCGTCAATCATATATTTGACACAATGAATATAGTGTTCCATGGAGACTCTTTTCAAATCGCCTGGAGTTGCAGTATTTTCATCATTCAAAAGACGCCATCCTTTGTTTTCCATTGATAGATAACCTTCCTTTTTTAACCTTTCACTTACCTCTGATGTTATGATTTGTGGTATTACATCTCGTTTCAATGCTTCATAACCTGGTGAACCTGCTTTGAAACCGAAATATTTATTCGATGTAGCATCATAATAAATGAATCCAAATACAATGTTCTTTCCACCGCCAGCTTTGGTAAGCATATCTTTCTTAATTCCTACATAATCCCCAAATGCACTTGCATTCATCTGCTTGTACTGAAACATCAATCTATTATCGGTATCATCGATTACGCTTCCATTTTCCATACTCTTATAAGTAATAGAGTTTGGAATCGCACTGCGTATTACAATAACGGGGCATGTCTTAAACTTTGTCAACTGTTCTATAACAATTTTGATATCTTCATTTTGAGGATTAATGGGGTCTTCATCAAAATCTACAATCAAATAATCAGCAGCAGTTATTAGTGGTTCTGCCTGATTGAATTCAGATTCAAAGCCAGGATCTTTTCCTGTTACCCTGAAAGCAAGTCGTGGGAAATCCTTTCGAAGACCATTTACCTGTTGATTAACGGAGCCTGTAATACCAGTGATGGCATGATATGATGAAATAACAGGCACCATCTTTGGCATTGGGCTTAATTGCTTCAATGCGTTAATTCTGGTGTCAATATCAGACATAGGCCTAAGAAACTTTATTACCTCGGGATTTGTATTTCCAGCAATCTTAAAATGAATAGGGATATCAACAAAAACCGTATCACTTTTTATGGCAGTTAGCAATATACGATGGAAATGGCCGTAAGTCATTTTCTTAGGCCTATCTTTCTCTTTTACAATCTCGATATATGGATATATCCGTTTACCGAATTCAAAAGTTGAAAGCAATTCAATTTCTTTAGACTTTACACGAAACACGGGCATGTAAACGAGAGAATTCTCCATTCTTATTTAATTTGATGTTACATATCTCCAGTTTTTTTTGTTACTGTATATTCATCAAGATTAATCTTAACTAACAGATTTGTTCCAAAATGATATGCAATTTTATCCATCCGCCGAAGCCGTCCTAACACGATCGCTGGATGCGTTTCGTAAGTGCGAGCAACTTTTCGTATGTCTTCTTCTGTAATTTTTTCTTTAGGAAGATCATTAATAAATGTTGCTGGCAAAAGTTGATTAGCAGCATAAGCGTCGGCTTCACGTTCTTTTTCTTTATCACCTTCATATCCTTCAAATGATTCAATAAACACTTCCTTTTTGCCGTGTAACATTATGTGGCCGGCCTCATGAAAAAAGGTAAACCAAAAATGATCATTTGTTTTATTCCTATCAGTTAGCTGTATCAGAGGATTCCCCCCTACCCATCTTACTGCTCCACTAACAGGAGCTTTGGGTAGGCAGGCCGTATAAACAACTGCAACACCAACTTTAAAACAAATGTCACGAAGACGCTCAGCAAAATTTTCGGGATGTTTACGAACCAGCGGACGGATTTCAATCAAAGCAGATTTAAAACTATCCTTGTCAAATTCAGGAAGATCCATTTTTTGTCGCTCAATTTCTCCAATACGTAGCCAGGCCGAAATTGATCCTAGTTCTGTTTGATGAGCGTCGCTTTTTCGAAATTGTGCTGACGTATATTTTTGAACATATACCTGATCCCATTGTTTTAAAGAACCGATTCCATAAAAACTCAGCATTTCGCTAACCATACTTGCGTCAGGTTTTGATGATTTTAAATATCCGCATTCATGGAGTTGTTTAAGAGGTTGTAATTTTAACCAGTCGATACAGGTTTCTAATTGCTCCTCTTCTTCAATCCTGGCAAGTTTTTCCCGGTAAAGTGTCTCCCGGTTAATCCAGAACCGAGCATCAATACTCAATACTTTTTCCAATAACAACGCAGTAGTCATCGTAATAGGCTCTTTAGAACTTATTATATCATTTATCTTGGATGGAGTTTTACCCATACGCTCCGCAAGCTCAGCTTGACTCATTTTCAAATGCTCAAGCGTCTCAAGGATAGTCTCCCCAGGTTTACTTAACAATTCACGTTCATCCTTTGTATGCTGGCTCATATAGTTTACTCCATTAACTCTAATGATAATCTTCAGTTCCGGTTATGACGATATCGGTAATGACGATTGTATTGATCAATCCATTATCGTCAACCGGAACCGGATAATGATCGATTTTAAAAATCATTCGGTGATTAACCGAAATACTGACTGCCCATTCTCCGGCTCGATCAGCTTTTAATGGATGGCAACCTGCTTGTGGCAACTGCATTAATACTGCCAAATTGGGTGCAGCCCGAATATCATCCAGCCTAGCGGATACTTTCCTAGCCATGAGACCAAACGCCGATTTAATCGCCGTTGCAGTGCCCAATTGCTTAGTAAGTTTGTTAGAACCGAAACGTACATTCATTGCAAATATAATTTTTATTACCGAAAAAGGGTAATATTTTTCAAAATTAGGAATTTATGGTTGATTATCACAAAAGAACTAATCTTCACTAGTTTCTGCGTGGATATAGAAACTAATACGGGGGAAATGTAATTTATTCAATTTTTACATATAAGTTAATTTTCCGTTTCGATGTTTTATGTCTTATCCAAAAATCATTTTTTCAAATGGCTGTGCCTGAGCCTGAGCCTGTTTAGCCCTGCTCTCCCATATCTCCTTAATTTTCCCAGCCGCCTCTTCCAGTGTAATACGTATATACCTGTAAAAATTCTTGAGGCTTTTATACCTGCTAATCTTCATAATCAACTCTGCCGTCATTCCTACCAGAAATTCATTAGTACAAGAAGAGTGCTTACAGGTATACGATGCGCTCCATTCATACTTAGGTCATGTTTGTACGATTCTCTGATTTCCTTTCTTACATGAATGTGTAATAGGTTGTTTAATACCGATCAATTTCGAAATTGTTTTAATATGGCTGTTAAGTTGGTGCATTTTCCGGCTGAGTCTTATCATGTTCCCAACTCATACCAGCCAAAAGCATTATATCTGAAACAAAGCGGTTCGAAAATTCCCAACTTCGGTTCACTAGCCTCACAATTTTGTGGGGCTTTTTATTAGTGGTAGCTCAGATGGATAGAGCATCCCGATGCTAATCGGGAAGGTCATTGGTTCCCCTTCCGATGTCAGGGCAATCCGGTTCACTAATCCTCACTCTATTGTGATGCTTTTTTGTAGCTCAGGTAACAAATAATTTTCTACTAATGATCAATCAGAAATTAGCCACAGATTCACAGATTAATTGTATATAATCTCAAGCTTACTATTTGATAGTGATTTTGTTGAATTGAGTATGCATTTAGTTTTTTATTACAATTTTCTTTCGATTGAATACTAAAGCCAAATCCTAATCCAAAAGCACCAATTACTAAATAAACATTTTTAAGGAATTATATTTATACAGCTTTGTTTTAAATATTATGTCATGAAAAAGACTTTTGCTTATTTACTGGGTTGCTTATATTTCGCCAATATTTATGCCCAACCAATTACTGACACCGCCATAAAACTGAACCATTACAACGAATGGACAAAAATCATGGAAACAGATCCATCTGATATATGGTTAAGGTATGCTCCTAATAAAACTTTTCAGGTATTTGAGAAATTAACTCCGAAATACCAACCTGGGAGCAACACTTCTGGATCTGTTGTCGGTTTCTATGGTAATGCAACTTTAAGCTGGTTGAATGGACAGGAATTTTTAGAATTGGCAGCTACAGGCATTACAAAAGCAAATGCCGATTCCTTTTTATATCATGTAGTAATCAACGATAGCATTGAACTCGTTTCATGGCAACATCCAACTATTTTTAAAACAAATAAAAAAGGTGCTTACGCCTACCTGGGTAAATTTAATTCGAAACATAAACTCATCAAGTTCGAACTATACCATATCGCACACTATTACGATAAAAGAACCATTTACTTCAATAATTTATATACGCCAACCCCATCTATAGCACAGGCAAGAGTATTTTACAATGATGCCAACCTTTTCCAGCCTTTAAAACAACATTATATACCTGCTTCAAAACAATTAAAGATCGGAGGATATGAGATTAAACCCTCGGAAAATAAAAAGAATCCACTTGCTACTGTACTAAATGAAATACAAAATCGATCCTTTGAATGGAACGATAGCATCAACCATATTGCCCTTTCGATAAAACCAACAATTCTCAATGAAATGTATTTTGTGTACCTGCGTCATTATAGTAACACCCATTCCGATACCAGCTTAATATCGAATAAATGGAATATTTCCTACTATAGTAAAAACCCTGAACTGCAAATCAATGCTGCCTATTTTAAGAAACCGGGTAACTATGAAATCATCATTACGCCAAAACTACCAGAGGAATTCAAAAGATCAACCAATATCCCAAAGGCAAGTCTTTTCTTTTCAGTAAAACCATCTTCCATCGTTCTATTCAATTCAAAACAAGCCATTCTTTACACTGCATTTCTGGCACTAATCGGAAGCACTGGCTTCTTATTCTACAGGGGTAAAAGCAGAGCAATGCTTGCCAAGAAAAACCAGGAAAAACAGGTAGTTTCATTACAATTAAAAGCAGTAAGATCACAACTAAACCCTCATTTCATGTTTAATGCCCTCGCTGGCATCCAAAATCTGGTGAACAAAAATGAAACCGGCAAAGCCAGCAATTATCTGTCAAAATTTGCTCGAATTACAGGGCATATTTTAAATGAAACAGATGATGATAAAACAACCATTGAAGAAGAAGTCAAACTATTAAATGATTACCTTTCAATGGAACAGCTTCGTTTTGGGTTTCAGTACAAAGTTGTTATCGACGATAATATCGATCAAATACATACCGCTATCCCTTCAATGCTACTGCAACCTCTGGTTGAAAATGCAGTAAAGCATGGCGTTTCCGGACTTTCAGAAAGAGGCATGATCTCCATTAACTTTATGAAGCAAGCTGAGGAGCTCATTATTCAGGTTATTGATAATGGACCGGGATTTTCTCCTGATGCAGTCAAGGAAGGATTCGGACTAAAACTAATCAGGGAAAGAATTGAATTACTCAATAAATTGTATAGCCAATCAACCGTTCATTTTGATGTATTGTCTGTAGATGGCCATACTGCCTGTCAGCTAACACTTAATCACTGGTCATGAACATTCCATGTTATATAGTAGATGATGAATTACACAATATTGAAAACCTGTCATTTTTACTGCAAACCCATTGCCCCGAAATAACGGTAGTGGGTTCTGCCAGCAATGTAGAAACTGCGCTAAAAGGTATTCAGGCCAGTAAACCTGCATTATTGTTTCTTGATATCAAGCTGCATAAAGAAACAGGATTTGATCTTTTGCAACAATTATCCAACACTGAAATCGAAGTAGTTTTTGTAACCGCCTATGATCAATTTGGAATACAGGCCATCAAATATGCCGCTCTCGACTATCTGCTTAAACCAATAAATTCCGAAGAACTGGCAATCGCAGTAAAAAGGGCCATTGAAAAAATAGGCACGAAAAAGAAGAATGAACAATTACGCTTCCTATTAGAGGAAATCAATACTCAACAACCCAGAAGAATTGCATTACCTCATCAACAAGAAATCAGGTATGTTGATATTACCTCAATTATCAGATGCGAAGCAAGTAATAATTACACTTATATATACCTCGATTCAAATGAAAAAATATTGGTGGCCAAAACCCTGAAAGAATATATAACCCTATTGCCTTCCAACGAATTTATACGACCGCATCAGTCGCACCTTGTTAACCGCAATTATATCAAAAGCTGGATTCAAGATGACGGCCCAAAACTATTACTGCTCGATAAAACAAAAATCCCTGTCTCCCGCCTGAATCGTGAACGTATCAAACAATTACTCCATAGACCATAGTCCATGGTCCATGGTCTATGGTCTATGGACTTCTCTCTATGCAAAACCTACCGCATATCCGATTTTTTTGGCATATATAGAAATAATGCATAATTTTCATTTTACCCTGATCTCCTTTCTAAAACCTGTATTTAATCCTATCCATGCAACCCGGAAACGGACTTTATTGTCTTTTTCAGATACCCGTGTAATTGATCATTATGAAAGGAAACTACAGATTTTCGATTTATAGCCACACCTTAAAGTGGGGCGTTCTGTTGTTCCTATTTGCCTGCATTAACTTTACTTCGGCTTTTTCCCAATGCCCTCCCAATATTGGCTTCGAAAGAGGCAATTTCGATAATTGGGAAAGCCTGAAAGGACAAATATCCCGCGATGGAGTTATTTCACTCACTCCTGTTTCTCCGGACCCCTCTAATCACCGAATTTTAGATGCAAATATTAATGGTAAGGAAACAGACCAATATGGCGGGTTTCCGGTGGTTTGTCCAAACGGCAGCGGTTACTCCGTTAAACTGGGTATGGAACAAGGTGGTTCTGATGCCCATGGCTTGAATTATACTTTTACCGTGCCAGCAACCAGTGGTGATTATAGTATTATCTACAATTATGCAGTGGTACTGGAAAACCCGAAACATGAATCATTTGAGCAACCCCAATTGGCTGTAAAGATTTTTAATGTCACTGACAACAAATATGAAGACTGTGGCTCTTTCCAGTTTATCGCTTCCGCAGATCTGCCAGGGTTTAAACGTTCCACCGACCCAAGACCCGATGTGTTTTATAAAGACTGGGCCCCGATTACCCTGAAACTCCAAAACTATGCCGGTAAAACACTTAGACTCGAGTTTACGGTAAATGACTGTGCTTTAGGCGGACATTTTGGCTATGCTTATATCGATATAAACGAAAACTGTACAACCCCTGTTACCGGCAACGTATTATGTAACGGATTACCACAGCTAACCTTAACTGCACCCTATGGATTTATGGCCTATAAATGGTTTACAGAAGATTTTTCACAAACACTGGGCATCAACAATACACTTAAACTAAACCCTGCGCCCGCCCCTGGTACCCGGCTAGCTTTAGAAATTGTTCCTTACCCTAACCAGGGCTGCCTGGATACCTTGTATACAACGGTAACAAAATCGGATGACCCGTTCGACTTTATTTTAAAGCCTTCCGTTGAAGCCTGTGAAACACCTGGTATCGATATATCATCCCCAACACTTATTCAGGGCAGCACACCAGGAATGGTGTATAGTTATTTTGCCGATTTTAATGAATCGGAATTTGTATCAAACCCCAAAAAAATTATTAAAACAGGTACTTATTACATCAAAGCAGTTAACACCGCAGGATGTACAGATACCAAGCCTTTCAATGCAATAGTCTGGAAAAACCCTGTTGTAAAAGTAAAAGCAGAACTCCCGGAATGTATCCCAAATACAGTTGATCTAACTACGAACGATATTATACAAGGCAGTGAAAGCGGACTTACATACAGTTATTGGAACGATGAACTTGCTACAAAAATTTTAAGTTCTCCAAAAGCTATCAATAAATCCGGCACCTACTATATCAAAGGAACTACCGACAAAGGATGTACTGTTATTAAACCGGTTGATGTTTCCATTACAGCACCGCCAGTCTTAATTTCCAACGATTTTGCCGCCTGTGGCGAATTGCTGCTTTCTACGGTTAATCCGGTGGCAGGAAGTGATCCTACTGCCACACCTAGCTATTGGTCCGACGCCGCATTTACTTCAAGATTACCGGATGATCATGTATTTACTAAAACCACCAATTATTATATCCGTTTAAGATCTGCAGCGGGGTGCGCCGTAAGCAAATCAGCGAAAGTAACCATTAACCCTATTCCTGAATTTACAGTTACAAACCCCGTAACTGTTCGAATACCACAAACCATCAACCTGATTAATTCAGTGCCTTTTAGCACAGACTGGACCTACTCCTATTGGCAAGACAGTGCAACTACCAAACCTCAGTTAAACCCTGAGCGAATTTTAAAATCGGGGACTTATTATGCAAAGAGTACAAATGTTTTTGGATGTACAGCCACCAACCCTATTGTAGTAAATATTGAAGATGCCCTCATTGCTCCATCCAATATATTTTCTCCGAATGGAGATGGCATCAATGATACCTGGAAGATTCCACTCATTGAATATTATCCTGAATCAAGGATCGAAATTTTTACCCGAAACGGACAACTAATTTATAAATCCAAAGGGTATCTACCTGTTTGGGATGGACGCTCGAATAATGGCAGCATAGTTCCGGTAGGTGTTTATTACTACCTCATCAAACAAAATGATAAACAAAAACCGGTTACAGGAACTGTGACGGTTGTGTATTAGGTATGGCCATTAGCTGTTAGCCATTAGCTATTAGCCTTTTACGTTTATTATTTATGAGTTTATAATATGACAGGTGACTTTTTATCAGCCTCTAAAACCTAAGTCCTTAAAGCTAATAGCTAAAAGCCATTACTGTCCGGGGAAATTTAACCGCGAGCTGTAGGTGTTGCGTATGATGGAACACAGATCTTCATGATTTTCAGGATTTATCATGATGGATCTTGAAAATCATGAAGATCTGTGTTCTATTAATAGCAGATAGTGCGTTTACGACAACCAAATATTTCTTTAAGCAAATGACTTTAAATTTTCTAATACCCAATCCCCATTAAAAGCAGAAAGTCTATAATAAGCACCCATCAAAGCTTGCAGCTTGCGGCTTGCAGCTTGAAGCCAAATTTCCCCGGACAGCAATGGCTAAAAGCCAATAGCCGTCAACATGCTTCATTCAATAATTGTTTCTGTATTTTCGCAATCAATCTTCAAAGCTAATGGATGTAAAGATCGAAGCTTCATGGAAAGAAGTGCTTAAGCATGAATTCACAAAGCCTTATTTCCTGCAAGTTGCAGCGCACCTGAAAACTGAGAGAGCAACTGGCGCCACAATTTACCCTCCGGGTCAACTTATATTTAATGCATTTACATTTACGCCATTTCAAGAAGTAAAAGTGGTAATACTCGGGCAAGACCCATACCATGGTCCGGGGCAGGCACATGGTTTAAGTTTTTCTGTTCCAGACGGTTTTAAACCTCCTCCTTCCCTGGTAAATATTTATAAGGAATTGCAGGAAGATATCGGAATGCCGATACCCACAACAGGTAATTTAACCCCTTGGGCCAAACAGGGTGTGCTTTTATTGAATGCAGTATTAACTGTCAGAGCAAATGAACCTGCCAGTCATGCTAAAATCGGTTGGATGGATTTCACAGATGCCGTAATCAGGAAGATATCAGATGAAAAAGAAGGAGTTGTTTTTTTATTATGGGGGCGCTTTGCACAGGAAAAACAAGTATTAATTGATGCAACAAAACATCATGTATTAAAAGCCGCACACCCGTCTCCCTTTAGCGCCGATAAAGGATTTTTTGGATGTAAACATTTCAGCAGAACAAATGCATTATTGATGAAACAAGGCATGAGTCCAATAGACTGGAGCATTACCAACAACGCTTAATTCATGAACAAATCAATACCTATCAAAACACCTGTTTGGAAACTGATACTCGGCAGAGTATTTGCACTATGGGCCCTGATACTTTTTATCGGCACAATGCTTCCGGCCATCATTTTCTACCTACCCTGTTTTTTATTGAACGACCCGGCCAAAGCCAGGTGGCACAGACATGTATCACGGGTATGGATGTGGATTTACCTGAACCTGATTGGATGCCCATTGCGTGTTAAAGGCAAAGAACATTTTGAAGACAATTGCAATTATATCGTTATCTGCAACCATAACAGCCTGATGGATGTACCCGTAAGTACACCATTCATGCCAAGGGCCAATAAAACCATTGCAAAAAAAAGCTTTGCAAAAGTGCCTTTGTTTGGATGGATCTACACTTTCGGCAGTGTGCTGGTTGATCGAAAAAGCGACGAAAGCCGCAGACGCAGTTATGAAGAAATGAAAAAAATGCTTTCCATCGGCCTCGATATGGTTATCTATCCGGAAGGAACACGTAACAGAACCTCAGATCCGTTGAAAAGTTTTTATGATGGTGCTTTCAAACTGGCAACAGATACAGAAAAGCCCATCTTACCCACCGTACTATTTCATACAAAAAAAGTATTACCAGCCAATATCTTCTTCTACCTGATGCCTCACCCACTTGAAATGCATTTCCTTCCCCCCGTTCCTTCAAAAGGAAAAAAAGCTTCGGAACTTAAGGAGGAGTTGTTTGGTATAATGTGGAAATACTATGAAGTGGAAGAAAGGAGTTAGGTGTTAGGTATTAGGTGCTAGGATAAAACTCTTTTTAGGATAGTAAACTGTTGGTTGAACAGACACTTTTCCTAATAATGCGAATCAAGGGTTGAAATTGCATAGGAGCGGGCAATGGAACGCAGATTTATCATGATTATCATGATAGATCATGATAAATCCGTGTTCTATCTAAGCAGCCAAATAAGATTAGGAACTATTAGTTTTTAGGAGCCTACTTTAATGAAGTTAAAAGAGTCCTCAATCGATGATTTTCCCATTTTTGGCAGATTTCAACCCTTTATTCGCATTAATAGCTAATACCTAACAGCTAACACCGAATAGCTAAAATCTCGAATTCGAAAACACCCTGCTTCTATTGATTCTCAGATCGCGGAGGATACCTGATTTAGGATTGATGGTGATATTGAAAGATCTGTATAATCCAATGGGCGTTACATTGATCGATAATTGCCAGCAATGCATTTCCCTGGTTATAAACATACTCAGTTGTTGTAATCCGCCATTATTTACATCATAATAACCCGTACCACCCAATTTCCATTTTTCCGTCAAACTAAAATCTCCATTGAAATTCAGGTTGGAAAAAATCTGTGTTTCGTAACCGGAAAAGTCTTGTTTTAGGACACGGTTAAAATTCAAAGAATAAGCAAGCGTAAGACTCCAGGGTATATTAAAATCAGTAAACTCTGCTGGGTTGGCCTGTGCAAATTGTAATTGTCTTTGTTGTTCATCAGGTGTCATGAACGGATCGATTGGAATATCTTTTTCATTTTTATCAGACCCGTCTTTCGATTTACTGGTAAAAGAAGTTGAAACAGCAAGATTACCACTGGTAATACGGCCAAACTTCAGTTTTTTAAGATCAATTGCCAGTTGTTTTAAACGATAGCCTTGTGCATCTACTGCATAAGGGTCAATATTCATACCGGCTGTTATATTGATCTTATCAAACAAAGTACTACGGGCATAGAAATTAAAATTCCCCAATGCAAAACTATCCGCCAATAAATTATAGGAAGAGTTAAATCCGAATCCATCAATCAGCTTGATTTTTTTGGTAGCTTTTCCGGAACTATCCGATTTATCCTTAAGTTTCATCTCAAGCAGGTTGTCGATACCAAAACCAATTCCTCCAAAAGCACCTTCTGAGAAGCCGGGAATTATACCACCTTCAAATTGAGAAAACCGCATGGTTCTTCCGGTTGAATCAATCTGAGTATTATAAAAATACTTGGCAGCCATATCTGGCTTATAGTTGAATGAGATACTTGGACGAACTTCATGTCGGATAATTTTAGTGTCCTTCGATTTCAGGGTATACGTACCAAAAATCCGGGTATTCAAACTCACACCAAAAGCCATTTGTCTGGCTGTATAAAAACCACGCTGAATTTTTGTATCAACCTGTTTTGCTGTATCGTTCCAGGAACGGAAAATACGCTGACCATACCATCTTTCTTCATAAGACACACTTGGGGCTATTGTAACCGGGCCCAAAGCAGGTAATGAAAGGGTTATGGGGATATTGTGCTGGGCACCCCACTGAAGCTCATCAAGCGCACGACGCATATTAAATGCCGTATCATAAAAGGATATTTGATTCTGCACATTGCCACTATAACCTATCCCTATTTTTTCATACCATTTACCTGAACCAACCTGGTCTTTTTTCTGGAATGGATAAAAAGTTACTACGTTAAAATTCAATGTTGGCAGATTCAGATTTACCAATCGTGTATTGTTGTTCTGGTTATGGTTGGCATTAACAGATAAGTTGTATTTACCTCTCCAGTCTTTGGTATAATTGATAGATGAACTTAACTGGTTTTGAAAATTCTGGTAAGGATTATTCAATAACAACTGGTTAAACCTTGTACTACCAAAATTTACATTCGCTGAAAAATTGGTCCCTGGTCTGGCCCTTCCATCCCGGCTATGCGACCAGTTAATCATGAAAGATTTTGTTTTACTGAACTCGTCTTTGGTTACACCTCCCCTGTTTAGTATCCTGGAACTTTGTATCGTAACATTGAGGTTACTCGTAAACTTGTATCGTTTCAGGTACCTTGAATTAAAATTGATATTATACCCTCCATAGGAATATAAATTGGCCCGGGTTGTAAGATCCAGGTTATCATTGAAAATGTGGTAATATCCGATCCCTTCTAATCCCAATCCAAAATCTTCGCTGGCCGTAAATGCCGGTGCTATAAAACCAGATTGCGGGCCACGATATAATGGAAATATTCCGAAAGGAATACCAATGGGTATGGGCACGCCTTCAAACTCGGGAAATGCGGCGCTGGAAATACCCATTTTGTTGTTGATGATTTTCATCTTTCTGGTTCGAAAGGCGAAATGGGGCGTATCGAGATTACAGGTAGTAAAACGGGCTTTACTGGCAAATACTTCATCGGCACTCACTTTTTTTAGTGCTTCTGCATTTACAAAAATTTCACCCTCCTGAAAAAAAGTGTTTTTTGTGAGTCCTTTACCAGTTCTCATATCGTAAAAAATAGAATCACTCACAGATTGTAATTCACCCTGAATAAATTGGGGCTTACTTAAAGGATTCCCTGTTGAATCGAGCGAACCATAAGCCTTAACCATTTGCGATTGCTGGTCGTATCGAATGGTGGCCGCTTCCATCTGCAGGTCCTTATAATTGGTTTTGGCCTTACCGTATAGTATGAACTCTTTTGTATCTATAATTAAAACACCAGAATCCGTTGCATTGTAGGTTATAGGAGCATCTATTGAGTCTTTGGAGATACGTAGGGTATCTGTTCGGTTAACCAACGAATCACCCGTTTTAGCGGTTTTTAAACTATCTTTTTGTTTAACGCTGGTATCCCCTGCAGATTTTGGGGGAACAGTATCCTGTAAGATATTTTCAAAGGAAGATTCAAATAAAGCCGGAGCTGCGCCAGCCTCCTTATGAAATGTTAATATGAGCAAATATGCACACACAACAATAGGAAGCATGGTTTTTACGTTAATTTTACAGCGTTTGCGCATATTCACCTGGCAAAAATAGTGTTTGAAGCGTGTAAACGGAACTCTGGTTATAATCCTTTAACGAATTGATATGATGCGTGTTAAATATGCTGCTTTTGTTTTGTTAAGTTTAGGGGTCGGTATATTCAGTTCTTTTATGCCTGAAAAAGGCAAACCCCAACAAAAACAAGTACTTAAGAGGATCATTGTAGATGCTGGTCATGGAGGGGAAGATGTTGGAGCAAGAGGCAGATATTCTACTGAAAGCCAAATTTCGCTTGAAGTTGCCCTTAAACTTGAGAAAATGCTTCAGGATGCCCTTCCTGATGTAGAAATCGTCATGACCCGAAAAACAGATGTCTTTCATTCCGTTATCCAGAAAGCAGAAATAGCCAATCAGGCCAAGGGCGACTTATTCGTCTGTATCCACGTAAATTCCGCTGCAGCAAGAAAAAACAGGGAATTTATTGGCTATAAAACCATTACCGTAAAAAGAAAGGGTAAACTGGTTAAGCAAAGAGTGAAGGATTATCGCACCTGGACTACCCCCAGCCCGGCGATGGGAACTGAAACATTCATTTACGGAATCGATAAAACCGACGAGCGCAAAGCAGTTGCCAGTGAAGGATTGGATGAATACCTGGATAGTGTTTCCGTACAAATACTCAAAGCCCGCAAGGCGGCAGATGCCAATGACCCTACCAAAACCATGTTGGCAAATATCCTCACCCAGCAATATTTTCAACGCAGTGCCAAACTGGCCATGACTATCGAAGAGGAATTTCAGAAAGTAGGTCGCATTAGCCGTAAGGCCCAGCAACGTAAAAAGGGAATATGGGTATTACAAGCTGTAAATATGCCAGCCGTATTGGTTGAAACAGGCTTTATTTCCAATCCGGAAGAAGAAGACTACCTGAACAGCGAAAAAGGACAGGTAGAAATTTGTCAGGTTATTACCAAAGCAGTCCGTATTTATAAGAATTCTCTTGAAAACCAGGCTGGCATAAGTGCTGGTAATTCCAGAAAGTAAAGTTCCTTTTACAATCATTGCGGTCCGGGGGGAATTGGCTTCAAGCTGCAAGCCGCAAGCTACTCCACAGGAGTCTTCGGACAAGCCTTGATGGGTGCTTATTTTAGGCTTTCTGCTTCTAATAGAATAAAAGGTGGGTACCGAATTGGAAAATTTAAAGTCAGCTGCTTAAAGAAATATTTTGTTGCCGTAAATGCACTATCTGCTATTAATAGAACACGGATCTTCATGATTTTCAAGATCTATCATGATAAATCCTGAAAATCATGAAGATCTGTGTTCCATCATACGCTATACCTACAGCTCGCGGTTAAATTTCCCCGGACAGTAATTGCTACAAGCCTAGACTGGTGATTATTTTAAATGAGGCTCGCTCCTTAACTTTCCTGGCAACCATGGACTATGGACCATGGACTCCCCCAAAAAACAATGTTTAACAGCTAGTTCAGACAGGCTAATCCAAGAAACCTTAGTTTTGCCGTATGAAGATATCGAATGAAACAAAAGTAGGGGCCCTAACTGCTATCGCCATTACTTTACTGATCCTTGGCTTTAATTTCCTGAAAGGTAAAACCCTGTTCAAAACAGGTAATTTCATCTACGCAAAATATACTGATACCAAGGGGATAATGGTATCGAATGGTGTTTTCATTAATGGCTTTCAGGTTGGGTCTGTATATGATATTGAAAATGCGGACGCCAATTTATCTACCATCGTTGTTGCGATTAAACTTAAGGATAAATACAATATTCCTTCCAACTCAGTGGCGTCAATCAAAGAAAACCCACTTGGAAATGCCAGCATCACCATCAGTCTGGGAGATGCCCCCAACTTTGTAAAATCTGGCGATACCATTCTTACTTCGTCTTCTGCCGGATTATTGGGTGATGTAATGAATAAGCTAGGTCCGGTAGGTGATCAGATAAAAGCAACAGTGGGTTCATTAGACAGTGTATTAAAGAATATCAATATCATATTTGATCCTGCTACAAAAAACAATCTGCAAGAGGTTATAGCTAATATCAATAAAACTACTGCAAGCCTTGTAGTATCCTCTGCTTCTATACAGGCCATGCTGAACCAGCAAACCGGTACAATTGCAGCTTCCATGAATAATGTAAGCAGCTTTACTAAAAATCTTTCTGACAATAATGATAAGATAACCCGTATGCTTGGAAATGTGGAGAAAACCACCGAAAACCTTTCTAAAGCAGATATTGATGGTACAGTTGCGCAGTTAAAGAATTCAATCGAAACATTGAACAGTATTCTTGCCAAAGCATCTTCAACCGAAGGTTCATTAGGTAAATTACTGAACGATAAAACGCTTTATGATAACCTGAGTAATACCGTTCGAAGTGCCAATATTTTGATGGATGACCTTCGGGTACACCCTAAACGCTATGTAAACATCTCCGTATTTGGCAAGAAGGACAGAACAGGCCCATTAATGGCTCCATTAGACTCTACGAAGAATAAATAATTATGCGGATCCGCAATTTTGTTTCCTGCTGTTTGTTTTTGTGTTGCAGCTTTTTTGCCAAAGCACAAACAAATAAAACACCTGCTACAGACACATCAAGTGTTGTAACTGGTAAACTACTGGAGATGTTGGAGGCAGATAAAGTGCATATTCAAAAAGTCGACTCTGTTAATCAGTTCATTTCTTATGTAGGTAAAGTAAAAATGCGTCAGGAAAAAACACTGTTTTATGCAGATAGTGCTGTACTTAACACCATTACCAATGTATTTGAAGCATTCGGCAATGTTCATATCA
>CBFGPM010000043.1:0-33542 GCA_965650685.1 uncultured Sediminibacterium sp.
TACGGTTATCCTTTGAGTTGGGTTTGTTTGCCAATGGCAGCGTTTTATTTTTCCTGTAATCATAGCCTATATAAAAAGCGAAGTATTGTTTTTTATCGAGGTAACGTAGTAAATGCGTTTCCGTTTCGTAATCACCCTTCCAGCTTGCCCTTCCCTCTAATTCCAAAGCCATCTTATTATTTGAAATATTTCCACTCAGCCATGCACCTTGAGAGTGTACTGACAAATCGTACCATGGATAAAGAACATTATCCTCTTTTTTTAACTTTCGGTATCCGTTTTTTGCAAATTCATTTTGCTCACTTCCTTCATAGCTGACAATACGGGCCATTCCAGCCATCATGTGGTATAAAATATGGCAATGAAAAAACCAATCCTGCTCTTCATTGGCATCAAATTCAATAGTTACAGTTTCCATTGGCTTGATATCGAATGTGTGCTTCATGGGCGAATATTCACCCTGAGTATTGATGAAACGGAAGAAGTGACCGTGCAAATGCAATGGATGCCGCATCATGGTATTGTTGGTTAAAACAAATCTTACCCTTTCTCCTTTTCGGATAAGTATTTTATCGGCAGTTGATAAAGTTTTAAAATCAAATGACCAAACATACCGGAGCATGTTGCCTGTGAGTGTGAGCTTAACTTCCCGTAGTAGTAAAGAGGAATCTAATGTGGTTGGATGCAGAGCCCGCAGCATATTGTAATTAAATTCACCCGGTATTTCCATTTTCATATCCATGCCTGCCATATCATTCATCTTCATGCCTTCCATATGCTGCATATTCATATCTTTCTTTTTGGCTATAGTATCAGCAGGCATACGCATATTCTTCATGTCCATGCCCTGCATACTGCCCATATCCATAGTCTTCATGTTCATACTACCCATTTGCTGCATCATCTTAAAATAATTCAGCCTTGGAATATCGGGTGCTTTAATGACAGGGCCGTTGCCAAAGAAAGCGGACGAATATCCCATTACATCCCAAGAAGTAGCCCTTAGTTCTGCACTGCCTGTTTCGGGCACTGTAATCAATACGTCGTAAGTTTCTGCAATAGCAATTTCTAGTTTATTTACACTAACAGGAGTTACATTAATACCATCAGCGGCAATGATCCGCATATAACTGTTTGCATATTGTAGGTTGAAATAAGTTGCAGCCGACCCGTTGATAATCCTTAGCCGGATTATTTCTCCCGGCTTTGCATCTTTAAATTCAGTTGTTTCCTGCCCGTTTAATAAGAATTTATTGTAGTAAACATCAGATACATCCATGGCGGGCATACGCTGCCATTCCTGTTTCAGTTTATCTTTAAATGCACCTGCTGCAATAGCTTCTCCATAGCTCTGCAATGCACCCTTTTTTATAGCATACCATTCGCCTCCCCGTTTCAGGTAACGCATTACTTGGTGTGGATTTTCATCTGTCCAGTCGGATAATAATAATACATACTCTTTCAATTGCGGCTCCGGCTGGGCAGGGTGGATTACAATAGAACCATATAAACCACTTTGCTCCTGTACCATAGTGTGTGAATGATACCAGTAAGTACCGCTTTGTATCAATGGAAAAGTGAACGTATAAGTTTTGCCAGCTTCCACAGGAGAAGTTGTTAAATAAGGAACCCCATCTTCTTTATTGGGTAATAATATGCCATGCCAATGGATAGATGTTTCCATCTTCATCATGTTATGTACCCTAATGATAGCAGTATCGCCTTCAGTAAATTCAAGAATGGGCGCCGGTATTTGTCCATTGATTGCAATGGCATGGCGATGCTTACCGGTAAAGTTCACCATGGTATCGGTTACATATAAATCATACTCCACTTTTTTTCCCGTGTAAGCCATTCCTGATTTAATCCTTGCTGATTGCAATGGATAATTGTATGAAGTTTTTTTTTGCATCACCGAATCTTTGCCCGTACTCTTGTGCATGGAGTGGTTGATTTGTGCCATACTGCAAAAAGGAATCAACAATAAAAAAAAGAATAGCTTTTTCATTGTGAAATATTTTATTGTTTAACCGGTTTCTTTGCTTTTTTCCGGGCAGGGTTGTTATCGGGGAAGCGGAAGGTGTCCATTGGGTTTTTCATCGGCATATTCATCTTGTCCATGCCAGGCATGTTGTTCATGTCTTTCATATTCATGGATGAGTCCATTTTCATTTTATCCATTCCCGGCATGTTGTTCATATCTTTCATGTTCATGGAAGAATCCATTTTCATATCCTTCATGTCTTTCATCTTATCCATGCCGGGCATATTTTTCATATTTTTCATTTTATCCATCCCCGGCATATTCTTCATGTCTTTCATCTTGTCCATTCCTTTCATGTCCTTCATGTTCTCCATATTCTCCATGCCTTTCATCGTATCCATTCCAGGCATATTCTTCATCCCCGGCATGGAATCGTTCATGTGTGTATCGTTCATGTGCGTAGTGCTGTCTGCATCCATATCCATGCCTTGCATATCACCTGAATGGTGTCCATCGCCTGCATCATGGCCTTTCATTAAATACCTGCCCATTGGGCCTACACCGGCTACATGGGTAAGTTTTGCCCCATGATGCCCCGCTATGGATAGGAAAATAGCAGCGATGACTGCGGAAAGCAGAACGATTAGTTCGTATAGCCTCCTGTTAATCTTAAAGAAAATGCCGATACTTTTAAGCAATAAAGTAATACCAGACATCCACAAGGTTAATTGGGCATATTTCTCATGTTCTTCAAATATTTCCATAGCGGCCTTTGGCGCATCAGCAGAAGGCATGGCGTGAAAAATGGTACTGGCCGCAAGCGCAGAAAAAAATGCGGCTGCCATTATGAATAATGTGGCCCAGCGGATTTGCCGCCAATGGGGTTTCCATACAACCACTACCTGGAAGGCCGCTGCCAGTAATATGAGCACAATTGGGAAATGTACTACAAGGGGATGGAGCGATGGAAAATCTTTAAACATAGAAGATTAGTTATTGATGAACTATTTTAAGAATCTGAAATCAAACTCAACTCTTATCTTTTCCCATGCTACAGCAACCTTGCCAGTTTCGCTTTTTCCTGTTTCAATAAAATATTGCAACCGCTCTGTATGATTAACTTTTTTCGGTGTCACCTTAATCCTGATAATATCATCCTTTTCATCATACTCTGTGGCAAGATGCTGTTTCCAATTTTTATTAATAATCAATGTCCATTCCTTTTTACCGGGAATAGTGAAGAAGGCATATTTACCGGCAGGAATTTCTTTACCATTAACGATAAATGGTTTCGGCATTTCCAATGTAGTGGCATCATGTGCGCCGGTTACCCATACTTCATCATAAGGAACAAGGCCACCCCAGATAATTCTTTTACGAACGCCGGGAGAATGATAATTGATTTTTATACTATCGCCATTGACGATAGCGAAAGCCATGGACTTAATACTTTTTTTAGCCGTGTCTTTAACAAGGTTGGGATTGTAGCAAACCTCTTCTTTCTTTTGTTCTTGTGCTGTTACTGAAAATGCTGTTGCAATTATTAAAAGCAGTAAATAAAATTTCTTTTTCATGAGATTGTTTTTTATTTGTATTTATATTTTTTCCGCACTTATTATTTGTACTTCTCCAAACATGGTTTTGAAATGCTTTTTAATTACTACATTTTCAAACCCTGCATCCGAAATCAACTCAGGTAATAATCCTTTAGCATTTGCATCTGTTGATTTAAATCCATCCAGGCCTCTTATTATATTGAAAAGCGTTCTTTGAATCCATGACTTAGAACGGCCAAAATCTGCAATAAGCAACTGTCCGTCTTTATTTAAAACCCGGAATATTTCTTCCAGCATATTTTGCTTTGTATCTGTATCAAGATGATGAAAAACCAGGCAGGATATTACTCTGTCAAAAGCATTACGCTGAAAGGGAAGCTGCTTTCCATCATAATCCAGTAAAAAAATATCTAAGTTCTTTTCTTTTACTTTTTGAGTTGCCCTGTCTAATATTTCTCTATCCACATCAATCCCTGTCACCTTTGCCCCAGGGCACATTTCTTTTACCATAATAGTCAGCGTAGCTGTACCGCACCCAAAATCCAATACTTTTATTCCTGCCGGAATATTTGCCGCTTCAATTAATGCCTGTTTAATTTTCCTCTCGGGCATTGTGATATTTATCAAAAAATCATACAGTGGCGTAAGCCATTTGAATCGAAGTGCCGGAATGTATTTTGCTTGCTCCACTACAATACTTTTTAAAAATTACTCTAATTAAATGCTTCTTAAAACGGAGTTATCAGTTGGTGGGTGCGGAAACCCTGCTCCAGAAACTGTTTCATTATAAATAAGGAAACCAAAGCAGGGCTCCGACCCATGTTATTTAATCTTCTCCTGTACTCCTCATTTTAATATCAGCATATTTATTCGTTACCATCGCTTTAATTCAACTCCTTTTTTTCCTGCTCTTCCAGGTATTTCTTTAAGGCTTTTTCGCCAAATAGTTTAAATACAACAGGAGTTACAATCATATCTAATAATGTTGAACTAACCAATCCACCCAAAATAACGGTAGCAACAGGGTAGAGAATTTCTTTACCCGGTGCTGTTGCATCCATTGTTAATGGTATCAAAGCAAAAGCTGCAACCAGCGCCGTCATTAATACCGGCACTAATCTCTCCAATGAACCACGGATAATCATTTTGTCTCCAAACACTTCTCCTTCGTGTTGTACCAAATGGATATAGTGGCTTATCATCATAATGCCATTTCTTGATGCAATACCTGTAAGCGTAATAAAACCAACCATTGTAGCAATAGAAAAAACACCTCCCGTAAGCATTACCGCTATTACGCTGCCTATTAATGCCAATGGAATATTGAGCATTATCTGCAAAGCAATACGACTGCTTTTGAAATGGCTGTACAGGACTAAGAAAATACCTGCTATTGAAAAGATACTGAGTATGGTAATTAATTTAGAGGCTGATTGCTGGCTTTCAAATTGTCCTCCCCATTGTAAATAATATCCTTCCTGTAAAGGCAAATCTTTCTTTACGGTTTCCTGCATTTCTTTTACAGTGCTGCCAAGGTCACGGCCCTGCACATTGGCAGAAACAACTATACGCCGCTGCGTATTTTCATGGTTAACTGCATTAATACTGTTCTCCAATTCAATCTTTGCAATTTGACTCAGCGGTATTAATGAACCATCCGATGCTGCAATCTGTGTATTGCGGATTGCTTCAATATTTTTTCTTGTACTGTCATCAGTTCTTAAGACAATATCAAAACTTTTTTGGCCATCAATTATCTGGCTCACTACTTTCCCATTATAAAATATTTCCAGTTCATCCGCCACATTTCCCACCTGTAAGCCATAACGCTGCACAGCCATACGGTCAAGTTTAATCATCAATTGCGGTACCATTACCTGGTTCTCAATCTGCACATCAACCACACCCGGCACATTGGAAATAATTGATTTTAATTGTTCAGCATTTGAGCGAAGCGTTAATAAATCATTACCGAATATTTTAACTGCCACCTGTGCTCTTACTCCGGAAAGTAAATGGTCGAGCCGGTGAGATATGGGCTGACCAATATTTATGGATACCCCTTTTAATACGGAAAGATTATTTCGCATCTCTTCCAGCACTTTTGCCCTGCTTCGTCCACCGGGTTTTAATGCCACTTCAATTTCAGTTGAGCTTGGTGGCTCTGCATGTTCGTCTAATTCTGCCCTGCCTGTCCGGCGGGCAGTTAGAGCAACTTCGGGTACTTTCAGAATTTGTTGTTCAGCGATTGTACCCAGCTTGTTACTTTCTTCTAACGAGGTTCCTGCCGGAGCTACCATGTTCACTGTATAACTTCCTTCATTAAAGGGTGGTAAAAATTCTGTACCAAAAAATGGGATAATGCTGATGGAAGCAATGATTAATGCAATAGCCACACCGGTTATTGTTTTTGGACGCTTTAACCCAAAATGCAGTAGCCTGACGTCTTGCTTCTTAAGCCAACGAACAAGGGCACTATCTGGTTCATGTACCGCATCAACAGTGGTTCCCTTTTTTTTGCGTTTCCAAAAGGCCAGGTTGATATGGTGTAAATGATTTTTCTTTTCTAATAAATAACTGCACAGTGCCGGTGTAACGGTTAGTGACACTACCAATGATGCCACAATAGAAGTAATATAAGCAATTCCAAGCGGGGCAAATATTCTTCCCTCAATTCCCTGTAAATAGAACAAGGGAATAAATACCAATACTACAATGATGGTGGCATACACGATTGAATTTCTCACTTCACTGCTGGCATCATAAATTATTTTAAGCAGCGGCTTCGGTTTTTCACTGAGCCAGTTTTCTTTCAAACGACGGTATACATTTTCTACATCGACAATTGCATCGTCTACCAACTCACCAATGGCAATAGCCAAACCACCCAGTGTTAATGTGTTGATAGAAATATCAAAAAACTTAAAAACGATGGCTGTTATAATAAGTGATAGCGGTATTGCGGTAAGTGTTATAATGGTAGTACGAAAATTGAGAAGAAACAGAAATAGAATAATAATTACAAGAATGAACCCATCCCTTAATGCTTCTTCAACATTGCTAAGGGAGTTTACAATAAAATGTTTTTGCTGAAAAACATCCGTATTAATTTGGATATTCTTTGGCAGGGATGCTTTTATTTCCTCGATTGCTTTTAATGATTCACCAGTAACATCGATAGTGCTACTGCCGGGTTGCTTTTCGATACTAAGTATAACGGCAGGTTTTCCATTAAACGAACCATCGCCTCTTTTAATGGGGCCGCCAAATTTTACTTCTGCCACCTGTTTTAATAATACAGGTGCAGCATTTCTGTTGCTTACAACCGTATTGGCCAAATCGTCTAATGTATTGGCACGGCCAATATTTCTTATCAGTGTTTCGGAACCTTTATTATCGACGAAACCGCCCGTTGTGTTTTGGTTAGTTAGTTGTAATGCATTGTCAACATCATCAATGGACAAATTATACTGCCTTAGTTTTTCACTTGAAATCAAGACCTGGTACTGCATTCTTTCTCCACCAATAGGTATTACCTGACTTACGCCTTTTACACTCATCAGCCTTCGGCGTATGGTGAAATCAGCCAGTGTTCTTAAATCAGCAGGCGAAACGGTATCACTTGTCACCGCCACCATCATAATCTGCCCCATGATGGAACTGATGGGGCCCATTACGGGTGTAATACCTTTAGGCAGTTGAATGTTTTGTAACTTCTCAGCAGTTAATTGTCTTGCACGGTAGACATCCGTATTCCAGTCAAACTCCACAAAAACCATCCCTAATCCGGGGCTCGCTACGGAACGGACTACTTCCACACCCGGCGCACCATTTAATTGTGTTTCCACTGGCAGGTTTACCTGGCTTTCTACTTCTTCTGGAGCCATACCATTGGCTTCTAAAAATATGGTTACTCTTGGTCTGTTTAAATCGGGTAATACATCCACCGGAAGATTAACCAACGTAAATACGCCATACACCATGAGCAAAGCAGCCATTGAAACTACAAGCATCCGGTTCTTCAAGGAAAAAAGAATGAGTCTGTTCAGCATAAAATAAAATCTTTAATTGCCATTATACGATCTAAGGCAGAAGCATTATAAATCATAGCAGGCAGTATGCCCGCTATGATTTGGTACCCGTTTTAGTGTTGATGATCATGTCCATCTGCTGCAGGCTTATCCTTTACCATAAGGTCAAAAGAAGCCGATGCGGTTTTGTCCCCGGT
Organism: uncultured Sediminibacterium sp.; assembly: GCA_965650685.1. Taxonomy (GTDB): domain Bacteria; phylum Bacteroidota; class Bacteroidia; order Chitinophagales; family Chitinophagaceae; genus Sediminibacterium. Next base: position 7,769 of record CBFGPM010000043.1, read on the forward strand.
TATAAAAGTCACAATGGCCTTGTTGTACTTTTTGGCCTTGTCAAGGGTGTACATAAACCCTTCGTTTCCACTTGGGGTTAATGTGATGGTTGAAGTTTTTCCGTCTGCCATTTGAATAACAGCTGTTCCTGTTACACCTTTATTCTTTATTGTTTTCTCATTAGCATCCAGCAAATAGGCCATTACCATACCGTCTTTTACACTTACTTCAATATGAAATCCCCCGGCCGACTTAACTGTTCCGCCATGTGGTGAACCATGTTTATGGTCGCCACCACTATGCTGTGCAAATGTTGTAAAAGTTGCTATCAGCAGTACTGTCATCAGAATTGTTATCTTTTTCATTGTTTTAAATTTTAATGTTTATACTTTTTTTGTTTAAAAATTAGTGTTTCATTTCTTTCATGCCCTTACTATTATCGTTCATGTTTTTTATGTTAGCTGCTGTCCCTTCTGCTACATTCATTACAAAATCACTTGTATAAATTTTACCCTTGCTTTGAAATTGTATCCAGCCACGATATACACCGGGTTTTTCAAACGTAGTATGTAAATCGAATTTTCCACCTTCTACGCTTGGGTGTACATGCAAATATTTTTTATCGGCAAGGCTTACTACTACCATGTGGGCTTTTGCGCCGAGGTAATCTTCTAAGGTTGTTACATCTACTTCTTTACCGTTTAGCATTACTACTCCATTAATGTGCATGGGCATATTGGTTAAAAACTTACCGCCCTCAGGAGTAAGTAAGACAGAAAATCCATCCCCGGCGGCGCTGGTTAGTCTATCTGCTCCATACACTTTTGCTGCTGGCACTGTACCTGCTACACTTACATTTAAATAGTCAACCGTATGATTGGCACCACTTGGCTTATAGTCAGCAAACAAAGTGTACTTGCCTGGAGCCGGAAATTTTTCTTTCACTGTGTAAGAACCATCTGCGTTGAGTTCAGGATGTATATGGTCAAACCAACTAAGGTCATCACTAACAACAATGAGGTGTATTTTTTTGGTGTGCTCTACATCCAATGGAACCTGCTCAGTAGGTTTATCTTTTATTTTTGGAGTCATGGATAAAGTAACTTCTTCTCCGGGCTTAGGAGATGTCGGGTTATAGGTGAACTGCATACTAACATTGCTTGGACCACCAGCATTGTCATTATGCTCCAGTTTCATGCCGCATTTTGGGCAGGTATCGCCTTCTTTGCCTGTTACTTCCGGGTGCATAGGGCAGGCATAAATATGGTCACCACCTTCATGCGACATTTCTGTTTTTGCTGAAGCGTTTTTTTTATCGCCACTGTCATTGCATGCTGCAAAGACCACGACAGAGCTAATAGCGAAAATTGCCATCGTAATTTTTAACACTTGTTTCATTTGCTTTATTTTATTGAATAGTTAATTGTGATCATGACCCTTATGATTATCTGTCGAGTTTTTTGCCTTCACTTTGGTCAGGTTCATATTGCATTTAGGACATTTTCCTGCCTTATTGTAAGTTTTATCACCCTCACATTTCATGGGGCACTGGTAAATGACATCGACCGGTTTTGGCACAGCCTTCAAATTCATATTGCATTTAGGGCATTTACCTGCTTTATCATAGGTCTTATCGCCTTCGCACTTCATCGGGCATTGATAAATAACTGAATCTGCGACTGCAGTTTTATTTTTTGTTGATTGTGCATTTACAGCAGTAAAACTAAAAACTGCTATTGCCAGTGAAAGGATAACGCTGATTTGTTTCATTTTTTTCTTTTTTATAATTTGAGATTTATTTTGCTTTCCTAAATGAAGAATGTGTTTGCACAATCTTCCAGCCAGCTTTTGTTTTTCTTAAAACTGAAGTAGCTACTCCCTGACTTTTTATTTCCTTAGCATCTTTAGCAAGAACGATAGTATAGATATACGTTTCCGTTGAAAAAGCATATTCACCTGCCATTGTTACATCTACTTTATAATTACTGAAAGTGAAAGATTTGAACGCTTTCAGTTCGGGCCCCAGATGGTGTTCCAGATAATGACCAATTGTGCCTTCATCGCTCGCCTGTTCATACACTTTAGAGTCTTTTACAAAAAGATTCACAACACCGGCGGTGTCTAATTTTTCAATTGCTTTTTTGTAATTGTTCAACACTGCTTTTACAGCTTCATTATCGCCGCTTTGTGCAAAGGTTGCGGTAAAAGTTGCCAGTAGCAGGGACATCATTAATAACTTTTTCATGTTTGTTTGTTTATTTTGGTTATTGATTTAAATACATCATTTTCATTTGATACACATTGGCAGTAACAACTCTTTCGCCGTCTTCAGTACCCTTGGTGACAACGGTAAACTTATCATTGCTTTGCCCTTTAACTATGAAGCTGATACTATACTGTTCAGCTTTATCTTTTATAAAAATGGCCGGCTTACCATTCACATCAGTAATTGCTTCATTAGGTATCACTACCTGCCGGATGACATTATTTCCTGTCATCCGCACATTTATATTCTCACCAATTTTGAACTGCCCTCTTGGGTTGATGATTTCAAATACGACTTTCTGAGATTGGTTACCTGTATTTACTGATTGGGCAGTGCTGATCACTTTCAATGTATAAACCAGTGTATCTGTATTTGAAATGGTGGTAAACCCTGTTGCTAGTTTCAATTTTTGAGCGTCACCTGCAAATACCTGGGCTTCCACAAATACCTGATCAAGGTTGGTTATTTCAAATAAGGTTTCTCCGCTGTTTACCACAGCGCCAATTGCATAATTAAATGTGCCAACAACACCACTAACAGGAGAAGAAAGGCTTATAGTTTTTGTATTACCGGTATTCTTTCCGGTATTGGCATCAAAGAGTGCCTTATTTTTCTGGGCACTTTCTAAACGGGCTTTGGCCTCGGTAATATCTTTCTTTGCGGCAATGTCTGCTATACCCAACAACCTGTCATATTGCGCTTTGGCAGCTTCATATTCTGCATTTACACTGTTACTTTGGGCGTTGATACTAATTTGCGTCCCGGCATCAACCTGTTGTTCAATTATTGCAACTACTTGCCCTTTGCCAACCCGTTGACCGGGAGCTACTCTTAATGAAACGATTTTACCTGATTGCGGCGTTTGTATGACTGCCCGGCCCTGTGGAGCTGCATTTACTGTTCCTAGTAAAACGGATGATTCATTAAAATCACCTGTGCTAATTTTCTGCGTTTGAATATTAAAAAGGAATTGTGTTTCCTTTTCAACTATAAAGGTGGTGGAAGAGCCCCCGCCAGTTTTACCTGCCGCGTCACCATGATCTTCACCACCATGTGCAGATACCGGATTGTAAGTGGCTGTTGGCAAAAGACAAAAAAGAATAATTGCTCCCGTAATTATTTTCCTGCTGCGACCTCTGGTAACAAAGAACATAACAAGTAAGCCGGTCAGCAAACCAATCAAACCAAAAAACCAATTGCTGCTATACCAATGAGAATGCGGGGTGCTTTCTGTTGTAACTGCTGCAGTCAATTCTTTCCCTATTTCAATATTGTTTAGTTGAATTAAATCAATGCCTGCATAGCTATTGATATTGAGTACAAGATTGTATGCTTTCTTTGCCGGGAATGTGGTTTTCAATTCAAATACACCCCTATCAATCCTTGTAACAGTAATCTTTATATTGGGATTGTCAGCTACCGTTACTTCCAGTTTAGCACTGTCAATAGGGCTATTGGTATTGTATTCACTTAAATATAAACGAAGCGATGCTTCCTTGCCCGGCACTATCGGGCTGTACTTTAACAATACCTCATAGACTTCAGAAGCAGCCTCAGAGGAGAAATAACTTGCAGGTGATATAGCTGTTTTTTTAGCATCCCCATGGTCTTCGCCGCCATGTGCAAATGTAAATACCGGCAATAGCCCCAATAAAAATTGAATGATTATTCGTTTCATAACTGACCCATTAAATATTTGTGATTGATAACGCTGAGATTATAATTTCGTACTGCTTCCAGGTATTTCTGGTAAACAGTGTAAGCATCGTTGCTGTTTCTTAGTAAACTGATATAATCAATTTCACCACTCACAAAAAAGCGTTGTGAAGTAGTAATCACTTCCTGTGCTTTTCTTAACCCTGTTTGTTGATAATACTGAACAGACTGCCAGTTGGTTCGCATTTCGCTGTTTGTATTAATCGTTTGTGCAGATAAGTCTTGCTGCAATCCCTGCTGTTTGCTTTGAATAACCTGTTGCTCCGTTTTGGCAGCATTGATATTACTTTTATATTGTCCGAACCATAACGGAATAGTTACGCCAACCCTGAAACGATTCAACCATTTCGTATCCCTTTCGCCCTGGTTGAAATAACCAAAAGCCAACCCAGGTAGCGCTTTGCTTTTTTGCAATGCAATATTTTGTTTGGCTACATTCTCCTGCTGCTGTAATATCTGTAGGGCAGGATTTGCAAATAACGCTGTGGAATCAGGCGCAAGAGATAACTGTACCTGAGAAAGTGAAATAGCAAGTGGCTCTACTGAAATAGGATCTTTAATGCCTGTGAACCATTGCAACTGCGCCTTTAAAGAGGAGGCTCTTACAAGCGACTGTTGATATTGATTATGAATTTCACCATACTGTGTTTCAGCAAATGTTTGTTGCAGATAATCTATTTGCCCAGCTCTGAACTGGCGGATGGCAGACAGCTTTATTTTTTCGTACAGGGTATCCTGTATGTATAATTGTGAGGCTAGCGAATCAGCGTATTGTATTTCTAAGTATAAGACTTTAACTCGATACTTTAACTCTGCTTCTGTTAGTTGTTTTTCTTTTTGCGCCACACCAATTTGCTGCTTTTGCAAACGGTACTGATTACTGTACACGGTGGGGAATTCAAACGACTGCGTAATGCTACCGGTATAAAAGTTACCTGTAGGGCTTTCCCAAAAGAACTCGGGATTAGGAAGATTGATGGCTGATTTCAGTAACTGCTGCTGTTGTTTTACTTGCAGTGATGCAGCTTGGATATTCTTGTTATTAGCCAATGCCTTAGACACAGCTTCATCTTCTGTGAGCACCTGCTGTGCCGATGCTGAAAAACTGATGAAACCTGTAAGAAAAACGATGATACTATATCTGAACATAAAAATTGATTACGGTAAAACAAATAGCCTCATATTGCGAAACGCAAATGAAGTTGGATGAAGCAAAAAGCTTCACCTGTTTTACCATAATCAAATCTGGAAACGCTGCATCGCTATGCGTATGTCAGTCGGTGGGGGGTAGTAAAAACGAACCTTATAATGGACAGGAAAATCCTTGACAGCCGCTGAGAAATCAATATTAAAATAAGTACTAAGAATTGCCACAAATACCGGTATATAGATACCAGTAGTATTTACGGAAATATTTTTATCCAAATCTTGAAACTCGAGTACTTCATTGGTGCAACATCCGCCATCCTCTTTTGTAAGTAAGTTGTTGCCATCAACGGGAATTAGTGTTGTGGGCTCACTATCATGTTGGTGATTAATGCCATTTTCATGAACATGATTTGTTACTGTTGCTGTTTCCTTTTCATGAACATGGTTTTTCCGATCCTTGTGAATATGCACTTCTGCAGACGCTTCAGTTTGGTTATGATGAGAGGAAGAATTAAAACCCATATCTACACCTATAGCACAGGCAAAACCCACTGCCGTATTTGTCGCAAATACAACCAGCAGGAACAGCGCTTTCAGTTTTATGGATAAACTCCGTTTCATTTATGATGGCTAAAATAAGAGTTTTTAGCGAACCTCTACTCCTTTTAAAGACGAAGATATGGCAGAATGGTTTAGCAAATTTGTAAAATTATAGACAATTTTTATAAAATTTTGCTACCACTTACAGCTATTCTTGCTTGGCTTTCCCGTTGAAAATGTAGCATTTACGTCAGCTAAACGTGTTTTTACCCCTTTTTTCCTGATAGCCTCACGCCACTCAACTAAAATTACTGAATCACCGAATTACTATCATATAATAACAGCCGCATGATTTTAATAGTATAAGTTAAATGAAAAATAGGTTGCCTGTCTGCTATTTATTGACTAAAACCTAACTATTTCCGCATTGCATAACTCTATTTCCCTTTTACATAAGTGGTATTATACAAGGCATCTGCAATTTTGCAATTCAAAATCATACTTATGAGTAAAAGAGCGCTTGTTTTGTGTTTAATGATATTGGTATTAAATGTAGCTACCGGGCAACCCAAAAAAGGAAAGATTGATACACTACTCATAAAAAGCTTGCCCGATGTGACCGTAGTGGGAAGAAACAGCAAAAGCGATTATCAGCAAATGCCGGAAATTGTTGGCACAAATATTTATGCAGGCAAAAAGAATACACTGATTGTGCTGGATAATGTGCAGGGTAATGTAGTAACAAATAACATGCGGCAGGTATTGGCAAAAGTACCCGGAATTCATATCTGGGAAAGCGACCCCAGCGGAATTCAGATTGGTATTGCTGCTCGTGGATTAAGTCCCAACCGCAGTTGGGAGTTTAATGTGCGTCAAAACGGATATGATATTGCTGCGGATCCTTTTGGTTATCCCGAAGCATACTATAATCCACAGCTACAGGCTGTACAACGAATAGAAATTGTAAGGGGGCATGGTTCTTTGCAATATGGACCACAATTTGGCGGATTGGTAAATTACATTCTCAGAAATGGCAGCGAAGTGAACAAATCTTTTGAATTTGAGACACAGCAAACAATTGGAAGCAATGGCCTATTCAACAGCTATAATGCAATAGGCGGCAAGAAAGGGAAAGTTCATTATTATACATTTTTCGACCATCGTAATGGAGACGGATGGAGAGAAAACAGCCGCTATTTTACAAATGCTGGTTATGGTACTGTAACCTATAATTTCACAACAAAATTTTCATTAACGGCTGAAGTAATGCGTTCGCATATCCGCAGCCAGCAACCAGGTGGTTTAACAGATGAACAAATAAAGCAGGATGCCCAACAAAGTTTCCGCAGCCGGAATTGGTTTGATATAACCTGGACAACCCCTGCATTAATCGCAAACTTTCAAATAAATGAAAACACCCGCTGGAATACCAAATTATTTGGTACCATCGGAGACCGAAACAGTGTTGGATTTTTACAATCCATCACTACCAAAGACAGTATTAACCCTGCAACACTTAGCTACAACAACAGAGTAGTGAATCTTGACCAATATAGGAATTATGGTCTGGAGAGTCGTATCATTACTGATTATAGACTTGGTAAAATGAAAAATACTTTATCTGCTGGTATCCGTTTATATACCGGCACTACCACCAGGCAAGCCGACGGTAAAGGAACAACAGGTACAGGATATGATGTTACCATAACCGGTAATTATCCCCGTGATATTATTTTTAAGTCCAGAAACACAGCTGCATTTGCAGAAAATATTTTTCGCATAAGCGATAAGTTTTTGATAATACCCGGAATAAGATATGAATGGCTGGAAGGTTCATCTTCCGGGCGAAATGGATATACAACAGGGGGTACAGAAATAATCTTACAAAATATTACAAGAGATAGAAGTTTTATTCTCGCTGGTGTGGGAACGGAGTACCATGTTACCAGATCTACTGAGGTATATGCAAATTTTTCCCAGGCTTATCGCCCTATTCAGTTTGCAAATTTGCAAGCTCCACCTACAACCGATGTGGTTGACGCAGATTTGAAAGATGCAAAGGGATACAATATTGATTTAGGCTACCGTGGTAAAGTGAAAGATTTTCTTCAGTTTGATATAAGTGGATTTTACTTACAGTATGATAACCGTGTAGGGACAATTACTGTTAGCGGAACACCTTCATACCGGCTTATTACTAATGTTGGCAGCAGTACCAGCAAAGGGTTTGAGGGGTATGTAGAATTTAATCCTTTCAGGGCATTCGGAAAAAACAAGGATGCAGATTTAATTATTTTTGGATCTTACGGATATACAGATGCTAAATACAGTGGCAACCATAAAGATGCCAGTACAAAAGGTAAGAAAGTGGAGAATGCACCCACGAATATTTTCCGTAGCGGAATAACAGGCGGTTACAAAGGCTTTTTATTAACTGTACAGATGAGCAATGTAGGAGAAACCTTTAGCGATGCCAATAATACAGTTACACCTTCGGCAAATGGCAACAATGGTTTAATACCGTCTTATACTGTAACTGATTTAACAGCAACTTATAAATTTTCAAAAGGGCTAAACCTAAAAGCAGGAGCAAATAATTTATTTAACGAAAGATATTTCACCCGCAGAGCAGGTGGTTATCCGGGACCAGCTGCTTTACCGGCTGACGGAAGAACATTCTTTATATCTGTTGGAGCAAAATTTTAAACGAAAAGCGGCAGTTGCATTAACTGCCGCTTTTTATACTGCCTTCGCTATCTTCTCCATAATATGATGACTCTCGCCAAACTTGCACAGTGCATTGCAATGACTACGTAATTCAGAAAAAAGGATGTATTTAATTACTACATTGTTTTGTTTAATTGCAGGACGGGAAAGTTGAAGGCAAACATCTTTTTCTCTCTTATCAGGCACAATCAGATAGAACACTTCATCACCATCTGCAATTGTATAACTCAAATCTGTCAACCTTAAAATGCCTGAATAAATACTGGTGCTTTTTTCCACTTCAAAAGCAGCAATTACATTATTTGTTCCCTTTTGAAACCACAGCACATCTATTAGTTTTACAGTATTCAATGTATCTTTCTCCAATTGGATATCGGGGAATTGTTGTAAGCTCATAAATGAAAAACTGTTCCCACAGTGTGATTTTGATCTGTCATTAGAAGCGGCAATCACATCATAGCCCAAGGCATTGCCTATTTTCAATAAATGATATTGCATTTCTGTATGCAGATTTTCTTCGTCCTTTTCCTGCTGCACACTTTCCTGTCTTTTTTCAATTAGTTTTTCCAATTTCTTTCGTTCAGGCTCGGATAAATATGCATCTGCACCCAGTATCAATTTTTGGGTTCCTATTTCAAATAACAGACCAGCAATAGCGCCTAAATCGGATGAAAGTTCTGAACGATACTGATTATTGGCATCAATCATTACTTCTCTCAGCTTCAGGTATTCACTCCAGCTACCTAATTTCTTTTTGTCTTTGTATAGGAAATTGAATCCATTAATAATAGCAGTGTTAAATGGAGGAATAATGGTTGGGTGGAGAAAATAAAGGATACTCGCGACAGCAGGACCAAGGCCTTTAATTTTTAAACCATCCAGTCTTATGATTTCTTTAAGAAGCTGTTCTTCAGTCTTTGCATTCAAACAATTTTCTAAGAATTGTCCGAATGCCTGTTTATTGTTTTCATTCTCATAAATATCAGGAATCCTCAACTTGGGTTTCCAGTAAAATGGATGGGAAGCTCCTTCAAATACCTGCTTTTGCTCTGTAATGCAGGTAAGCACAAACTCTAACGAAGACCCTTTAAAATCAGCAGGAAATTTTTTGCTCTTAATATCATCAATTACCTGCATAACACCACGACGGATGGAACGAAAAGCCTTCAGCCGTTCCTCATTATTGATGAACCAGGTGTTGTATACAGACTGATTATCTTCTTTATATTGCCGTATAAGTAGGGCCAAGTTATTGTTCATATGCTGCTTAAAACAGCAAAATACACTATTTGACCCATTAGTTCACCCTAGTAATGGTCTTGGTTTTACCAAATAGCCTCATGCCATGGTAACCCGAAACAATAGCAGTATTTGCATCTTTGAGTTTAATATAACAGCTTGCAGAATGTCCCATATCAGGTAACTGGATTTTGCCACCTTTCCACTCTTTGTCATCAGCATCGTATTCCAAATCCCACAAAACTTTTCGGCCAATTTCAGTTTTCTTTGACGGGTCTTTTACCCAATATATTTTACCAACGTATTTGCCATTTTCTTCAACAACGCTTATCTTTTTACTACCATCCTGAAGCTGCCAGTTGCCGGCAATAGCATCTGCATCCGTTTGAGAAAATGCAATTTCATTCATAAACAACATACCTCCAATCAGTAATATGGTTTTTGAATTTTGCCGAATCTTCTTATTGAAAGGGTAGAGAAATTGTTTCCAGTAGTTTTTGGGAAAGTTCTTTTCCTCAGCAATACCGATAGCACCTAACTCTATGTTCATTTTCGGACTATTATAAGCTGTATTAAAGATACGGTCCCAAATAGTAAGCCATGCGTCGTAGTTAACCTGCGCATCTTTATAATCTGCACGGTGATGCCAGCGATGCAACTCTGCCACACAAAAGATTTTTTTCAAAATACCTGCTTTGTAATCAAGATTGGTATGCTGCATAAACATATTTATAGCCAGAATTGCCAGCGCCGCCACTACCACCGGTTGCGGAGTACCGATTACAAGGCAAAGAATAATGCCAGGTGTTCCCTCTATAACCTGGTGCAATGCATGACGTTTTTCACCATTCAAAAAGTACAATCGCTCCGAACTATGGTGAACAGCATGAAGCTTCCATAAAAATTGGTATTTATGACTCTGCCAGTGCACCAGGAAAAGAAAGAAGTCAATAATTGTAAGAGCAATTATAACCTGCATCCAAAATGGCAATTGCATCGGAAACCACGACAAAAAGCTAATACTTTCCGCCAGCCATATAAAAAGAAATTGAGCAATAAGTTTTATACTGTAATTAATGATGTAGTAAGTAAGGTCAAGGTTCCAGTCATCTTTACCACCTACCCAATTCTTTTCATAAGGCATCCATTGTTCCAATACTAAAATTAATATACCTGTAAGAGTAATGACAGGTACAGTTACAAGATATTGGTTGTACCCTGATCGGATTCCATACAAAATAAAGGCGGAAGCTGACAACATGATGGCAGGATAAATTCCAAACTGAAATACTTTCTTCATGCAAAACATTTTTAGAGTGCAAAAATGCTTTACCGAAAAGTAAAAGACTTGAATAAACCTGCTATTATTTAAGAACTTCTGAAGGCGAAACTCCAAACATTTCTGTAAATGTGCGGCTAAGATGGGCTACATCTGAAAAACCCCCGCCATATGCTGCATTGGTAAACGATTGCCCTTTCATTACTTCTTGTAATGCTGCCTGCATCCGGCACCAAAGTATGTATTTACGAAATGGGATACCGGTTTGCTCCTTAAATAAATGGGCAAAGCGGCTTTCAGAAAGATGCACTTTAGAAGCGATATTTGCCAAACTTATTTCTTCATTCAAGTTTGAATGAAGAAACGCTATTGATTGTTTAATTCTTTCATCAATTTGATTAACTGAGTTTTCGCTGCCCGTTAGCTTTTCAACCAGCAAGCCAATTAGACTATGTACATTTTCCTCTTCATTTGATGCTGAATTAAACCAATTGATAAATTCAGTTCTTACAGCATCAATTTCACTACCAAAGTAATGAACCAATCCTTGTTTTTCCAGATGCATGGATGCTTCCAGCCTATGAGTGTAATTCAATTCAGCATCCAAATAAATGAAAATATAAAAATCATCCTTACCGATAAATTGATGTGGCAAGTCGGCAGCTATAATGCTGCAATCACTTTTTTCAAATTCAGTTCCATTTTTTGAAATCAAGAAAGATTTCTGGAATGACATTACAATTTCAAGGGCATGGTGTGCATGCATTTTTGTCAGCACCTGACGACCTATATAGACCGCCATGCCCCCGGAGATATGAAGTTTGAATTTTTGCAAGCCTGCTAAATTTTATCATGAAAAGATGTGTTAGCTTAAACGAATGTTTTGAAACCAGTTACTCTATTAAAATTGAATACTAGTCAAGCTGTGAATATTCCATAAGCAAATAGTTATTGTGCTTGAGTTATACAATTATTTGCCGTTAGTATTATTATTCATTTTATCTCTTCAATTGTTTACTTGGCGTATTGTTATATTTTTTAGAACTAAGTTAGGACGAAATAATTTTAACCGTTCTTCAATATTAATGAATCATCTGTTGTGAACAGATTGTTCATTTCTCTTGTATTGAACGATGATTGGGGAGAGCTTGCTTTTCATCGGTAGTTTTTAACAGTAAAATATATCATTTACAGCAATCCTTTTTCCTTACAAAGAGCGCCTTAAAGATTTTCCAGAAAAATTGCCATATTGATTTTACAGTTGCCATTATAACATAGTTAGTAACATTAGTACACTCATGTAAATCATTAATAAATCCGCAAGAATGGTAATGGTACTCATGGGTAAATTAAATACAGCACCAAGGTAGGCAGATTTTATTTTCGTTTGTTAAGAACGCTTAATAAAGCTACAACAATGCTTACCGTCATTACTACAAAGGTAACGGTATTGGTAAAAATTGGATTGACCCCGGTTAAGAAAGCCAAGCATAAAGATAGCTTCTGCATATGAATTGTATATAAATCTGTTTGAATATTTAGATTATTATAGCCCAATTGAACATTTATTAGAGTTCGTTTGATGAAATATCGAAAGAGGGAGGATTTTTATTAATAGACTTCGCATAATTGATTTTTCTTAATGGCATTTTAGTATTAAGCAAGCATTCAAATTTAGGCCAATTAGGAAGACAGTTAGGCACTTGATATCGTTTAGCGGCTAAACGTATTTTACATGAAAAGAAGGAATCATCTCTATTTCGCATATACGATATTTAATACTTATTTTGATACGTATATCTTTTGCAAATCGCCATCATTTGGTACGGATAAATTAAAAGAAAGGTTGCTATTGCTTTTTAAAAAAATATCAGCTTTACATTTTCATTCCCTCCATCGGATTGGCTCCTTTCTTGAAAATATATTCGCTGTGAAGCAAATAAGCCCCTTTCAATACAACAATATCCCCTTCGCTCAAACCGGATATTATTTCTATACGATCATCACTCTCCAACCCCGTCTGTACCATTAAATTTTTAAATGTATTCTTACCAGTCTGTACCCATACAGTTGCCCCTTTGCCGTCTCTTATTACTGCATCAATAGGTAAACTAAGGGACTTTCTTCTAGGACTTTTTAACAATACATAAGCCGACATACCAGGCTTCAAATAATTACCGGGATTCGGAATAGGAATGCGCACAAGATTAATTCTTGTAGCCTGATTGATTTCAGGATTTACAAATTCAAGTTTCCCTTTTATTTCCTTATTATTAAAATCCGGAAGTTGAACAGTAACCATACTGTTCTCCTGCAGATCAGCTAATTGCGAGCTATATACCTGTGCCTCTACCCATAATGTTGAAAGATCCGCAAGTTTTACAATTGTACCACCTTCCATTACATAATCGCCTTCCCGGATATCAAGCTGGGTAATATAGCCGCCCGCAGTGCTATAGTAGGTAGTTATCGGGCTTGCTTTCCTGGTATTGGCCAGCTCACTAAGTTGCATTTCGGTCAAGCCCCAAAGAAGTAATTTATTTTTCGCACCCTGAATTAATTGATCAAAATCAATAATGGCCTGACTTGAAAAAGCATTTTTCTTATCTATTGCAAGTAGGTATTCCTGTTTTGCATTATTCAAATCTTCACTGTACATTTCATAAAGTGGCGACCCTTTTTTGACGTATTCACCAAGGTTCTTGAAATAAAGTTTTTCAACTCTTCCCATAACCCTGGAACTAACAGCATATAGCTTCGATTGATCAAAATTCAATGAAGCAGTTAAAATTAACTGATCATTAATTGTCCCATTTCGGATAGTATCCACTAAAATGTTCCCTAATTGAATCTGCTGTTCACTCAGTTCCAGCTCATCTTGACTTTCTCCCTTTCTTTTTTTTACTGGTGTTAAGTCCATTTTACAAATAGGACATTTACCAGGTTTATACTCAACAACCTGAGGATCCATTGAACAGGTATAATATGTATCAGGATCGATAGGTTCCTTTATTGTATTCTTGCAAGACGAAACGAGTATTATGAATACTAGTATAAAGATGATATACCGCATACTTAGTTTTTTATTTTTATAAAACTTTCACTGTCCATAAGAAATTGAGCATTTGCTGCAACTGAATCTTTCATTGTCAATCCTTTGAGTATCTGTATCTGTTTCTCCAGAACAACCCCTGTAATTACTTTCTTTGCTCTAAAGCCCTCGGCTGTTTTTTGGAAAACCACTTTTTCTAATCCTAATGAGAGCACTGCGTCTTTGGGTAACCAATAACCTTTTATAGTATTTCCAAAGATTACTGCCTGAACCTGACTACCAATAGGTATTCTTAAACTGCTATTATTGAAGCCAACTCTTACAGTCTGGGTCTTACTTTCTTTGCGATAAAATGGCTCAACGAAATCAATGGTAGCTTTAAAGTCTTTCTGCCTAGCTGTTTCAGGAATAATCCTTACAGCATTACCTTTTTTTACAAAGGATTGATTTTCGCCATATATATTTAATATCGCCCATGCTTTATCGGGATTAAAGACTGTAAACACTGACTGACCTTTCTGTACATACATCCCTTCTTTTAATGCGAGCGCTTCGGTTTGTTGAGAAATTTTTCCCATATTATCATTTACTATGTTCATTTTATCAACATTAATGGTTTCATGAATATGCCCACTGTAATTACTGATAACCGAAATCGTGAATAAGGGTTTACCCAATTGAATCAACTCCATTACCTGTTTATTGCTCATTCCGAGTAATAAAAGTTTTTCTTTTGCCGCTTCTAATAAAGTCGAATTTTCAGGATCATTCTTTAAGAGAAACAAAAGATTCTGCTGTGCAGTGAGTAATTCAGGACTATAAATATCCATGATACGCTGTCCGTTAGTAACTTTCTGGTATTTATAGCGTACATAAAGTTTTTCGATTCTTCCCGACACCTTGGCAGAAATTCCCCCGATCATTCTTGTATCGTAGGCGATATTACCTAATGCGTTTAGTTCTATTTGCTCACTGCTGAACTCAAGACCAATAACAGGAATAGACGATATTACCAGTTCATTGGTTGGTTGGAGTAGAGCATTCAATTCAATATTTTCGTCTTTTTTATTATTGTTTTCTTTTTTAATTAAATCCATCCCGCAAATAGGGCAAGCTCCCGGTTGATCTTTAATGACCGAAGGGTGCATGGGGCAGGTATAGGTAGCATTTTTCTCTGGCTGATGATTTTCCTCCATTTTTACCAAATCCATTCCACACTTGATACATGTACCAGGTTTATCACTAAATATAGAATCCTCTGGCATAGGACAGGTATACGTTTCCTTAGAAACAGCTTGGTGATCACTATGTGTATTTTTATTTTCACAGGCAACCAAAAAGAATACCAGAACTTGTATAAAAAATAATTTCTTCATCATATATACAGCTTATATCAATTCATATTGTAACATCATGCCATCATCTTCATGTTCAAGATTATGGCAATGGAAAACAAATTTTCCTAAATTACTTTCGAACGGAATGATTATTTGAACCGTCTCCCCAGGCATTACCAGTACTGTGTCCTTCCAGCCGGTTTCAGATGCTATCAGACTCCCCCTGCCACCTGTTCTTTGAAGTACCTGGAAAAAAACTCCGTGTAAATGCATAGGATGAGGCTCATCTCCTTTACTATTATCGAAGACCCATATCTCATTCGTATTGGATTTAATGCTTTCATCAATGCGACTGCTATCAAAAAGCTTACTATTAATGCGATGACGCATCCTCATACCATCATTCATAGGATATCCATGATGTTCCATCGGATTAGATATATCAAATGTTCTGCTCCTGACTGATGAAGAGGCTGGCAAACTATCGATCATTGAAAGTTTTGTGGGTACAGTGAAAGAATCTGTGACAGTAGCAGTAACTTTAAACTTCATGATCTTAAATGACTGCTTCCCTTGCGCATCTCCAGCGTTAGCAAATTCTTTACTTAGTAAGAATAGCTCTGTACCGATAGACAAACCATTAAAACTTACTAAAACATCCAGCCTTTCGCCTGGAGCCAATAAAATCTCCTTTACTGTTACAGGATTTTTCAATAAACCACCATCATTACCAATAATTATCATATCGGCATTATTACTGAATGCGAGATTATACAAACGTGCGTTTGAGCCATTCAAAATACGAAGTCTGTAATAACGGGTTGATACTTCAGTATAAGGTGAATAAATACCGTTTACCAATACAGACTCACCCATATAGCCCGACATAACTTCTTCTGCAGTAGGATTATATGTTATCCCCTGATTGGTTAATCGTTTATCTTGTATAACCAATGGAATCTCAAAACGACCCGATGGTAGATTTAAAGTTGTTTCTTCCAGATCATTAATAATAAACAAGCCTGCTAAGCCCTGAAATACCTGTTTACCTGTCTTAAAATGAGGGTGTGGATGATACCATGTCAATCCGGCTCTCTGATTCACAGTAAACTGATAGCGGAAAGTACCACCTGCATTTGCTAATTGATCTGGGTGTCCATCCATTAATGCAGGTACTTTTAAACCATGCCAGTGAATATTGGTATGTTCAGATAAATTATTCTGGAGCAAAATATTTACAACATCTCCCCTGTTTACCCTGAATGACGGACCAAGCATCCCATTAGGTTGATAGCCCAAGACAGGAATATTAGCCCCCCTAATATTTACAGTTGTAGTTTGTGCTGTGAGTGTCTGATTGGCACCAGACTGTAATGGGTTGGTAAGCATTTGTGAAAAATCATTCTCAGTAACCATAACAGGTTTTGTCATTAGCCCGTTGTGATGTTCTTTTCTGCACCCTGAACCAGCCATAAAAAATCCAGCTAAAGATCCACTTGTTATTAGGCTACCGGTACTAATCCCAGACAGTTGTATGAATTTTCTTCTTTGCATTCAGATTGGTTTAGTTTTTTTCAATAATTCTTTCAATTGTCACCTGAAGTTTCAATGCCTGACTTAGTAACTCTAATAATTCTAACTGTTTCATGTTTAGAATTTCCCATGCATCATATAACATGAATAACTCTTCTGTATTCTGCTCATAACCGAGTTGCATTGTCCTGTAATTATTACGCAATGCAGGGATTATCTGACTTTCAAAAAGTTTTAATTGCTTTTTCTTTAACCCCAGTTCGTTACGCATACCATAAGCCATCCCACTGTATTCATTCACCATCATTTCTTTCTGTGACTGAATGGCATTACTTTTCCATTTTAAGCTTTCAATATTGGCTTTATTCATTTTAGAAGACCATTTAGCCATCGGAATACGAACCATCCCCATAATAGTATACTGTAATGGCTGTCCTCCAAATCCAATCATATTATCATAACGAATACCAAATTGAGGTTTAAGGGCAGTACGCTCTGTTTCCTGTTTTAGAACAGTAAGATCAATCTCTCTATCCAATGATTTTAGGTCACTACGGTTAGTATAAAAAAGAGTGCTATCAAAAACAAGAGCTTCATAACTATTCAAGAAGTAAGTGGTATCAATATCGAAATCTGTCATGGCATTTCTACCCATAAGCGAATTGATGCGAATACGTTTTTCTTTAATGTCGCTTTCAAACATTAATTGCATATTTTTCACTTCTCCTAAAGCAGCTTTTGCTTTATAATAGGCACTTATCTTTTCAAGACCGTTTTTATAACGTATTTCTGCATTTTTGATCATGAAGTCCAATATCTTTTCATTCTCTTCCAGGATCAATAATTTCTTTTTCAGGATAATCCAATCATAATAGAACTGTTTAGCATCATTCACTAATTCATTCAGTGTTGCATTCTTTTTTTCTTTCTCAACTGACGACATAGCTTTCATGTACCTCTCATCTGCATCTAATTTTTTTCTATTCGGAAGCATTTGCTCACCAGAAATCATCACAGATCCCATACCAGGCATATCGCCCTCCCTATGCCAAAGTCGAACATCATATGGTGTCATAAATTGACCAATGCCAATTTGAGGAGGCATCCAGCTTCTTGCACCTTTTGCCGCTTCATCCATAGAACGGATTTCATGATCATACATCTTCACTACAGGATGCTTTGTTTTAATGCTATCAATGATTGTATCCAGCTTCAGGATTTGCCCATTGCCATATACAAAACCTGTCAAACCAAAGAAGGTCAGTATTAATTTATTCTTTAACATCGATTAATTCAATTTTACCGTTACGTTTTAGTTCTCTTTCTTTAATCATTTCAAAAATGACAGGAGTAATGAGTAACACATAAATAGTGGATGAGATTGTACCACCAATCAATGGAATGGTGATGGGTCGCATAATATCACTACCAACTCCTGTCGCCCAAAGAATAGGGATCAACCCAAATAGTCCAACTGAAACAGTCATGAGTTTAGGGCGCAACCTTTTGGCGGAACCTTCAATCACATAGTCTCGGATAATTGCGGGTGTTAATGTTGATTTAGAATTACCATGTTGAGCAACCATATTGTTCATGGCTTCATTTAGATAGATCGTCATTAACATAGCCGTTTCTATGGCCATTCCAAATAAAGCAATAAAGCCCACAGCGACAGCTACAGACAGATTAATGCCATAAAAATAGACCATGAAAACACCGCCAATTAATGCAAATGGCACGGTTATCATGGTGATAACAGCTTCTTTAAAAGAATGATATGTAAAATATAATACCATGAAAATGATAATGAGTACAATCGGCATGATCATTTTTAAAGTTTGATTAGCCCTGATTTGATTTTCCCACTGCCCGCTCCATTC
Organism: uncultured Sediminibacterium sp.; assembly: GCA_965650685.1. Lineage (GTDB taxonomy): Bacteria > Bacteroidota > Bacteroidia > Chitinophagales > Chitinophagaceae > Sediminibacterium. Next base: position 26,467 of record CBFGPM010000043.1, read on the forward strand.
TAGAAAGTATCCTTTTGGAAGTTTAGTGATCATTCGATTCAATCGTTCTTGTGCCTCTTTTACTGTACTGCCTAAATCTCTTTCTCTAACATTGAATAGTACTGTACCCCTAAGCATCGCATTTTCTGAATTAATCATCGGTGGGCCGTCACTTAGTTTAATGTCTGCAACAGCTTCTAATGGTATAGGACCAAAATCCATTGTCTGTACCTGAAGTCGCTTTAATGCTTGAATATTATTTCGAAAATCTTGCCCGTATCTGGCATTTACGGAAAATCGCTGACGGCCTTCAATAGTGGTAGTAAGTTTCATACCTCCTAATGCACTCTCAATTACGGTATTGACATCATCAACACTCAGTCCATACCGACCGATTTCATCACGTTTAACTACAATATCAATGTATTTTCCGCCCGTAATAGGCTCCACATATAAATCCTTTACTCCATCAATTCCCTCCAACTGCCGTTTAATAGTTTGAGCAAATGCATAAATACTGTCCAGGTTTTGTCCATATACTTTTAACCCGACATCGGTTCTTATACCAGTTGAAAGCATGTTAATACGATTAATGATGGGCTGTGTCCATCCATTTGTAACCCCAGGAATTTGCATTTTTGAATTGAGCTCATTTATAATATCATCTTTGGTTAGCCCTTCTCTCCATTCATTTTTAGGTTTAAGTAAAATGATGGTTTCAATCATGCTTATCGGAGAATTATCTGTTGCTGTATTGGCTCTTCCTGCTTTACCCAGAACATGTGAAACTTCGGGAACAGAGCGAATCAGCTTATCCTGAACCTGCAATAATCGTTTTGCTTCAGAATTGGATACGTCTGGAAGAGTTACCGGCATAAATAACAATGATCCCTCATCCAATGGCGGCATAAATTCCGAACCAAGACGAGTCATCATGATTACTCCCATAGCTAATGCCAGAATATTAAGCCCTATAGTAGTTTTTCTCCATTTTAAACACCATTTTAGAATGGGTGTATAAATTTTTTCCAGTGTTTTTGTTATTGGATTTGAATCTTCTGGTTTTAGTCGTCCTTTTAGAAAAAAGGAAATTAGAACCGGAGTTAATGTTATAGCCAATACCGCATCAATTAGTAGGATAAAGGTCTTTGTCCATGCTAGGGGATGAAAAAGTTTTCCTTCCATACCTGTAAGCAGAAATACAGGAAGAAAAGAAGCGACTACGATAATGGTAGAATAAAATACGCCGGGACCAACTTGTTTTGAAGATCTTTCAATAATCTCATTTCTTTCCTCTATTGTTAAGGGATCTTTATTTCTTTTGAACCACTTTGCCATATTTACGATTTGTCGGATAATTTAATTTTTTTAGCCTGTGCCTCGCTAATATGTCTGTACGCATTTTCCACCATTACAATGCCATCATCAACTACTACACCAATAGCAAGCGCGATTCCCGTCAATGACATAATATTGGATGAAATACCAAACATTTCAAGGAAAATAAACCCAGCTGCAACTGAAATAGGTAATTGAATCAGTATAATCACAGCACTGCGCCAATGGAATAGAAATATGAGCACTACCAATGAGACGACAATCATTTCTTCAACTAATGTTCCTTTTACTGAATCAATAGCTTCTTGAATCAGTGTACTGCGGTCATATGAAGTTTGGAACGTTACACCTTCCGGTAATCCCTTTTCAACCTCCTTCATCCGAGCTTTTATAGACTCAATGACCTTATTGGCATTTTCATTGTATCGCATTACCACTATACCACCTACCACTTCTCCTTTGCCGTCCATATCAAAAATTCCCAGACGCAAATCACCTCCCATTTGAACAGAACCAATGTCCTTAACTCTTACAGGTATACCATTGTAATTGGCAAGTGCAACATTTTCAATATCATTTTTATTCTTTATGTAGCCTAAGCCCCTGATAATGTAAGCCATATCCGCCATTTCAAATTTGCGTCCCCCTACATCATTATTATTGGCTTTTACTTTATTCATCACATCCATCAACGAAATGTTGTAATACTGCAGCTTTATGGGATCAACTACTAATTGATATTGCTTTTCAAAACCACCAAAAGATGCGACTTCTGCCACACCGGGTACTGTTTGTAAAGCAAATTTGATGTACCAGTCTTGAAGTGCTCTTTGTTCTCCCAGATCCATCTTAGGAGCATTAAGGTGATACCAGAAAATATGTCCCACGCCTGTTCCATCAGGACCCAGTGTAGGTGTTACATTTTGCGGCAGAAGACGTTGTGCAAAGTTGAGTCTTTCGAGTACACGGGTTCTCGCCCAGTATATATCAACATTGTCTTCGAAAATAACATATACAAAACTCATCCCAAACATGGATGAACCCCGAATATTCTTGATTTTGGGTATACCCTGCAAGTTGCTGACCAATGGATAGGTTACCTGGTCTTCTATAACCTGTGGACTGCGCCCCATCCATTCAGTAAATACGATCACCTGATTTTCACTTAAATCTGGAATAGCATCAATCGGATTCTGTTTCACAGCGTAAATTCCATAAGCAAATAATCCTCCCGCTAATAGCAGAATAATCACCCGGTTACGCAAAGCCAGTTCAATTAATTTTTGAACCATAATTTGATATTAATATTTGAAGCAATGTAGAAGCATTAGTTTGACCTCTTTTTTAAATCCATGCCACATTTAGTGCATTTACCAGGTTTATTGCTGGTGACATCCGAATGCATGGGGCAAGAATATATTTTCATCACTTCCATTTTCATTTTCTCTTTTGGAGAAAGTGTCAATGAGGTTCCACATTTTGAACACTTACCTGGCTTGTCACTAGTTATGTCCGGGTGATTAAAACATGAATATGTTTGAACAGATTGCTCCTCTCCTTTTAAATCCATTCCGCATTTCGGGCACTTACCTGACTCATCACTTGCCACATCGGGGTGCATCGGACAGGTATAGGTTTTCATTACCTCCATTTTCATTTTTTCCTTGGGTGAAAGATTCATTTTAGAACCACATACAGAACATTTGCCGGGTTTATCTCTTGTAATAGCTGGGTGTGCAGGGCATTCATAAAGACCAACTACCTCCATTTTCATTTTTTCTTTAGGAGTAAGGTTCCTACCACATTTAGGGCATTTTCCAGATTTGTCCATAATCACATCAGGATGCATTGGACATATATAGGTTTTTTCAACAGCTTGTTTATTTTTGTTTTTTTGTATTGTTGAAACCTGAGCAAAGACTGAAAAAGATAAGATAGGCAGCACTGCCACCATTAGCATTTTAATTGCTTTCATTTTTTCATGATTTTATTGTTGCATAACATTATACGGCAAAAAGAAACGCCTATAGCCTGACAATTTTAGTTGTCTGGCACTGCTAAGTCAATATGAAATTAAATGAGGATAGTTCTGTTAAGAAGGTATACTGCTGTCTTGCTACTTCGGGGTGGGGCATGACTTATTGGATACTCTTCAATTGAAGAGACATAGAAAATATCCGATAATGAAAAAAGGGATAGCGGTAAGTCAAGAATTGTGAGTGTAAAATTAATTGAGACTGATTCAGTAGCTTTTTGTTCTGAAACGTTCTTTATAAACTTGTTTTCATCTTTACAACAGCCATTATCTTTTGTATCGGATTCCTCCATCCCACAATTTTCGCATTTCGTAGAATCTCTATACATTAAACCCCAGTCAGCAAGTTTACCCATACAATAATGCATGCGTATAGTAGCCCCTGAGGAAGTACTCAGAAATAAAATTGCTACTATAAATGTGATAAACTTTTTCATAAACTTGCCTAAACAAATGTATAGTTTCTTTTTACAAATGGAGTTTAAAATTTTAGTTCTATGCTTAGCAATTCATCAAACTATGATTTAAATGAATATTTAATAGTTTAAAAATTAATTAATTGGCAATACATGGCTTCATTCACGGTTCTGAATTCTATAGAGCTTCTTTGTTTTACCCATCAATCTAAGGCCAGGAATACTAAATTGAGTATAAGTTTTGTTTCTAACCCAAACGGTACAATCATTACACCAAAAATATGTTTTGATTTATTCTCAATTTGAATAGTATGATACAAATCAAACTACTTATCATTTCGGCACGCTCTTAGAGATAAAGAAACGTAAATCTTTCACCCACCTTATGGATAGGATAAAAAAGCTATAAAATATCAATTTTTTAGCTTTTTTCTTTTCTTGGAAACGGCACCTTGCCCATCACCCTCATAAATTTGACTAGGGTGGTAAGTCGGAAATTCACCTCCCTTTTTCAATACGTTTTAGCATATCTACTCGTACATCACATAAATGTGCAAACGTAGATAAGGACAACTCGTGTTCCTCCCTGTATTCTTTGATGACTAAACCAACTTGCACATGATGATCATTGATAGCTTTATTCATCCTGCCAAATTACATTGAACAAAAAAAGCTTTGGCATACGATTATACACCAGTCAGAAATAAACGATTATTACGAATGCGAAATATCCTGCCCCTGAAATTTCTTAGCAGTATCAATTCTTTTTTGAGTGATAGAAAATCGTATCGTGTCTGCATGAAAGATCCGTACTGCACCTTCCTCTTCCAATAGGCTAAGACAGAAATAGATGGCTGACCAGTCAATCGGTAAACGCAAAATCAATTCACGTGGAATAAATTGGTATAAACTAGGTTGAGTAGATCCCTTAGCCATCTGTGCAAGAGTCGACAATATCAATTCTTTCTGTTCCATCTGCCGAAGATAAGGGTTGGAAAATCAAATGATAAAATGACGGGGAAACCTTTTAAACATTCACATATTTTTACACCATGCCGGAAAACTTTGAACTTCCTTTATGGTACAATGGAAAAAAAATCATGTTACCTGCTGAATTTCAGCCATGGGGATACACACACCGCATTACTGTCTATGTTGAGGACTTTCCATTTGTGTTTGAACTCGATGAAGAAAAAAATTATAGGACTATCGTATTGGAACAGGATAGAAAAAAAGCGGAGAAAATAGACCAACAATTATTACAGGCTATTGCGGAAACCTTGCAGAAATTATTTTCCTAACTATCCATTGATTTATACACTGCACTATCGAACCCTATAAAAATGCTGATATAACCTTCATCTTTAAAATGGTAACCGTATCGATAACAGAAAATAAAGTCCTTGTGCGTATGCGTATAATAATCCAGGTTAAATCCCTGTTTGATAATCTGCTCCCTTTTCTTTTTTACATACTCCTTATTCCCCAGAGCCTTACCCAGTATTAAAAAATTCTTCAAAAGAATTTTATTAATCTTTTTAATATCCGGATGGGTATCAGCCCGCCTGGGATTATGATGGGCTGCTTTGCATTGCTCATTACAGAACTTGGCATCCTTACGCATTTTAGGATCAAGTGCTTTGCCACAGCCAACATAAAGACAGTATCGTTTGGGTTGTAAGGCGTCTGTTTCCATTCATAAATCTAATCAAATATCCGTATCAGATACGGATATTATACGAAACGGATATGGATAAATACGGTTTACCTCATTTTGAAATTCAAGTTTTGCAATTCAAATCACACATCATGAAAACAAAAAACTTCGTTCAGTTGATCGGCTATCTCGGCAACGACCCCGAGATACATTTGACCATTACAGGTAGGATATTGGGTCGTTTACGATTAGCTACTGACTTCTTCCTTAAAAATGAAGATGGTACCAGTTCAAAAAAAACAACATGGCATGACATCAATGCCTGGAACAAACTGGCAGAAACCCTACCTGGTCAATTCATTAAGGGAAGCCATGTAATGGTAGAGGGAGAGATCCAATACCGCACGTTCCTTGATCATGAGGGTCACAAACGCTACGTAACCGAAATCAAAGCCGCCAACATCCTTAACCTCGACCGTTGACCCCAAATACATGCTTATGAAAACTGGCTCCATTAAATTCACCTACCGCACCCCCCAACCTCTCAAAGGTTGGGGTTGCCGGTTTGACTCTCTGACAGAACTACGTTTTGCAATTTCAGTTTTAGAAGACCATGCCTTGATTCGTTCCCCTCTTTCACTGTATTTCCATCCCGGTTCAGGTCAGTTGACGCATTTCCCAAAATTTGCCTATCGGAGATACACACCCGATTTCTTGATCCGCAATTACGAAACAAAAAAAGCCACCCTTGTTGAAATCAAACCACGGGCATTTGAAGACGAGTCTTCCCTGGCATTGCACCAAATGGTCGCAAACAATTACATCCGAACGCTGAAACTTGATTGGCAGTATAAAGTCATTTTTGATGACGAGATAATCCTATCAGCAGGACAACTAACCCATTACCATGACTGTCTGCAACTCGCAGTGAAAGACAGATTTAAGTGGTATGAAGAATACTACAAAAGAATAACCGGTAACCCACATTTAACTGCACACAAATCAAATGCAGAAATGGAATTTCTCATGCGTGGATGGTTACCTGAAAAATAACAACACCATGGCAAAATTTACCTACCATCAAAATTCGATCGCCTGTTTATATCAAGGTGAATGGCTTGATTCCATACTGGAGTTGCGCTACATCCTTTCAGTTGAAGAATCCCATTGCTGGTTGCGGGAAGATTTATCCATTTATTACAATCTGGATGAAGCGCCAGAAGGAATTAAAGGTGGCCTAAAAACATATACACCCGATTTTCTAGTACGGAATATCTACACTGGTAAAGCTACGCTGGTGGAATTAAAACCTTCAGCTTATGATGATCATTGGGAACTTCTCCGAAGAAGAAAAATCGCTGAAAATTTTATACAGTTCATGGGATTTGACTGGGATTTTAAAGTAGTCTTTTCCCACCAAATAGTATTGCCCCGTCGGGCCCAATTAAAATTTGATAATTTCCTCGACAAGTGGCGAATCGGATTTTCGCCTCAAAAATTGTATAAACTCGATTGCCAATCATTGAGCTATACAGATTTTGTTATGTATGGTGGCTCACAAGCAATCGTAACCTGATGACATCATCCGTTGCGACGCTTGTATGTTTGTCTTCTAATAACAAATGTGTAAACAAGACATGGTGGAAAAGGA